>JAZKYL010000046.1:0-2528 GCA_045612105.1 Eubacteriales bacterium
ATATTGGTGAAATTTTCATCCTTTTTAGGGAAGTTTTTTGGCTCCACCTCGACGTTTTCGAAGAAAACTCGCAACAGCAGATTGTTTACAATCTGCGTAGGTTTTTCTCAAAAAAGGTGGAAAACCGCGCCCCCCGCGTCCTCCCCGATAAATTGCAATTTATAAATTTTCCAAAAATTCTTGACAACGCCCGAAAACTGTGATATAATCCTTATATTGGTTGAGATCGACCAATTACAATTCGCATAAAAATCAGGGGTGCCGAAAAGTTTTAAGTTTGCGCGCAAAACGAAAAGGCTGAGACGGAGTGTTCCGAACCCTTGCACCTGATACGGATAATACCGGCGTAGGAAGATTTTGATGAAATAGACGTGAGAGAGGGAAGACGTCACCCTCCTTTCAAAGAATTCATCCCACCGTGATTTTCGTGCGGATGAATTTTTTTATTTGAAAGGAGTTTGTTTATGAGATCGCAAACGAAAAAAAGGATCCTTTGTATCACCGAGGGCGCGCTGTCGTTAGCCCTTGCTTTCGTGCTTGAGATGCTCTGCGTATGGCTCAATGCCATCTCGGGAGTGTCTGCGCTTTTACCCTTCGGAGGCACTATAACCATTAGTATGCTTCCGATAATCTACTATTCCTACCGCAACGGAGCGACTTGGGGAATTGGAGCGGGCTTTGTCTACTCTCTACTTCAGATGCTGTTGGGCTTCTGTATCCCCCCCGCAGGCACCTGGTGGGCACTTGTGCTTTGCATAGTGCTTGACTACCTCGTCGCATTCGCCGTCGTCGGCACAGCCGAGCTTTTCGCAAAGCCTTTCGGCAAAAAGAGAATCATCGGCTATTGCGTTGGAGCGGTCGTAGTCTGCCTTATCCGCTTTGTTTCAAGCTTTTTGTCGGGAGTTATCCTTTGGGGCTCCTATGCGCCCGAAGGTATGAACGTTTGGCTCTATTCCTTGATCTATAACTCGTCCTATATGCTGCCAAACGCGATTCTTACAGGCATTTTTGCCGTCATCGTCTGCGCCGCGCTAGATCCCAAGACTCTGCGCCCGATGAAAAAGTCTGCGTAACGTGAATTTATAAGATCTATTCCCGGGAGGGCTGTCGATTAACGGCAGCTCTCCTGTTTTTGGCTAATTCGACGAAATTTTACATAAAATTTTGTCAAAAATCACTGTTTTTTTGTCGGTTTTTTATCTTGTAACACCCTTTCAAATGTGATATACTGTATGTAAACAGATGTATAGACAAAGAAAGGATTTTTTTATGAAAACTCTGAAAAAGTATCTGAACCGTTACTTTATCGATGCCATGGGCGCTATGGCTCTTGGACTTTTCGCCTCATTGCTGATCGGTACGATCTTCGGTACGGTGGGCAAGTATATTCCCGTGGATTGGCTCGCCGATATCTTCAACACTGTCGCAAATTATGCCAAAGCGGCAACGGGAATGGCAATAGGTGTGGCGATAGCTCACAAATTGGGAGCTCACCCCTTGGTTATGTTCTCCTGCGCGGCGGTTGGAGCGATGTCAAACGCCATGGGAGCAGTCATTAGCGGCGGCGCAATTACCTCTTGGGCGGCAACGGTAGGCACGGGCGATGGAATATTTTACAGCGCGGGCCCCGCAGGCGCGTTTTTTGCGGTCATAGTGGCAAGCGAGATCGGTATGCTTGTGTCGAAAAAGACCAAGGTTGATATCCTCGTCACTCCCGTGGTAACTCTGCTCGTCGGATTTATAGCAAGCTTTATTTTCTGCGCACCCATAGCCTACGTAATGTATTATCTCGGAGTATTTATCGCCACGGCAACCACCTTCCAGCCCCTCATTATGGGTATCGTGGTCTCCGTAGTAGTGGGAATTATACTGACACTGCCCATCTCAAGCGCGGCGATCTGCGCTATGATCTTCTCGGCATCGGCTCTTGAAGCGGCGGTGGCAAGCGGCACAAGCGAGGGATTTCTCCTGGCAGGCGGCGCGGCGGTTGCGGGTTGCTGCGCGCAGATGGTTGGATTTGCGGTCTCAAGCTTCAGAGAGAATAAGTGGGGAGGTATTATCTCACAAGGACTTGGCACGTCGATGCTCCAAATGGGTAATATCTGCAAAAATCCCCTCATTTGGATTCCTCCCACACTGGCGGCGGCTATCACCGGACCTCTTTCGACAATGGTCTTTAAGCTGAAGTGCTCGGGTGTGGCGGCAGGAATGGGAACATGTGGGCTTGTTGGTCCTATCGGTGTTATCGACGGCACCGAGTGGTCGCCCTTGATGTGGGTCGGACTCGTGCTCGTTTGCATCGTTCTCCCCGCGTGTCTCTCGCTTCTTTTCAGCGAGATCATGCGTAAGCTTGGATGGATCAAAAAGGGCGATATGCTCCTTGGCGAATAAATTGCAATTTAGCGGGGAGATGCGATGCCTCCGGCGGCACACTTTTTTGAAAAAAAGTGTGTCAAAAAACTTCCCTGAAAAAAGGTTTAAATTACACCAATGTTGTCCTTTGAACCCGTATTGATTTGAATCAAAGT
>JAZKYL010000047.1:0-11784 GCA_045612105.1 Eubacteriales bacterium
TGCATATTTAGACTTAGTTGAATTTTGCTTTAGAATAAACACTTTGGCTGGGTTTAACACCATTTCAACCAAGATACGAGCGTGAGGGATTTTTTTAACGAGCCGAAGGCGAAGTGAAAAATCCGTTTTCAGCTTGCTGAAAACAGGTCACATACTAGAGCGCCCAAAAATTTTGAAAGTTTTTGCGGAGCTTTTTTTCAAAAAGCGACCCGCCGGAGGCACGCGTCCCCGACAAATCAAAATTTGAATTTAAACAGTCAATATAAATCTAATTTGGAGAAACACATATGAACATAGCTGTATTAGCGGGAGGATATTCCCCCGAAAGAGACGTATCATTGACATCGGGATCTCTTATAGCCAACGCTCTTATCGGCGAAGGGCACAACGTATGCTTAGCCGACGTTTATCTTGGCATCAGGGATAAAGATTTGAACGAAAAAACACCATTCAACCGCGAGCCGAAGCCTATATATAAGGTTGAGCACGACGTTCCTGATCTCGCCGCGCTCAAGGAAAAGAGCGGCAATGGAGAAGCTCTTATCGGTAACGGAATAATCGAGCTCTGCCGCGCGGCGGACGTTGTGTTTTTGGCTCTCCATGGTGCTATGGGCGAGAACGGTCAGCTTCAGGCAACTCTTGACAATTACGGCATAAAATACACAGGCTCAGGTTACGTGGGAAGTCTTTTGGCGATGGATAAGGACATTTCCAAGAAAATGTTCGTGGGAGCTGGTGTCAGAACTCCAGAGTGGCTCTATTTTTCTGCCAAGGATGGCAGCATTGCCGAGATCGAAGAGAAGATCGGTTATCCTTGTGTAGTCAAGCCTTGCTCTTGCGGTTCAAGTGTTGGTATTTCTATAGTTGACGACCGCGCGGGACTTGAAATAGCCCTTGCCGAGGCGGAGAAATACGAGGATAAAATCCTTGTGGAAAAGAAGATCGAGGGAAGAGAATTGACCGTGGGAATCCTTGACGGTGAGGTGCTCCCCGCAATCGAGATCATTCCCACCGAGGGATTCTATGATTACAAAAATAAATATCAGGCTGGCAAGACTCTGGAGATTTGCCCCGCACCGATCTCCGAGGAGATAAAGACGGCTCTTGAGGAGCAGACACGTCGCGCGTTTGAGGCACTCAGGCTGTCGGGATATTCGAGATTTGACTACATAGTTGACGAAAACGGTGACCCTTGGTGTCTTGAAGCCAATACTCTGCCCGGTATGACTCCCACAAGTCTTCTACCTCAGATGGCGGCGGCAACGGGAATGAGCTACGGTCAGCTTTGTTCAAAAATAGTGGAGCTTGCAATAAAGAAGTGAGTTGCGAAAACAAAATAACACATAAAAAAGTATATATTTGTGAAAAAACTATTGATTTTTGTTTGAATTTGTGATATATTTATGATAAATGCAGAATAAAAGTCTGCTTTATTAAAAATTCAGGAGGATTTTTTATGAAAATCACCAACTTTGTCAGAGTTCTTCTGGTTGTGCTTTCTTTAGTTATGGTTTTGCCTCTCTTTGCATGTGGCGATAACAATAACGAGACAACTGCCGGCACCACCGAGACTAAAGGTAACAAGGAAACCACCGAGGCAAAGGAAACTACCGATGCCAAGGAAACCACCGAGGCAAAGGAAACTACCGATGCCAAAGAGACCACCGAGGCAAAGGAAACTACCGATGCCAAAGAGACCACTGAGGCTGAGGAAACTACTGAAGCTAAGGAAACCACCGAGGCAAAAGAAACTACTGTCGTCAATGAAACTACTGTTGTTACAGAAATTACCGATGAAGCGGAAACTACTGTTAACGCAGAAACTACCGTTGACGTAGAGAATACCGATGGCACAGAAGCTACTACCGATGGCACAGAAGCTACCGATGGCACAGAAGCTACCGAAGGTACAGAAGCTACCGAAGGTACAGAGACTACCGAGGAGACAGAGCCTCCCGTTGTTGAATGTCAGCACGTAGGCGGAGCATTTGCTTACGGAAGCGATGGCGACGATACCACCAAGCTTGCTGTTCTCGTATCCAAGTGTAAAAAGTGCGGAGAGGTCGTTGAAACCAAGGCCGCAACCTTCTACACCTCTATCGAGGCTATTTACGGTAACGACGTTACCAATGCTACAAACGTAGTGCTGTTCCAGGCAAACGGAGAAAATCCTCCTATTATGGGAAGCACTATGGTTACCCTTGGCGCGGGCAAGGATAAGTGTCCCGAAAACGGCGTTCATCCTATTGATTACAGCTCTACCACCGGCTTTGCGGGAATGTTCGGCATAACCGGTTGGGCAGGATACGTTGGCTCCAGCGTAGCTGACGGCGCGGCATTTATGGCTGTTGATCAGGACGGAAACGTAGTTCTTGATTGGACTCCCATAACAGGCATTCTCAGCGGAGCAGGTCTTAATCTTGTTACTCCCGGCGGCGATGCGATTGACACGACTCTTGCCAGCACTTATACCGATGCAACTGTCAGCGGTATAAGATTCAACCACATCGTTGACGTTCGCGATTATTCCGAGCTTGCAGGTAAGACCGTTGATATTATCTTCGCTTTCACTACCGCACAGGGTGTTGACGGTGACGTTTACATTCCTTACCTTACCTTTGAAGATATGCAGATTCCTGCAGCGCAGTAATATTTGATGTATTTACATAATTTATCACCCGTGGCAGTCGCTGCGGGTGATTTTTTTGTGTACAAATTGCCTAAAAGTCATTGACAAAGCCCTCGTTTTATTATATAATTAATTGAATGGCAAAATTTGTGAAAATCTTTGTCTCTAAAAGAAAAAATAACCCCGAGAAAAGGAGTTTTAAAGTATGGATTTCAAGAATATTGACAAAAAGTACCGTCCCGTGCCCTTCTGGTCATGGAATGAGAAATTAAACGTACCCGAATCCCTTCGCCAGACCGCACTTATGGATGAAGTTGGTATCGGAGGATACTTTATGCACGCCCGCGGCGGTCTTCAGACCGAATATATGGGCGAGGAGTGGTTTGAGAACATCGGAGCCTGCATCGACGAGTGCAATAAGCGTGGTATGCACGCTTGGGCATACGACGAGAACGGCTGGCCCTCCGGCTTTGGCGGCGGTAAAGTAAACGGCAAGGGAGAGAAGTATTGGCAGAAATATCTTCGCGTTATGCCCGCTGACGGCGATAAGAGCAAGATCGAGGAGCACAGATATATCTGCACCACGGGAGATTTTTTCTTCTATTACGACGTTAACCCCTTCTACGTTGATACTCTCGACGCTTTTGTTATCAAGGACTTTATCAACGAAATATATGAGCCCTACTATGAGAGATACGGCTCTAACTTCGACGGCTTTTTCACCGACGAGCCTCAGATCTCGAGAAACGGTATTCCGTGGAGCCTGACCCTTATCGAAAAGTACAGTGAGAGATACGGCGAGGACCTTTGCGCCGTTCTGCCCAGTCTCTTCTTTGAGCTTGGCGACTATCAGACCGTCAGGATCAAATTCTGGAAGCTTATCACCGATCTTTTCTCGGCTAACTTTATGAAGCAGATATTCGATTGGTGTAACGAGCATAACCTTAAGTTTACCGGTCACCTGGTTCTTGAGGAGACCCTTATGGCTCAGCTTATCTCCAATGGTGCCTGCATGCCTCACTACGAGTACCTTACCATCCCCGGTATGGACTGGCTCGGCAGAAATATCTATCCCTGCCTCACTCACCATCAGGTAGCTTCCACCGCCGCTCAGGTTGGTAGAAAGCAGGTGCTTTCCGAGACCTTCGCGCTCTGCGGTCACAACGTTGGTCACGACGAGCTGAAGAGAAACTACGAGTGGATGATGGTTCGCGGTATCAACCTTATGTGCCAGCACCTCGAGGGATATTCCAACAGAGGTATCCGTAAGAGAGACTATCCTCCGGCAATGTACATTCAGCAGCCTTGGTGGGCAGACTACAAGGTATTCAACGACGCAATGAGCCGCGTTGGTATGCTTCTTGCCGAGGGTGAGATTAAGTTCGACACCCTGCTTATGCACAACCAGACCTCGGGCTGGATCACCTTCAACTGTGGAAACAACACCCTGCCCGATGGCAAGGATATTAAGTATTACAACCAGTCTCTTATCAACGCAACCCTTGCTCTTGAAGCAAAGCATATTCCTTTCCACCTGGGCGACGAGACCCTTATGGAGAGACACGGTCGCGTCGAGGGCAACAAGCTGATCATCGGCAACCAGACTTATACCACCGTTGTTCTTCCCGAGTATATCTGCTTCATGGAGAACACCCAGAAGCTGCTTGACGAGTTCCGCGCTAACGGCGGTAAGATCGTTACCGATATCGCAACTCTTGAGGCTAACACAATCATCGACAACGAGAAGATCACCTTCACATGGCGTGACTATGGTGACTTCAAGATGTACTATTTCGTGAACTCCAATAATAGCGCAGAGAAGGCAACTATCACCAAGGGTAGCTACGCTATCGACATCGCAACCGGTGAAAAGGTTGAATTCTCCGGCGAATACACCTTCCCCGCATACGGAAGCCTTGTTGTTATCGACGACGGCACTCCCGCTTCTGCCAAGAAGGCAGAGAAGGAGCTTACCTCCCTTGATATTACAGGCAACTGGACTGTCGAGAGCGCAACCTTCAACTCCGTGACCCTTGATAAGTGCGACTACTGGTTCGACGGCGAGCTTCAGGAAGAGAACGGCTACGTGCTTAACGTAGTTCCCAGAACTACCGAGCTTCATCGTCCCGTCAACGTTCGTTGCGCGTTCAAGATCGACCTTGAATACGTATCTGACAAGCTCTTCGTAGCAGTCGAGACTCCCGAGATCTTCACGGTTAAGGTAAACGGCATCGAGATCGATAAGACCGATTGCGGCTTCTTCCGTGATTCCTCCTTCCGCATGCTTGACATTCAGAAGTATGCGAAGGTTGGCGAGAATGTAATTGAGCTCCTCTCTCTCATCACTCAGTCCGAAGAGGTCTATGAGAACATAGAGAAGAGTAAGATGTTTGAGTCTGAAAAGAACAAGCTTACTTACGATATGGAGATCGAGGCTATGTATCTCGTGGGTGACTTCGCGGTTAAGACCGAGGGCGTTTTTGAGCCTATCGCTAACAATGCTTACTTCTTCGACGGCAAGTTTACCGTTGTTGAGCCTGCGGCTGAGATCGAGCTGAAGAACCTTGAACAGAACGGCTACACCTTCTTCTCGGGTGAGCTTACGGTTTCCAAGAAGTTCACCTTGGATAGCACCGACTACAAGCTTTCCTTCGCAAAGAACGGCTTCAATGCTCTCAGAATCAAGGTCAACGGACAGTACGTTTGCACCTCTATGTGGGCGCCCTACGATATTGATCTCTCCGAGTATCTCACCGTTGACGAGAATACCGTTGAGCTGACTATCGTAAACAACCTCCGTAACCTTCTTGGTCCTCACCACCACGTAGGCGGCGAGCTCCTCGGTGTTGCACCTGCTCACTTCTATAAGGAGCGTTGCATCTGGAACGGATTCAATACCGGCTACTTCACCGAAAAGTATAGCTTCGTGAATACGGGATTGATTTAATTACATAAAAAAGCAGGGGGGAAAGCTCGCAGAGCTTTCCCCCCGTTTTGGTGTTTCAAATTTTGATTTGTCGGGATGTTTGGCGGCGCAGATTTACGCGGTAAGGCTCCCTCCGGGTGGGCGCGACGCGTTAAGAAAATATGCCTGTGGCATATTTTTAGCCAAAGCGGGAAGCAAGCTATGCTTGCGACCTGGGCCGAAGGCTGGCGCGTTAGCGACTGAGGGAGAAAGCGTTGCGGTGAAATAATTTTCACTTCATTGTCACGTGTTCTCCTTCCACCGCTTCGCGGTCCCCCTCCCTCGCGGAGGGAGGCTTTCGTTAGCAGTCGCCTCACCGCTAAATCGCAATTTACCTCTGCTTACCCTTCTTCCGAAACTCGGCGGGGGTGAGACCTGTTTGCTTTTTAAAAATGTAATTGAAGCTGCGGATGCTTTGAAATCCGCTTTCAAAGGTGATCTCGGTAACGGTCAAGTTGGTGTTGGTAAGAAGCGAGATCGCGTGGTCGGTGCGGTAGGTGTTTATATAGTCGTTGAAGGGCATTGAAAAGAGGCGGTTGAATGCCTTTGAAAGATAGCAATAATCGTATCCCAGGTAGGTGGAAAGTTCTTTTAAGGTCACGTTTCTCTTGTAGTTTTGCTCCACGTATTCGGCGATGTCCGACATCAAAACTCCGCGGCGGTTGTCTCTCGGCACAAGCTCAACGCTCTTGAGATACTCGGAGCAGAGGGCATAGAGGCAGGATTTTATCAGCAGAACGTCGTCGGGCTGATTTATAATAAGATTTTGAAGCAGAAATTCACGCACCGACTCACTGCAACGAAATCTGAAATCCGAGCCGGTCTTGCCCTCGATCTGCTTCTTGAATTCGTGGACGAAATCCTCGGAAAAGACGCCTATCCAGATCTTTGAATTATCCAAACTTTTTACCGAATGTATTTCATTTGAAAGGCAGAGCGAAAATTCGCCTTCTTCAAGAATCTGCTGCTTGTCGTTGACAGAGTAGAGTGCCTTTCCCGACAAAACGTAGGCGATTTCATAGTTTTTATGGAAATGATGGGTGTAGCTTACGTTGTCATATATGAAAATATTGTAATTGTAGTTACTTTGCGAATTGTGGGTCTGGTGGAAAATTCTCATAAGTCCTCCGAGCAAAAAGACAATTTCTTGCTATAATTATACAACATATTACTTGTATTTGTCAAGATATAATTATAGAATTATTATAGGAGGGGGTGACGAAATGACGGAAGCATTGGTTTTTTCAATAGAAGAATTCTCGGTTTTTGACGGACCGGGAATCCGCACGACTGTCTTTCTGAAGGGCTGTCCATTGCGCTGTGAATGGTGTCATAACCCCGAGGGACAGAGCTTTTCAAACTCCATAGTTCGCTCAACCAACGGTTGCCTGGGCTGCGGAGAATGTCTGCGCCGCGGCGAGACGGTTGAAGGCAAGGTCGCCTTTACAGAGAGCAGTATTGTGGGCTGTCCGCAAAATCTTCTGCGATATGCGGCGAAAAAATATACTGCGGAGGAGCTTTGCCACAAGTTATCCAAAAATTTTGCCATTTTGAACGCAAGTGGCGGTGGAATCACCTTTTCGGGCGGCGAGCCGCTCTCAAATCACGAATTTTTGCTTAAATGTCTTGAATTGACAAAGGGAAAAGTTAATCGCGCGGTGCAGACCTGCGGTTTTGCAGCTCCCGAGGTCTTTGAAAAAGTGCTTGACGCGTGCGATTATATGCTTTTTGACGTGAAGCTTGCTTCAGATGATCTTCACAAGCGATATATCGGTGTTTCAAACCAGTCTATTTTGAAAAATTTCGCCACTCTTGCCGCAAGCGGAAAGGAATTCGTCGTTCGCACTCCGATGATACCCGGTGTGACCGATTCAGAGGAGAATATTCGTGGAATTGCCGATATTCTTATGAAAAACGGTGTCAAATACATCGAGCTTTTGCCCTATAACAAGCTTGCGGGGGCGAAATATCCCCTTGTGGGCAGGGACTATTGTCCAAGCTTTGACGGAAGTGTCGAGCCTCGAATGGGACTTGAGATATTCTCTGAATACGGCATCGAAGCCGTAAAAATGTAGTATGTTTTCGGAGGTTTTTTATGACAGAGAGCGTTAAGAAGCACTATGATCTTTTGAAGTCAAAGGAATACAGAAGTGTCAGACGTCAGCTTGACCTCAACGTAGGTGCGGCGGTTGACGGAATGAGCATTATGGAAAGTGACGCTTATCTTTTACGCTTTATGCTGGAAAAAGAGGTGCCTCACCTTATAGAAGACGATATTTTCGGCTTCAACCGCACTGTAAAGGGCTATCCTTACGCCGAATACGACGGCAAAAAGCTCCGTTCAGGTGGAACCGGAAACGTTACGATAAATTACGGCAGAGTGCTCTCCACGGGTATGGACGATATCTGCCGCAGGATCAAGGAAAAAATGGCGGACTGTGAGGAGAGCAAGCTCACCTTTTACAAAAGCGCGCTCTCTTGCGTTGAGACCGCCCTCGATTTTGCCGACAGATACCGCGATTATGCAAAAGAGCAGGGAGCTGACAGATTGTATAATGCGCTCTGCCGCGTGCCAAGGCTTGGAGCAACAAGCTTTTACGAGGCTTGCGTTTTCGTGAAATTCTTGCAGTTCACTCTTCGTTGCAACCGAAATAATCACGTTACTCTCGGCGGCTTTGATAAATATACGTACCCATATTTTGTGGCTGATCTTGAAAAAGGAGTCAGTGAGGACGAGCTTTTCGAGACGCTGGAGGACTTCTTTATCTCCTTGAATCTTGATACCGACCTTTACACGGGTGTTCAGCAGGGCGATAACGGACAGAGTATGGTGCTTGGCGGCAGAGACGCGGAGGGATGTGACCGCTTCAACCGTCTTTCCGAGATGTGTCTTGAGGCATCAAAGGAGCTTTGCCTTATAGACCCGAAGATCAACCTCCGAGTTGATAAAAAAACGCCGATCTCGCGAATTGAGTCGGCTACGGAGCTTACGAAAAAGGGACTTGGCTTCCCTCAGTATTGCAACGACGATATAGTTATCCCCGGACTTGAAAAGCTGGGTTACTCGCATGAGGATGCCTGCAACTACACTGTTGCTGCTTGCTGGGAGTATATCACCGAGGGCGTGGGCGGCGATTGGCCCAATATTGAGAAGGTCAATTTCCCGAAGGCGGTGGAGAAAGCGGTCAACACCTATCTTGCCGATTGCGCCGATTTTGACGAGTTTCTTGAGAGGGTCAAGGAGTGTGTCGCCGAGGAGTGTGGCAGGGTTGCCGACTTTGTTTATAGAGGTAAGATGCACCCGTCGCCCTATCTTTCGGTCTTTATTGACGGTTGCATCGAACGCGGGCTTGACGTCAGCGATGGCGGAGCGAAATACAATAATTTCGGTCTTCATGGTGTGGGAATCGCCAACGCTGCGGATGCCGTTGCGGCGGTGAAAATGGCGGTCTTTGAGGAGAAAAAATATACCGCCAAAGAGCTTTTGGTGGCGATAGAAGCTGATTTTGAAGGATATAATGAGCTTCGCAATTATTTGCTCTCCTGCCCGAAGATGGGCAATAACGACGATTACGTGGATCGGTATGCCGACCTGATAATGGATATTTTCGCCGAGGTTTTGAAGGGCAAGACCAACCATTACGGCGGCAGGATAAGACCAGGCACAGGCAGCGCTATGGAGTATCTTTGGAGTGCCTCGGTTGTGGGAGCTACCGCTGACGGAAGACACGCGAAAGCACCTTTCCCGTCAAGCTTTTCGCCTGCGGTGAATACCAAGCTTCAGGGACCTCTTTCTTGTATTCAGTCCTTCACCAAGCACGATATGACCGAAATTATTAACGGCGGTCCTCTGACTATGGAGATACACGACAACACCTTCCGAAATCCCGAGGGGATAAGAAAGGTTGCCGCCCTTGTGAAGGCGTTTATCGACCTTGGCGGGCATCAGCTTCAGCTTAACGCGGTCAATAGGGAAGTGCTGCTGGACGCGCAAAAGCACCCCGAGGATCACCAAAATCTCATCGTCCGCGTCTGGGGCTGGAGCGGTTACTTCAACGAGCTCCACGTGGATTATCAGAATCACATTATAGCAAGAACAGAATTTATGGCTTAGATGAATATAATATGCGGGGGAGGAGAAACTTTTTGAAAAAAGTTTCTCCTCCCCCGCGCCCCCTCCACTTCAAAAACCTTCAAAAAAGGGAAGCGATTTAATTAAAACCGGAGATAATTACTGCACATTCAGTAATTCAAGGATGTATTTTTTGCCGGGTTCAATGCAGTTATAAGCAGTTGTCTCTGCATTTTTGAATTTCTCTCCAACTGCAAGATTATCTGTATATAGGGTTCCCGAAGCGACAACATAGCCTTCTTCATCATAAAGCTTCCATCCGACTTTGCAACTATCGCTGTAATTATTCCCGTCGTCATCGTAGGTTTTCTCACCGGTGAAATAGAATGTTACGCAATCATCGGAGTATCTTTCGTATGTTATTCCTGTTATTTTACAAGAAGAATCAATAGAATCATCCCAATTGTAGTACTTAATAGTAGTAGGTAAATCGGGCAATTCAATATCTATCGTCCAAGGCATATTTTCAAGCTCGTGACTTACTTCTTCAAAACTAAAGTAGTCGTTGAATACAGTATAGTATACAGTTCCCGTTGCTGTATATGAAGAAAATTCAGAATGATCTACAGATACGCTGGATTGAGAGTCTTTCATTATGAGAGTTTTTTCGTAAACAGTACTTCCGTTAGCGTCATCGATTTTGATTTTTACATAGGCAGGGGCATATACGCTGTATCCGTCTTCGTCGTCAAATGATATGCTGATTTTGATTTCATCGGAATAATCGTATACAGAATGTGACATAGAAGCGACTTTTTTTGAGTTTTCGATTTGTTTATCGGTCATATTCAATGAAACAAGTCCGCATGTTTTGCACTTGCTGGTGCTATCAAGAGAGTGACCCAATGCGGGAATCTCCTGAACTTCTGTTTTTTTACATAAAGTACAGGTTATAGTTTTGCTTCCTTTATTGGTGCAAGTGGGTTCTTTAGTTACAGTGCCGTCATCATATTGGTGGTTGTTTGATACGGGAATATCTTCTGTTTTCTTCTCGTTGCAGTTAGAACAAACTGCGAATTGTTCTCCAAGAGAAGTACAGGTTGCTTCCTTTGATACAGCCCAATCGCCAAATGAGTGACCGGTTGCGGAAATAGCTCTGCTCTCCTTTTCACCGCACTTGCAAGCTTTTTCTTCAACACCGTCAACAGTACAGGTTGCTTCCTTTGATACAGCCCAATCGCCAAATGAGTGACCGGTTGCGGAAATAGCTCTGCTCTCCTTTTCGCCGCATGCACATGCTCTTTCTTCAATACCGTCAACAGTACAGGTTGCTTCTTTTGTTATTTCCCAATTACCCAAAGTATGTCCTGTAGCTGGTACAGCTTCTTTTTGAATATCTCCGCATGAGCAATCGCGCTCTTTGATTCCGTCAACTGTGCAGGTTGCTGCCTTAGTGACAGTCCATTCACTATATGAATGAACGTGAGCCGGAGTTTGAGGCTCGCTACTGTTGTCACATGCCGCAAGACTGCAAGCAATAAGGATGAGGCAAGTGAGAAGAACGATTTTCAATGTTTTTTTCATTTCTTTTCTCCTTAAAATTAAAGTATTTTTCGGTGACAAACAAAAAGTGCGGCAACCGAAGCTCCCGCACCGAAAAACGCAAACTCCGATTGTCGCCAAACAAATTTCAAGCAATAATACGGATATTTCGCCATACATTATAATCTTGATGGAATTTGCATTTTTTCCAAAGTCCATACAATTATAATGCATGCCGAAAAAAAGGTATAGTTCACCCTTTTCGAAAAAAGATAGAAATATCCCTATGATCGCTTATGAAATTTGTTTGGCAGATTAATTATATCACAGTTTTTGTCATTTGTAAATATAAAATGCAAAAAAATCTCCCATTTTGCCGTTTTGGACATTTGGGAGATTTTTTTGCATCATTTGGGATGTGATAGATAAATTGCGATTTATCTGTCAGTTTGTTTTTTGTTCATTTTCTTTCCGCGTCGAAAGAAAACGAACCAAAAGAACGCCGCATAGGGAAAAGAGGGTCTTGAAAAATCAAACGCAGGAAGCCGCGTTTGATTTTACTTCGACATCCTCTCT
>JAZKYL010000048.1:0-101727 GCA_045612105.1 Eubacteriales bacterium
GACGAGCTTTTGAAAAAGCTCGAGCAAAACTTCCATCAGACATCGCCGTGAAGTCCCCGACAAATCAAAATTTGAAACCGAACACAGTTAGCCAAAACTTACACAAAAAAATAATTCAAAATTCGCAAAAAGCTCTTGCCGAAATCAAATAAATGTGATACAATGTATATGTATGTAAATTTTCAACCGAAAGGATTACCAATATGAATTACAAAAATCTTATCGAAAACATTAAAAGCGGAGTGCTCAACGAGAAATTCACTACGCTTTACGGCAAGGAAAACGTTGAAAGCTCAAAAGCAAGATATATCCAGGCTATCGAGAAATTTGTCTCTCTTTACGGAGAGGATCGCGACGTAAGTCTCTTCTCTGTCGCGGGCAGAAGTGAGCTCTCGGGCAACCACACCGACCACAACAAGGGTTGCGTAGTCGCCGCCTCCATCAGTCTCGATATTATCGCCGTCGCCGCTCCCACCGCTGATACCACAGTCAGAGTAAAGAGCGAAGGATTTGACGAGGATATCGTCAATATCGCAGAATACACCGTACCCGTTACCGCAAAGTACGGAAGCAGCGAGTCGATCATCGCGGGAATGTGCGCAGGACTCAAAGCTAACGGTCACAAGGTAGGCGGATTCGTAGCCTACACCACAAGTAACGTCCTCAAGGGCTCGGGACTTTCCTCCTCCGCCGCATTTGAAGATATGATCGGCACTATCGAGAGCCACCTTTATAATGACGGAAACGTTGACAACGTAGAGATCTCCAAGCTGGCTCAGTGGGCAGAAAATAACTTCTTCGGTAAACCCTGCGGTCTTATGGACCAGGTCGCTTGCGCTGTGGGCGGTATTGTGGCTATCGACTTTGCCGACACCAAGAATCCCATAATCACCCCCATCGAATTCGATATGACCGCGGCAGGCTACAACCTCTGCATCGTAAACACCGGCGGCAACCACGCTGACCTTACCGACGATTACGCGTCTGTTCCCGCGGAAATGAAGGCTATTGCCGCATATTTCGGCAAGGAAGTCCTCAGAGAAACCGACGAGGAGACCGTTATCGCCGCTATTCCCACGCTCCGCGAAAAATTCGGTGACAGAGCAATCATGAGAGCCCTCCACTTCTTTGCGGAAAATAAGAGAGTTGCAAAGCAAAAGGCGGCACTTGAATCGGGAGACCTCGACGCGTTCTTCGAAAACGTAAAGGCATCGGGACGCTCATCCTTCTGCTACCTCCAGAACGTATATACCACCAAGAATCTCACCGAGCAGGGTCTTTCTCTCGCCCTCTGCCTCGCCGAAAGGATCCTCGGCGACAAGAAGGCGGCTTGGCGCGTTCACGGTGGCGGATTTGCGGGCACAATTCAGGCATTCGTTCCCACCGAGACCGTTCCCGAATATAAGGCGGCTATGGATGCTTGCTTCGGCGAGGGCGCTTGTATCGTTCTCGGCATTCGCCCCGTAGGTGCTACCAAGATCTGCTGATATGAGAAATAACCTACCTCGCGAGTCAAGAAAGCCGTTGTCGGAAAAGACAAAACAGCTCGTCCTTATAATGACGGTAAACTCGCTGATTCTCACCTTTCTCTATTTTGCCGTTATGGCAACGAATATCGTAGTAATTCCTCCGTTCGTTATAACCGAGTACCCCATCACTCTCGCGCAGATTGTTTATACCGTCTATTGGGCAGTGTTCGCGGCATTTCTTGTGGTATTCGTAGTCTATAACCGCGCATTTTCGAGAAGAAATATCACTCCCGAAATGCTTCCCGACACAATGACCGCCATGGAAAAGGCGGAATATATCAACGACGGCAAAAACCGACTTGAGAAGTCAAAATGGATGCTCTCGGTAATAATCCCTCTCCTTGTCACCATAGCCCTCGACGCTATCTACCTCTTTACGTGGCCTATGGTGCAGAGTCTCTTCAATATTTCATAAAGATCAGGTAAAATAATGCAAAACTGTAAAATCTGCTGCCTCTATTCGGGATCAAAAGGAAATTCAACCTTTGTTTCGGCAGGAGGCGCAAAGATACTTATTGATGCGGGCAGAAGCGCGAAAGCGCTCTGCTCGGCTCTTTGTAGCATCGGTGTGAATATAGACGACATCGATGCTATTTTTATAACTCACGAGCATACAGACCACGTCTCTGCTCTTCAGGTCCTTTCCCATAAGCACAGAATTCCGATACATATGCTGATAAATTCGGCGCAGGTCTTCAACGGTCTCTGCGACGAAAAGCTCTGTGACTGTCTCACACTCTACCGCGGCAATAGCTTTGAGACCCAAGTAAATGGCTTGACCGTAAAAGCCTTTCCCACCCCCCACGACAGCCGCGCGGCAGTGGGTTACAGATTTGAGTTTGACGGTGATAACGGTGAGAAATTCTCCGTAGCGGTCTCAACCGACACAGGCTACGTCACCGAAACTATGCGTGAAAACCTCCTCGGTTGTACTGCTGTGGTCATAGAATCAAATCACGACCTGCAGATGCTCATCGACGGTCCATACCCCTACGAGTTGAAGCAAAGAATACGTTCAAAACACGGTCACCTTTCAAATTCCGATTGCGCCGCCCTTGCAAGCGAACTCTATGAAAACGGCACCGAGCATATTATGCTGGCGCACCTGAGCGAAGAAAACAACCTCCCCGAGCTGGCATTCAACGAAGTGTTTACAGCCATAGCAGACGATAGCTTTGACCTCAAGGTCGCAAGGCAGGACGAGCCCGTTTGGTTGATTGGAGAATAACAATGGCAACGATTAAATTTATCACCGTCGGCACGCTGAAGGAAGATTACCTCCGCGAAGCCGTCAAGGAATACGAAAAAAGGCTCTCGGGCTTCTGCCACGTAGAGCAGGTCAATCTGAAGGAAGCCAAGCTCCCGAATGATCCTACCGACGGCGACGTCAAGCGAGCCCTTGCGGAAGAGGCAAAAGCAATTCTTGCCGCAATGCCCGACCGCTCCTATAAGATCGCTATGTGCGTCGAGGGCAAACAATTTTCCTCCGAGGAGCTTGCCTCCAAAATAGAGTCTGCGTTCTCTTCGGCAAACGAGATCTGCTTCGTTATAGGCTCATCCCACGGACTTGATGACAGCGTGAAATCTGCCGCCGACCTCCGCCTCTCTGTCTCAAAAATGACCTTTCCCCACCAGCTTATGCGAGTTTTACTCCTTGAAGGAGTCTATCGCTGTATGAATATCATCAAAGGCACAAAATACCATAAGTAAAAATCATTTAAACCGCCGATCCTTCATAGAATAGTAAAAAACGAAAGGAAACTACTCTATGAAAAGATCGGCGGCTTTTCTTTTTGCTATTTTAATATTTTTTTGCACTCTCCCCGCTTGCGGAAAGCAAGAATCACCAAAAACCTGCCGCGAAATACTGTCTGCCGTCACTCAAGCCGAGATAGGCATCCCCGCGGGAAAATTCTACTCTTTATCTGCCGATGAGGGTGACCCCGAATTTCTTTCAGAGTCCCTGATCTCTTCCCTCTTCGGCGGCGGTTCCTACCCCGAGGTCGCGGCAGACTGGCTCGACTGCGCCCTTTTCCTCTCTCTCGGCAGCCACCCTTGCGAATTCGCGGTTATTCTCTGCAATAACCACGATACCGCAGAGGATACCGCGCGTCTGTTGGGCTCCCGTCTCTCGGCAATAAAAATCACGAAAACCTCGCCCCAATATCAAAAAATGATAGAAACCGCCAAGGTCGCCGTGATTGGCAACTATGCTCTCCTTATTATCTCAAGCGATAGTGAAAACGCGATGAAAACAGCAAAAAAGATTATGAAATGATGTATACCGAAAAATAATAGCCAAAATATAGCAAATAATTTTTCAAAATAGCAATCTGTTAATAGCTTGTTAAAATGTATACAGTATAATATACACCATAAAATATTTTTGCTTATACCGATAAGCAATGAAAGGACGTTATTATGAAATTTACAAAGTATTTTTCACTGTTACTGGCAATCGCTATGCTCTTGACGGCTTTACCCGCAACCGCGCTGACCGTTGCCGCCGAGGATGCTCTCCCCACCGAAAACGTGTCAGATGAGACTTCTAATCCCACCACCGAGGAAACAGAAGCCCTCGCCGACGAAATCACCGCTCTGCCCGAGGAAAATACAGACGCTGTATCGGATAGCGAATCAGTATCTGAATCTGAGACCGAAACAGAAACCGAGCCTACCCCTAGCGAAGGTCTTGCATTCACCTCTTACGGCGACGGTGGCTGCTACGTCAGCGGCATCGGCACTTGCACCGATACTGATATCATTATTCCTTCTGTCGCACCTAACGGGGATAAGGTTTTAGTGATCGAATCTTCTGCATTCAAAAACTGTTTAGAACTTACAAGTATAGTTATCCCCAACAGTGTTGTAAGAATAGGTCTTAACGCATTCAACAATTGCTCAAGCCTTACCAGTATTACTATTCCTGATTCTATAACGGACATTGCTCGTGATGCATTCAGCAATTGTTCAAACATTAAAGATGTACATATCTACAGCTTGGAAGCGTGGTGCAATATATCATTTTCCCAAGAAACCGCTAACCCTTTAATTCTCGCGCAAAATCTCTATCTCAACGGAGAGCTTATAACAAATCTTGTTATTCCAGATGGTGTTACAAAAATCGGAGATTATGCATTCTATTCTTGTGACTTCTTAACAAATATTACTATTCCCGATTGTGTCACAAGCATTGGCAGTAATGCATTCGCTTACTGTTCAAATATCGAAAGTATATCCATCTCCGATAGTGTTATAAACATTAGCAACAATGCATTTTACAATTGCTCAAACCTTAAAGAGGTGCATATAAGCGACTTGGAAAACTGGTGCAATATTTCTTTTTTTGGCGAATCTGCTAATCCTTTGACCTGGGCACACAATCTCTATCTCAACGGAGAACTTGTTACAAATCTTATTATACCTGACGGCATAACAAAAATTGGTGATTACGCATTCAGTAATTGCTCAAATCTTAAGAACATAACTATTCCAAACAGTGTTAATAGTATTGGTAACGGCGCGTTTATCCGTTGCTCAAGTCTTATTAATGTAGAGATTCCCGAGAGTATTACAAACATTGGTTCTTATGCATTCGCAGGTTGTTCAAATTTAACTAGTATATCTATACCAAATGGAGTAACAAAAATTGATACCGGGGTATTTGATGGATGTAAACAACTCACAAATATAACTATTCCAAACTCTGTAGTTTCTATAGAAAGAAGTGCTTTCTACTCCTGCTATGCCCTAAAAAAGATTATCATCCCAAATAGCGTTACAAATATTAATGCTAATGCTTTCGATAATTGCTATTATCTCACAATCTACTGCAAATCCCCCACTCAGCCCAGCGGTTGGAACACGAGTTGGAATCCCGATTCCCGCCCTGTAGTTTGGGGCTACCTCTATTACGGCAACACCAACAACGACGATACCATCGACTCCAGAGACATTCTTCTCCTCCGTCAATACCTCGCTAACTACAATTATGACACCGGCGAATCAACCGTAGAGATCTTCGAAGGTGCCGACGCTAACGGCGACGGCAAGATAAACACTCTTGATATCGTCCTTCTTCGCAATTATCTCGTTAATGTTGATCCCGAAACCGGCGAGTCAACCGTAGTACTCGGTCCCACAAATTAAGTAATAAGCTACCTACATTTAGATCCCCGACCGCAAGATCGGGGATCTATCTTATATATTAACACATTTTTTAAAACAAATTAGAAACCCAATAAATAACTCCCCAAACGGCACCCGCAAGCGTTCCGTAAAGCAACACGGGTCCGGCAACCGTAAATATCTTCGCTCCCACACCCAAAATCAAGCCCTCGGATTTTGAATCTATGGCAGGCGACACCACCGAGTTGGCAAACCCCGTGATCGGAACCAGCGTACCGCCGCCCGCCCGCTTTGCGATCTTCTCGAAAAGCCCAAGCCCCGAAAGCAAAGCAGCAATAAAAATAAGCGTCACCGAGCAGAGCGTTCCCGCGTCCTTCTGCCCTATGCCTAAAACGTCACGGTATAAAAGCAAAAACGCCTGACCTATAAAACAGATAAAACCACCGATGCAGAATGCCCACACGCAGTCCTTGAGAATAGGCGACGCTGGCGCGTGAGCATCGGCATATTTTTTGTAAACCTTCTTTTCAATATTCATACTTTTTAATGCTCCGTTTTGTTTTATCATTATTATGACACAAAAACGGCATAAAAATACCATACTTTTTCTGCCGCGCCTATGAAAAAAAGTAAAATTAGCAAGATTTTACACAAATTTGGTGATAATAACAATGGATCTTTCATAATCGGTTTGTTATAATTAAAATAACAGTAATACAGGTCAATTACGGCTTGAATTTTTGTGTTCCGGCAAAATTCACCGATTATTTTTTGCCACCTCGTGCGGGGATTCCCGAAATGAGCGAAATTAGTTTTTCGTGGTCTTTCGGTGGCGGAATGGAGATTGTTATGAAATACGATTTTGATGAGATAAGAGACCGAAGCAGCGTTGGAAAATGGGAAATGCCCTCAAAGATCGGAGCTATCGGTATGGGTGTCGCCGATATGGACTTCAAGCTGGCTCCCGAGATAATCGAGGCGGTCAAGGAATGTGCCGAGATTGGCGAGTTCGGCTACGGCGGAATGAAGGAAGCCGACTACAACGCCATCCTCGATTGGCTCGCATACCGCGGCAAAACCGTTCCAAGAGAATACATAGTCCCCACCCCGGGAGTTCTCTACTCCGCAAGAGCGGCGATGTATATGCTCACCAATGAGGGCGACAAGGTCATCGTCCAGACCCCTCTCCACACTCCGTCCATCGCTACAGCCGCAATGCAGGGTCGAATCCCCTTGGTCAACAGACTGAAATACGAAAACGGCAGATACGATATGGATTTCGACGACCTTGAGCGTTGCTTCAAGGAAGGTGCCAAGGTTCTTATGATGTGCGCGCCCAACAACCCCACAGGTCGCGTTTGGACAATGGACGAGCTTAAGAAGATAGCAACTCTTGTCAAAAAATACGATGCGTATATAGTTTGCGACGAGATCCACCGCGACATTATCTGGAAAGGCTACGAACATATTTCCCCCACCGAGCTGCCCGAGATCGCAGACCGCACCGTCTCCGTGTTCTCAACCTCAAAAACCTTCAATATGGGCGGATTCCACATCGGCAGCGCAATAATACCCAACCCCGAGCTTCGCAATCGCTTCAAAAAGCAGTTCTACAGCTGGGGACATACCTGCGAGCGTCCCTCCACCGTGGAACAGGCAGCCCAAACCGCCGCATATAACAAAGCCCGTGGCTGGTATGAAGAAATGATGGCATACGTAAACAAAAATTTCGATATCGCTCTCGACTATCTCTCCGACCTCCCTATCCACGCAAGTCACCCCGAGGGAACCTTCCTGCTCTGGACCGACGTCAGCGCGATGAAGCTTTGCAAGGACGACCTTAATAAGGTTATGTTGAACGATTGGAAGGTTCATTGCGACAGCGGAGTATTCTACGACACCGCCGATTATATGCACGTAAACCCCATCGAGCATCACGTAAGGATCAATCTCGCCACAACCCACGCAAACGTTGAGGAAGCGTTTGACAGAATAAGGAACTACTTCAAAAAATAACTTTTTAAGGTCTTCGCACATCGGAGACCTTTTTAAATGTAAATAATTTTTCAAACGCTTGACAATGGGGTCAAAGAACTATATAATATTTACAGATAACTTTGAAAGGCAGATGCAAATATGTCAAAATGGGAAAATTTCAAGCAAAAGATGGGTGATCTTGCCGACAAGACCGCCAAAAAGACCCGTGAGCTTACAGACACCGCCGCACTTAAACTAAAAATAGCAAATAAAGAGGCAGACCGCGATATCGAATACGCAAAGCTTGGAAAATTAGCCTACGCAAAGCTCAAGGAGCTTGAAGGAGTGGATGCAACCGAGCTGACCGCAAACATCTCGGAAAGCCTTGCAAAGCTTGACGAAATAATTGCCGAGCTCGAAGCCCTTAAAGCCGAGGATGCCGAAAGAAAAGCCGCCAAGGAAGCAGAAAAGGCGGCGAAGGAAAAAGAGGACGACGAGGACGCGCTGGATCTTAACGTAATGGAGCAATTCAACGAAGCACGCGTTATCGCCGATAAGGCTTATGAGGATGCAAAGCAAGCGGCAGAGGAAGCTAAAAACAACGTAGACGAATAAACACATTAAATGGGGAGAAAATCGCAAAATTTCTCCCTTTTTTCAAAAAACTATTGACTTTACATCTATATTGTGATATACTCACCCTATTAAAACAAAATACAATGAAAAGATAGAGGCGCGGTCTCGTAAAAGTATTGCGAAAACAGCTTGGAAGGAAGCTCGCAGGAAAGGACGGATCGCCGAAGCTTGACCGATCTTTCCATCGTCCAATGCTGGGGTGTGCGATAACATCGTACAAACTGTCGCTTTGCGGAGAGCTATCAAATTTGCTATATGCAATTTTGCGCGGCTTTCTGCCGCGCATTTTTAGTTGTAAAAAAGAAAGGATAAAAACAATGTCAACAGCAAAAAAGATCACTTTAGCTATTGCCGCCGTCGTGATAATCGGGCTTTTGGTAGTGGCAGGTGTTACCGCCGGCGATAATATCGCAGGTAGCTTCTGGTCGCTCTTCCCTCCCGTTGTCGCGATCGGTCTCGCGTTGATCACCAAAGAGGTGTACAGCTCTCTCTTCATCGGTATACTCACCGGTGCGCTTCTCCATTCAGGTTTCTCCTTCACGGGAACCATGGATACCCTTATAAACGACGGTCTCATCTCCGCCGTTTCGGGCAACGCGGGCATATTCATCTTCCTGGTCGAGCTCGGTGTAATCGTCGCCCTTATCAATAAGGCCGGCGCGGCAAAGGCATTCGGCCGTTGGGCAGAAAAGCACATTAAGACCAAGCTCGGCGCAATTCTCGCCACCTTTGCCCTCGGTGTGCTTATCTTCATCGACGACTACTTCAACTGCCTGACCGTAGGTAGCGTAATGTCGCCTATCACAGACTCCAAAAAGATCTCCAGAGCAAAGCTTGCGTACCTTATCGACGCAACCGCGGCTCCCATTTGTATGATTGCTCCCATCTCCTCATGGGCGGCAGCTGTCTCCAGTAACGTGACCCCCGAGGTTGCGGGAGATATGACGGGTCTCGAGCTTTTCGTAAGAGCGATTCCCTTCAACTTCTACTCTCTCCTTACCCTCGTATTTATCGTCGCTCTGGCAATCATGGGCTTCGACTACGGCAAAATGTCCGAGTTTGAGATCAAGGCGCAGAACGGTAAGCTTGGCAAGGTCGGTGCTGCCGAGGTCGACGAAAACGTCAACGAGCGCGCAAACGTCCTCGATATTCTTATCCCCATCATCCTCCTTATCGTGATCTCCGTATTGGCTCTTATGTACGTCGGCGGATTCTTCGACGCTGAGAGCGAATACTATATGGACTTCGTAGGCGCATTCGGTAATACCGACGCTACGGTTGGTCTCCCTTGGGGCGGACTTATTGCCCTTGTGCTGATCATCGTTTATATGATTGCTCGCCGTCATATGAGCTTCGAGGACTCCATGAAGGCTCTTCCGCAGGGCTTCAACGCAATGGTTCCCGCGATCCTCATTCTTACCTTCGCAAACGCCCTTAAGAATACCACGGGTCTTCTCGGAAGCGACGAGTTTGTAAACAGCATTATGGCAAATGCCGGCTCCCTCACCGCTCTCCTTCCCGCAGTTATCTTCCTTGTTGCTTGCTTTATCTCCTTCGCTACGGGAACAAGCTGGGGTACCTTCGGAATCCTTATTCCTATCGTCCTCGGTGTATTCCAGGCAGGCGACCCCCTCCAGTTCATCGGTATCTCCGCGTGTCTCGCAGGAGCTGTCTGCGGCGACCACTGCTCACCCATCTCCGATACCACAATTATGGCATCGGCAGGCGCGCAGTGTAACCACGTCGACCACGTTTCCACCCAGCTCCCCTACGCTATCACCGTAGCGGCGATCTCCTTCGTGATGTTCGTCCTCGCAGGCTTCGTTCAGAACGCTTGGATCTGCCTCCCCATCGGAGTAGTTCTTACCGTCGGTACACTCTTCGTTATCAAGATGATAACCAAGAAAAAGAACGCGTAAAACAGTTTAATTAGCACAATAATATTACAAAAGGCAATATCATCACCCGATGATATTGCCTTCCCTTTTTATGACACCCGCGCCTGTGGCATCTGCGCCGCGCTTAACATATTTTCAATGAAAATGCCATACCCCGTGGTGGGATCGTTTATCATAACGTGGGTGACCGCGCCCACCATCTTGCCGTTCTGAATGATAGGCGAGCCTGACACAAGTGTGTTCAAGTAGGGACAACACATTTTTACAATTTTTTGACTGCTTAGACACTTTTAATTTAAAAAACGTAGTCTTATATCGTTTTACTAATGAATTTTATTGTTCAAAGAAATAATTCTTTACAGAAATTCTTATCAGACAAAAATAGATTCCCTGCACCATTCTGTAAAAATTATTTTTCCTTTCATTATATTGTTTTCCGAAGGGGGGATGTTTTATATTGTTTTTTGCTTTCACTTTTGTCTATATGTGTCTAAAAAACATCCTAAACTGTGTATTGCATTTTTGAGAATTTCTGCCTCGGGGAGCATTACGATTCTAAAGTGGTCAGGCTCGTGCCACTCAAAGCCGCTTCCCGGAACTATAAGAATGTTGGTTGCGTGTAACAGGTCGTGCGCAAATTTCTTATCATCTGTTATATTGAGTTTTTTGCAGTCCAGCTTTGGAAATATGTAGAATGCAGCTTTGTTTTTAACGAATGAAACAGACGGTATTTTAGAAAGCTCGGCTACTGTGGCCTCGCGTTGTTCGAAAATGCGACCGCCGCGACTTACCATCGAAGAAGGCGTTTTCTCATCACGAAGGGCGGTAGGAATTACAAGCTGTGAAAGAGCATTTGCACAAAGACGCATGGAAGTAAGCTTGACCAAATTCTGTTGATAGTTTTCGGTTATTTTTTGGGGTCCGCTCACAACCATCCAACCGCTACGGAAGCCGCACAAACAATGCGATTTTGAAAGTCCATTCATTGTAACAACGGGAACGTCGGGTGCAAGACTCGCGATAGACGTGTGTAAAAGTCCGTCCATAACAAGCCTGTCGTATATCTCGTCGGAGAAAATTATAAGATTGTTTTTTCTTGCAACGTCAGCAATTTTTAAAAGAATATCCTTTGAATAAAGGGCACCTGTTGGATTGTTTGGGTTGATTATCACGATCGCTTTCGTTCTGTTTGTTATCTTTGACTTTATATCGCTTAAATCAGGATTCCAATCCGACTTTTCGTCGCAGATATAAAATACCGGCTTAGCTCCGCAAAGGTATACGCTGTTTGACCAGAGCGAATAACAAGGAGAAGGAACGAGGACCTCGTCACCTTCATTAAGCAACGCTTGAAGTGAGATCGATATAACCTCACTAACACCGTTTCCTATATAAATATCATCGGAAGATATGTCACATAGCCCCTTCGATTTGTGAT
Organism: Eubacteriales bacterium; assembly: GCA_045612105.1. GTDB lineage: Bacteria > Bacillota > Clostridia > Oscillospirales > CAG-272 > SVTX01. Next base: position 11,607 of record JAZKYL010000048.1, read on the forward strand.
AAGCCAATATAGCCTCTCGCGCCTCCGGCATTCCGCGGAAATCGCAGTAACCGAGAGCCTTGTTTATTTGTTCTTTTAATGCGTCGTGTATGCTCTCGGACATATTAAATCCAAAACTTGCAGGATTTCCGGTGTTTAATTTTAGAACCTCGGCTCCTCTTTTTTCCATTTCAAGCGCCTCATAGAAAAGCGGACCTCGTATATCTGAATGAACATTCTCCATATTTTTTGATCCCAATATTATGTCCATAAAACCTCCAGCTAATTTATCGTTGACAATATTATAACTCTATGATACAATATAGTCAAATACTAATATCGATATATAGATTATATCAATTTAACTATGAGGTGGTATTATGTTTAACTATAAAGATTATGTGTATGAGGTTTATAAAGAAAAAAGCATATCGAAGGCGGCGAGCAATCTTTATATAAGCCAACCTTCTCTTAGCGCCAGGATCATAAAAATAGAGGAAGATCTTGGCTTGCCGATATTTGACAGAAGCACCTCGCCGTTACGGCTTACCGAATTTGGTCAGATGTATATCAAAGCCATCGAGGATGTGCGCGAAATAGAGAAACGATTGGAGAATTGCATAGGTGATATCAACATGCTACGTAAAGGAACGCTTTCGCTTGGTGCGAGTAATATATTTGCCGCCTATGCCTTGCCGCCCATAATAGCAGATTTTAAAATAAAATATCCCGAGGTAAACATAAAGCTTACTGAAGGAAATACAGCGGTGCTAGAAACACTCCTTTCTGAAAATAAGGTTGACATGGTAATAGATAACAACAGATATGATAGCAGTGTATATGATAAAGCTTTGTATTCGAAAGAAAGAATACTTCTTGCAGTGCCTAAAAAATTTGTAAAGTCGGATAATGTAATAAATTTTGCTCTTGACAAGGAGTGTATTGAAACGAAAAAGTATCTAAGCAAAGACTGCCAGGCAGTTCCGCTGTCACACTTTCGTTCGATCCCATTCATTATGCTTGCGCCGAACAATGATACGCGTATAAGAGGGGATAAAATGTGTAAAGAAGCCGGTTTTCGCCCCAATATAGTTTTTGAAGTTAATCAGCAGGCTACTGCATATATGATTGCAACAACCCAAATGGGCGGAACGTTTATTAGTGATTCTATTGTTGAGAAGATGCCTATGTATAAAAGTATGTCTTACTTTAAAATAGAGAGTACGTCTGCGGAAAGGAATGTGTATTTCTATTTCAAGAAGCATAAATACAAAACACGCCTAATGCAAGAATTTATGAATTACATTACTCAAAACCGATAAAACGTATTTCAAAATGTGCAATTATGGGCATCATCCAAGGAAGAGTAGTGTGATATAATAGGGACAACACATTTTCGCTCAAAACCACATAAAAATCGGACAAAAAACTGTTGTCCCTATTATAACTCACTCGTCTTGTGTGTTCAAATAGGGACAACTTTTTTCATATATTTTCCTATATTTCCGTTTTACGATGCCCTCGCCATCGGCATTTGTGCCGCGTTCAGCATATTTTCGATGAAAATTCCATACCCTGTGGTCGGATCATTTATCATCACGTGCGTCACAGCCCCCACGAGCTTGCCGTTTTGAATGATCGGCGAGCCGGACATTCCCTGCACGATGCCGCCCGTTTTTTCAATCAACTTAGGATCAGTCACCTTGATCACAAAGCATTTCGACCCGTCAGCTCCTCTGTTCACCGACGTGATCTCAATTTTGTAGCTCTGCCTGCCGCTCCCGTCAAGCGTGCAAAGTATCTCGGCTTCTCCGCACCTGACCTCGTCGCGAAGTCCTATTGGCATCGCCTCACCCACACCCACGGGAATTTTTGAAAACGCGCCGAACACTCCGCAATCGGTGTTGCTTTTAAGGCTTCCGCACTTGTTTGTTCCAAAATATCCCTTGATCTCACCCGGCTCACCTACAACTCCCTTTTTCACCGAATTTATCTTCACGTCGGTCACAAATCCCCTCTCCATAGGTATCAGCTCCCCCGTCTCACCGTCGCAGATTCCGTGACCTAGACCTCCAAACTCACCCGTCTCAGGCACAATATAAGTGACCGTACCGATTCCCGCGGCACTGTCTCTCACCCAGATTCCCGTCTTATATTTTCCCTCGCTTTCGGAGTACGCGGGAGTCAGCTTTGTGTGCTTTTTTTCACCGCCCCTGGTGTAGGTTACCGAAAGAGTCCTGCCCCCCGAGCCCTCTATTGCCGCCGTCAGCTCTGCGGCGCCGTCGATCTCGCTTCCGTTGATCTGGGTAATTATATCTTTAGGACGAAGCCCCGCTACGTAGGCGGGATTTTGAGCAGACGATAAACCTTCCAGATCACTGAATCCAATAACCACAACACCATCGGTGTTGAATTTGATCCCGAAGGGCACGCCGCCCGCGATCAGCCTTACATTTTTATATGATCTGTCCGCGGCAGACGTGTTCAGAATAAAAATTCCCGCCAACAGACTCAGCATCAACATCGCGCACAATGTAAATGAAAGCGCGCGAATCCCCCGTTTATTTTTGATATTTTCCATGTCTTTGCTTCCTTTAATGAATTGCAAACGCTTTGATTTGCACTATTATTTTTTGCATAACAGCGATTTTAATGTGTAACAATAAATGAAACCGTGTTGACAAATTTCAAAAATGTGATAAAATTAGTTTATACGAAAAAAACAAAATAATTTATGAAAATTTAGAAAGTTGATTACCATTTTTATGGAGATTAAGGACAACAATTCCATTTTTGAGTTATCCTGGAGCGACACGGCAAAATTCCGCAGAATCGTTATCGACGTGTTGAGTGAAGCCTGCCAAATGCCCGATGGCGACGAGAGTGAATACGATGGCATCGGAACACTCGCCGAAAAACAAATGCATGCCGCAATAAAACGTTTCATTTGCCCCGATGAAAGCTGTCACGAGGTAAAGATTGACGGCAGCGCGCTGTGCATAAATAATAAAAATGAAGCTGAAGATAATAAAAAGAAAAAACGTCGCTTCGTCGCAGACGTTCTCAAGGGCAACACTATCTTCGAAATTCAAACCGGACCATTCTCCCCCTTAAAGGAAAAGATAGGTTGGATACTCGACAACACTACCTATAATATAGTAGTCATCCACCCAATAGCCGAAACCACCTGGGTAAATTATATCAACGGCAAAACAGGCAACATAGATAAGAGACAAAAATCCCCTCATAAGGGAAAATTCACCGACGTGGCAAGTGATCTCTACTTCTTCCGCGACTTCCTTGACAATCCACGCTTCTCCCTCGTCCTCTTGATGATGGAAGCCGAGCAATATAAGAAAAACATCGCCAAAGAGGGTGCAAAAAAACCAAGATACCGCAAATACGAGCTTATCCCGGTCTCCCTTCTCCGCGCATACATTTTTAAGAATATCAAAGATTATAATATCTTTGTGCCCGAGGACCTGGAAGAGCCGTTCACCGTCAAAAGCTATTCATTGAAATCTAAAATATACGGCATAGATGCCTATTCCATAGTAAAAACTTTGCTTTACGTAGGTCTTCTTGAAGAAGCGGGAAAAATGGGTAAAGCCGTAGCATATAAGAGAAAAAAATGAGGTCTGAATCACTCGACCTCATTTTTATTATTGTTCATTTTTTCGCAAGTATTCTCAGTCTCGCTTTCTGATTTGTGAACCGCAGTATCCTCATCTTCTTTTTCGAGCAATTTTTTAAGCTTTTCTTTACGCTTTTCCCAAAAACGCTTTAATGTAAGCGTAACCGCAAGGCATACCGCAAAATAAGGCATTCCCGGCAGCCACCAAAAGGCAAGCAGACCAAAAAACACCCACCAAGCCCAAGCCCAATCAAAAATAATGCCGAGCAATCCACATATCCAAACGGGGGAGCCTATAACGACACATACAATTACAAGCAGAACAAAAGTCCGCCAGTCCTTGCACTCCTGCCAGAGCCATTTGACAAAATCTATTATTTTTTTCTTCGCCCAATTAAACAATCTTTTCATGAAAACTCTCTCGGTGCAAGCACCGACCTTTGTTATTACAGATATATGTGATTATAACATAATCTTAACAAAAAATCAATAGAATTCAAACAAAAATCTCTTAAATAATCTTAAATTTTTCAAAAAACTCCCACAGCAGACACAAAATCCATTGAAATGTCTGCCGTGGGAGTCGTTTTATGCAAAAATATTACTTAATAGGCTCAAAATCAGCCGCTCCGTGCTTGCAAAGAGGACAGATAAAGTCCTCGGGGAGCGGATCTCCCTCGTAAACGTAACCGCAGATCTTGCAAACGTGACCCTTCTTGCCCTCGGTGTCGGGCTTGGGCTTGACGTTAGCATGATAATAAGAATAGGTCATAGTCTCAGCCTTGGAGATTACCCTCGCCTCGCTCACCGTGCAGATAAACATTCCGTGAGTTTCAAAATCAACGTACTGCTCAACCTTGAGAGACATAAAAGCGTTGATATATCTGGGCAGAACCACAAGTCCGTTTTCGGAACGCAAAGGCGTACAGTCAGCGAACTTATCAACGTTTCTGCCGCTCTGGAAGCCAAACTTCTCAAATACCGCAAAGGGCGCGTCAACCGACAGACAGTTCACGTTCATAATTCCCGTCTGCTTAATAACGTGATGAGAATAATTGTCCTTATTGATGGTAACCGCAATTCGGTTGGGGGTATTGGTAACCTGGGTAACAGTATTGACGATAAGACCGTTGTCCTTCTTGCCGTCGTTGGAGGTCACAACGTAAAGTCCGTAACCGATCTTGAAAAGCGCGGTAAGATCGTTCTTGTCGGCGGTGTCGTCGCGGAGCGCAAGGTACTCGGTGCAAAGCTCATCCGCAAGAGCGTTGAGCTGCGCGGTGCTTTCGTCGTTCAACGCGGACAAAATACGAACGTTATTCTCGGCATAGGTCAGATTCTTGCTCTTTTCAAGCATGCCCTTCATGACCTTGGTCGCCATAGGAGCCCAGCTTCCGTTCTCAATAAACGCAACAGTTCTGTTCTGATAATTGCGCTCGGTCAGATGATTGATAAACTCGCGCATAAAGGGGAAAATATCGGCATTGTACGTGGTGGTTGCAAGAATGAGCTTGCCGTATCTGAAAGCGTCCTCAACCGCCTCAGCCATATCGCATCTGGCAAGATCGTTAACTACAACCTTGGGACAACCGTTCATCTTCAGCTTTTCAGCAAGCTTAATAACCGCCTTCTTGGTATTGCCGTAAACCGAGGTGTAAGCGATAACGATTCCATCCTCCTCGACCTCGTAGCTTGACCAGGTATTGTAAAGACCGAGATAGTAACCGAGATTCTCGGTCAGAACGGGACCGTGAAGAGGACAGATAGTCTGAATATCAAGACCCGCCGCCTTCTTAAGGAGAGCCTGAACCTGCGCGCCGTACTTGCCCACAATACCGATATAATAGCGTCTTGCCTCGCAAGCCCAATCCTCTTCTACGTCAAGCGCGCCGAACTTTCCAAAGCCATCAGCCGAGAAAAGCACCTTGTCAAGGCTATCGTAGGTCACGATAACCTCGGGCCAGTGAACCATAGGCGCGGTGACAAAGGTCAGCGTGTGCTTGCCGAGAGAAAGAGTGTCGCCCTCACCAACAACAATTCTGTTGTCGGCAAAGTCGGTTCCGAAGAAATTCTGCATCATAGCAAAAGCCTTTGCCGATGAAACGACCATCGCCTCGGGATAGTTCTTGATAAAGGTGGCAATATTAGCCGAATGGTCGGGCTCCATATGCTGAACTATAAGATAGTCGGGCTTTCTGCCTCCAAGCGCGTCGCGAATGTTGTCAAGCCACTCGTGAGTGAAATTTATGTCAACCGTGTCCATAATAGCGATCTTATCGTCGATGATTGCGTAGGAATTGTAGCTCATTCCGTTAGGAACTACGTACTGTCCCTCAAAAAGATCGACCTTGTGGTCGTTGACGCCGATATACTTAATGTCATTGGTAATTTTCATAATAAAATCCCCTTCATAAATATTATTCATTCTTTGCAAAAAATCATTGCATTTATTCTTTTTTACTCTAACAATATTTTACCACAAAAATTTTATTATTTCAAGTGACTTAATCACAAAAACGGGAGATCCGCCAAAAAATTTCAGCGGATCTCCTTATTGAAAGATATTTATTTAAAAATTATCCGATAATCAGACCTAAAAGCTCAGCCCAACTCTTTTTCTTGATCACGAACCAGAAGAGTGAGAAGCATCCGGTGCCAACAACAGCGGTTGATCCAACCGCGATAGCAGAGATCGCTCTGCCGGGCAAACCCTTTTCATCCTTCTTTTCAGAGCCGTTACCTTCATCGGTCTCATCCGAGCCGCCGATTTCAGTCAGATCCTCGGTTTCATCCAAGCTCTCGGTCTCATCCGAGCTTTCGGTCTCATCCGAACCTTCGGACTCGGTTTCGTCACCGCCGGGGTTGTTGCCGTCATCAGGGGTGTCGGTGTTTTTAATAATTTCTGCCAAACACTCGTCACACACGCTGTCGCCGTTATCGTCCTTGTGGAAATTCATACCTCTTGTAGGCTCTTCGCAAACGTTGCAAACAGTGTCGCAAGCGTTATCGTAGCTATGCTCCGCAAATCCACCGTATTCTTCACCGCACATGTCGCATTTTGCCAAAGCCTTGCAGGTCGCCTCGCCGCCCGAGTGAGCCTCTGCGTCTATCTCTTGACCGCAGCAAAAATGAATAACGTTATGAAGCTCGATATCCTGAGAGTGCTTCGTATAGATAAGCTCGTCGCTTTCGTGATTATCCGAATTCAACTCACCGTAATTGATGTTGCAGACCTCACATATTGCCTGAGTCTTGCAGGTCGCCTCACCGCCCGCGTGCGCTTCACTGCCGATAAGCACGTCGCAACAACTGTGATATATCTCGTGAACCGTTCCGTCGGTCAGATTGGGAACGTGCGCTTTTCCTTCGCTTGCGTGATTATCGGGATCAAGAGAACCGTATTCGGTCTCACAAGCCGAGCACTTTGCAAGAGAGATGCAGGTAGCGGCAGTATGATTTTCAACGTCAATGTGATTCTCGGGATCAAGAGAACCGTATTCAGCTTCGCAATACTCACACTTCTTCAGATCTACGCAGGTAGCGACACCGCCCATGTGCTCCACAGACTCAATAAGAACGTCACAGCAACCGTGATATACGTCGTGCTTGCCCGCCTCATCCGAATTTATCGTGTAGATCACTTCATCACTTGCGTGATTCTCGGGATCGATCTCACCAAATCTGTACCCGTCAGCCGAGCATACCATGCAGATCGCTCTGTCCAGACAGTTAGCGGCAACGTCCACGTGATGGTCCTCGCTGGAAATGATCTCACCGCAGCAGGAGTATACCATATCGTGCTTCATATGGTCATGAGCATTGGGAACGTAAATGTGACCGTCACTTGTGTGATTCAAGGGGTTCTTTTCCCCATAATAAGAGTTGCATACACTGCAAGTCGCAGGCTCGGTGCAGGTAGCGGTTCCGCCAACGTGTCCCTCAACGTCTCTCGCCTCAGGGAAGCGGCAAGCGTTACATTCTGCATCGCAAGGACTGTCGTAAACGTGGATAACGTTGTATCCGCCATCCTCGTGTGACCAAGCGTAAACCGTGTTGTTGACTGTGTAGAGATGAGAAACCTCCACGTCTCCTTCCATAACGGTAACTCCGGCAACAACGATCTCACCGCGATCAGCGTCGATAGAGTAATCAACATCCACCAGAGTGTGGCCTATCGAAAGGGTGTATCCCGGAACGAAGTAGAATTTTATAGGATCAAACTCGATCACGCTGCTGTCGCTAAGCTCAATGAAGGTCTCCTTGAAGTATATCTTCAGCTCCTTGAGAACCTTAACGGTAGCGGTGTTCACCTCTCCGTTCTTGCTCTCGACCTCAACCGTATAGATACCAACGTCTCTGATCTCGTCGACCTCGTCGCCCGCAGCGTTGTAAAATTTGACGGTATAATCTGCTTCGGTCCAGCCATCAGGAAGCATCAATTCAATCTCCTTAGCCTCGCCGTCCCAGATAAAGTCTTCATCAACAGGAAGAACCGACGTGGGAGCTACCAGCTTCACGGGAATCACATAATTTTCGGTATAGTAATTATCCGATGCGTTGAGGAGATAGTCGATACGATAAAGACCCGGCTCGGTAGGATATCCCGAGTAATATCTGTAAGCATCCTCAACGTCGGTATGATTCCAGCCGTCAAAGCTGATGCCCTCATCTGCCCACTCACTCTCGGGAACCGACACCTTGACCTTAGGGTACTGACCAAGCTGAAGAATAAGATACTGCTCGCCGTAATAATCGTAGTATTCCGCGTCCTCGGGAATAAGGAACTCAACATCTATCATCTTAGGATGAATATCTACGTTAAGATCGATGTAACAACCGATCAGATTGTCGGTAGAAGAAGCGACCACTCTCAGAATATACTCGCCTACGTCCTTCGGCATAGAGGAAAGACAAACAAGCTCGTAATCCCAATAATCAACGTATTTCTTCTCATACCACTCAAAGCTAAGCTTGCTTCCCTTGTCAAAGGTAAAGTCTGCCTCTGTGGGCATGGAGATGTTATCACCGTACGTAAAAGAGTAATGATCATACGAAGAAAGATTTTCGGGATCGTGAGGAATGAAATTATCCTTCCAAAGCCCTTCGACATCGATAAGTACCTGTCTTTGAGGCAATATGCTTACAGATACCTTTTTATTATAAGTAAGATCGATACTGCTCTTGTACATATCGTACTCGTAATAAGAATTATCGTAATCGTAATAATAGTTTGAGTGGGGATCGTCAAGATAATCAGGATTGATATGCCAGCTCTCGGTTCCTCTGTTGTACTTGATGGTAACGGGGAGCTGATACTCACCCACTTCGGCACTCGTAGGTCTTCCAAGAGTGACATTGAGCCAATCAAGACTGATATCGGTATCCTCAAGGAAGCCGTAAGTGTACTCAATATCAACAGTACCGTCGTAGTTCTTGGATATAGCGTTTATCTCAAGAGTAAGAGATATCCTATTGATAGTAACTACGTCCTTGTAGATAACGTTAGGCTGTCCCGCATAACCTTTTCTACCCTCTACCACGAGATGATAAACACCGGCTGCCGCAACCTGATTGCCCATAAACTCACCCGTAACCGAGTCAACAAAGTAAGCCAATGCGTCGCTTTCTGTATGGAAACCGTAATAATCAAATCTCGCGTTGCTCATAAGGTCGTCAGCGTAAACGTACTGTCCGTCAAAATCCTTAACAACGGGAGTCATACCGATAACGTCCTCAAGCTTCTTCGCAACGACGAAGTTTTCGTCTGTAAAGTATCCGTTGGAAGCGTCAACTATCGCGGTAAAGGTGTAGGAGGCTCCGCCGCCCATATCCTCGATCTCGATTTCATCATTTTCGGGGGTAAGTCTTTCAGTGACCTTATAACCGCATTTTTCGCAGGCAAGAGTGATCTCGCAGTACATTCCGTCCCATCTGAAGCCTTCTTCCTCAACGAAAACGGTTATAGTATGCGCTTCTCTGCCGTCGATATGGTTGCTGTAAACCTTACCGGTGTCTCCGCAGTTGGGAACCTGATAAACGCGCCATCCGTTGTCGGGAGAAGGATATGCATCACTGCCAAGCTTCTGTCCCCAGCCAAGAAGATAAGCGATCTCACCGGAAGCCATCTGCTCTGCGGTTCTGCCACCGTACTCATTTTCATCATAAGCCAGACAGTAGCTGTTGACTACCGAAGCCACACCGTCTGCGAAGAAAGGCAAAGGATCGCCCTCTCGATCAGGATAGTATGCTCCTCCGCTTACAGGACCGTAAACGAAGCAATTTTCAATAACGGTATTGCCTTTTGCGCTGCCGATCATCGCGCCGTTCATTCCGTCAACACTATCGACCACAATGTCGTCGCCGACCATCACGATATTCTGGAGGGTCGTGTCTCCCGCCTGAGATACCACGATACCGCCTTCATATCCGCCGATGATCTTCACGCTCTCAAAGCGAATATTCTTGATGGTTGCTTTATGCGTGTATTTGAACAGACCGCCGTTGTCGGAGCTGTCTATTGTAAGATTCTTGATAACTACATGGTTTCCGTCGAGAGTTCCCGCAAAGCTCTTGGAGAAGGCGCTGCCGACGTCGAAATATTCGATACCTTCAAAATCAAGCTCTTCGGCGGTGATAATCACCGTCTCGCCCTCAAAATATTTTCCCTTGTTGATCTGCTCTGCAAACCACATGAAGTTTCCAACGTTTTCAATAACGTATTCGCCCTGCTTGTTTTGCTGTGCGGGCTGATAGTGCTTGTTACTGAATTCACAGAAGCCGGTCACAACAAAATCCGGATCTTCGGGCTTCTCAAACACGTGATCGCTCTCGTCAAGATAACCGTTTCCGCAGGAGCAATATTCTTTTATCTCCAAGCAGTCGGAAACCACGGTGCAATCCACAATATAAGCCACCTGACGGGCAAGGGGGCACCCCTCGGTCATACATTTGAAGCCATGCTGAGGATTCTCGGGAGTTCCTACAAAGCTTTCGATGTGAAGGTGATTGTCGGGATCTATCTCGCCGAAGCGCTCGCCACAAATATTGCAGAGTGCGTTTTCGATGCAGTTATGGATCTCAAAATCAGAATGAGCGCACTCGATCTCGACCATATTACTGGTAAAGGAGGTTTTGCGACCGTCGTCGTTCTTTCTCTCCCAGAACACCATCATCCTGTCGCCCTGACGCTCATCGAAGTCGATATCAGCAGGGAGTCTGAATACAGCCTCACCGTCGGTGATATCACCAAACTTGTTGACCCTCGCGACCTCATCCATAGTGCCGTAATACTTACTGTTGCCGTCCTTGTCGAGGATCATTATGGAGATGAACTCCTGGTGACCGTCCTCGTCCCAATAGTTGGGCTGATGGGTTCCGATAGCGTTCTCATAGCTGATAGTATACTCTAAATATTCTTTGGGGAGGGCGTTTTTGTCAGCTTCCTCACCCTTGCCGACCTCCTCGGTTACCTTTCTTACGTCCTTGATCCAAGCGTTAAACGCCTTGTCGGGATTGTTTTTGTAAAAGCTTTCAAGGATAGCGAGACGCCACGTATTCTCACCCACCATCTCACCGTAGACGATCCTGTCCTGCTCAATATTGATACCGTATCTTCCGCCGCCGTACTGATAGTCAACGTCCATAACGCCGACTATACCGTCGTCGCCAACGTAGCCCGCAAGGAACTTCTTTCTGACGTATTTCCATCCGCTGCTTTCAAAGTTGTCAACGTAGGATTCGGAATCGTAAGCGGTACGAAGCCACCAGCCACCGGGCACGCCGGTTGCGGAGACCGTGGTTGCCATGCCGGGCGCGCCGCTGTAATCTGCAACGTATTTTTCAAGCTCGTCAACAGAAAGCGGGAAAATATAGTCGTCAACCAGAATGTTGTCGGAATAGAGGATATAATCCGCAGGATCGTAGACGGTGTTGACCGTCCAATTCATGCCATTCTCGGGCTCATCCAATCCGAAATGATTTCTGTCGCTGAGCGCATCGGTCTTGGTAACGGGTCTTATGGCGCTTATCTCGTAAACGTCAAGATCAGCTTCCGTTCTGAAGCTTGAATTCATATTAATGTCCGAGTAATAGTAGTTATTGGGAACGAATCTGCGAAGCGCAAACTCTCGCTCCTCCATGTAGCCCCCGTGATAGGTAAACTCAAAGTCACCGGCACCGTAGAACGCTATCAGATCATCCTTGCAAAGATCGTAGTAATGATACTGAAAATCGTCTTCATCGTACTTGCCGAACATCTCGTTCTCCTCAATGATCTGCTCGGAGAAGAGGAACATAGCTCCTCCCGCTCCCGTGTTGTCGGCATCATTGTCGAGAACTCGCCAAAGCAAGGGATTGCCTAAGCGATCGCTTCCATAGTAAATATAGTCGCTCGGAGCCTGATAGGTTCCCTTACCCGACACCCTGACCTCTATAGGGTCGTTGATTCCCACCTCCGAGAAAAGCTTATCTGCCAACAAGATCTTTCCTTGAGGCGTAGCAACCGCTCCCGTGGGAGCTGTGGCAGCATCGGTATTCAGCGGCACGGAAAAAATCGCGCCGAAAAGCAACCCTGTGGTTACTGCCGCAAGTGTTATTTTGAGAAATTTCTCTTTCAAATTAAATTTCTTCATATACGACCTCCGAAAATTGGAAAGATTTTGCCTTCGGCAACGGTAACCGAGCTTTTTTCGGTCACCATTACCGTATTTTGGATTTAATAAACGTTTTGCGATATTTTCGCGTGATTTTGCTTTTATTTTACTTGTTTTTCTTTGTTTTTTAACTCTTTATGTCTTTATTCCTGCTCGGACACGTCATTGTCTTCGATCTCGTTCGAGGAATCTTCAACCGTCTCTTCCAAACCCTCATCTGATATCTCTTCTATCGATGTATCCGGCTCGGGACGACCATCGTCCGGGCTGTTTTCCAAAGCGTTTCTGCGTCTTCTGGTCTTTTTAATGATAAACAGTGTCAGTGCCGCAATGCCGATAAATCCTACGAAAGCAACGGGAATTATCCAGATCATATGATCAAATTCCTCTGAAACGTCACCGTTTCCGCTGTTGCCACCGTTTCCACCGTTGCCACCGTTTCCGCCGTTTCCACCGTTTCCGCCGTTACCACCGTTGCCGTCGTTTGTTTCATCACTGCTGTCTTCATTTCCGCCATTTTCACCGATATTGTACATCTTTGAAACAACGTTCTTGAAATCTCCGATTCCGGTGATCGAAACAATTCCCTCAAGATTATCGTCACTTATCTTGTATTCCTTGGTGTAATCCACACCCTCTTCAAGAATAACGTCATTGTAAGTAACCGTAACTTCAGGCTCCGCGCTTAGGTCATCCTCAAGCGATATAGTCGCTTCGGTTATTGAACGGGGAGCTATGGTAAAGTCAAGTGCCTTCATTCCCGTCAGCTTTCCGTTCTCTTTAGCTGTAATGATCACCGATGCATTTCCCGCGTGGACATTGCCCATGTAAGAAACCTCATAGTCAACTTCCTCCAAGAACTCGTCGTCACCCTCAAATATTATCTCGGGCTCCTTGGCAGTACCGTCGTAAACGTAACCGCCCTCGGGGATGTTAAGCTTAGCGTTAAATTCGGAAATATCCATGGGAGCAAGCTTGATCATCGCCGTAAAGTTGTCAAGCGTCGCGGTCACGATGCCTATCGCTCCGCCATCGCCCTTAAGCAGACCGCCGTCACTTATGACGGCATCGCCTTCAATAACACTTGTTTTCCAAAGTACTCTCGCTGCCGCCACAGAGTTAGAGTTTAACGTTACGTAATCCTCACCCGATCTGAATGCAAACGTAAGCTGCTTGCCGTCTTCGTCACAGATAAGCTCGCTTATCTCTTTTCCATCGTAAAGAATGACCGCCTCAAGATCCTCCTCGCCGAGAATACTGTTGGTAAGAGTACAACCAAACGGCATACTCTCGTTTCCAAGCGAGTCCTCAGCGTAAACTCTAATATCCTGATAAGCAATACCACCGTCAAGAGGAACCTCAACGCTGAATCTTCCGTTTTCATCGGCATATACCTCAACCACTTCTCCGTAAGAGGAAGACGCGGTTATCTTGGCTCCTGCCTCACTGAGACCGGTCACTGTTACCAAATCTCCCTCAAAGAATCCGCCTCCCTGAGGAGAGGATATCATAATATCGGGAGCAGTGGTGTCAACCGAGAACTGATACATATCGGAGAAAGCATCCTTTGTCGCGTTAATTCCGTTAAGCTTAAGGGTGTAGGTTCCATCCTCAAGATCCTTAAAGTCTATGTTGCCGCCGTCCCAAGCAATAGGCTCACCGTTATTGAGAGTGTAACTGCCGGAAAGTATCTCACCGACCTCCTCTACAAGTACGGTAACGTCATCTCTGTTCACGGTATCTACCTTAACAGTAGTTCCGCCCACCGCCATTTCCACAGCTCCGTCAATACTGAGCTCGGGGTCTGTGATAACGGGAGCTATCATTTCAAGCTCCTCCGAAAGCATCACAGTGGAGTAAAGCCTGGACTCATCATCCATTATCTTATATGTCTGTACCGCAACTACGTATTTTTTACCTGCCTCAAGTCCCATGTCGGTGACCTTTCCGGTCTCAGGGTCAACGCTTGAATATCGGCCGCCGGTGAGAAGCATCTTTTCCTTCTCTCCGCTCTCCTTCTCCTCCTCGGTAAGCTCGTAGAGCATATCGGAGTAGATGGTAGACTTCAAGCCTTCGCTTGTGGACTCGTAAACGTTAACTATATATCCGTCGAAATCGTTATTTTCGACCTCAACGTGTGCTTCTATTGAATAATTGCCGCCTATCTCTATATCCGCTCTCTTTACAGGCTCGGGCTGTTCATGATTTACGTAGCTGAACGTGGTGTCAGCCATAGGAGAAGCAACCTCAACTCCGTCCTGCATGACCGTACCTATAACTCTCAGCGTGTAATCACCGGTAGGAAGATTTTGAGGATACGCTATCTTCATCTCGTGAGTGTCGCCCGTAATGAGAACAGTATTCTCATCTCTGAGAAGGTAAGCTGCGCCGTCCTTGTCGATCGCGTGCACGGTAAGTTTCGAAAGCTTCTGAAGCTCATTTCCCTTGAGAACGACAACGTCGTTGGTGTTCTCGTTTTCAATAAGCTGGACGCTCTCAAAATCAACCAATCTCTCAACCGCATAAAGCGCTACATCGGTGGATACAGGAGCGGTTACGTTAATATCCTTGTCAAAGCTCGCGCCGTCCGTAAAGGAGATGCTGACCGATGCCATTCCGGTCTCCTCGTTGTAATTGAGCATCGCGTTGGTTCCAAGGTTTACGGCATCGTCAGCCGCGTAATTATCATTGAACCATTCAAGCGAATACTCCTCACCGCCAACACTGACCCTGAAGCCCTGCTTCAGATCCTCCGCCTCAAGCTTGTTCTTTACAGGGAAGCTGAGAGCTAAAAGTCCGTCCTCGTTAGCCGCTCCGTTCAGCTTGAAGGAGTGATTCTTCTTATCCTCAGAGGATGTGATCACGGTGTTTTCAAGGGACTCCTCGGAGGAAGCCAACAGGCGTATTCCGTTGGTCACACCCATATAAAGCTGCTCGCCGGTCTCGGGATCTACGTAATACGCAGCGTCAAGTGCCGAATCAAAGCCGAACTCGGGCTCAGGCACCCTCACCTTTTTGCCCGTGGTAATGTCCACCGAGCCACCCCAGTAGTAGATGATTCCAACTCCGATTCCTATGACCTTGACCGAGCCCCAAACCTTCTTGGTATCAAGTCCTATGCTTGCCTCACCGATCTTGGTACCACCGATGAGGAATATTTTTCTCGGTATTCGTATGGTCGCCTTTGCGTATGCCTGGAAGAAGACTTCTCCGTCATAATCTACTCTCAGGGCGATAGAGCCCTCGCCGATGATAGCGTCAAGAATGTTCAGCCTGATACCAAACGCGATCTCGAAGTTGGGATACCAATAAAGCTTACCGCCAACCGTGTCGAGAATGGTGATCGCGCCGCCAACCTTTACGTTGTTAAGATATCCCTCGATGCCTCTGAAGGAGAGCGACAGATCCGCTCTTGCCTCAAGCACCTGGAAGATGGCAAACTGACCGCTGATAAGCAGAGTCAGAGGCGGAACCACGTTGGATCTGAAGAAGGTCTCGTAAATCCTGTCAACTCCCGCACCTGCTCCCTTTATCCAGAGACAGCCGATGGGATCGACCAGCACACCGGGATCAAAGCCGCCGATGAAGAAGTAGACCTTGTCGGGAACGGGAATGCCGTTATGGCTCTTGAGCTGGAGAGATGCCTCCATCTCAAATACGATAGCGTCAGCCTCACCCTCAACTCCGAACTCCCAATAATCGTTGATTATCTTGAGAGAAAGCGTTCCTTGAATGTAAGGCATACCCTCAACGTAGGAAGGAATTCCGACCTCGATAGCGGTATTGAAGCCGATAAAGCCTTCACCGCCGAAAAGAATGTCGTCAACGTACATATTAAGCGTTCCGACCTGCTTCTCTCTCCACCTTCTATCCTCTTCCTTATTGTACATCTCCGTGATTCGAAGATCCATCGAGGTGTAGTTGGTGTTTGACATATTCTGATGAGCCTGCTCCTTTTTGGAGAGCCCGTAATTTGCTACCGTTCCGTTTGGAACGAGAATATCGGGAGAAAGCTTCGCGCCAAATGCAACTACTCTCGCGTAATCCTTTCCCTGCTTCATAAGAGCGAACTCGCCGTAACGGAAATCGAAGATAAGTCCGACGAGAGTCTGCGCCGCACCCGCAGCCGAGGGCCAGAGAAGCGTTATATCCTTTCCTCCCTCTTCTCCCTCGAAATACCCAAGCTCGCCTTGCTCGGAATAAACGGGAAGCGAGTATTTTGTGCCTTCGTCAAAGGAGGTTATCGCAAGCACACCGTCCCAGACCTTGGTCTTTCCGTTGGCTGTTTTTACCTTACCCTCGATATCGACGTTGATGGTCTCCTGATTGCCGTCATCGTCGTATTCGACTGTAACTGTAACTCTTCCCTCCTTGACCTCAAGCGCTTCGCTGATGGTGATAACGTCACCCTCCATAAGGGTCAACGCCTCAGCCTTGATATTGCCCTTCTCCTCGGTGGACATAACGTTGAAGTCACCGCGAAGGACAAGCATGATGTTCTGAGGCTTGGTCTTTGAATTTGCCAGCGCGCTCTCAGAATCGTAATTTACAATTTCATAATGGAAGGGGTCCCCCTTCTTTCCGGTACCGCTGCGCTCAACCGTAACGATTCCGTAGGTTCCTGAGCTTACGTAACCGGGGTCTCCGGGCTGGGGAACGTCGGAAACGACCAGACGGAGAGCATCGTTGATAATATCCTCAACCGCCGCGTCGTTCCAGTCGACGATAAGCTGCCACGTGCCAACTCTCAGCTCCTGATTAAGCACCAAAGTAGCCGTATTTTTCTCGGGATTTACCACCACAAGATCCTGATCCAGCACCACGTCGTCGCCGCCGTCCATAGGACGAAGAACAAGCCTGTACTGGGTCTTGTCACGAAGCAGATTAAAGTTTGTGCCCGTCATATAAACGAAGCGTCTGCCCGAGGTAAATATTGTGGATGGAGTAAGCCCCGTAAAGCCTATCTCAGCATTGTCCGAGCCGGGACAGAGCACGTAAAGCTCCTTGGTAAGTACCATGTTCTCCTCGGTAAGCTCACTTATATTCGTGGTGTTGTAAACGACTATTTTAATCTTTCTGTAGTCGGTAACGTAGGTGGGATCTATCTTGAAATCAAGTCTTATGTCTCTTGACTCGTTTACTCTCAGATCCGAGATCTCCTTGTAATAGGGATCCTGAAGAGTAGCACCCGTTACCAGCTTACCATTCTCATTATAAGGAAGCAGCTCCTCACCGGGATAGATCGCTACCTTAAGATTTGTGATCGTCTCGTCGCCAATGTTCTGAAGCTTGACGGTGGTCGAGAAGTTTCCGGGAAGCGTTCCGTTGATATCCTTGTAGGAAAGCTCATCCTCGGAAAGATACATAGTGTTGTTGGTGGTGAAGTTCATCGCCACCTCTGCGTCTCCCGCCGCGTGATTGGAATAAACACCGTAGTAAAGTCCTATTCCTCTGCCCTCTTCTCCCACCGCGGGAGCACCCATAGAGTAGTAAAGAGCCACCGCGCTGTCCGCGGTCATGTATTCAAGATTGTACTGATCGGTGAAGTCGTGGGGATCATCTGCGGAAGGCTGATAATCGAAAACGGTAGAAGCAAGATTGTTCCAGTGAGCGAAGGTAACCTTCTCGGGCACGATAGTCTCACCCGCAACCGACGCGTTCAGCATATAAGCCGTAACCGTGGGAGCGGTCTCGCTGTCGTAAGCGAAGAAGTAGTTGCTGTATCCCGTGCCGTTTATCGTCTTTTCCTTGTCGACCTCAACGTAACTGCCGTCGGTCTGACCCAGCATGTAGTAAGCGTAATCCTGGAAACCCAGAGCCGTGTCCATCATAACTCTCGCTTCAACCTTCTCAACGTCCTCTCCCGAAAGATTCTTAACGCTGTAAGAAATGTATGCCATACCGTGCTGGTAGGTATCCTGACCCATAAGAGCGATTATCTGCTGGAAGATCAGTCCGTCAATGCCCCACTCTGCGGTGATAGCGTTGTCGGCATTCTTATACACCTTCACCTCGCTGGTTTCAAGTCCCATGAAGGAATAATCACGACCGAAGATATATTCGCTCGTCTTGCCACCCTTGGTAACTCTGAAAGACGTAAAGGACGTATCAAAGTTTGTGTCCGGATAAAGCAGATATTTGTTATTGTCGGATTTCAGAAGCTTATCGCCCTCAACCGTTCCGACGAAAAATCCGCCATTGGTTTCGGAGACCTGCACCTGAAGATATCCGTCGTTGATCTCTATGTAACCGGGAGAATTTTCGTTCACGGCAGCAGTATCCGACAGCTTATCTGCACCGTCCGCAAGCGCGGAGATAGGTAACGCCGCAAATAACAGTGCCGCCGTCATAAATATAGTAGCTACTCTAAGTAATACCTTTTTCATAATAATCTCCATTCCGCCGCCCGGCGGGAACCCCAAAGCTATAAGAAACAGCTTCATTGAACCCGCGGCGGCACAAATACAATCGTTGAATTTTGCTCGAAGAGTAAAATTCGTGCGTGAAGAAGTTTTTACCGTTCAAAAGGAAGTGACCTTCACGCTGACCTCCCGGTTATAAGTGTTGCTTCCTACGCCCTTTCCTTATTCGACGTAGATAATTAATCTGAAATAATCTCTGTCCTGGGTAAGCACACAAACGGTGTAATAAGTACCGCTCGCAAGATCCCCGAGACCGATCTCCTCATCAGTTGAGGTATCGTATACCACACTGGTCGAGCCGATCTTCATCTGAGACACGGTCTTAACACCTTCCTTTATGGAAATGCTGTAAGCTCTTCCACCGGCATCGACCTTGATCTTAACGTCCTCACCACTCTTAAGAATAACGGATGCGTCTCTGTCGACCTGTTTTCCGTCAACGTAGACCCAAGGCTCGGCGCCCGAGGCTATGCGAAGCTTGCCGACTGCCCTGCCCACGTTTCCTGCCGAGTCGGTGGCAGTATACTCAACGTTGTAAATGCCCGAAACCGAGAGGTCCTCGGGGAAGCTTACCTTCAATGTAACGCTTTCATCGTCGTCGTAAGCATTGACGTTGGCAAGCAGAGCTTTTTCGACCTCTGCCCTATCAGCACCGACAACTATTGAGTAAGTGTGCTTGATGATCGATACCGTAGGAGGTGTTCCGTCGGGTATTTGGATCTTTGAAAATTGCTGTGTGAGAACGTTTCCGAACTCATCGGTGATCACAATGTAAGGCAGATATCCGCCCATTGTGTCAAGAATAGTAACAGGCGTCCATGTGTCAGCGTCTGCAACTACCGCTTCCCCACCGTTGAAGCTTAACATAGCGTTTCTTGAGGGCTGAACGTAAACTATATCGCCTATCTTCAACTCAAGAAGCGCGGGATCGTTGACCGTATTCTTGCCGTCGGAGCTCAAACTGTAAAGTGCCTTAAGCTCTTCGGTAACTATCAGGTCTACCACGACCTCAAATTCGGTAACAAGCCCCGACATATCCGCAAAGTGATAAACGTACTTTCCGTTTTCGGTAACTCTGCGAGTGTAGTAGTAATAGCCGTCCTCGCGAAGCTCTCCAACGTGACCTCCCTGACGGAAGACCGCTCTTTCGCCGCTTCTCATAGTGATCGTTGCCGAAAGTCCGTTTTCAGCTCTTTCAATGCTTACTACCTCGATTACGGGAGCCGATCTGTCTATGTTGTTGACCTCGTCAAGTATGATCGGTACTCTCGTTCCGTTTGCCGCTATGCAAATAAGCTCTATCTGCGGGTGATTGTCAAGATACGTCACCGTCACCACATTGTCCGAGATGGCAAAGCTGACCTTCTCACCGTCGATATCGCTTGCGGTCTTAAGCTCGGATATCGCGTGCGTAAACGTAAGAGTGGCGGTAACGTCAAGCGTTGTGGCTTCAAAAGCTTTGGAAGCCGACCACTGAAGTCCGTTCTCAATAAGCTGAACCCTGTCAACGTTTATCTCGATGACCGAGGCATCCACCGTACCCTCAACCGTCATTCCGTTATAAATATAGGTGTAATTGATAAGATAATCGTCGTTGTCGGTGTACTCAACGTACTGAAGCCCGAAGTATGCGCTGTTTGCGTCATTATCGGTGCCCACCGTAACTCCGATGTCCTCAGAAGAGATCCTGAAGGTGTCAGGATCGATTTCCACAGGAGGAATAACGTAAACTCTCACCTTTTCGTGAGAAATGGCAGCCTTGGAAACCGAGGGGATCGGTGTTTCACCGATATTTCTCACGTCAAAGGAGATCGACGTCGCGTTATTCTCCTTGTCAACAATAAACAAAGTGAACTTCGCCGCTTTTTTTACGTTAAGAAGTCGGCTGTTAAGACTGACTCCCTCAATACTGTCGCTGAATCCCTTTTCATAGTCGGGTGTCTCCGCGTAAAGACCTTCCTTGATGAAAAGTCTCGTTCTGCTTCGGTCATTTATCTCGATCTCGAACCTGAACTCGGTTCCCCAACCTAATTCCTTCAGCAGATCCGCAGCACTCGCGCGACTTCCCGAGTATTCGAAGAGTGTGTAACCGTCTCTGTCGGTCATCGCGTTTGAACTTCTCGCGCTTTCGATCTGCAATGCAAGCTTTTTGTCGGCAAAATATCCGTTCTGATTGGAATAAGCCCATATCTGAACGTTAGGTGTCTCCGCGTCATCAAGCCGCTCACCCGTAATAGGATCGAAGAATCCGAGAGGATCTGCCGCGGCGCGAAGCTCGATAGGAAGCTCGATCTTAATGCTTCTGTCGATCACCAACGTCTCGTCGCCTACTGACGCAAGGATCGTTCCCGCCTCAAAGACGTAACTCGTTTCACCCTCGGGATAGAAGGTAAACATAGGCAGCTCACCAGTGTATCTGTCGGTAAGAGTGAAGCTATCGTCCATAAGATAAGCCGAAACGCTGCCGTATCTGTACTCAGCACCGCTTTCCTCATCGGTAAGCACGCTGTCGGGACTGTAGCCCCATACCACTTTAATGTCGGGCTTTACGATATTGTCAACTTCGAGCATCTCAACGACCTCTCCGTCACCGCTATCGTACTTGTAAGTAAATTGGATGTTCTCAAGAACCGTGACCTTTACCGAAGCCGTTCCATTGCCTTCAACGCTCATTATCTCGTAATCGGTAACGTCAATGTAAATTGAAGTGCCGTCGGCTCTCTCAAGCGTGATCTCCACGGGCTGCGCCGTCTTGTCAACGGTACTGTACTCAATAGCAGTTCCCGTATCGCTTGCCCGGGTAAGAGTATATTCGACCTTAAACTCATTGCCGTAATAATCGGTCAGAGTTTTGCTGTACTCACCGTTCTCAAAAGCCCCGGTCCTCAGCGTCATTCCGCCGCCAAGCTCGATAACAGGGACCGCAAGATTAAGCTCGATACCGTGAGATGTCATATTCTCAAGATACCTGGGTACGTAAACGTAATCGATCTCTCCCGGTTCTTCGGGAACGTCAATATACTCGCCCCCCTCTTCAACGTAGTCCTTTCTGACTTCATCATAAAACTTAAATACACCGTTGTCGTTCTCAAAGTAGGATATAGGCACCTGACCGCTCTCTTCAAAGTAGTCGCCGTAAATGTTGTAACCCTTGATAACGTAATTTCTGTAGAAGTGACCCGAAAAGTCAAATTCCTCACCGGTCTCGGGATTTACTCCCTTCACTTCATCAAGCTCAGGAAGATCCTCAACAGTCATACCCTCGGGAAGTGGCTTGCTTGCTATACTGAAGCTGAAATATCCGTTGCCGTCGGAACGGGTATAATATCCTCCGCCAATATATCCCGCTTCGTTTGCAACACCACCCGCAAGAGGAACCGTAACTTCATTTTCAAGGTCTCCGCCCGAGAAGGTGATGACCGCGCTATCCCAGTTTATAAGCTCTAAATTGTCGCTCGGATAATTCAATTTGGGATCTTCCGAATAGACCATTCCGGTAGTACACGACATATTCAACTCTCCGGGCAGCCCGTTGTGTTGTCCAATGTTTCCCGCGCTTCCCGCCCAAGTCACGTTGTTCGTAACGATGTTGAAGAGGTTGTAGCTCAAGTCGGGGGTTGACTCCTCAACCACTATATCCTCAACACCGCCGTCGTAGGATACCGTGTTATAATATCTCGTGACGATCTTGCCGAAATAGGTAGGCTGATTGAATCTGGTGTATATCGTTCTCTGCTCTCCATCGTATTCGTAAGGGTCAACGGTGTATGTGCCGTCGTAATTGATGTTGTACTCGTAATCCTTGCTGTCTCCCGGGTTGTCGATTCTTATATGGTCGCCGATCTGAGGTGCCACCACTGTCATTCCGCCGTACTCGTCCATCGCCACGAACACCGCCGTGCAAAGGCTGTCGTTTACAGGAGGATAATCCGCAGAGTAGCTGTTTTGGGTAATTACCGCGTAATCCTCAGCCTCAAGACCGCTTGCAATTCTGTGCAGACGGTAATAGGCGGGATCGGGATCAGCGTAGAAGCTTTCCTCAAGCACTCTCTCTTCACCCTCGCCGCTGTACTTACCGATCGTCATACCGTAGCTCGCGACCACGCTGACGTCAACCTGACCCGAGCCGTTGAGCGAGTATGCGCTTTCAATGCCAAGCTTCATACTGTGTGCATTAGTGATCCCCTCCTCACCTTGATAGGTGTAATATGAAGGTACGTAATCGTCGATCACAATATTAAGCACGGGGGCTTTGTCGGTAACTATGATCGTAAACTGCTTAACAGGGGAAACGTATCCGTTCGCCATCTTGATCTGATAGCAAATGGTATTAACTCCCTTAATAAGATTGATCTCTCTCTCGTCAAATCCGTCCTGCCCCTTGGGGATTGACTCCTCAGTGTAAATGTGATCAAGATTTGCGTATATGAAGATCGAATCTTCGTAATTCTGATTGATAAACGGCTGAGCCTCGATCTCCTCGTCGGTGGGTGAGCTGAGCTTGTTCCAGAAGCGGAAGCCCTCGATCTCACCGACCGTAATTCCATCATAGGTCTGAATATCTATGTCAGAGGAAAGCTCGATTTGCATTCCGGTAACACCCGATGAGTAAGCCGCGAACATACGGCTTCTGTATATCTCTCCTCTTGTGGATGTAACGCTGGCGCCAACCGAAGCGAAGGGCTTATCCTGAGCCTCATATCTCTCCCAGGAATAGTTGTCTCCCTCGATTCCGAAAGGAAGCTGATATGAGTAGCTCCAGAGTCCGTCATTTACGGGAACGTTTGCGTCAAGCACCATGCTTGAGGAATCGTAGTAGCTGACGCTACCGCCACCGCTGACCACGTAAACTCTCAGATAATACTGACCCGTGACGAAATCGCCGCCGTCCTCGTATTTGTCGGGTACCGTGTAGAATTGAGTCTCGGTTCCCGCAAGACCGAGGGCGGTGTCAACCACCACGTCGCCGTCCGCGTTGATTCTGTGAAGCTCGATATAGGATTTTTCAAAATCAACGTCAAGAATATTCCAATCGCTTCTCAAAAGATTTGATAGAGTGAAGTATATCTGTGTT
Source organism: Eubacteriales bacterium (assembly GCA_045612105.1). Taxonomy (GTDB): domain Bacteria; phylum Bacillota; class Clostridia; order Oscillospirales; family CAG-272; genus SVTX01. The sequence continues at coordinate 35,364 of JAZKYL010000048.1, forward strand.
CCGCGCATGGGATTTATGCGCTTTCTCGCTCCGTTGAAGAGGACCGCCGACTCACCCTTGTCACTGTTCTGCTTTGCGATCTCATATCCAAGATATCCCTCGGGATCGTTCTCAAGATCGACTTCCTCGTTCTCGGTCATAATAATCATCTGTCCGAAGTCAACCTTGTTGACCTGAAGCGACTCGGAATTTCTCGCCGCATATCTGACGGTGAAGTAATTCGGATCCGCCATATAGCTTCCGTCCTGAGCCGTCTCGAAGACCTTCTTGCCCTCGGTAGGGGTCATGTCTCCGTAGCCGTTTTCAAAGGTGATCTTTAGGTCACCGTAGTGAGTAAACAGAGGATAGAATTTGTGATCCTCGGTAAGAGTGAAGCCCTCGCCGATGATCTCAATTGCCTCAACCGTCTCATACACCGAATCAACTCGCTTTACTCTGTACCACTGACGTCCCTCGAATGCGAAAAGGTCAACTACCTCGCCGGTCTTAACCAAGGTAACGTACTGATACTCGCCTCCCTCAGGGCTCACCGTAACTCTTGTGACCGCCTCAAGCTCCTCATCGTAGGATGCCGCAGGCGCTCCGGTTACGATTATCTCGGGCTTGCCGGTGGGAATATTGGGATCGCTCTTAAGCTCGGCATCGGTAGCAGGCTTCTCGGTGCTTACGGTAAAGCTGTAAATCACAGGCTGACTCTCGTTACCGTAAGCGTCAACCGCAACCACCCAAAGCTCTTCATTGTAAACAACGTTCTCACCGTCAAGTCCGCCATACTGATTGGTTATCTCCGCCGTCACGGTCTTGCCTTGGGCGATCACAAGATTCTGCCACTTGATCTCGGTGCTGCCCTGCTCTCCCGAGGGAGGTATGGGCAAGCCGTCCTCGCCGATCTCAATGTCGGGGACCTCAATGCGGTTGGGATTCCACGCGTACTTGATCGAAACTATATCGTTGAAATCAACCGCCGTCAAGGGAACCGTCACCTTGGCGGTGTCATTGGTTCCCATAAAGTCGATCTTCACGCTCTTTGGGAAGGTGACCTCGGGTGCGACCTCGTCTATCTGACAGCTGATCGGGAATGTCTCGTTTTTCGCACCGTTTCCAACCAAGTCCTCTGCCTCGACCGTGATGCTGAGGTCGTCCACAAGTAGTCCTCCACTCTCTACCATTATATAAATGAAGATATCCTGTCTGTCGGATGGAACCGGCTTGGTTCCAAGATAGATGGAGCCGTTGACGGGTATCGTCGCCACCGAGCCCTCGCTCTTAAGCGTCTCGGCAACCTCGCTCTGCTTGATCTCGTTTAAGCTGATAAGATATCTCGCTTCAGTAGCATTATGAACTGCTCCGCCAAGGCTAATGTCGGCAAAGGTTTGAAGAGTTCCCGAATAGTAGTTGCCATCCACGACCTCGGCTATCGTCGCCTTGACTCCCAGCAGGTAATAGTCCTTGCCGTCCTCGGGCTCTGTCATAAAGAGCCTCTGGACAGAAACCTCGGGAGGAGTAAGATCTAAGTAAAGCTGTCTTGAGGGATCCTTGACGCGAGGATAAGCGGTCTTGCCCTCGATCTCGTCGGTCATGGTCACGATCTTGACCTGCGGAGTCTCTCCGTCAGCTAAGTCAGCCGTCATTCCCTCTGTCAGCTTGATATTCTCAAACATCAGGCAGGTCATCGCCCGTCCGCCGTCGTTGCCGTATACCGTGTATTCCTCGTTAAAGGAGTAAGAGGAGGTACACTTGGCAATAACGGGAGTTCCGTCAGGATTCTTGATGTTGAGCTGAATCGCAACCTTGGAGCATTCCTCCTCGGTAAGAGACGTGTAGGTGGTCATCTTAACCGTCAAAGTGTTGTCGGGACCTGCGAACATATGAGTCTTGTCGATGTCCTTTGGCCACTCGGTAGGAGCGCCCTCAACCTTCTTCTGGTCATTCTCAAGGGTTATATTATTATAAATGATAACTTCCTCAGCCTCAAAGGAGTTGGGAGAGTATCTCTGACCGAGTCTTCTGCCCACTATCGCGCCAAAGTCAACGGGATTTCCCGCATAGTCGGCAATAGGTCCCCTCGAGAAAGCAAACATCGCATTACACACAGTAATCTGATGATCGTATTCCAAATAATTGACGGGGGTGTAATACATCTTCTCGGGCACGTCCATAACGGCAACCCTTGCCTCGGTGTGCCAGCTCGGAAGATGAACGTTTATGATCTTCTCGGCGGTGAAGTTGACGTACTGATAATCTCCAAGCTCTCCCTTGAAGGTGAGAACGTTGTTATTTTCTCCTCCAAGCTCACAAATGAACATCTTAAGCTGGTGATTGCCGTTGCCCTTAAGAAGCACGTTAACGTAAATGTCATTAAACGTTTCAGCTCTAACGAATTCATCGGACCAATGAAGTCCCTCGTTGAAGGTCAGCGTCAGAATCAGCTGTCCGCCCTCCTTCTTAAAATCGACCCCGGTAACGGAGGGTGCCGTGTTATCTATAAGAACGAAATGTGTATCGGTGGCAACGCCATGTCGGTATGCTATGAAATCGACCTTCTTGATGCTGTCAAGATCATTAAAGGGAACGTCAAGATACACCGACTTAGGGCCATCGTTTGCCTCCGCCTCGATTCGCTGCGCTGTGGTATTATCGTGTCTTTCAAGCTGAAGCTCATTTGATCCCGCAATACCTGTCATACCGACTCTTAAATACACCTGATCCCAATTGAGCTGTGGGAAGAGCTCCTTAAGATCGGGGCCCTTAGTCATATCAACCGAAACCGTTGTACTTCCAAACTTAAGATCGGGCTGCAGAAGCTTATCGTTGCCCTCTCTGTAAGGAAGACCCGAATCCACTTCTCCTGCGTAGCCGATTTCGTAATTGTAGAGCGGAGTGATGGACGGAGTAAAGTAGGGGCTGAGGCCCGGCATGGGATAATCCCAGGTATTCACCGACGTCATCGTACCGTCATTAATGAACATTTTGTACATATAGTCGTTGAGGATCGGAGCGTCAACGAACTCGACCTTCACGTCGTAAGGATTCTCGTTTATCTCGGGAGGCTTGACCTCTCCGATCCCGGTATAATCGTCGTCGTTTGAAAGCAGCGGTTTCACGCTTTCCTCTATAAACGCCGATATAGTAACGATAGAGGGCGCAGCAAGAGCTACCAGAATACATACCGTTAGCGCGAAGCTCAAAATCTTAACAAGTGTGAATTTTTTCTTCATAACTTATCCTCCAAACGATTGGGATTGGCAGGAGCCATTGTGTGGTTCTGCTGAGCGGTTCTCCGTCTGCTTTTGCATTTGCAGATGCCGATCAGATCTTCGCCATGTAAAAAATGGGAGCAATCGGCGCAAACACCGTCGGAATAATTGCTTTTTCCATATTCGCAAAGCGTCTGCATCTGAGTCACGAAGGGATACCCTTCATCCGTGTATTGCGGCTCTTTCAAAAAGTCGGGATAAATGGGGATCGGCTCACCGTATTCACTTTCACGCTCGTAATCCTCGTAATATCCGTATTTCAGTTCAAAGGTCTTGCCGTGAAGTAATATGATCTTGTAAACGTCACCCTCAATAGGTCTTTTCATTTTCTTTCCCTCCTCTCGAAATGCATCCGGCAGAGTGATCTGCTGTGATACTATTATATAGGAAAAATCCCGATTGCGAAACCACCAAAAACAAAAAAAACGGGACACATTTTAGTATGCGTACAAGTTCAATTTGATATTTGTACGTGTACTAAAACCTGCCATTTCAGTCTATGCAAAATCAACAAAAAACGGCTCCCCAAACTAGGAGAGCCGAAAAATTACAAAATACTTGAAAAATCACTTCTGTCATTAACACCGGTCTTTTGCACCACGCGAAGCACCGTCTGCTTGACCGTCGATTCGGAAATATATAGCGATGCCGCGATCTCCTTGGTAGTAAATCCAAAGGACGCAAGCTTTGCCACCTCACGCTCTCTTGCCGTAAGATTGCAGGCAAGGACTTTATTTCTCACGATACCGCTAAGCTTTGACCACCCCACAAGATAGGTTGAATAAAGCTCCTTTACCCTCTCAAGTGCCTCATTGTCAGCCTTCCCTAGTCTTTCCTCAAGAAGCCTGTCAAGCATTCGCCAATAGGCGGTAAGAACACCGTAAAGCTTGTCGGGCAAGCAAAGGGCGATAGCCTTGTCAATATGCTCGATAGCATGCTTGTCGTCGCCGCTGTTGTGGTATGCCGCCGCGACCGTCAGCCTCAGATGTATCTCGGGAACCACTGTTCTGTCAACAACCGCCTGGGATATCAAGGGCTCGATAGTATTATGTATCATCCTCATAAGCGCAAGATCCTTTACGCCCTCGATCTCAAATTGCTTGGTAGCGATACCGTATGCCGCCATATAAAGATACCTTGCGTAATATATCTTCGCCGCAGGGTGAGAATCCCCCGGCAGCTTTTCAAAGTTTCCTCTGTCAAACCACTCGGGATAATCCTTGGTGTCAAAAAGAACACTGTCAACCGCGGCAAGAGCCAAAGACAGTATCTCTGGGTCGTCCTCATCCTTGATAGGAGCCTCGCAAATATGCCTTTTCGCCTCGTTCCACATATTTATATCGCCCTTCCACGTAGCGCAAAGAGCAAGTAATTTTCCCGCTCCAACCACTGCGTAAAAGCCCGAATGTGACTGCAAAAACAAAGTCGCCTGCTTATACACCTCGTCAATCTCACCTTTAGCATAATTGATACCCGCGCGAAGAAGTGCCTGCGCCTCGGGATTATCCTTCAAAGCGGCGATGCACTCCTCAGCCTTACCGGGAGTGTGATAAAGATCCGTCATATGTAAAAAGGGACTCTTTCTCGGCATAGGCATATTAAATACCACGCTCTCGCCGTCAATATTCACTTTCTTTTTTCTTCCGTCAGCGGGCTTTTCCGCTCCCTTGGGTATCATCCAATCGCGCCCAAATCTAACCGCGCCTTCTATCTTTCCAAGCTTGCAAAGCTCCTGAACTCTGTGAACCGATATCTGCCACCGCTCTGCAGCCTCATTTGCCTTTATATATTCCATAAAAATCTCCATTTCGCCACTCCTTGTGGGCAGTAGTACACAATCGAGAAAAAACGATCTCACAACTCACATTCGTTGTTTTAACTACCAATGCGCCTCGCCGAAACGTCGTCATAGCGACGTTTACTCAAAAACATATCCGTCGTTTTGGCGACGCTTTGGCTATTTTGAGCCGTCATTCTCCCGATTTCGGGTAAAAAAATCTGTAATTCCGCAACACTATCTAAATATTCTCAAAAAATCAATATCGGCTCGAAAAACTCCAACGTCTTAATGCTTTTCCCTGTAGCTGCTTTGAAACCTCTTGGGAGAAATACCATAAAGTCTCTTGAACTGCACCGAAAAATAGTTACTGTCATTAAAACCGCAGGATTCGGCAATATCGGTAATAGAAGCGGCATTCATCTGCCTGAGCATTGATTCCGCCTTCTGAAGCCTTAAAAGATTCACGTACTCGCTGAAATTAAATCCAACCTTTCGCTTGAATACTCTCGAAAAATGCTCGGGAGTGACAAAATATCTCTCCGCCATCTCCTGAAGAGTGATATCCGAGGCAAAATGTGTCTGTAAAAACTCAATCGCATCATCAATATAGTGCTTATTGTCCTGTTGAGGAGTGCAAAGATTGGGATTTCTCAACAAGAGAAAAAATATCATATGAGTATAGCACCTGAAAATATCTTCACTGAGCTCGTCCTTGTTAGAATATTCCGCCTCGATCTTATCAAATAATTCGTTCAACTCGTCAACTATATCGGGATTACGATAAAGGTGCATCAGCTCAGGCAATTTCGGCTCAACGCTCTTTGGAATAAAATGTCTCGAACAGCTGATAAGCTTTCTCGAATAAGTGGTATTCTGATACTCGGTGTTGTGCATTATTCCCTCGGGAATAAGAATAATATCGCCCGGTTGCAGATGATATATCTTATTTTCAATAAAATAGCAGCAAGCGCCCTTGGTTATAAAATAGATCTCAAAGTGAGTGTGACAGTGCTTGCGCATAGTATGCCTGCCCACTCTCTCGATATCACTGTCCCTGTCATAGAAGAACTCCCGCTCTCCGTATATATACTTATTCTCCATAAAAGCCACCCATTTTTGCCGCAAAAATGCTTCGTTATCATCAATATTATCACAAAACATCAAAAAAGTCAAGAAAATCTTGAAAAATAGTCAAAATTTTTAAGGATTTTTGTGTTTTTTTGATGTATAATTATACTAATCTAATTTTAACCTTTCAGGAGGTAAGAAATGAAAGAAAAAGTTATACAGTTCGGCGAGGGCGGTTTTCTGCGCGGCTTTGCCGATTGGATGCTTCAGTTGATCAACGAAAAGACCGATTTTGACGGCAAGGTCGTAGTAGTTCAGCCTATCGAAAAGGGACTTTGCGATATGCTGACCGCTCAGGATTGTAAATATACCCACCTCTGCCGCGGAAGCGAAGGCGTAGACGTAAAAAAGATCGACGTCATTTCCCGTTGCGTCAAGCCCTACGACGATTTCGACGCATATCTCGCCCTTGCCGAGAATCCCGATTTCCGTTTTATTATTTCCAACACCACCGAGGCAGGCATCTGCTTCGAGGATGACAACAAGCTCTGTGACAGACCCGCAAAAAGCTTCCCCGGAAAGCTGACGCAACTTCTCTACAAGAGATTTGAGCTTGGACTCCCCGGTTTCGTCTTCCTTCCCTGCGAGCTTATCGACAAGAACGGCGCAAATCTGAAGAAATGTGTTCTTCAATATGCCGATCTTTGGAATCTCGGCGACGGCTTTAAGAATTGGATCGAGCAGGAAAACATCTTCTGTAACACCCTCGTTGACCGCATCAACACCGGCTACCCCAAGGACGAGCAGCTCGATGTGGGTTTTGACGACAAGATGATAAACACCAGCGAATATTTCCATCTTTGGGTAATTGAGGGCTATGCAGACCTCTGCTCCGAGATCCCCTTCGACAAGTGTGACCTTAACGTTATCGTCACCGACAACCTTGAAATGTACCGCACGAGAAAGGTGCGTATTCTCAACGGTGCTCACACTTCGATGGTTCCCTACGCGCTTCTCTCGGGTCTTGACACCGTCAAGAGCTGCATTGAGGACGAAAAAATGTGCGCGCATCTCAAAAAGTGCGTTTACGAGGAGATCATTCCCACACTTGATCTGCCCCGTGAGGAGCTTATTGAGTACGCTGACAACGTAATAGTCCGCTTCTCCAACCCCTACATCAAGCATATGCTGATCTCGATCGCGCTCAACAGCGTCAGCAAATTCAAGGTTCGCGTGCTTCCCTCTATTCTCGAATACATAAAGAGATTCAACAAAATGCCCGAGACCCTTATCTTCTCCTTCGCGAAGCTTATCGACTTCTATATGACCGATATGACCAACGACGACCCCGAGGTCACCGCGTTTATGAAGAACGCAACCGTGGGCGAGATCCTTGCCAACGAAAAGCTCTGGGGACAGGATCTCTCCTTCCTTGAAAAAGAGGTAGCAAAGTATGTCGAAAGAAAATAATCCTTCCCTGCTTACAATAAACAAGCTTGATAACGTGGGAATCAACCTTGAAAACGGTCACAAATACGCCCTTCACGATATAAAATGCGGTGAAAACGTGATAAAATACGGTCAGCCCATCGGCCACGCTACCTGCGATATTGCCAAGGGCGACCACGTTCACACCCACAATTTAAAGACAAATCTTTCGGGCAAGCTTGAATACAAATATGGGCCGAGCGAGGTTCACGGCGAGAAGGTTGAGAGCGACCTGACCTTTATGGGTTATATTCGCGAGGACGGTCAGGTGGGTATCAGAAACGATATCTGGATCGTCAACACTGTTGGCTGTGTAAACAAGATCGCTGAAAAATTGGCTTCTCTTACGGGGGCTAAGCACTTTCCACACCCATTCGGCTGCTCTCAGCTTGGCGACGATCAGACCACCACACAGCAGATACTCCGCGGAATGGTCAATCACCCCAACGCGGGCGGTGTGCTTGTGCTGGGTCTTGGCTGCGAAAACAACAACATCGACGTTTTCAAATCGGTGCTTGGCACCTGGAACGAAAAGAGAGTAAAATTTCTTAACACACAAGACTTTTCCGACGAGATCGCCGAGGGTGTCAGGCTGATCGACGAGCTTAAAGCCTATGCCGATGGCTTCAAGCGTCAGCCGATACACATCTCCAAGCTGAAGGTCGGACTCAAGTGCGGCGGCAGTGACGGTCTTTCGGGAATCACCGCCAACCCCCTTGTGGGCAGATTCTGCGACAGGCTGGTCTCTCTCGGCGGCAGCTGCGCGCTTACCGAGGTGCCCGAAATGTTCGGCGCAGAGCATCTTTTAATGAACCGCTGCGAAAACGAAGAAATTTTTGAAAAGACCGTGAAAATGGTCAACGATTTCAAGGATTACTACATAAGATACAATCAGGTCATTTACGAAAATCCCTCACCCGGAAACAAAAAGGGCGGAATCACCACTCTCGAGGAGAAATCCCTCGGTTGCATTCAGAAGGGCGGTCTTTCCCCCGTGGTCGACGTGCTTTCCTACGGAGACAGACTCGAAAAAAACGGTCTTTCCCTTCTGACAGGTCCCGGAAACGACATCGTTGCCTGCACAAACCTTATGGCAGCAGGAGTTCACGTAATTCTCTTCACTACGGGCAGGGGCACTCCTCTCGGCACCGCCGTTCCCACCGTGAAGATCGCCACAAATCATACTTTAGCCGAAAAGAAGGCAAATTGGATCGATTTCGATGCATCGCCTACCCTTGACGGAAGCGATCTTTCCGACGAACTACTTTCTTACGTCGTAAGAGTTGCCGAGGGCGAGAAGACCCACAACGAAGAAAACAAATACGAAGAAATTTCAATTTTTAAGGACGGAGTAACGCTATGAGTTTTATTAATGATGATTTTATGCTGAAAACCAAGACGGCGAAGGAGCTGTATGAGCACGTAAAAGACCTTCCCATAATCGACTACCATTGCCACATCAGCCCCAAGATGATCGCCGAAAACTATCAGTTCAAGAACGCTTTCGAGCTCTTCCTCGGCGGCGACCACTACAAGTGGAGACAGATGAGAACCAACGGCATCGACGAGAAATTTATCACCGGTGACGCCGACGATTTCGACAAGTGGATGGCATTCGCGAAGACCATGCCTTTGCTCATCGGTAACCCCCTTTACCACTGGACTCACCTTGAGCTGAAGAAATATTTCGATATCGACGAAACTCTCAACGAAAACACCGCAAAGGCAATATGGGACAGAATAAACGAATGCCTCGCAAAGGAAGAATACAGAGTTCAGGGGCTTATCAAGATGAGCAACGTTGAAACGATCTGCACCACCGACGCGCCCTACGATACCCTTGAATACCACAGAGCCATCAAGGCAATCGAAGGCTTTGATACCAAGGTCATTCCCGCTTTCCGTCCCGATCTTGGAAAAATCAACTCCGACTTTCCCGAGCGTCTCGATTTCTTCCACGAGAACGGCTGCCGTCTTTCCGACCACGCGGTTGACTCTATGGACGACGAGACCATTGAGAAGCTGATCTATCTCGGTGAGGAGTACGCAAAGCGCGGATGGGTATGGCAGCTTCACATCGGCGCGCTCCGCAACAACAACTCCAGAATGTTCAAGCAGCTGGGCCCCGACACCGGATTTGACAGCGTTAACGATTTCCAGATCGCGGAGGGACTTTCGAAGATCCTGGACGGACTTGACAAGAAGGATATGCTCCCCAAGACTATCCTCTATACCCTCAACCCCAAGGATAACTACGTTCTCGGCACAATGCTGGGTAACTTCCAGGGCGGCGGTGTCGCAGGCAAGATCCAGTTTGGCTCGGGTTGGTGGTTCAACGATCAGAGAGACGGTATGGAAAGCCAGATGAGAGCGCTTTCCAACCTCGGAATGATCGCTCGCTTCGTTGGTATGCTCACCGACAGCCGTAGCTTCGTCTCCTACACCCGTCACGAATACTTCCGCCGTATTATGTGTAACCTCCTTGGCAAGTGGGTCGAGGACGGCGAATATCCCGCGGATATGGAGACCCTCAAGAAGATCGCCGCTGACATCAGCTACTATAACGCTAAAAATTACTTTGGATTCTAATCCTTCCAAAAACATACCCCCGACAAGAATTTCTCGTCGGGGGTTATCTGTACACACCTCAGTTTCGCACTCCCCATCCTCCCTTTTTTGTAAAAACGATTGACAAATATCCAAAATAATGCTATAATTATCCTGCGACACAATTGAATATCAAACAACGTTAGGAAAAGTGGGTATTTTTTGACAAAATACGCACTCCTTATTCGCATACTTTTCCTAATGTTTGTAAAGATACGAAAATTGTGTCGCAGCAATCGGAGAGCGTGTTTTTGTGCGCGGCTCCGGTCGCGCACTTTTTGATTTTCATTTAAAAGGAGGAAAAAGGAATGAAAAAAGCAAAAATATTAGCCCTCTCGCTCTCTATCTGCCTTCTCCTATCCGTCTTCGCCGCCTGCGGTGAAACACCGAAAGTGACAACAGGCGAGGAAACTGCAAGCAAGACCGAAACTTCAGATATAAAGGTTTCAGAAATCGAAACTACTGCTACAGAAACCGAAACCACAATCATCAGGACCGAAGCTACGATAACAGAAACGGAAACAACAGCTACCGAGACTGAAACCACCGTTACCGAAACAGAAATCACATTCATCGAGACCGAAACCACGGCTACAGAACCCACGGCTACCGAAACGGGTTCTACCGTTACCGAAACAGAAACTACTGTTATCGAGTCGGAAACTGCCATTACCGAAACCACAGTCATCGAAACCGAAACTACGGCTACGGAAACCGAGACTGAAACCGAAACCAAGACCGAGATCGAGACTGAAACCGAGATCATATACAGCGAAGGACTTAGATTCACCTCAAACGGCGACGGCACCTGCTACGTCAGCGGAATCGGAAGCTGTGAAGACACCGAAATAATTATTCCCAAGGTGACAAGCTCACGTCAAAGGGTCACGGGTATTGCCGCAAGCGCGTTTTATAATAACCCCTACATTACGAGCGTAACTATCCCCGAGGGAGTTGAGTTCATCGGCGCGCAGGCATTCAGAGAATGCCTAAAGCTGAGTCAAGTGACTATCCCCGAGAGCGTTACCGAAATAAAGCACTGGGCATTTGCCGAATGTCCCGAGCTTTCCTCAATAACTATCCCCGACAGAGTTCAGTCCATTGGTGCCGATACCTTCAATGGGTGTGAAAATCTGAGCTCAGTTATCATTGGCAAGAGCATAAAAAGCATCGGTTCATCTGCCTTCTATAATTGCAAAGCGTTGCGTAGCATTACACTTCCCGACAGCGTTGAGATCATTGACCATAATGCTTTCAGCGGATGCAGAAACCTCACCCACGTCGAGATCGGTAATGGAATTAAATTTATAAACGGATCCGTATTCTCCGATTGCACTAAGCTGGTCTATAACCGGGACGGATGCTGCAACTATCTCGGCAACGAAACAAATAAATACGCTGTATTTATGGGTGTTACCGACCAGACCGTGGAAACGGTCGAGCTTAAAAACGGCATAAAAGTCATCTATTCAGGTGCTTTCTATGAGTGCTCCAAATTAAAAGAGATAGTTATTCCCAATGGTGTCGTAACTATAGGCGATAACACATTCGTATTATGTACGTCTCTTAATAGCGTTACCCTTCCCGACAGCTTGGAAAGCATTGACGTCGGCGCGTTCTTTTACTGTACGAATCTAAAAAGCATCACTATTCCTAAAAATGTCAGCTTTATCGGCAGTTACACGTTCTACGAATGCGCCAAGCTTCAAAGTGTCATCTTTGAGAACCCCGAGGGTTGGCGGTGTATAGAAGATATCTTATCGGAAACAAGCGGCAAAAAGATTTTAAGTGCCGATCTTCAAGACCGCGAAACCGCGGCTGCGTATCTTGTCTCAACTTATATCGATCATGATTGGATCCGAAGTGACGACCTCTCCGATGAAACAGAATGCACCGAAAGCGAAGAAAACACAGAACCCGAAACCGAATCCACCGAGACCGAGACCGAAACCCAATCCGAAACCGAGACCCACCCCACCTACACAATTACCGATCTCCCCTTCGTAGCTCACTGCGACTATATAGGAGAGAATGCGATCGGCAAAGGAACAAACTCCAACAGCACCGATCCCTGCGAAATAAAAAAACAACGGCTTCCCGACAACAATGAATTGGCGATCTCGGGTTGGTGTATTATTGAGGGCGGCGTGTCAAAATACGTTTGGTCTATCGACGGCGGTCAGACCTGGAACGACGTCGGCGGAACCAGGAACTACGGCAACTCCGATATGCTTTCCTCCGCGCAAAACACCCTGAACTATACCTTTGAATCGGAATTCACCCTAATAAACGCTCACTTCCAAGGCTGTGGAACACTGAGAATAGACCTTTCCGAATATAGCGGTGAATCCCTGAACATTATCATCGCCGCAGTTCCCTTAAATGACGAAAACACCATAGCCTATCTGTTCCAAATCATAAAACTTAAATGTAATTAATAACCCCAAAACCTTCCGGTGGTGAACCACGTTTATCGAACACCGGAAGGTTTTTCTTTCAAAACACAAACCTACTTCAAACCAACCCGCAGTTCCACACACTATGTCTCTCCCTTCGTCGTCTCTTTCTCAATACGCAAAAGCAAGTCGAGCAAAACACAACCATCTGTTTATTTTTCTACCGTTTGTTACAACATTTTCCATCTTTCGAACGTTTTCAACACGTAAAATAGCGATTCGACCGCCAAAATCTTGCCTTAATTAAACCAAATAATCACGCAAAAAAACCTTTTGTCCTTACAAAAAATATTTTTTGTAAAAAATGCAAAAAAGCCCTTGACAAAACAAAAGTTTGTGGTATAATATATGGGTAAGTCAATTTAAACGGATGACTTGCGCAGATCAAAGATCTGTTTGAATACTTTATGGAGAAGTACTCAAGAGGCCGAAGAGGCGCCCCTGCTAAGGGTGTAGGTCGGATTTACCCGGCGCGAGAGTTCAAATCTCTCCTTCTCCGCCATTCAAGTCCACAACACACGTTGTGGACTTGTTTCATATAGAGAGCTGGTGAAAAAGTTTAAACTTTTAATTTCAACTCTATAGTCAACAATATAAGAGGATCTATTTATGGAGATTGCAGCTTTAGTTATTTCTATTTTAGCATTTTTGCTATCTTGTTATCAATTCTTTCGAGAGTCATCTCGTCAAAAGAAAGAAGCAACTTTAATTGCATATAATGATTTACAAGACAATGTCTTTGCAGAGCTTAATAAACATGAGGACTTATCAAAAATTGTTTACCAAAGCGATGATTGGAAAGAAATAACAACTTGTCTTGCCAAAATCGAAAATTTCTCAGTGGGGATCAATACGAATATCTATTCTTATAAAGTATTAAATCGTTTAGGTGGAGCATTTTTCATTAGCCAGTTTGAAAAATTAAAACCGATAATCAATACAAAACGAGAAAAAAATGTTTCCTCAGGAAAACACTATAATGAGTTTGAAAATACGGTTTTGAAACTAAAGAAACATCGGCTTCATTCAAAAGAAGAATAACAATAATTCATCAAACAAGGGAAAGGCATGCGCCTTTCCCTTTATCATTTTATTGTTTAATAGTTTCCTTCACCGTATAATCCCTAATGAGGTTCATATAGACCTCAATGCGGTCCTTATAGATCACGACCTTGTCTATGTACTGATCGATGATCATACGTCGATTCGTTAACGTACCGTTCTTGAGTTGCTGTTCCGCTCTACCGAAAAGCTTTCTGATTTTCTCTTCAGAAAACTCCTCCTGCGACAACGTTGCCTCCACGTCATTCAACTCAAACAACAGCTTCTCTTTAGTCTCCTCCAGCTCGCTCAGCTTGTTTTTCAAAGCTGGCGAGCCGGTTTCTATCATCAGATTAACGGCATTGTTAATCTTGCGCTCCACGTCCTTGATCTGTGCCTTCAGCGCACCCAGACGATCTTTTGCGCCGCCGCTCTTGGATGCAATATACTCGTTGTACTCCCGCACAAGATCGGGAATAACGTCGGGATTGAAAAGCACCTTCGTAAGCTTGTCAAGAACGATCTGTTCCAGTTTGTCCCGATTGATCTCAGGGTTAGTGCAGTTTTTTTCTCGTTGATTTCTTCTCGTGCATTTGTAAGAAACGTATAGCGGATGGTCGGGACGAGGCTTTCGAGAATTGCCTGCATACGGGTTTCCGCATTCACCACAGATGATTTTCCCGCTTAAAAGATACTCTTGCTTAGCAGAAAATTTAGCTGATTTGTGTTGGCGTTCCTTAAGCTTTTCTTGAGCTTTTTGGAAGGTTTCTTCGCTAATGATCGCCGGAATTCCGCCCGGAATTCTTATCACAGCGTCCTCATCGTACTCGCCGTGTCTCACGTACTTCCCTTTGGGATTTTTTGTTGAATCCTTCACGTAAATATATGCGCCTGTGTACCTCTCATTTTTTAAGATGGCGTACAAAGAGTTTTTTGCAAAAGGAACGCCCCTTCGGGTTTTATAGCCCTTTGAATTCAGAACGTCGATGATCTCGGTGTACGAATAACCGTCAAGGTACATCTTGAAGATCATCCGCACCGCCTCAGCCTCGTATTCGTTGATCACATACTTTTGAGTGCTCTTATCAACCTCATACCCAAGCGCAGGCGGTCCACCGGTCACTTTGCAAGCCAAAGCGTTCTCTTGAAGCCCCTTACGAACTTCGCGTCGCAGATTCAGGCTATAATACTCATTCATACCCTCAATAACAGATTCAAGAATCACGCTTTCGGGGGTATCTTGTAAATTTTCGAGCACAGAAATCAACTTGACGTTGTTTTTCTTGAGTATATTTTTATAAAAGGCGCTATCGTAGCGGTTTCTAGCAAAGCGATCCAGCTTGTGTACGATCACCGCATCTACGCCGCCCTTTGTGGCAGCGGAGATTGCCTTCTGGAACTCGGGGCGATTATCCGAAGTTCCGGATATTGCTTTATCAGCATAAATGGCGAGCAGAACAAATCCGTTCGCGTCACAATACTGTCGGATAGCCCTTAACTGTGCGTCAATGGACTCTTCTCTCTGTAGGTCAGATGAGAACCTTGCGTAAGCTATAGCGCGCTTCATCCTGCTCGCCTCCTTTCTTAAATCATTTTATATGATAAAAGCTTATGCAACTTCGGTAAGCTCGGCAGAATCCTCGTCGCTTACCGCATCAATTATCTCGCATAGCAAACTCAGCCAGTCTTTGTTTTCTATGCGTTTGGTGCTATCTTTGAAGATAGTCGGTCTTGGGGTTTTCATGATTTTGTCCTCCTTTTACATGTATTTTCTCAACGAAGAGCCGAACAACTCCAAAACATTGTCACATTGATTTGCAACTAGTGAATTCAGCGCATCGGCACGTATACGATAATATCGCCAATCATCATTATATTTCTTTCTCAATTCCTTAGGCAGCGGATAAGAATTATCTTTATCCGTCTCCCTTGCTTTGAGAATACCCTCTTTTTTTAGTTCACGAGCAAATTTTGTGCTACTGATTGCATAAAAGTGATCTTTCAGATATTTTTGCATTTTTTTACCACGAAAATAATAAATTCCTTCGAAACAGAAAATCAACTTATCATCTACAGAATTGAAATATTCTTTTACGTTTTTAGCAATCACCTTATCGGGATCATATTTGAACAGATTCACAAGAAATTGAAGCGCTTCATTGTCTTCCAAGCTTCGCGAAGCCTCCTTAGTAGTTCTTACCGCTTCTGTTATACCTTGCGTTAAGCGATTTTTCAGCTTGTGATACTTGTTCGAATAATCCGCTTCTTTTCCCTGAATGCAAAATCTCATAAACTCCATCAAAACTGATTGCGTTATTAACATGGTCTTATAAGACATACCTATTCTAGCTTCGCCGGAGCTTGTAATGCTCTCATAGGGCAGATCAAGTTTCATGTTCAACAGCTCGTTCGCAATGCTTTTGCATATCTCATTGCGACTATTGCAGATCCATGATGTCAGCATATACACCAAAACAGGAAACAAATTATTTTCCTGCATCTCGGTTAACAAAGATGTATCCAAGGAATCCGGAAATTTGATCACTACGCATCGGTTCATCGACGACGGAGCCCGAAGAGCTTCTTCAGCGGTAATAATTAAAGATATCTTTTTCAAGTCCTCTCCGGACACATCGTCGGTAAAACTGCCGGTAGCAGAAGACTTGGTTTGAATGAGTTCACTAAGTTTGCCTATTTTCTTATAATTATTATCGTTAGATGCTGACTTGTTGAGGTCGTCGATCAAAATCGGACTGTGGGAGCGGTGTTTTACTAGCTTGTAGAATGCATCCTTATTAGCAATCAAGCTGTAGCTATACTCCCTGCCCTGAAAAAGGTCAGTCAACAAGGTTGCAAAGCTGGTCTTTCCGGATCCTGTCTTGCCTACGAGGTAGGCGTTTAGGGCTTCAGATTGAGGAGACAGCTCTTTAAGGATAGGATATACAAACGGTGACAGTGCGACTATAAGTAGCGCCGTTAGATGCTCCGCATGCTTTGTCCAAGCATAAACCCAGTCAAAAAGCTCCACGCAGCTAGTTCCCCGGATTAGGCCCCTATGAACCCTCAATCCGTTCGGATTCCACACACGACATTGGGACGAATGCGAACCGACAATAATATCCCCAAAACCGTATAACAACTCGCCTTTAGGACCTATATTGTATCCTTGTTTGATCATATCATAACAAGGAACATCGGACTTTTGAGCTTCAGAGATTATCTGCCGCATATAAGCGTGCTGTTTGGCACTCGAAGCAAACCTGATTACATAATTTTCCGGCAGGTAGTTTAATAGGGCTTTAGAGTTTACATCCGCCATTGGAACGAGCACAGTGAGTGCTCGTTCCTCTCCGGGAATTTCAAATGATAGCTGAACATAATGACGTCCATCATTAATATCCTTAAGAAAGCCGGTAACGTGGATGTCGTCAAATGTTCCCTCGACTTGTTTGCCGTTTTTTTCAAGTTTCTTGCTCATGGTCTTTTACCTCCTAGCAATTCCATACTTGCGAACTAGTTCTGAGACTGTTGGCTGCTTTTCTGTGAAAATCACACGCTCAAGGCCAGCTTTCGTCATAACAACCTCAAGCTGTGAGAATAGCATGCTACCCCATCTCAATGGATAAATGTCGCTGTAACCAAATAACAAATAATCTCCATCGCCGAATATATCCGCTCCCGTAATGAACCATATACCCCTACCACGTGGATTGCGATACATTACTGCTACCTCTGTATCCATCCCTTTGTCTTTCTGCGAGCTTGATGGAAGCTTGCTCAATATGTTGTTCATTTCTTGATTGTGTAGTTTCATAATAGAAACCCTCCTTTATATTATTTGAGCCGCGGTATAATTGCCTTAGCTCCTAAATATATTTTATCATTTTCCACATTAAACAACAACGGATTAGGGGCAGTGCGAAAAATTAAAAAATTCCCCCACGCTCACAAATTGCGCGGGAGAATTTTGTGCATTTTTACATATCATTCCAGGCCAAATTTACAATGAAGACACATTTTTATGTTGATCTGCCAGGATATGAATTATTTGTTAAATCTATATTCAATAATCTTATTCTTTTTTATCTTTTGAACGCTTTAATATCTGGTCTATCTCTTCCCAATCAATTCTGTTATCACCCTTCATTTGATCAGCAATATTTGACAGCCCCCTAAAGCACGAATCAAGCACTTCAATGCATTGATCACATCTCTGACTTATCATTTCGCTGTTTGAGGGCAATGTCATAAGATCATGTACTAAGCTTTCTATGAGTGCAAATCTGCTTTCCAGCTCATTATATTTTTCTTCCATTCTTCTCCGTTCTATGCCAAATTTCACTTCATACCGACGCTGCCAGTCATCTTCTGACATTTGGGGTATTTTATTTTTCTTAACAAGAGTAAGAGCGCCTAAATGTATTAATTCAAAATAATAATCGCTAACTGCATTATAATTTTTATTTATCAGATAAGTAGCATCTGCTCTTTTCCTCGTGGCATATAAAAACATTAAATACTCAAGATCCTCTTCATCTATCTCATAGCAATTCTCTTCTTTCTTAGTTTTGGGCTTTTTGACCTTTTGGGGATTTAAGTCTGTTTTTTCATCATTAGCATCTTCTTTATTCTCTTTTTTGTTAATAAAAATCGACATATTTATTCCATTGCCTAATATAGCTCCAAGGAAATCATTAATACACTTTTTGAAATCCTTTTGATGCGTATCAAACTTCACACCTACTGTTTCCTGCAAATACTCCAGTGCAACCTTTATTCCCTTTTTATTCACTTCGCAACTGTTAAGATCATTTATAACTGATCTATAGTCATTAACGCAGTATTCTTCCACATATGTTAACCATAGTGCCTGTTCCAGAGAGTGAGTGGTATTCTGCCTTGGCTCGACGTAATATTTATGGACCCTTTTTACAGTTTCTAAATCAGCTTGGATGATACGCTCATTCTCTTTTTTCTCAGCACGTAATTTGCTATAGGTTGAATCCCGATGCTTCATAATCATTCTCCTTGATTTATGTAAAATTAATTGTACTAATTGATTATACCACATTGTCCATCTTATGGCAATAACTAAAAAACCATATTTTAAATAATTTACATGAACGCAATATATAGCAAATGGCATGCTCTTAGATGTTTGGCACGATTTTCCAGAAACACACAATTTTTCCGAAAACACGTGTTTTCGGAATTATTACGTGTTCCGAAAAATCCATTTCCCCTCCAGCATATCCGAAAACGAGGGGATAAACTCAAACTCCGGAGCAGTATAGATCGGTGAAAGTCCGAGCTGGGTATAGTGCTCTGCGATACGCTCGCGCTTTTTAGGATCGACAATCTCGATTGGTTCTTTACCTTTATTATAGGCATCTCTGTAAGCCAACATTCTTTCGTAACGTCCCGGCTTATGGTTACAGTAATGCTGAATTGCTTTCTTCTGTAACTTCTTGGGCACCATATATCCGCCCAGGAACGAATCAACGGTATACGCCCTCAATAACCGCTCTGCCGAATCGATCACGTCGCACAAAAGTCTTTGTACTTCATTCACCTCAATGTAGTCGGTAACAATAAGCTGATTTGCCTTCAGATACTTTCTCATAAGCGACACCTCGAATCGGATTAGTCCGTGATCCGGATTATATTCAGCATCCGCTTTTTTGAGATCTGCTACCTTATTATATATCTTAGAATTAACTCCTTGATTATGGTTAAAGAACAAAATCGAATCCTTTTCCTGATATCCGCTCTGCAAAATGTCTGCCTCACTAGGTTTCCATATATGACATCCCGCTTTAACCATAGCCTTCTTTGCCAGCCTTATAACCTCATCCGAATATTTTTCGTTAGGCGTGGCAACGTCCTTTGTAATATCAATTCTTTTTATTTTAACTTCTCGCCAGATATTAATTCCGCTCTGACGTTCTATCTCATTAATTATATTCTCAAGCTCCCTGCAAGCCGCAACGTATTCCTCTTTAGAAACTAATTTGCGCATCGCCTCACCGCGATATAAAAGCTTGGCAGGGGTTACTATTATTTCTATCTTGCAGTCTCTATGCTGCTTATCGTATTTCTTCTCCACTATGGGATTAAACTTTATCTGTAATCTCACGCCGCTCTCAGCGTACTTACTCAACACCAAAACCTGTGCTTGGCTGTTATAAAAGAAATGCTCTCTGTAGCTCTCTTCAAGCTTGTCCTTCTCCCAAGAGAACAGGTGCGCGTTTAAACTAAAGGTATGTATAAACTCATTCATGATGATACTCCTTCTTACTTTTATTTGTTTTATAGCATTGTTAAGTGTCAATAGATTTCAAATAACACTAACATAGTATTAAAATAAATATAGTTACTCTATTACATATAAAATATGTATATAGGAGTAAGAGGTAGTTGTATCTAAATAAGAATCATAAACGGTATAAAGCTACCATCTATATAAGAAACAAGAAAAGGAGGTAAAAATATATGTTACAAAATATGCTGAACATTGAACAGATCGCAGAAAGGCTAAGCATCGGTCGCGGTAGCGCGTATAAATTAGCCAAGCAGTTGAAGCACGTAAAGATCGGGAGAAGAATCTACGTGCCGAAAGTTGAAATTGATAAATACATTATGGATATGCTCAAATAAATCTCATCTACAAAAGAAATCGCGCTCACATAAAGCATCTAACCATATAATGCAAAAACACTCCCCGTTGCAAGCATTTTAGCTTAACAACGGGGAGTCTCAAGGACACTTGGATTATTCCCTATGTTTAGAAAATATATAACTATAATTTTAAATGTTTCAGTATTTACTTGTTGAAGTTCATAAAAGCTCGAACTATCAATAAATCAGTATTAGCCAAAGCGAA
The DNA here is from genome assembly GCA_045612105.1 of Eubacteriales bacterium. Lineage (GTDB taxonomy): Bacteria > Bacillota > Clostridia > Oscillospirales > CAG-272 > SVTX01. The sequence goes on from JAZKYL010000048.1 coordinate 55,944, forward strand.
AATAATAATTGACCGTTCACACACAAGTTTAAATCTTTACCTAAACACTTTCATAATTTTTTCTAACAGGCCACTTATCACCATAAGAAATAAAATAGGGGGACACGCGGCTAATATTAGTAATAATCCCCACTTAAATACAGTATACAAAATACTGCCCAAATAAGGTGTATGTTTTTTCTTATCATATACCGTTCCAACTGCTGCATATGTTACCGTGTGAAGCGGAGATTCTATCAATTTTTCACCTATAGCAGGGGCAGCCTTACCCACAATTCCCTTGTCTTCAATTTTTGAAAACGCAGACGGAGCTATAGGGCTTTCTCTAAATGCCTTATTTAAGATAGCAAATTTACCATACTTTGAATTGTATTTTTTTCTCAATATTTTTCTCCTTTCTATAAAAATATAAAAACAGGGATGCTGTACCTATGGCACAACACCCCATTTTGATTACCCTTTATCCTTTAGGCGGACAAGGATCGTTGCCGTACGAATTGCGTTCACGAATCTGACCGTGTTTATTGTGAATAAACAATTCAGATCCTTGATTTTTAGCAATAGTTTTTGCGACTTGAATAGCCTCTCTTTGAGTACTTGTAATAATAGTAGCTCTGCTACTACCGGCACCCTTTACTTGCCAATTTCCGCCGCGTGGCGTTACGTGTTGATTTCTTGCCATAATTTTCCTCACTTTCTGTGGCATTCGGGGCAGCACACTGCGCACCCGTCCACATTGGAATAATACGTTCTCGCCTTCAGCATTGCATCGGTACAAGAACTGAAGTACCCTAAGTACACCCTATTATTTGCCGAAGGCAGATATGGACATGTGGACTTATGGACTTCATGGTTATGATTGGGATTACTGCTTGTCAACTGGTTGACATAATAAAGATGAAACATATAGTTCACCCCTTTCGTAATATTATTTAAAAACACACTACAAAAGGGCAGTTGCCCAATCATTCCCTCCTTGTGGCAAAAAGATTTGCAAGAAAACCTTGACAATTCAAGTCAATTGTGATATAATAATTTTTACTAGTGAAATAATAATATCACATTATTGTTTCCCCAAAGCCTTACGGTGTTGCAGCGCCGTAAGGCTTTTCCTTTTGTATAATGTTTGTTTTATATTGTGCTCACGAAAATCACTATAAAGTGATAAGCCAAACAAATAAAAACACCGCCCTTATTTTGAGGCGGCAGAAATATTAACCCTTTGCTATTATCGCAGATAAAACGTTAAAAGCGTTCTCTTAGAAGTTTCGCATCAGAAGCTGTCTCCTTATAATAAACTATATTAATATTATATATCTTATACACAGTTTGTCAAGAGGCAAATGGCTATTCTTTACAAAATGTTTACATATAATCATAGCATTTCTCTTTCACAAAGCTATTATACCATATTTTGTGGTAAAAGTCAAGGTTAATACACAATATATTGTGTTATTTTAATTATTCTCTGTTATCACCAATTTTCGCCCCGTTCAATTTGTGGAGGATTCATAAATGGTTGCGCTTAGTTAACAATAATTACCGATATCACACTAAAAATCCAACTATTTGAAAAAATCCTTTCGTTATCAACCTTAGTGTCTTTGGATGAGTTCTTAGAAAAGATTTTCGTTGCTTACTTGGTTACAGTACATATTTACATTCTTCCACACAAAAAAAGAACCAAAAATCTTCGTTTTGGGCACGCCGCTCCAAATTCCCGAAACTGGTTATGTTTCAGGTTTTTGGAGCGGTATTTGTTTCCTATTGACTGCCCAAAATCAAGATCCCGTTTGTCTCTCCTTTAAGGCACGGTAGAGCGCAGACTTCGAAACTCCTGTTAAGTCTGTAATGTCCGTAATCGAGTATTCCTTGGTTTGGTAGAGCGCTATTGCCTTTTGCATAGCCTTAGCGTCTGTTTTTGGTCTTCCACCGGTACGTCCACGGGCTCTTGCAGCTTTCAATCCCTCGTTTGTTCGCTCCACGAGTATATCTCTTTCGAACTGCGCCAGCGAGCTTAAAATCGTATATAAAAGCTTACCGGTGGGCGTCGTGGTATCAATGGTTTCCTTCAATGAAACCAGGCGAATGTTTTTTGTGTTGAATGTCTCCATCAGCTCGGCAAGATTCTTTGTACTTCTGCCGAGGCGGGATAGGCTTTCAATCACCACGGTATCGCCCTCGGATAACTCCGCAAGCATTTTATCAAGCTCGGGACGGTTCTTTTTAGTGCCCGACATCTTTTCACACCGCAGGACGTCCACGCCGTATTTCATCAAGGCGTCCTTTTGCCTATCCAAATTTTGGTCGGCAGTAGATACGCGAGCGTAGCCATATACCATACAATCACTCCCCTTTGCTATTATTCTTGATCTGATTAAAGCACATTTCAATTACAAATCCAACCGCGATGCAGGTAGCAACCGATACAACAGTTATTGCCCGGCACCGATAAATCTTTGAAAGCTTACATTTCAGCTTTTCGTTTTTTCTGATCAATTTTTCAATAGATTCCTTCATATAAGTACTCTTCTACCTCCTCTAACGTAAAATTTTCTTTTAAAAGCTCGCCCACGACCTTGGGGTCAATGCCCTGGCACATAGCGGCATATTCGAGCTCTTCGATATATGCCTGCCTCGCAGCGTTATTTGTGCTTTTCGGCATGACACTGCGGTAGGGATAGCCATACTCCCACCAGTTTTTGCCATAGTAGCGGCAATAGTCAAATTCGGTCTTCTCGGTAGAACCATCGGGCTTGATCTTCAATATCTCGCCCTCTTTAAGTGTAACTTCTTCATATTCTTTGCTTTTGATCTCCGACAGCAGATTTGTGTTGATCAGCGCACGATATAAGATCTCATCTGTGCTGGCATAAACATAGAGCTTCAGCCGTGGGAAATGCAAGATCGACAACGGGCTATCGCCTTTGACGAGATAAAGGTTGTTTTTGTCATCGAGTATTGAGAACGAGAAGCTACCGTCCACCTGTTCCGCCATGAATTTGAGGCTTTCTGCATCAAGTGTGCGTTTGTGCTCGATCAACTGCACCGCGACGTAGCTGTCGGTCTCTATTTTCGTTTTTGGCAGCCGGTATTTGATTTTAAGCTCGTCATCGTTCCACAGGACACCGTTGTGTGCCAGAGCAAATCGGGCATTTTTGATTTTGTTGCTCAAGAAAGGATGATTGTTGTAGCTTTTCTTCTCCGACCCTTGCGTAGCGTGCCTAGTATGCCCGATCACCGATTTTATATCATCTGGGTGCTTGAATTCCATCTTATCTGCGGCTTTTGCATCCTTCTGAATTGTTATGTATCCCGATCTGGTGTATGCAATTCCGGTTGCATCTGTTCCACGCACGGCAGATTGTCGTGCCAAGGAATTTGTGAGCTTTGAAAGCTCCTTGACGGGCTGCTCTTCATAAATTGAATAACCGAATAATCCGCACATAATTATTCCTCCTCATTTACTTCTGTAATTTCGTTGACGTAGAGCCTCTTCGACTTGAGATATTCGATCAACTCGGGCATCTCGGTTTCGTCTATGGTCATAACGAAGTCTAACCACGACATCTTCTCAAAGTCCTCGTCAAATAGCTGTGAGGCAAGATAACAGATATGCGACACAAGTTCCAAGGTTGCGATAAAGGTCTGATAGCGCAACGTGCCCCTGAACAAACGAAATTCTATGGTGTCGTAGTTAGTAAGATTAACTGCAACATATCTGCCGAACATTTTCCTTTCGCTTTTGTATAGGTTTCTTTAGCGGTGTTGCTGATCGTCGCATATCTTGCCGCCCAGCGGTTGAGGTTGGCTTCCTTTCTTCGACTAAACTTTACGAGCTCCCACCACATGCGTTCTACGAAGAATATGACCCTTCCTATTCCGGCATCCTGCTCTTCCGGTGTCTCGCCAAAGGCATTTCTGTTTACGTGAATATGCAGACCGCAGGTATCGGTGTTGTGGGATTTGTAATCAAGCCCAAGCGCTCTCGACATGATCTCCTGCCACGGCATTTCGTTCTTGTGGTAAGCAAGAGTCATCGGATGCGACACTATCTCAAAGCCGTTATAAATGCTGCCGTCGTGCTTACAATAGATATGATTCTCCGCACTATTTCCAATGTCAAGCAATTCACGCGCGTTGTCGTTGTCCTCCCCGCCTCTGTCAATCTCGAGTTCAACACCAAAATAAAAATTGCCCGAACCGTAAAATATCGGCTCGGGTTTATAATTGTATGATCTGATAGAGCGGTTTTCTCTCTTTTCGTAGCAGGCACGGCAATAGGGATATTCCTCGTCTTCGTCGTCAAAATAATAGGCATCGTCATACCGCAAAAGTCTGCCGCAGTCCTCGCAATAGGTGTAATGGTTTTCATAGCAACGTTCGCAAAGTGTGGTGTTGCTGTCGCCCTCGGCATTGTCGCGCCACACCCTGCGTCCGCAGTGATCGCATATCACCGTGTTTGTATCAAGGCAATTTTCGCACATCACTTCACCATCAAATACGTTTTCGGTCTCTTCGCTCAACAAGCATCCGCATATCGAGCATACTCTTTTTTCGTCCATAATTTTTCTCCTTTAAATAAAAATTCATCAAGCCGATTAAGTTCATTTCGGTTTGATTATAAAGAGAAAATATATAAACAAAAAAATAAGAGTTACGTGCTGATTCAAACCGAAACGATCTGAAATGAGCTGACGTAACCCAATATTAGAAATTGAAAAGGAGATATAATGTATGTACGAGCAGATTCCAGAAATACTTACATTAAAAGAATGCCAGTCTTTGCTCAAGATAGGCAAAAATACGATGCTTGATCTGCTTCACGAAGGACGGATTGAAGGTTTTAAAATCGGTAATCGGTGGAAGATACCAAAGGAAAGTTTGGTGGAGTTTATTAGGTATGCGTAAAAAATCGCAACAATATAGTAACTCAAAATTATTCATAATAAATCATAAAACCGCTCTGGTGAAGTTTGTTTACTTCGCCAGAGCGGTTTTGTGCAATACGGGACCCTCGGAAAAAACTCGGAGATCCTCATTTAATTACGCAAATATAAGTATCAAAACAAAAGCAATAATTGTTCCTATATTTAATCCTATACCGGCAATAGATGTCTTTTTCTTTTCTTACTTCAAGCCCAAGAATCCGAACACAAAGCCTAAAGGCACTGTAATAAATGGACCAAATATAGTTAATATTCCAACATACGAAAGAATTCCAATTATTAAAGATAGTATAGCAAAATGCTTTCATGACGCAACTTTTCTTGTAGATAAATATCATTGGATCCGTCAGACCATATGGGCTTTCGAGGCAGTTCGCAAAGAGGCTCAAAAACGCCTTACTTCGGATATTCGAAAGTATTTCAAGCGCTCAAAATCTCTTTTGATCAAGAGATACGATTCTTTAGAATCCGAACAAAAGAATGCTGTCGATACAATGCTTTGGTATTCAGATGAAATGCGTGAAGCTCATTCTATCAAAGAATGGTTTATGGATATCTTGAGTATTGAAGATACAAACAAATTAAAAAAAGAGTTTTATCATTGGCTTGATTGCGTTGAAACCTCCGATCTGAAGCCTTTTAAAAAATGCGTTGCTACTTATTTTCATTGGCAAAAAGGTATATTTAATTCACTTGAATCTCCGTTTACTAACGGGTTTACAGAAGGATGCAACAACAAAATCAAGGTGCTTTAGAGAAATGCCTACGGTTACCGTCGTTTTGACCGCTTTCGTAATCGCATTTTACATATCTTTTCCCACCAGGCTGCGGCGTAAAGGAAGCCGAGGTCTCCACTTCGCTCCGCTCCGTTTCGCCCTCGGCTTCCTTTATTTAACTCTTTTCATTACTTGTTCTTTTGATTTTTTATCTTTTTTTACCCCAACTATCGACAAAGAGCCCCTTAATATTAAGGTTTAGTTTTGAGCGGCATCAACCGTCACAACTCCGTTTGCATCCACAAGACAGAAGGAATCGATCTCCCCGTCAAACTCAAATACGTCATCATAGCTTGAAGCGATCGCTATATAAGCCAGATCGGTGCCGAGTCCGCTGGTTTTAGTTGTGGTATTATAAGGATCTATTCTGATAAACTTTGCGATATACTCGCCGTTTTCGTTTTCTGTAAACGTAGTGCTGAGAGTAAGATCAACAACGACGACATGCCATTCTTCGTCACGGAACAACCGACCGTTATCAACGTCAAGAAGGATGACGTCTCCGGCAGCGGCAGACGTATTTGAGGTGCTTGCATAGATCTGCATAAATCCTCTGTCGGTGTTCATTCGGTATTTGATGATCGCATAGCGACCGACATCGGCGTTGGGATAAGCTATGTTCATAAAGCACTCGTATTTATCATCCATCATGACAATATGTGTGAAGCTCTTGTCCTCTGCGAGGGTTGTCTTTTCAATGTCAACACTGGTTCCCTTTTGCGCCTTATTGTATATATATTCCGCATTCATATACAGTCCGAAGCTATCGGGAAGCTTTTCTGTTACGGGAGGCTCATCGCTCTTGATCTCACCCGTTGCGGGATCAAGAATGCCCTCCGAAGCCCCAATATATCTGATGCTTGCCGTATCCTTGTTAAGCTCGCAGATCTCTTCAATCGTGTCACACATACCGATGTAAGCGAGATCCATATAATCGCTTTCGGTAACCGCGGTATTGAAATAATCAAGGCGGAAATACAAGGCTCTGTATGCTTCATCCGCATCCGAGGGGATAAAGGCGGAAGGCTTCTTTGCTGCGACATCAATAACCATAACGTGCCACAAGCCGTCATTACTAATGTCACCGATAGTGAAATTATCACCTGCCGTGGGCTTGGGATTCTCCGTGCCGACAAAGAACTCAAAGCTTAAAGCTTTGGAATTTGTTTTCGGAAGCCTGTACTTCAAGACAAGATACTGTCCCGTGATCTTATCGGGATCACTTGCGGTATAAGGGGTAACAAAGCTTTCCGCGCGTCCGCTATTGCCGTAGAAGCGCACAAATTCAACTCCGTCCTCCTCAAGCGTCTCAATAGAGCTTACATGTCCGGAACCGCCGATCAAGGTATTCAGATCATCGGCTCCGAAATAGATATCCAGAGGCAGACCTGCGTAAGGATCGGGGGGAGGCAGTGTAGGCCAACGGTCAAACTCTTCAAACGCCTCGATCTTGAACGTTCTTTCAACGTCGCCCGTCATATCAACAACAAAGGAGTAAGAGAAGGTACCGTCACCGTCATACTGAACACTGTATCCGTCGTAATAATAAGCAAATCCCATCTTATCGGGGTTATTCGCGCTGTAAAGCTCGATTTCTTGCCATTCTCCGTCAATCTTTTCATAGACACGGGGAGCCGTCAGCTTTTCAAAGCCGTAAGCCTTTACTGCTACGTTGTTTTCACCGCCCGAAAGAGTGAACTCGGCACTCTTGCCGTTGGTCGTTTTAACCTTGGGCAGATATACGCTGTCCATGACCTCGCAGTCAGCCACAGAAGTTACCTTCAACGGGTCAAGAAGGGTGTCCTCACGAACGTTGCGAACGCTCTTATCCTTATACATCTCACCCGTCTCGGCATTAATGACCGTATCGTAATAGGTCTTATCGGTCTTCAAATTACCCTCAGCATCATACTGATTATCAAGCTCCTGAGAGCCCCAAGGGAGCAAAATCGCGTTGATGGTAAATTTGTCGCCTGCCTTAAGGGTCACTTCGTCAAGGTTCAGCGAGAGATAAAGTGTCTGATTTTTGTCAGTGAGTATAAAGGGCGCGTTGCTCTCTTTTCCACCGATTACGAAGGAAGAATTATATACAAGGAAGCCTACGTTTGAATAACCCTGCTGGCTTGTGCTCGACCATCCCGTGGGATTGGTTTCTTTGTCATACTTGCCATTAATATTAAAGAATGAGAAATAAGGACATTCATCACCAAGGATGTACTGAGCAGCTTCATCGCCCATCTTTGCGAGAGTGGTCACACATTCGTTGTTCTCGTTGAGATACCCAACCTCCTTGTAGAGTCCCGTGGGATCGTTGGGATTTACGTAATAGAATGAGAAATCGTTTTTGAAATCCTTGATCGTTACGTCCTCTAAAACGGTGTACTCCATAGTGTAGTAGGTTCTGTTCTCGTCGGTCTGGGGCATCTCCATATGGGTATACTTGATCGCTATTTTTCCGTCGCCCGAAATATTATCCATTTCGATCTCGGCATAGGTAGGACCGTAAGAGGTTATAACGTTCTTGATATTCTCGCTTCTGACTCTGTTGCCCTCACTATCCGTATAATCAAGCCAGTAGTGATCTCCGCAGCTGTTGTGCTGAGGTTGGGTCGACCAGAAGGGTGCGGACATTGAACGGTAGTCGGGCAGTGTGCCGTACGCAGGTGTGGATCTCGTGGCATACCAAGGGGTGATACAGTTAGTCTCGGTAACACCTGTAGAAAGGTGGTAGTAAGGGGATCTGAACTGTATTCCCGAGATCTGCTTCAATGGGAAATTGCCCCAATTCTGGTAAAGGTGTGCAACTATAAACTCATATTTTTCATTTGCATTTATTGAAAGCGGGAAAATAACCTCACTGTAGGTGCTGTCATCTATATTATAGAGATTTCTCTCTCCCTCTGCCTCGGAGAAGTTCTTTAAAACCTCAAGAGGCACGGGTATCATCATAAAGTCACCGTCAAGCAGAACCGCGCACTCAAGACATCCATCATCCATTGTGGTCATAACGTATATTTTTCTGTCGACGTCGTCGCCGCGAACTCCAAAGCTTGTTTCAAAATGCCTGTTGGGATACTGATAATACGGGGTATTGAATCCACCCGAATTGCCCATAAGCTTCATAGAATAGATGCCTCGCAGAGAATCGTATCCTAACACCGTTGCAGAGTCATATCCCTTTGCGGTTATTTTGAATTTTTTATCCTGCAAGGGATTTCTTTCGCAATAAGCTTCGTACCTGAATTCTTCGAAATCATGACTTTCATCGGTGTAAACACGACTGCCAAACACAAAATCATTGGCATTATCAGTCTTTTCAACCGACGGTATCAGCTTATTGTCCTTGGGCGCCATAGTCTGCTCTATTACGTATTTTCCGTCTGTAAGCTCGACCTTTATACTGCCGCCCTTGCCGTCAAATGGCAAAATGTAGCCGAAAATACCTGCGTCTTTGATATCAAAGCCAACGTATTCCGCTGTCGCCCAATCAACACCTTCAATGCTTGTATGCTCGCCCGATGCGTCCTTAACAAGAAGCTTTGCAACGGTATTGGCATCTATAACCGTCGAAATGCCAACCGCAGCCACGTTCTCGGTCTCCTGTGTCGTCGCGATCTGCACAAGCTGATGCATCTTATCGGAATATACCAGGAAAGAGCGGTTCATGCTTGCATGTAGCGGCATCGTATCCATAGTGCCCTTAAGCAGCTTTATGGATGTTATCTTATAAGTGCTTTCGGAGGAATCGTTTCCGTGACCGATATCAAGGCGGAAACCGGTCACCTTTCCGGTATAGTCCGGTACGCGGCAGATCGGGATAATATAGGTATGCTCCTCGCCGTCGGGAATAAGCTCAAAGTTTATACACTGATCGGTGCTGAATGACTTGTAGTCTCCTGCTATCACAAACACATTTGCAGAAGTATTCTTGGACTGAGCAGACATAGTGATCTCAACAAACCCGTAATCCGCAGTCTCAAATGAGCTTATGTCAAAGACAATGAAGGGGTCGACATTAGCCGTGGTCTTGAGCACGATGCATTCCTTACTCGCCTCTACCTCCTCCAATTGCTTTAGGCTCTTGTATTTTGTATGATTGAGGCGTTTATCATGAGTAAAAGTCACCCGACTCATATCAAGAAAATCCTGTTCCTCATATCTGGTTTCATAATAATAGTAACCGATACGGTAAAGGTTGCTGGTTGACTTTCTGTCGCTTGCCGAAGCATAGTATGTATTACCGTCTGTCATACGTAGAAAGACGTCCATTGTATTTTCAACGTAAGAAACACCCTTGCTGTTCTTCAGCGCAAGAACCTGTTGACCGTATTCGGGAACAAGCCCGTATTCAACGCTCATCTCAAGGTTTTTAACGATCATAGAAGATCTGATAGGATCGGAATAGTATGCCTGAACTTCGTTTGCAAGCTTGTCAGCGAGCAAGATCTGATCAGAGTGCGGTGTATCAAGAGAGGTTATCTCGTATTCGGTTTCACCTTCTGTATCCTGCTCTTTTGTATCACTCTCGGTTTCTTCGGTCGTTTGGGTATCCTCGGAGGTTTCGGAATTATCTGTGGTATTTTCCTCTATTTCCGAGCTCTCGGTTTCACCTTTTGTATCCTGCTCTTTTGTATCGCTCTCGGTTTCCCCGGTTGTTTTGGTTTCCACGAGGGTTTCGGAACTCTCTGCGGTGTTTTCCGTTATTTCCGAGCTCTCGCTTTCACTACTCTCACCTTGCTCTCCACCGCAAGCGGCGAAAGCCGATACAAGCATAGCAAGCATCAATATAAAAGCAAATAATCTTACACAATTATTCTTCATAAATCAACCTTCCTCGTTTTCAAATTTGTTCAAAATGTTTTTAATTAAAAAGTTTGGCTAATATAATTTTATCATTATTGCAAAAACTTTTCAATGTAAATTGGTTGCTTGATAATATTGAATTTCATTTAAACCCTTGCTCAATTTGAACGAGAGTTATTTCAATATATTTATTTTATCTCAACTCCGTACACCTTAAGATGTCCCGAATTTGCAAATCGGAGCAAAAATCCCACAAAGCTCTCGTCTATCTCGCTTATGTCAACGTTAAACGTTGCTCGCCTTCCGTTGCCAACCAACTTAAACGGCAGCGCTTTAGGCTCGGTAACACCGTGGCTCTTTTCGTCAATTCCCTTGTAGATATTGCAAACGATCTCGCCCTCAACAACGCCTTCAAAGCAGGCATCCAGCTCCACCGTCTTACATTCATTCTTTCCTATGAACATATACGGAGAAATAAGCTCACCCTCGGGCATAAAGTCAAAATCAAGACAGCCGCCCGTGGGGAATCCCCCATCGGTGATATTTTTGTAGTAAAAATGATCTCTGTCATGCTCAAACGTGTATTTTTTACGGTTCTTTCCCTTATCCATTTCTATCGCCGTAGCTCTGATAAAGTCAAGATCTCCGACGATCAAAGAATAATCGAAGGTGTAGACGATATTGTGATCTATGATCTCGTAGGACATCGGAGAGATATAGCCCGTGTTGGTATCTCTGGGGCCGCCGACACCTTTTTCTTTATAAAATCCGATCTTTTCAAGGTTGTTAATGCCCGAGTAAACACCAAGTCCTCTTCCCTCGTCGTTAAGCAAAGCAGACCAGTTCTCTGTAGGATAAAAGAGATATGTGGGCCAGCCCTTATCGTCTCCCTTATCAAAAAGCACAGTGACGTCGTCTCCCGTGAAAGGCTTGTCTCCTACGTAAGAAACTCCCTTGTACCATTCTCCGTTTGTGTAAACGGCGGGCAGTTCTTGACGCCTTGCCTCATACTGAGTCGTATCGGGGCGAGCGTTGTTGAGTCGTGAGGTTACGTTGACACAGTAGCCGTCAAGACGGTACCACACCTCAAAGGTACATTCTCCGGGGTAATTATTAAGAGGCCAATGCATTGGAATGCATTTGATGTAAAGCTCGTCTTCGCTCTGCTTGAAATCCACGATCTTCGAGCGGTTTCTGTAGCAATCTCCGCACTGTATGGGATTCCAGCCCAACCACTTCCAATTATCGGGCATCGTTCCGTTGGGATTAAAGGGTGTGGGGTTGGCATAGAAGGACATCTGCACCTGTCTGCCCCAATCGTAGCTGTTGATCATATTCTTTCCGCCGATTTCGGACAAGTGAGTCAAAGCGCCGCCAAGAGAAAGGTTTGCGCCGATTTTAATATATTCGTTTTCAATGAAGATCAGATTGTCATCGGTCAAATATTCCGCAAAGTTCTTTTTGTCTTCCATAATTCCCTCCTAAAATACAGTTTTGACTATTTTTATTATACAATTTGGATATCGCCTTGTCAAGGACAATGGTTATATGAATTTGCTATTTGTCTTGATTCCTTTTCAACGATCCGCAGACACGTCTTCGAGACCGTGAGCTTCCATTAACTTAAGAAATTCCCTCATAAAAAACGGCAGATCCTCGGGACGGCGAGACGTTACTAAATTTTCGCAAACCACAACGGGTTCGTTTACGTAAACAGCGCCGTGCCTATGGCGACAAGCATTGAGGAGATCAAGGAGATCGTTCGCCTTGTGGGAGAGACGGGCTTGACCTACTCTATGGGCGAGACCGGAATCTACCGTCCCGCGGCGATCTTCTGCCGTCAGAAATACGCAACGGGAGAAATGGGTGAATTGGTCTACGCCGAGGCGCAGTACAATCATGATATGAAGGGACTTTACAACGTCTTCAAGTACACCGAAGGCGATCTTTGGCGCAAGATGGCAGGTCTGCCTCCCTTCTACTATCCCACACATTCCACTTCAATGGTGCTTTCTTCCACCAAAGCCCACGCGGTCAAGGTCGCCGCGTTCGGATATGAGGATAAGATCGATACCGATATTTTCGGAGAAGGAAAAAACTGGTGGGACAACCCCTTCTCAAATTCCTCTATGCTTTTGAAAATGAGCGACGGCTCGATCGTCCGAATCAGCGAAAACCGCCGCATCGGATGGAAGGTGCCCGAAACCTATATCTCAAGCTTCAACGGAACAAAGGCTTCTTATGAATGTCCCTTGGTTCAGCACAGCTATATATCCATCAATCCCGAGGACAACAAGGCGAAATACGAGGACGTCAGCGACCTGCTCAATCCCATTGAATTAGTGAAGCATAAGGACGAGCCCAATTTCGTGCAGAATTGCGTCAACGGTAAATGGTCCGAGGGAGAGGCAGCGATCCAGATCATGAAGCGACTTCCTGAGACCTTTAAGCCCATCCACACGGGTCACGCGGGAACTCACAAATTTATGGTGGACGACTTCTGTCAGGCTTACATGACAGGCAAATTGTCCCCCACCAACGCATGGCAAGCGGCAAGATGTAACATCCCGGGGCTTACCGCCCACGAAAGCGCGCTCCGCGGAGGTCAAGCTATGGACGTTTACGATTGCGGCGATCCCCCCGCGCATCTTGAAATACTCTCCGAAGACAGAGAAGAAAACGAGGAATGGATATGAGTTTACCACAGCTTATTATGCGAAATCCCGACATCACCACACTTCCCCCACTTGTACTCCCCGAGGGCTTTGAGCTTTATCACCACAAGGAGAACTGCGGAATGGAGGCTGAATGGGAGGATATTATCAAAAGCGCGTTCGGGAGCAATTTCACCTTTGATTTTCTTATAAAAGCGGGAGATTACAAGCCCGAGCACGTGCTTTATCTCTCCTACAACGGCAAGCCGATCGCAACCACCACCGCGGTGGAGCACCAGAACTATCCCGGCGAGGGCTGGTACAGAATGGTAGGTGTGAGAGCTGACGCAAGAGGCATGGGAGCGGGCAGACTGATCGGTTTAGCCGCGCTTCACGCTCTCCGCGACAGAGGCTACAAGAGCGCGCTGCTCTCCACTGACGACCACCGCATCCCCGCCATCAATCTCTATCTTTCTCTTGGCTTTGAGCCCGTATATACCCACGAAAGCCACAAAGAACGCTGGGAAAAGGTGCTTGAAGCAATAAATAACCGAAGAAAATAAGGATATTTTCTTTATGCATACGGATTTTAGCTTGAAACAGGAAATAATCATTGACAACGACTGAAAAAAGAAATATAATTAGGAGTAATGGCAACTTGCTTTTATTGTTATTTTGTTGAAATAATACTACAAGCTGCCATTTTTCAAACAAGTCCCGATCATATACAATGCTAAAAATCCATTGAAGGAGACCGACATTTGAACAAAAAAATAGAATATAACCCTTGGATGACAAGTGATCACGGCACACCCGATCAGCTTGAGCATCAGCAAAAGCTTCGGGACGAGGGGCAAATAACATCATTAGGCAAAAATTGCTTTATTTCTTCTTTATCAAATATTTTTTACTCCAAGCTTGATTTGGGAGACGGCTCCGTAATATGCGCCGACGTACTGATGCGAGGCTGTACTCTCAAGTGCGGCTATAACTGCTCTGTAAATGCTTTTTGCTATCTTCAAGGCAATATTACCCTTGGAAATAACGTCCGTATTGCCCCGAGAGTCAACATATGCGCCTTCAATCACGGCATTGCCGATCTGAACACTCCCATAGACAAGCAACCAAGCACCTTTAAGGGCATAACTGTGGGCGATGACACCTGGATTGGAGCAAGCGCATCGATCGTTGACGGAGTGCATATCGGAAGTCATTGTGTTATCGGCGCGGGTGCGGTAGTGACTAAAGACGTGGACGATTATATGATCGTTGGCGGCAATCCGGCAAGACCGATCAAAAACCGCCTTGTAGAATATTTCAAGGACAAGCTTGCGGCATTTTGCGAAAGCGTTGAAGCCGACCTCCCCGAAATAATCGGCTCAAGAAAACAGAATGGCATATTTGCGGATGAAAACTCGCCTTCAAAACTTGCCGTGCGTCCGACTTGCGACGCGGTAGAGATATGCGCTATGTTTGATCGGCTTGATCTGCTTGGAAACAGCCGCGAGAATATTGCAAATGAGCTTTCTGATGCGCTGACAGGCGAAATAGATTATGAGGTTTTGAGCGTGGGTTATGCACTGGAGGATCTTGGGTATCGCATAAGTAAGCCCTTTGACAAAGCGGATGACTTTGACGGTGAACGGCTTACTCGCTATCTTGATTCCCTGCCTTGGAAGACAAATCCTTGGCAAGCGGGCTCTGATATCGATCATCTCGGCACGGCATTTTATCAGAATATGAAGCATTACAAAAAATCATGTGATCTTGATACGCTGTTTTCCTGGCTTGACAAGAATTGCGATACCGAAAGCGGTCTTTGGACAAAATGCGGCAACCTGACAAACAGCGTTAACGGATTTTACCGTCTGACACGCGGCACCTATGCGCAGTTTAACCGCCCCATTCCCTATCCCGAGAAGGCTGTTGACTCGGTTTTGAAAAACGGTAGTGTGTGCATAAATGATCAGAATTTCACTTCATGCAATATCCTCGACGTCGTCCATCCCTTATGGCTCTGCCGTAAGCAGACAGAATACCGCTCCACCGAGGGCAAAGAGCTTATGGTAAGGTGGATCGACAAGGTTCTTGAAAATTACGTTGCGGGTGAGGGATTTGCTTTTAATATCCTTGAAAGTGATAAATGCTCCCTTATGGGCACGGAGATGTGGCTCTCGATCCTCTATCTGATGTGTGACTATCTCGGTATCTCCCATCTTCTTACCTATTCTCCCAAAGGCGTTCACAGATTACGCACCAACATATAATAAACAAAAGGTGAAATACACACCAACATATAATAAACAAAAGGTGAAAATATGATCAACTGCAATCTTGACAAAATAGTTAAATACGTATTAAAATCCATTGATGAGCACAAGGTTTCCCCGGGGGCGTACGCTCGTTGGCGCATTCAGAACACCACAGGAACACGTGACCTCGGTGTTACCGAATACGGTTGCGCGGATGCCGCAAATATGCTCTACACCTTGGGATATTTTCCGCGCGACAGAGAGGAAAGAGCCGCATTCGTCAAGGTTCTCCGGAATATGCAAAAGCCTGACGGTCGCTTTGAGGAAGCGACACACCATACCCTTCATACCACCGCTCATTGCGTTGCCGCTTTGGAGCTTTTTGATGCGATGCCAGAGTTCCCGTTGACCTATCACTTGAAAGAATTCGGCACTCCCGAAAAGGTCACCGAATTTCTCGAAACCCGCGATTGGTCGGGTGACCCATGGGATCAATCACACCAAGGTGCCGGCTTTTACGCGGCAATGGCTCTAACATGCGATATGCCCATTGAATGGCATGATGCTTATTTTGATTGGATAGCCGCAAACGTCGATAGCAACACCGGCATAGGGCGCGAAGGTGCTCACGACGGCAAAAAGTCTATGATGCACCATCTCGCAGGCTGGTTCCACTATATGTTCAATCACGTTTACGCACACCGCCCCTTCCCAAATGCGGAAAAGTGCGTAGACACAATGATTGCCTACTATTGGGAGCATCTCTCTACCAATGTCGGCTTTGGACGTTCAATAGGCTTCTCTGAGATCGATTGGATATTTCTTCTCAACCGAGCCTCTATGCAGAACGGACATCGCCGAGAAGAAGCAAAGGAATGTATTCGCCATTTTGCCTCAGGATATATTTCCTATCTTGAAGATGACATTGAAAACATCTATAAAACGAAATTCGATGACCTTCACGCACTGTTCGGTATGACCTGCGCGCTTGCGGAATTGCAAATAGCTCTTCCCGGCGAGATCAAAGCATCAAGACCGCTGAAAAACGTAATGGACAGAAGACCTTTTATATAAGCAGTAAAACTATTCGGAGGATGGAAAATGCATTACGATGAAATAATCAAACAAAATCAGCCCTGGATAGACGAAACCTGGGGAAAGATCGAAAAAAAGATCACAAAAACCGCGGTAAAGAGCCGCAATAAGATTCCCTACTCAATGATACAAAACGGCGACCACAGCGACACTTCGTCTAATCCCTTTATGTGGACTAACGGCTTTTGGGGCGCATATATGTGGATGATGTATGCCGCAACAAAAAACGAGGAATTTGCCAAGACAGGTATACGTTGCGAGGAGATCATGGATGCTTTCTTCAACGAGATCGAAAGAGTGCACCACGACGTCGGCTTTATGTGGCACATTATGTGCGGCGCAAGATACGCTCTTACAGGAGACAGGGCCGCCAGAAACAAGGATCTTCTCTGCGCTATGACAATGGCATCCCGCTTCAAGCTGAACGGCGGCTACATCCGCGCCTGGAACGGGAAATGGAGAGAAGAAAACAATGACGGTTGGACGATCATTGACTGTATGATGAATCTGCCTATTCTCTTTTGGGCAAGCCGCGAGATCGGTGACGACCGCTTCAAGCAGATTGCTGTCTCTCACGCTGATATGGCTATGAATCAGCACGTTCGTCCCGACGGAAGCGTTAACCATATTGTATTCCACGACTTAGAAACGGGAGAAATGATCGGAACTCACCGCGGTCAGGGTTATGCTATCGGATCCACCTGGTCGAGGGGCGCGGCATGGGCTGTTTACGGCTTTATTATCGCTTATGCGCATACGGGAGAGCAAAGATACTTTGATACCGCAAAGAAGGTTGCAAACGATTTTATCGCTAACCTCGCTGTTGAAAATTGGTTGCCTCTCGTTGATTTCCGCGCTCCCGCAGAGCCTATTCAGTATGACTCAACCGCAGGAGCTATCGCCGCTTGCGGCTTTATCGAGATCGCAAAACACTGCCCCGAGCATGAAAAGAAGCTTTATCTTACCGCTGCGATCAACACTCTTAAGGCAATGGACACAAGCTTCTGTGATTGGAGCGACAATTGCGATCCGTTCCTTATGATGGGAAAGGAACTGTATCACGGGGGCGCCAATCGCCACCTGATCTACGGCGATTTCTTTTACACAGAGGCAATTTTGAAGCTTAAGGGCTCGGAATTCAACCCTTGGACCATTTGAAGTTAGGATAGCCGAACCCGATTTTGAATGATGAATTTTCACCCTTGATGCGTCATATAGCCTTGCAAATAGTTAAGAAGTTGCCTATCGGGTATGCCGAGCGCACATCAAAAAAGCACAGATAACCGATGCTTTTAAGCACAAGTTATCTGTGTTTTTTTGTTTTATTACATTTCGAAGCAAGCGCTGATTGCGGAACGTTTATCTTCGATGTCAATCTGTTCATTCCTCTTGTTATTAAAAGCGATAACGTGTGTATTAGCAAGATTGTAATTGCTATACCCTAGGAAAAGCCGGGCTCCGGCGCAAGGCACTCCATAAGGTCATGATTCCAATAATCCGGATCCGGATCAATACCCGGCGTTCAGATTGTAATTATATTCAGTAGTCACAATACTTATATCTAACTTATATCTTGAAATTTATGGAATTTATCTATTTAAATATACTTTGTGTTGTGGTATAATTACATTGTAAGTCAGGTTTTGGAGGAGGACACTAAATGGAAAGATATGAGATTGCGCGGTTTGATACTTGGGGCAGGGAGCCTGTTATTGCAAAAATGAAGAACGGTACGATCGTTTGCGTCAGTATAAGCGGAGGCCCAACCGAGCCGCATAACGAAAACGTGGTGCTTTATACAAAGAGCTATGATGACGGAGAGCATTGGACACGTCCTGAAATACTTTTCCGACACGATCACAGAGGAGTATGGGCAACCGAGATATTTACCGAAGGGGAGCGTCCCTTTATGGCGGTACATACCTATGACGGAGAGTGCCCTTACAAAAATCTTCAGACTTTTATAAGCTATACAAATGACAACGGTGAAAGCTGGAGCGAGCCTCAAAGCTTCTCAAAGCAGGTCGACGGAATCAGCATTCGGCGCGGTATAAAGATGTCAAACGGCGAATGGCTTTTTCCCATCTATTATACCGTGGTGGATAAGGGTTTTTACGATTGGCATAGCAAGAAAATGGGACAGCGTGGTTTTTGGGATGGTCAGCATCACATAAGCGCGGTGATAGTTTCGGGCGATGAAGGCAAGACATATACGAAATACGGCTGTTTTGAGGGAGAAAAACATGTTTGGGAGCCAAATGCGGTCGAACTTGAAGCAGGACACATACTTCTTTATGCGCGAGATTCAGGAAACCGAATGAAGTTAGGCATGACCGAGAGCTTTGACTATGGAAGAACATGGACTCAGTACTGCCTATCGGAGTTTGACAATGCGGATGCTAAGGTTACTTTGTTGAGAGTAAAAGATAAGATCATACTGATACACAATGAAATTGCTTCGGTATCATATCAGGGAAGAACTCACCTCGGAATACGCATCAGCGACGATTTTGGCAGAACTTGGCGAGAGCCTATTCCCGTTGATGATGCGGAAGGTCATTATTTTTATCCACATGCCTTCTGCGATGATGAAAAAGAAATACTTTACATAGCATACGAGACCCCGAGGGTGCATTATCTCAAGAAATTCACCTATAAGTCTCTCGGAATATAAATTAGGAGGAATAATAAAACATGAAAAAAGTTAAAATTGGAGTGTTCGGCGGTTATCGCGGAGCAAGTATGATCAAATACGCAAGAATTGCGGAGAATGCCGAGCTTGTTGCGATTTGCGATAAGCTTCCTGAAGTCATCGAAAGACAGAAGAAGATCTGCGGAGATCAAGTTACATACTACGACAACTTTGAAGACTTCATAAAGCACGATATGGATGCAGTTATCCTCGCCAACTATGCCAACGAGCATGCGCCATTCGCCATCCGTTGTATGAAGGCGGGCAAGCACGTGTTCAGCGAGGTTTTACCCGTACAGAATATGAAGGAAGCGGTAGAGCTTGTTGAGACGGTAGAAGAGACAGGTATGATATATGCCTACGGCGAAAATTATTGCTATATGCCGGGGCCTTATGAAATGAGAAGGCTTTACCGCGAGGGCAAGATAGGCGAATTTGAGTACGGCGAGGGCGAATATATACACAACTGCGAGCCCATCTGGCATAAAATAACTTACGGAGATCCCGATCACTGGAGAAACCATATGTATGCCACCTTCTACTGCACACATTCCTTGGGACCTATCGTACATATAACGGGTCTGCGTCCCGTGAGAGTTACGGGATATGAAGGCACGAAGAATGAAAGAGGACTTCGCGTTGGCAGAGGAGCAGGTCAGTTCGGCATTGAGATGGTAGAATTTGAAAACGGAGGAATTGCCAAATCCATTCACGGCGATCTTTACAAAAATTCTATCTGGTATACGGTCTACGGTAGCCATGGCAGACTTGAGACGGCGCGCGAGGACAACGATCTTGAAAGCGTTAAGAGACTTTATACAAACACCGATCAATATAGCGGAGCATACGACAAAAACGAAACTAAGGACTATTTCCCCGCAAGAGATATGGACAACGTGGCGAAGGACTTTGGTCACGGTAATTCGGATTTTTATACCATGTACAACTTTGTACGCAAGATTCAGGGGTATGAAGATGCCGACACCATAGATGTTTACGAGGCATTAGATATGTTTTTGCCCGGACTTTGGGCGTATCGCTCTATTTTAGCGGGCGGTATTCCCATGGATATTCCCAACATTCGCAATAAAGCCGAAAGAGAAAAATGGAGAAACGACACTACTTGCTGCGATAAACGCGTGGCGGGAGATATGTATGTTCCCGCATTTTCGAAGGGTGAGCCTGATATACCGGACGTGGTCTATGAGAATATGAGGAGAAAGTGGCAGGAAAAGTAATTTGACAGATTATATTTTGCTTGTCGTTGCCGCAGGACTTTTCTCTTTGATGTTTCTTTTTAACAGAGGATATCAAAGGTCTCGAGGCACAGGATTTGATTCGGTTCTGTCCTTTTCGATGTATTCAAATTTTTTCAGTCTCATTATATTGCTTGTTTTAAGTGCGGTTGGTGCATTTTGCGCATATCGCGGAATATTTGCCGATTTCAAGCTTGAGTTCTCGCTTTTTTCACTTGCGGTTGCTGTTAGTGGTGCGGCAGTGAATGTCGGCTACGCATATTTCGGCATCAAAGCATTAGAAATAGCCAATCTTTCGCTTTATTCGATCTTTGCGATGCTTGGAGGAATGCTCCTGCCATCGGTCTGCGGAATTATCTTTTTTGCAGAGAATATGACCTTGCCGAAAATCGCCTGCTATCTTTTGATAATAGCCTCGGTTTTTCTTACATTTGAAAAGGGAAAGACCGATAGAAAGGCAATATTCTATTATTTTGGTGTTTTTGTTCTTAATGGAATGTCAGGTGTGGTTTCACTGATACATCAATCTAACACAGCAAGAGCTGTCAACAGTAATAGCTATATGGTTCTGACCGCCGCTATATGCGCATTGGTCTGTTTTGTATGTTTTTTGATAAAGAACAAGCGATTTCCCACTCTGAAGCTTAAAGAATGCGAAAATATTATGGGGTATGCGGCATGTACGGGGCTTGGTAATCTTTTTGCGCTGATTGCCCTGCTTAATCTGGATGCCTCGGTGCAGTATCCGATCATTACGGGAGGAACGATGTTTTTTTCCACCGCGGTAAGCTTAATCATACGCGAAAGACCAACTGTAAGAACGCTTATATCCGCAGGTGTCGCGGCGATATCTACTATTCTTATGATGTTTTAACACAGGGAGGATCCATGAAAGATTTTTTTACGAATAAATTCAAAGAAATGGACGACGAGAGCAGAGAGAGCTTTTTGAAGACAGTTTTTATGAACGATGACTCGGAATATGCTATGAATGCCCGTCGAGAATACTACAAAAGCAAACTTAAAGCTATGGGTGATAATGTATACATAGGCAAGGGCGTGAAGATAGTGAATCCTGAGTATATAAGCATCGGTAACAATGTGAAAATTTGGGATAATTGTACCCTTATTGCTCGCGGAGAAGGTGGCATTACCCTCGGTGACGGTGTGTGGCTCAATGAGCGTGTTTATCTTGACACTGAATGGGTGGACAAGGGATATATAAACGTGGCAAATCATGTTTATATCGGTACAGGTACCACTCTTTTCGGTCATAATGGACTTGAAATAGGTGAGCATGCCCTATTGGCACAGAATGTTACTCTAACCCCATATTCGCATAAATTTGAAGATCCGAACTCTTGGATAATTACTCAAGGCGGTCACTCGAAAAAGGTGATTATCGGTAAGGACGTATACATTGGAATGGGTGTGTGCATAATGTATTCGGGAGATATAGGCGACGGAAGTGTGATCGGTGCGGGGGCAGTAGTGGTTAAACCGATACCGCCATATAGCGTTGCTGTGGGCAATCCCGCAAGAGTTATCAAAGACAGAAAATAAATTTGGCTAAGCGAGTGTTTAGAAAGGAACAGCTTAAATATGGAAAACATTTGCCGATTCATACCGAATAATCCTGTGCCTGACATAATACAGGTCATTAATTTTGTTTACGAAACAAAAAGAGTCGATAATCATGAGCCCAAAATCAGTTCTGTCTACAGAATACACTTCGTCAGCGAAGGATGTGCTATCATTCAATGCGGAAGCGTGCGCCGAAAAGTGAATGCGGGTGATATCTTTTTCATTTTTCCGTCGGTTCCGTACATTATTGAGAGTAATGAAGAATTCAAATATTTTTATATCAGCTTTATCGGTATCAGAGCAAATGTACTTTTGGAGAGGTTTAAAATCAATAGTAAGAATTATGTGTTTGATTCTTTCAAGAATCTGGAAGATATCTGGTGCGATGGAATAAAAATGCCCGATGATTTGATCGATCTTGCGGGAGAGAATGTTTTGTTGTATACTCTTACCAAAATAGGCGAGAAAACGGTGTCGAGGTGCGATTCCGCTTCCCTTGGGGTGGCAAATTCCTTTTTGTTGGTAAAGAAATATATTGATGACAATTTTTCCGATTGCAATTTTTCTCTGGACAGGATTAGCAAGGAATTTTCTTATAACAAAAAATACCTATCCACCGCTTTTAAGAAGCACTTTAAAATAGGTATTGTCGATTATATCAATACTATCCGAATAAATCACGCATGTGTTCTTATGAATCAGAATTATACCTCTGTCAGCGATGTAGCGTACCTATGCGGTTACAAAGACCCTATGTATTTTTCGCGCATTTTCAAAAAGAAAATGAAAATCTCTCCAAGAGAGTATATGAACATGGCAGCTCCGCGCTAAACAAGCAGTATATGAATAAGATACCTACCGAATTTATGCAGAGGAAAGAAATGAGCTACGGTATTGCGGTGTATAAAATTATACTATAACCTCTTTTTGAGTTTTTTCTTTCTTGCGCTTCTTTTTTTATTCTACTTGTTTTCATAGCAAAAGCTGGCTCAAATTTTTGCATTTGAGCCAGCCCCTTTTTTGGTTGTTATACCTTATAGAACTGATCCATTCTCGATTGGAGAAGCTTCTCGATCATTTTATCATCGGCAACCTTTACCATAAAACGTATATTGCCGTTTTCGTCCTCAATAAAGCGAGTCGCGTCGGCATTTGGTAGCCTATCGGGAGCTTCATTGTAAAATTCAAGTCGACCGGTGGAGGTAAGGGAATAAATGTCCCCCTCACCCTCACAAGCAAACTGAACTGCGGTCAGATCAAAAGATTTATTGAATCCTGGACGTGCAAAAGTGGCGGTATAAAGGTTGTATGCTTCAAAAATGAGATCATCCTTGTGATTTTCCGCGTCTTTAGGATCATATCCGGTGAATATCGACATGCCGACCTTAAAATCAGACAAGTACATGGGCTTCGGGAAGTTGTCAAACACAAATTTCGAAGCTTCATAATCGCAGATTACGTTAAATTCTCGTCCTGCGGGCAGAACTGCCGCCATTGATACTAGTGCGTGAACCTTTTTCTCGGCAAGCTCGACTCCCGAAAGAGGAGAAATTTCGTCGGGCTCGCTCTTCAAAAAGTCCGCAAGACAGTTAAACATACCGATAGTGATCAGCACCACGCTGTCGTCCTCTGCCTCGGCTAAAAGACGGCGGTAGAAGGTAACGTGGGGAAGAAGCTCAAGCTTTCCATCGTTATATTTTTTGGAATAGGTCTCTGCAACGTATTTATTATACTTTGTGTTGTCACTGTAAAAACCGGGTTTTGAGTACATACCGATCTTAAAATCACCGTAAGAGCAAAATTCCTTTATTGCGTCAATAGTGGCACTGCCGTATATATTTGACGTGCAGTTGCACACACCGAGAATAGGAAAGTCAAGCTCCTTTGCGTAGGATATGAGGATTGCGAGCGCGGCAACGTCGTCGCAATCGGGGCCGATATCTGTGTCAAGAATTACGCTTCGCTTTTTTGCCTTTAAAGATTCATACATAAGTTAATACCTCAAAAGATTTAATTTGGAACGGCAACACCGTTGATCTCTATCATTATACAAAGTGTATCGGTTGCAAGGGAAGGAACTGCGGCGAAAACAATATCAACCGTCTCTCCCGCGTATTGGGAAAGGTCTGCGCTGACACCGCTTGCAGTTGCGTGATCGTCTGTCATTCCACCCTGATAATTGCTGCCGGAAGCATATTTACTAAAGTCGCTTCTTCCTGTAAGAATATCCGCGGTTTGACTCATCGGATCACTTGCCTCACCAAAGCCGTCTCTATTATAGAATTCAGCATCGATCCAGGTCTTTCCGCCGTCGACCGACCAAACGATCTTGTCAAATCCGCCTTGAACCATCGTCCAACCGGAAATCACCAATACTTTAGCGCCAAGCTCCTTCGTTGAATAATCGATCTTGTCGATCCTGACGTCGGAGACCGCACCGGTATTCTGATAGGGAGCACCGTTGTCACCAGAGCCGTTGATAAAGTCAAGCATTGAAACGTAGGCAAGAGTTGAACCGTAGTATCCTGAGCTTGGATCAACGTAGGGGCTATCAGTCTTCAGATTATCACTAATATCGCCGTCACCCTGATTATCGTCATTATCCTTGGGAGCGTATGGCGAAATAGCACCTGTTTCAAAATCAATAGTGTCCTTAATTGAACCTGCAGAGACGATAAATCCATCTTCTTCCTCTGCATTCAATTCGCAAATACGCTCAAAGCTGTCAGCAATACCGAAATATGCTATATCAACGTAAGAGCTCGTAGACATTACAACGTTGAAAATATCAAAACGGACGTATTTAGCTAAATATTCGCCTTTGTCATTAGCCTCAATTGATAAAAATTTTATCAATTATTAACTACATAATTATCAATATTGAGAATCAGAAAACACTATTCAAACCACCATCAATTTGACCTTGATGGTGGTTTTAAAAATTATTAGATTTCTTTAAGATATACCTTCTTTTCTTCTTTTGCCGATCTGTGAGCGGCTTCAACGAAGACAGTTTTTGAAACACCACTTTCAACGCTTGCGGTAAAGGGAGTCTTATTTATGATACTGTCGACAAAAGCGTTAGCTTGACGCTCAAAGGCTTGCGCATCGGTAATAGGCTTGACGTCGATGACCTGATGAGATTTGGTATGAAGAACGATTCTGTTAGGTCTTTCGATTCTCATATAACCGTTTTCACCGATAAAAGTCATAGCGCAATCGTAGCCGCCAACGGTTCCCGCACCGATAGAGTATTCACTAAGCAACATACCTCTTGCTCCGTTTTCATATTCAACGGTAAGACATGCACCGTTTTCGGTCTCCCAACCATAGGAATAGTCAAGTGCGGCATATACCGACTTCGCATCGGTTTCCATAAGCCACTCTACAAGATCATAATCGTGCACTGCAAGCTCGTGCATACAGCCCGACTTCTGCATCCAAACCTTCCATCCCTCGGGAGGACAGGGTTGACTCTTGACCTCACTTGCGGCATAGATCCTACCAAGCTGACCGATAAGCTCCTTTGCTTTAAGGAAGACCTCCTCGTATCTCATCTTGAAGCCGATACCTACGCTCCTGCCGGTCTCGCGGCATTTTGCCTCAACCGCTCTTGCCTCCTCCACGTTGATGGTCAAGGGTTTTTCGCAAAGCACGTCGATTCCCCTGTCAAGAAGATCCATTACAACACTGAAATGCGCCATAGCAGGGGTCGCAACCGCCACCACGTCTATTTTTTCGGGCACCTCGTCAATACTGGCGTATGCTTTACCGCCAAAATCCGACGCAAGGGCTTCTGCCGCTGTAAGATTTGTGTCAATAAGAGCGCAAAGATTTGTTTTTTCACATTTTGCAAATGCGTTTGCGTGGAGCTTTCCGATAGGTCCGCATCCTATAACTGCTACGTTTAACATTGTTTTATTCCTCCGTATTTGTGTTAAAAATTACTTTTAAAGCTTTCTCAAAAAGCTTTTCATCACGAACAAAATTTGATCTGCACATTTCTTTGTAAAGCAGATTGAAATTCTCCTTCGTTCGCTCGATGCCGATTCCCTCAAGCGTTGTCGGCATTCCCATCTCGCTCATCATCTCGGCAAAGGGTGCGACAAGCTCGTCTTCCGTGTTATAGACAAGCTGTGTGAGAAGCCCGATAGCGACCACCTCGCCGTGAAGATAACTCAATGCCTCCTTGGTGAATTTGGTGCGGAGCTGATAGTAAAGCTCGTGACCCAGCGCCGACTGTCCAAATCCCTTGGATATCCCGCTGATCATTCCCGTCACGGGAAGGCAGGCAAAGATGATATTCTCCACAGCCTTTGAAAATTCGTGCCGCTCAATGCAATCACAAGCCTCTTCTCTGTTGGCAAGAATTGTTTCGTAGGTGTGCTTTGCAAGAACGCTTGCCGTCACGAGATCAATATTAAAGCTTTCGGTATCTACCTCTCTGTGCCCGTTTTTGATCTCGATATGCTTCGCCAATGCGTCCATTATCCCCGCCGCCACAAGACGGACGGGCTGGTTTATCATAATGCCGTAATCAACAAAAATGCCTCTGACCTCTTCTTCAAGGTAGTAGTTGCCCACGGTCTTGCCGCTCTCGTCGTAAATTACCGACAGAGTGGTGAATGCGGCGCAGGTAGACAGCGAGGTGGGTACGGTATAGGTGGGAAGCTTGGCATAAACTCCGCAAAGCTTGGAAAAATCCATCGCTCTGCCGCCTCCGACGCCGATTATCGCATCCGCGCCAAGCTCAAGAGCCTTTTCAGCATATTCACGTGCCGCCTTGTGGGCGCAAAAGCCATTGTATTCCACAAAAACGTATTCAATTCCCGCTTCGTCAAAGCCTCGAGTCAGTCTTTCCCTTGTAAGCGACAGCGCAGTCCTGCCTCCGACGACAAAAACCCTTTTTGCGGCACGTGAGACCTGGTTTCCTACCGTCTCAAGCACGTCAAAGCCGCAGATATATCTGCCGCAACCGAATTTATAGGCAATATCAACTATTTCCGACATATACTCACCTCTTTAGCATCCGAGATATCCGCCGTCAACGGGGATTATCGCGCCGTTAATATAATCCGACGCGGAAGATGCAAGGAAGACCGCAACTCCGCCCACGTCCTCGGGTGTGCCCCATCTGCCCTGAGGTATGCGCGCAAGGATCTTTTTGTTTCTCTCCTCGTCCTCAATAAGCTTTGTATTCATTTGGGTCGCCATGTATCCGGGAGCTATGGCATTGACGTTGATTCCCTTTGATGCCCATTCATTGGACAGAGCCTTCGTCAGCTGCGCCACTCCGCCCTTGCTCGCCGCGTATGCGGGAACGGTATAGCCGCCGAAAAAGCTGAGCATACTTGCCACGTTTATTATTTTGCCGCATCCCTGCTTCAGCATCTCTCTGCCTGCCATCTGACAAAAATCAAAGGTTGCTGTGAGATTGATCTCAAGGACCGCATTCCAATCCTCGGCCGAAAAATCCTCGCTTGGACTTCTTCTCTGTATTCCCGCGCAGTTGACAAATATATCAACTCCTCCAAGAGTCGCTAACGCCTTATTAAACGCATTTTTTCTGCCCTCGGCGGTGGAAATGTCGCCATGAATACCGCAAACCTTTCCCAATGCCGAAAGCAATTCAACGCTTTCGGCAAGTGATGGACTTATATCAATTATCGCAAGGGACGCACCCGCGGAAAGAAGCGCTTTAGCCATTCCCGAGCCAAGCCCGTTGCCCGCCGCTCCTGTTATGATCGCTGTTTTACCTTTTAATGAAAACATTATCTCACCTCTCAAATGTTGGGGTCCGTCACGGCAAGATCGTATCTTCTTTGCGCGTGACTTTTGGCGGCAAGCACCCAGAAATATGTATTTTTGCTGTCGGGGATCGCGCAGGTGGGGTGATAGCCCTTGGGAGCGATCACCATATCGCCGTCCGTAATAACGTAAGCTGTGGCATCCGCAAAGTTCTCTCCTAAATTGTAGCTGTAATGCAGACCCTTTTCGGTGTCAAAATAGCAATAGACCTCCTCAAGATCCTTTTCGTGCTGATGAGGCTTCCAGCTTGTCCACGCTCCGTCACCGCTCCAGGTAACACCGCATATAAGCCTTGATGCGGCATCCTGAGGCGCCAAGGTAAACATGACCTCGCGGCTTCCCGAGCCCTCGCCGTGTATCTGATGGATGTCACCGAGAGGGAGACTCATATCCATTTTTCTAATAAACGGTTTGCCGTATCCCTCGCATTTTGCCGCGCCGATGTAGATGGAGCAATCCTCCACCGCATCAATACCAACGGCAATTTTTGAGGGAATATAGAAGCTGTCAAGAGTGTCAAGCTGATCGTCAAGCGCGCCCGAGAGGGCAACCTTTCCTTTTGTCACAAGCAGATTCATCTCAAGTGTGTCATCCGAAAGGGTGTAATACTCGCCCTTTTTCAGATTCAGACGGAAAATGCTTGCCTCAAGGCATTCGCCCTCGGTGGGAGTAACGACAGGATAAAGACCGCTATGCCCGTGGGAGGATTTTTTCCAATTTCGGTTGGTCTTAGCACCCTGCAAAAGCTCCTTGACGTCATCCATACAAGCCTTGGCGAGATTTGCGCCGCTGGGCAAAAATTGATTGCCCTCCTGCACGCTCTCTACCACAAGCGCTCCGTCGTATCCGATCTCCTCAAGGGCTGAGATCACTCCGTGCCAGTCAATACCACCCTGCAGGATGCGGCGGTGAGCAAAATACTGCTTCTCCGCCCTCTCCTCAAAGCAAACGGGGGTAAATCTGCCGATGTGCTTCGCATAAAAGCCGTATTCAAAGCAATGGGGATGGTTGCCCGAGTCAAGCCTGATGATGTCCTTAACGTGGACGTTGAAAATGTACTTTTTCAGCTTTCTTACGGTTTCGTAAGTATAGTTTTCGGGCACCTGATAAAGATTGACCGGATCAAGAGTCAGCCCTACGTTTTCGCGGTCGATAAGCTCCAAAAGCTTAAGGCTTGCGTCTGCCTTATCGCAGAGCGTGCCGTGGTGCATCTCCATAAAGATCAGGATTCCCTTTTCCATAGCATAGTCGGCAGACATTTGCATCCATTTCGCCGCCTTTCGGAAGGTAGCCTCGTCTGCCCTGGCTGATTCTATCCAGCCCGGCCACACTCTGACCGATCTCGCCGACATAAAGCTTGCTATATCAACGTACTTTTTGAAGGTCTCAAAAGCTGTCTCGCATCCATCCTCGTCAAGAAGAGCATAATTTCCCGTAAAACAGGAAAGGCCGTTTACAGAAATATTCTTATCATTCAAAAAATTCTTAATTTCACTTAACGTATCGTGAGACACGTTAGGATTCACATGTGTTGAACGAAGCTCGACTGTATCATAGCCATATCTTACCGCCGCTTCAAGATGATCCCAGACTGATCTGTCGTCAAACATCTGACCAGAAAGTCCTATTTTTCTCATTTTTCTATCCTCTTCTCATTTAAGCTCAATAACTTGGTGAATCCTTGCGCTCTCAAGTGCCGCCTCCTGAACTTTGATGACCTCGATTATCTTGTCGCCTGAGGAGATCGGCTCTCTGCCATTATCTACCGCATCAACAAATTCAAGATACTGTCGGGCAAAATTAGAAAGGCTTCCGTCATCCTCCCAGACAAGACGACCGTTCAAGGAAAGCTTTGTTTCGTCGCTCAGATACATCGTCTTTTTCGTGCCCTGAATGTACCTTTCATAGATCGCGTCGGCACTGGAGAGCATTTTGCCCTCGCCGTTCCAGGACTCGTCCTTCATTTTGGTATTCCACGACATTCTGATAGCCGCAAAGCGTTCACCGCTGAAGCCGAGCGTCATAATGACCTCATCCTCCCCTTCCCATGTGGGATTGACCGAATAAGACTCGCAATAAACTCTTTTGGGTGTCTCGCCAAACGCCCAAAGGCAATAGTCGATGATATGGCTACCCCAGATGGGTATCATAAGCCCCCCCGCCGTCTCGACCTTGTTCCACCACTCGGTAGGCGCTTTTTCGAGATAAGCGTAGAGATTTGCCGATACACTGACAAGCTCGCCTATCTCTCCCTTGTTTATTCGGTCGATAGAAGCCATAACGGGCTCAAAAAATCTGCGGCTTTGACCTATCATCAAGGTCACGTTATTCTTCCTTGCCGCATCGTTCATTATTTTGCACTCCGCAACCGTATTAGCCATAGGCTTTTCAAGTAAAATATGCTTTCCCGCCTCTGCCGCCTTCACGGTATATTCCGCGTGGAGATGATTTGGAAGACATATATCCACCGCTTCAAAGTCCACACTCGCAACAGCGTCTTCAAATGAATCAAAGGCATTTTCAATTCCGTATTCAAGACAGAAATCGCGTGTTTTACCGAGATCTCTGCCAACCGCAGCAACGATCTGAATCTTGTCCGCTATTTGAGACGCTCCCGCTATATGGCTCTTGGCGATTCTGCCGCAACCTATTATGCAAATTCTCATAAACCAAATTTCTCCTCAAGATCCTTGAAGTATTTGATCTCACCAATAAACTCCTTCTCCATAAGCTCAAAGCTTTCGGGATGATACATAGGCATAAAGATACCGGGACCCGAAAATCCGATCTTCTTCAGTTCTTCAAAGAGTGTGATATGGTTTGTCGCACCGTTCTGCGCCGGAGCGAAGGGACGGTACCAGCCCTTGTTGCCGTCTCCCTTGTCCTCTCCGCGCACCATCATAGCGTCTTTTTCGCCGAGGGCGCAAATGTATTCACCAAGCAGGGGCACCTGATAGGTCAGAAGCTCATAGCCTTCGATCGAGAAGTTATTTCCGGGATCCAGCTTAACACCAAGAAACTTGGGATCAAGACCCTTGACACAGTTATACGCGGTAGTGGCGTTATGAGGATATGCTAAGCCGTGGATCTGCACCACCGCCTGAATGTTTGCTTTCTCGGCGACCTCGGCAACCTTCGCAAGATTTCTCTTGGTAAACTCCTCGATCTCACGTATTCTGCCCTCAAAATCCTTTTTGTATGAATACGCAAGACGGAATTTTTCAATGCCGCTGTCACTCATAGCCTTCAGGAGGTCAGCCTTCTTTTCGACGTCGGTAATAGCAATATCGGTGTCGGCATATTTGACCTCAAGACCGTATTTTTCGGCGGTCTTAACGAATACGGGCGTCGCCTCCTTGAGATTGCTCTCATTTATCCAATAACCGTTACGAATAAGTGCATTGGGACCGTCGATGCCGTACATACAGCATTTTTCCATAAGCTCATCGGCGGAAAAGTCCTTAAAATTCTTGGCAAACAAATAGTGCTTCATTTTTCACTCTCCAATAATTATAAATTTTTCTTTACAATTCGACAGTGTCGAAAACGCATCAAAAAGCGCAGAATGATATAAATACTATCATTCTGCGTTAATAATATCAAATTTCATAAAAAATGTAAATAGATAAACTTCGCTTACAGTTATAAATTTTTCCTATCTTGACTCTTGGTAAAATTCACGGGTGACAGTCCGTAATAATCCTTGAACGAGTTTGAAAAATACGCTATGTTTTCAAATCCCAGAACAGAAGAGACCTCCTTGACGGTATATTCACCGCTTTTCAAATAAAAGAGTGCCTGCTCCATCTTTTTGGATTTTTGATATTGTAATATTCCCATTCCCATTTTATTTCTAAAAACGTTTCCAATATACTTGGGGGACAGATAAAGCGCTCCGGCTATCTCCTTTATTGTCAACTGCTTTCCTATGTTGATGGATATGTATTTTTTAATCTCGGCAACGATACTGTGGTGCTCATCCTCTCCACCCTCAAGCATATATTCGCCAAGTGCCTCTGTCAAAAAGGAGAAAACGCGGGGTAATATATTGTCACTACTGCCGTCCTTGGCGCCGTATTGCTCCATTTCATTAAAGAACTCGGCATAGTCACCGTAATACCTGCTATCTTTAAGCTTACACAAAATTCTTTCTCTCACCGCTTCCGCATCGATAGAACCGCCAAAACGGAAACCTATGTATAATATGTACGCTACCGAAGGGGTGCTGTTGCGAAAGAAATGGGGCTCGTTTGGCTTGACAAGCGACACATCAAAGGCTTTCATATCCTCGGTGATAATAATGATCTCCCAAAAGTGATGACTGTGCTCCTTGCCAACCCAATTGGGCTGACATTCAAGAGAGCCGATCATGTCTATTGATAAAGACATCGACGCATTTATCTGAACTCTGTTTTCCATTCCGTGCCTCCCTTCCTGATTTACATAATATTATGCTTATTTAGTATAGCATCGTTTTCTATGTTTGTCAACTTTTGTTTTCAATTTTGATTATTCGTCGTATCGCAAAGATTTTCTCTTCCGCACGTATCTGCTCAATAGAGCTGGATTTCTGACTATTAATCATATCTCGCCTTTCACTGCTTACTGTTCGCAACATTAATTACCTGCAGCTATCTCACCCTTCCAATCAAGGATGCCGCCAAACTCTACGATGTTCATATATCCGAGCTTGATCAGCTTTTCAGCCGCTTCCTTACTACGGCGACCGCTACGGCAATAGACCATAATAAGCTGATCTTTATTGGGCAATTCGGCAATCTCCTCTTTTCCGATACTCTCGTTGGGAACGTTGATGGCACCAGGAATATGCCCTGCGGTAAACTCATCGGGTCTGCGCACGTCGAGAATAATATAGCCGCTCTCCTTCTCCATCATATCAACCGCCTCGTCCATGCTTATCTGACGATAGGCATTCTCTGTTGAGTTACCTGCACCGCCGCATCCGGTAAACATAAGCGCGGACAATAATATCGGTATAAATTTTTTCATAATCTTTCTCCCTGTTGGTTCTTTTTTGGTTACTATAATAAAATTATACCACAAAACATTCTTTTTTTCAATATGGTTCGGTAAACAAAGAAACCGCTTTTTTGATCTCATTGTTGCAAAAATGCAATCTGATTTTATAATAGCAAAAATGCAATCCGATTTTATAATATATATTGATTTTCAATTAAATTTGTGCTATAATTTATAATACACAGCCAACTGAGTTGTAACCCAAATCGTCAATGCGGTTAAAATCCTTATTTCACAAGGGAAATTTCAAATTATAAAAAAGAAGAAAGTGTTGTGTACATGAGATGCAATGCTCCTTCTCCGCCAAAAAATAAAACCACCCAATCGGGTGGTTTTATTTTTTGCCTGCGAAGTCGCGATTTGACGATCGCGCCGGAGGCGCGAGAGGGAGCGAGCCGACTGCTCGCGGTGCGAGGGGAAGGAAGGCGAGCGAGTGGCAGCAACTTGGTTTTTGCCGAGTGAGCTCCGTAGGGCGAGCGAAAGCAAAAGCCTTAGTTGCAACAGTGCAACGCCGCACTAGTGCGGCTAGACAATCTCTCCGCAAAGCTTGCTTTGAAGCTCCGCCAAAAAATATAGCCACCCAATCGGGTGGCTATATTTTTTGCGAAGTCGAGATTTGACGATCGCGCCGGAGGCGCGAGAGGGAGCGAGCCGACCGTTCGCGGTGCGAGGGGAAGGAAGGCAAGCGAGTGGCAGCAACTTGGTTTTTGCCGAGCGAGCTACGTAGGGCGAGCAAAAGCCAAAGCCATAATTGCAACAGTGCAACGCCGCGTGAGCGCCTAGAGTATCTCTCCTTCTCCGGCTCGCAGTGCGGTATTTTTCGTAAAGCAAACAGCTTTATGACCTCTTTCGGTTGTGTCTGAATGGCTATATCACAGTAATCAAGCAACGATAATCACTTCACAAGCTCAAAGTCAAAAGTTGAAACAAAGAAACCCAAAACGCAAATTACACGACTTTTCAAAGGATGGCGGTTGAAAAAACAGTTTCTAATAGCGCTCTTATTTTTGTTGACAACAGTACCAATATATGCTACAATCTACTCATAACACACGTCAAGGAGATCTTCTTATGATCATAAACGAATACATTCGAAAGAAATGGGGCGACAGACCTCAAATAGAGCTTGCGAGAGAACTCGCCAAAAGACGAGGATTTGGAGAAAAACCCAGCGCATACAAAAGCCTTGTAAACAAGTGGTTTAACGACCAATCAGAGCCAAGCAAGGAATACTTGCTTGTTTTATCTGAAATATTAGGCGTTACCGTAGAATCCATTTTAAGAGGAGAAGACACATTTAACAATTACGATATCAGACCTACCGCATACGCTGCAGCAATAAGCGGTGACGAAAAAATAATTGAACTGTTATTCGGTAACGCTATAACTGATATCGGTCTTGATGAGAAAGACGAGTATGCGAAATCTTTTGTTGACTACGTAATTGAATTTAACAACTATCGTGCTTTCCAAATTGCAATCAACAAAGGATATAATTATCCCACAAAATGGGAGTGTCTTGAACTCAAGCCAAATCAGCGGAAGGTAGACCTCGATCTTACAAAAATGATCGTAGAAGCTGATGATCTGCCAATGTTTAAAAAGGCATTTGGCATGCTATATCGCAATACAGAAAGTTCGCATGCCGTATATCTCAATAATCAATTCCCGGAAGAAATCACCTCATCACTTTTGAAGAGTCATGAAATTTTAAAGTGGATTGCAAGCTTTCAACCCTTTACAGACGAGGAATGGGTTAAATTCAACCGCAACATCACAAGCAAGGAGTCATTGTTGTTAGATACGAATGATAACTATGCTCTAGAAATTCCATCTATGGCATACGGATATTCTTATATACTTACTCGCGCGATCGCAGAAAAGTCCGATTCATTGGAATTATTGTTGGACTATGCGTTGAATTATATGGAACAATTAAATAGCTTTTTAGGTAATTGGACCTCTAATTTTGGGATCATTCAATACGACGAGTTTGCATATGCGCTTTGCTTCAAAAACGAAAAATGGACAACTTGGGCATTTATTCCTTTTGTTGGAAACATAACGGACATTTCAAACGATAGATTGCGCCAAAAAGCAGAAAAAATCAATAGACAATTTCCAATTTTAAAATAATTGAGAATACGAGCATAAGTATTTCCTAGTGTACTTACAAATACTACCGTCCCCCCTATAGGTATCGGTGTTGCTGCTCTATTCTATATATCGGAGCCTTACCAACTCCGCCGGGTGAGATTTTCTCGCCATTGAGCCCCCCGTTGCTGCAAACTGGGGGCTCATAAATCTTGTAAACAATCAAAGAGTTTTTTGCGTTTTTTTGGGGGCATATCTATTGACATCCGTTTTACGGTTTGATATAATTTTATTTGAAGACAATTCTTGCTTTTGTAAGAGCAAACGTTTACAGCGCAAGGTCTTATTCAAACACCAAAGAAAGAGGACACACAAATGAGCGTTAGAATTTTAGGCAAGCTTCCCGATCCGTTTCTTAAGGAAGACGGAACACGCATGACTCGTGAAGAGTGGTACGCACAGAGAGATCAGCTTTTTGAAAGAATTTGCGAGATCGAATTCGGTGGTATGCCTCCACGCCCCGAGGTAGTTAAGGTAGTAAGACTGACTGCACCGAGGGCTGACGGAGGAACTAACGTATATAAAATTTGGGCAGGCACGAAGGAGCGTCAGCTTTCCTTTGTGCTGGACATTACCGCACCCGTCTCCCCTATTGACGGCAGTGTGAAATATCCCGTGCTTCTCACGGGCGACGGCTGTTACACAAACTGCGAAAGCGACACTATCGCGAAGGCTAACGCTATGAAATTTGCGGTGGCGCGCTTCAACCGTCTCGAGCTTGCAAACGACGATAAGCTTGCGGGACGCGTGGGTGGTCTTTACGATATTTATCCCGAGCACAAGGGATTCACTGCTATCTCTGCATGGGCATGGGGATATATGACCGTTATGGACGCTTTTTCCGAGATCCCTCACGTTGACATAGAAAACGTGGGTATTACCGGTCACTCGCGCGGCGGCAAGACCGTACTTCTTGCGGCGGCGGCTGACACGAGAATCAAGTTCGTTTGCCCCAACAACAGCGGCTGCCACGGCGCCAACAGTTACCGACTGAAGGACATCGGCGACGACGTTCCCCGCAAGACCGAGGAGCTTTCGGACATGTTCAAAAACCTCTACCATTGGATGGGCGAGGGCTTGCGTGAATATATAGACCGCGAGGACGAGCTTCCCTACGATATGCACTATTTCGGCGCGCTGATTGCTCCGAGATATTACATTCAGTGCGAGGGTATGCAGGATTATTGGATCAATCCCAAGGGCGCGTGGATGAATTTCTGCGGAGTCAAGGAGGCTTACCGCTATCTTGGATGCGAGGATAATGCCGCCGCCTGGTTCCGCCCGGGAATTCACCGTCATAAGCTGCCTGATTTCACCGAATTTCTTGAATTTATGCGTGCGAAGATGCAGGGCAAGCCCACGGCTGAGCATCTGAAGATAAATCCCTATCCCGAGCTTCAGATCGACACCGATTGGACGAAGGATTGAGCGTTTCAGGAGCTTTAACATATAATATGAAAAAAATCAAAAGATCATCGGAGCTTTTATGGCTCTTTGGAATAGTTTTTGTGGCTCTTGGAGTTGCTATTTGCAGCAAGGCTGATCTTGGCGTATCTATGATCGCCGCACCCGCATTCATCGTGTCCGAGGCTTTATTGCCCATTTGGTCGGGCTTCAGCGTAGGTGTTGTTGAGTACATTCTTCAGGGAGTTTTGCTCATAATAATGTGCCTTATTGTACGCAGATTCAACTGGAGATATCTGCTTGCCTTTGCGGTGGCGGTCATTTACGGTTACACTCTAAATTTCTTCATTTGGTTGCTTGGCGGTGTGACATTTGATGCAATCTGGCTTCGTTGGGTAATGCTTATCGTTGGTGATATCATCACGGCATTTGGCGTGGCTTGCTTCTTCCGCACCTATATGCCGCTTCAGGTCTACGAGCTTTTCGTTGCCGAGGTTGCGTCACGTTTCAAGCTGAAATTGACCAAAATGAAGCTGGCATTTGACCTATCCTTGCTTGTGATTTCGATCGTTCTCGCCTTGACTCTGTTTGGTGATGTTACCACCTTTGATTGGACAACGATCGGCTACGCTTCCTTCCACAGTATCGGTCTTGGAACGCTGGTCACTACGGCGATCAATTCCCCGATCATCGGATTTATGGGTAAGGTTATTGACAAAATATTTGAGCCGACGCCAATGTTTCCTAAAATGGAAAAGGCACTGAAAAGAGACTGAATTTAGCAAAAATCACGACCTTTCGGTCGTGATTTTTCGTTGTATAAAATTATTACTTATTATCAAGTCTATCCAGCATATCCCAGACACCCAGCATATACATAATGCCAAGCGCTCTGTCATAAAGACCGTAACCGGGACGGACGTTTCCGGGGCCCTCATTCCAGAGGTGTCTGCCGTGGTCGGGACGGATATAGCCCTCAAAGCCGCAATCGTGGTATGCCTTGAGGATCTCAAGAATACCGGTGTCACCGTCGCAATCTCTATGGCTTGCCTCGGAGAAGTCTCCGTTCTCGAAGTGCTTTACGTTTCTGATGTGAGCGAACGCGATTCTGTCGCAATGCTTTCTAACGATATCAGCCACGTTGTTTTCGGGGTTAGCTCCAAGGCTTCCCGAGCAGAGCGTGAGGCAGTTATAGGGATCGTCAACCATCTTTAAGAAACGGTCGATGCTCGCTTCATCAACAAGGAGACGGGGCAGACCGAAGATATCCCAAGGCGGATCGTCCATGTGAATTGCCATCTTGATATCGCACTCACGGCAGGTGGGCATAATTGCCTCAAGGAAATACTTGAGATTTGCCCAGAGCTTTTCGTGGTCAACGCCCTCGTATGCCTTGAACAGCTCATCAAGCTTTGCCATTCTCTCGGGCTCCCAGCCGGGGAAGGACATATTATACTTCTCGGTGAAGTCAAGGATATACTTCGCCATAGCGTTATAGTCATCCTGGATCATATTCTTCTCGTAGAAAAGCGCGGTGGAGCCATCGCCTACGGGATGGAAGAGGTTACTTCTCGTCCAGTCGAATATAGGCATAAAGTTGTAGCAGATGACCTTAACTCCGAATTTGGAAAGATTTCTGATACACTGCTTGTAGTTTTCGATGTACTTATCTCTTGTGGGCAGACCGATCTTGATATCGTCGTGTACGTTGACCGACTCAACAACGTCCATATTGAAGCCGTACTCGTCAAGCTGTCTCTTGACCTCGGCGATCTCCGCTTCTTCCCAGATCTCGCCCGGCATCTTATGGTGGAGCGCCCAGACTATACCCGTAACTCCGGGTATCTGCTTGATATCGGAAAGGCTGATCTTATCGTTTCCCTCGCCGTACCAGCGGAACGTCATTTGCATTGGCATATTTTACCTCCGAAAATTTTATTTTCAATTAATTATAACATACTTGCGCTGCAAATTCAACGGTATTTTTCAAAAAATAGTAATTTGGAAAATTTTTTTTGTGAAGCTTCAAATTTTGATTTGTCGGGGACGCGGGGGAGACGCGTTCGAGAAACTTTTTGAAAAAAGTTTCTCGAGCTCTTCAAAAACTTCCCCAAAAAATGGTTGGAAGTGTAGCCATTTCATCTTGTGAAACCGTGAGAATTTTGATCAAAGCTCCACTGCTATCGTGTTGCGAGTTGTATTGAAGCATTTTCATACTATAACTTAGTTGAATTTTGCTTTAAGATAAACGCTTTGGCTGGATTTAACACCCTTAGGGGGGAAAACGATCGTGAGGGATTTTTTTAGCTCCGCAGGAGCGAAAAATCCTGCGTCACTACTAGAAGCACCCAAAAATTCGGGAAAGCTCTTTGCGGAGCTTTCTCTCGAGAAAGCGACCCGCATCCCCGCCGGAGGCACCGCATCCCCACGCTAAATTGCAATTTATTCTCCACAAACCAGCGAAACCACATTTGAGAGCTTATTTCCGCCAAGGATTTCGTCTGTAAACATAATACCGCGGCGCAAGGCGGGAGAACCAAACCTTTTTCTGAGTCCGTCTACTACTCCCTCGAGGGTCTCTTCCCTTTGTATCGCCATAACGTCGGGAGAAAAAGAGAGCTGCTCCGACTCGACCCAAAGAAGGTCGGAGGCGCGTATGCCGATAGAGCGTATGGGGTCTTCCGTCAATCTATGCTTTTTTATCAACGTTTTTGCCGACATAAACAGCGATCTGGCAGTTCTGTTTGGATAATCGGGCTTCATTTGTCGCTCAACGGTATGAAGGTCGCTATATCTCACCGAGATCTGCACGGTTTGACAGACCACACCCTCGCGTCGCATTCGCATAGAGACGTTTTCGCAAAGCTGATAAAGAATGATATCCACGTCGTTTTCGGTCACCAGATCACGGGGCGGTGTGGTGCTGTTCCCTATTGACTTTGGCGGAGGGGAGTAT
This sequence comes from Eubacteriales bacterium, assembly GCA_045612105.1. Taxonomy (GTDB): domain Bacteria; phylum Bacillota; class Clostridia; order Oscillospirales; family CAG-272; genus SVTX01. The sequence continues at coordinate 95,367 of JAZKYL010000048.1, forward strand.
CCGTGTAGTGAAACCGGTGAGGTATCTCTGCCGTTGGCATTTTCGTAGAGAGTAAGTCCGTTTTTGCCGAAAAGACATTTTAGCAGATAGGGATCTGTTCTTGCAACGTCGCCTATGGTACGGAGACCGTAAAGCTTGAGCTTTTTGTCTGTTTTATTGCCGACGAAGATCATATCCGTCGCCGGCAGATCCCATATTTTCTCACGGAAATCCGAGGACGAAATAACGGTTGTGGCATCGGGCTTTTTCATATCCGAGCCAAGCTTTGCGAAAATTTTATTGAATGAAACACCCACCGAAACGGTAAGACCCAGCTCCTTTTTCATACGTCGACGAATGGTGTCGGCGATAGTTTTGCCGTCACCGAACAGATTAAGGCTTCCGCTGACGTCAAGCCAACACTCGTCAAGCCCGAATGGCTCTATCATATCGGTGTAATCGTAATATATCTCTCTTGCGGCTTGGGAATACTGCTCGTAAAGCTCAAAGTGGGGCGGCAAAAAGACTATATCGGGACATTTTTGCTTCGCCTGCCATAGGGCTTCGGCTGTCTGCACTCCACACGCTTTAGCCTCATAATTTTTCGCCAAAACTATGCCGTGTCTTGCTTCGACGTCCCCCGCAACCGCCACGGGCTTCCCTTTGAGCTCAGGGTGGCTCAAAAGCTCCACCGACGCGTAAAAATTGTTCAGATCCGAATGCAGGATCGTTCTTTCCACTATTAACACCTCTCAAATCAATTCAGAACAAAAGTTCTATATTGATTATACACCTAAAAGGCAGCCTTGTCAATAGGTAAATACAAGAAAATCGAACAAAAGTTCCTTGACAAAATTCGCACAGGATGCTATAATTCTATCAGTTATAATATCGTTACGAAAGAAGCAAAACAATGAAAAAAATGATAACAGGCAGAAAACTGGCTTGGCTCTTTGCCTACGTTTATTTCACAAGCTACGTTACGAGAATAAATTTTTCAGCGGTAATACAAGAAGTAATAATCGACACAGGGTTTGAAAAATCGGCTCTTTCGGTAATTCTGCCGTCCGGTTCACCATTGCGGTTGCGGGAACGATCTGTTGTCTTGTCGCCATACCAAAATGGAAGAATTTTTTAAAAAATAATTTTTGAAAGGAAATTTAATTATGTCGCCTTTTGCACAATGGCTCAACACCGCTTTTGCAGACTTTGACCACGCGATCCTTGAGTTTTATCACAAGTTAGCTACCGTTGCAGACCCTGTTTGCAGTCCGCTCTCGGAAATATTTGCTTTTATCGGAGATGGGGCTCTTGCCTGCTTCGTTCTCGCCGCGATCCTTATTTTTTTTGCAAAAACGAGAAAAAGCGGAATTTGTATTGCGATTTCGGTAGGTCTTGCCGCTCTCGTTACCAACGTAACGGTCAAACCTTTGGTTGCGCGTCCACGTCCATACGCTTCGGGTGTTGCCGATTTCGTTGAATGGTGGGAATACGTTGGAGGACATACTCACAGCGAATTCTCCTTCCCCTCGGGACACACCACCTCTGCTATGGCAGGTGCTTTGGCACTCTGTCTCTGCCTATGTCTCTTCAATAGCAAGGATAACAACAAAAAATACCGCTGGGTACTTATCCCATCGGCACTTTACGTTATTCTTATGGGTGCTTCGAGAAATTACATAATGGTTCACTACCCCTCCGACATTTTGGGCGGTGTTATTGCCGGTGCGATCGGCGCGATTCTCGGATTTTTGCTCATTCACTTCCTTTACAAGGGATTTGAAGGAAACAGAGACAACAAGGTCTGCGCATTTATTCTTGACGCTGACGTAAAAAATCTTTTTAAAAAGCGATAAATCCAATATTACAAAAAATACCGACTCGGTTCAACGATCGAGTCGGTATTTTTTAAGTAATGAGATTAGCAGAACCACCAAATCTTCTTATTTAGAATAACGCAAATAAGGTCGATGAGCCATACGAAGGGAGCGCAAACGAACAGAAGGATGGAAATTACGATTCCTACATTATTCTTAACGTCGATACTCTTGATGAGTCGGTAAACGGTCCATATGATATCAAGCGCGGGAATACAGAGGATAAGCTTTGCTATAAAAGGAAGCTCGTCCATTGCCTTAAGAAATTCTTTCATCAGTAATACCTCTTTTATGTTTTTTAGCTCAAATCGGAGCTATTGTTATAATTATATACTTTTTATTACATATTGTCAATATAAAAACAAAATTCTTTATTGGTTAAAAAGCAAAAACCGCCGATGGCTCGGCGGTTTTTTATTCTTTTCAAAACTACAAATTACTTGTACTTTCTCTTGCGTGCAGCTTCAGATTTCTTCTTGCGCTTTACGCTGGGCTTTTCGTAGTGCTCTCTCTTACGAAGCTCGGTAAGGATTCCCGAACGAGCACACTGACGCTTAAAGCGACGGAGCGCGCTGTCAAGAGACTCGCCCTCTTTTACTTTAACTTCTGCCATTTTCTTTTTCCCTCCCCTCGCTTTTAAACAGGTTCAGTAAGCTTATGCTCACAGATACTCAAATATTATACACCAAAATTTTGGATTTGTCAATATTAACTGAGCAAAAAGTTTAAACTTTTTTACACAAAAATATGTCTAACTTTCACCCAAACAACGCATCAAAGCGTTTCGGCGGCTTTTCGGATGACGTCAGCCACCGCGTGGGCGCAGACCTCCGCGCCTTCTTCGGTCAAATGGATCAGATCCTCACAAATATATCGCTCGATATCATCTACAAGCAACGCGTTAAGATCGTTGATGATAACACCCTCAGCGCTGAGTGCCTCCACGGCAATTTCGTTAAAACGCGCTATCGTGCTGTTCTTGTTGTGCTTATTCTCGTTTCTCACGGGAGTGGTAGTAGCGAATATGACTTTGTCGTATCTTGATTTCAGTATTCTTGCGATACGGATCATATTTTCTCTGTACTCCTCTTCGGTGGAAAAGCTTCCGTCGTCGAAAAGCTCACAGAGATCCCAATGTCCCACGTTAAAATGCACGATACGAGTTCCCCTCATCTGCTCCTCATAATCGAAGAGCATACGAAGTGTATATTTTGCGAAACGGCAATTGTCAGTGGGCTGAAAGACCTCAAAATCCTCTCCAAGCAGCTCTGCCGCTCTTTTTCCGTAGCCGATAAGGCGGATAGAATCGCCCAAAAGTGTTATTTTCACACGCTCTACCTCATTATTTTACAACGATATTTACGATCTTATTGGGAATGACGATCTCCTTGACAATATTCTTGCCTGCGATAGTCTCGGCAACCTTCTCGTCAGCCTTTGCAAGTGCCAACACCTCGTTCTTGTCCATATCAACGGGAACGTTGATCTTGCCCTTCAGCTTGCCGTTGACCTGAACCACAACCTCGACCTCATCGTCTGCGGTCTTTGCCTCGTCGTAGGTAGGCCAGCTCTCGTAAGCGATGGTGTTGTCGTGACCAAGCTGCTCCCAGATCTCCTCACCTATATGAGGACAGATAGGCGAGAGCATCTTGATAAGACCCTCAGCGTATTCCTTGGGGCACTTGCCCTCCTTATATACCGCATTTACGAAGATCATCATCTGGGAAATAGCGGTATTGAACGCAAGCTTCTCAAAGTCGTCGGTAACCTTCTTGACAGTCTTGTGGTAAACCTTATCAAGAGCGGGTACTTCTCCGTCAACGATATTCTCTTGCTCGGTGAAGAATGCCCATACGCGATTGAGGAAGCGGCGCGCGCCGTCAACACCCGCATCGCTCCAGGGCTTGGAAACCTCGAGGGGACCCATAAACATCTCGTAGAGACGAAGTGTATCCGCGCCGTAATCTCTTACAACGTCGGAGGGGTTGACTACGAATTCGGGGAATCTCTTACCCATCTTGATGCCGTTAGCACCCAGGATCATTCCCTGGTGAACCAGCTTCTTGAAGGGCTCCTTGGTGGGAGCGAGCCCCTTATTATAGAGGTATCTGTTCCAGATTCTGGAGTACATAAGGTGACCTACCGCGTGCTCGGGGCCGCCGATATAGAGGTCAACGGGCATCCAGTGCTTGAGCAGCTCCTGATTAGCGAACTCATCGTTGTTATTGGGATCAATATAGCGGAGGAAGTACCAGGAGGAGCCTGCAGAACCGGGCATAGTAGAGGTCTCTCTCTTACCCTTGATGCCGTTCTTATCGTAATATTTCCACTCCTCTGCATTTTCAAGAGGTGCTTTTCCGCCAACGCCCTTGTAGTTTTCAAGCTCGGGAAGGATAAGAGGCAGCTCCTCGTCGGGGAGGGTGTAAACCGTGCCGTCCTCACCGTGAACCACGGGAACCGGCTCACCCCAATATCTCTGGCGGGCAAATATCCACTCTCTGAAATGGTAGTTTACGGTTCTCTTTGCAACGCCCTGCGCCTCAAGCTTAGATGTGATGGCTTCCTTTGCCTCCTCAACGGTAAGACCGGTAAACTCCTCGGAGTTTACAAGTCTGTATCCCTTGCCGAGATAATCCTGCTTTTCGAAAGCCGCATCGGATACGTCAACGTGACCCAACTTTTCGTCGCCATCGATGACCTGGATCATATCTATATTGTGAGCGATTGCATACTCAAAGTCTCTCTGGTCGTGAGAAGGAACTGCCATAACCGCGCCCGTACCGTAGCTTGCGAGAACGAAATCACCGATGAACATTCTCACTTCCTTGCCGTTTACGGGGTTGATGCAGGTAACACCCTTCAGCTCGCAGCCCGACTTGGTCTTGTTAAGCTCGGTTCTGTCCATATCGTTCTTCTTGAGAGTCTCGTCGATATAAGCCTGAACTTCGTCCTTGTTCTGAATTCTGGGCATAAGAGACTTTACTACCTCGCCGTCGGGAGCAAGTACCATAAAGGTGATACCGTAGATAGTCTCGATACAGGTGGTGAAGATAGAGAACTCTCCGCCGCCAACGATTTGGAACTTGACCTCGACACCGGTGGACTTGCCGATCCAGTTCTTCTGCATAAGCTTGGTGGATTCGGGCCAATCGATCTCCTCAAGTCCCTCGAGAAGCTCTTCAGCAAATGCGGGCTGATTGATGACCCACTGCTTCATATTCTTTCTGACTACGGGAAATCCGCCGCGCTCGCTCTTGCCGTCGATGACCTCGTCGTTGGAGAGAACTGTACCCAGCTCCTCGCACCAGTTTACGGGCATATCGATATACTGCGCGTAGCCGTCGAGATAGAGCTGCTTGAAGATCCACTGTGTCCACTTGTAGAATTCGGGATCGCTAGTCGCGATCATCTTCGACCAGTCGTAGTCAAAGCCAAGCTCGGTGAGCTGCTTGGAGAAGGTCTCAATATTCTTCTGTGTAAATCCGTTGGGGTGATTTCCGGTGCTTACCGCGTACTGCTCTGCGGGCAGACCGAAGCAGTCATATCCCATGGGGTGCAGGACGTTATATCCCTGCATTCTCTTCATTCTCGACACGATGTCTGTAGCGGTATAGCCCTCGGGGTGACCCGCGTGGAGACCTACTCCCGAAGGATAGGGGAACATATCAAGGGCATAGAACTTAGGCTTTGAGAAATCCCAGACGTCGGTCTTGAAGGTCTCGTTCTTCTTCCAGTATTCCTGCCACTTTTTTTCAACTTGTAAGTGCTCGTACTTCATTTTTTTATATTTCCTTTCAATTATTTACTTCGTTTTATAAAATAAAAAGCACTTTCGTCTCATTTTGAGACGAAAGCGCATAACTTCCGCGGTACCACTCAAATTGCATCTTAAAAAGATGCCACTCTGACCTATAACGGCGGCTGGCCGTTCTTCCCTACTGTTTTTCAAAAAATTTCGAAAAGACTGCTCCGAGGTGAGTAAGACGATCTCCGCTGACGTCTCGCACCGACCGACGCCTCTCTGAATGCATCAAAAATCTCTTTCCTCTTCATCGCATTTTATTTACAACATTAATATTATATATAAGTGTAACGATTTTGTCAAGTGGTTTTCAATTTATTTTTCAAATTTTGATTTGTCGGGGAGGACGCGTGCCTCCGGCGGCGGGGTTTTTTGGCAGAAAGCTCGGCAAAAACCTTCCTCGCAAAAAAGATGAAAATGTAGCCATTTCATCTTGTAAAACCGTGAGGATTTTGGTCAAAGCCTCACTGCTATCGTGTTTCGGGTGTATTGCAAACTCTTTTGTTTAAAAGGTTTCAAATAAACTTGCAACACGATAGAAGATAAACTTCGGTTCAAATCAATATGGTTTCAAATGACAGCATTAGCGCAATCTTTCCTTTTTTTGGAGGGAAGTTTTTTGGCCCCACCTTTTTTTACAAAAAAGGTTGCACGCGTCCCCCGCATCCCACCGATAAATTGCAATTTATCTTGAACACAAAAA
>JAZKYL010000049.1:0-2696 GCA_045612105.1 Eubacteriales bacterium
CAAACAGGTTCGACGGAATGATGTCATAGATCAGATCGAGGATCTCCGAGAACCCCGATGCTTCGCCGCCGCCCCACTGTATGGGAAAGAACAGGCTTCCGAGTGCTGTCATAAAGGCACCGACCAATACCACATGCAAAAGAATGGCTTTGATCGTCTTGCTTCCGATCTTGCCGAGGGTTTCCATATTGCCCATCGAGCAGATACTGCTGAGAATAGACAGAAAGACCAGCGGAACCGATACCGCCGTGATCAGTCCCATAAAGGCATCGGTTACAGGTGTCAGCACGTAATCGTTTGCCCCCGTCCTGATCCCGTCGGGCAGGAAATTCAAGGCGATACCCGCAATCAGCGCAAGTCCGATGGCACCGATCATTTTGACCGTACCGGACAGCGACTTTTTCTTGGGCATAAAGAGGATGTAGTTTTTGCCGTTTTTATAGCTCCATGTGGGGGCAAGACCGATGCTTGCGAGCAGACCCCGGATCACATCATCTTCTTCGCCCGGTTTGTCAAAAGGATCGAAGGATTCCTCTTCGACCACGACTTCGACCTTGATGGAGGATAAGCGTTTTACGCATCTGACCTTGAAGCTTGCTTCTTCTCCAAACCTGTTTTGATACTCAAGCAGTACTTCTTCAAATGTGAACTTGATGCGGATAGCCTCGCGCCGATCAACACCTGCCGACGCGAGAAACTTTCCGACTTCCTCACACGCAAGGTCTATATTGCTGTTTGAAAAATTTGATTCTTTCAACTTACCACCTCCGTTAGTTATTTTATCTTAACTGTAACGAGGTTTGTAAATCCGTCTTCGTTTATTTCCGTATAGTCAATACTCTGCGACGCGTTTTCGGCAAGCTTCAAGGAGAGAATATTGTCCGATTCCCTCACATCAAAACGCTTTCCGTCGTATTTGATGAGCATAGAAAGGGTCTCGTTATCCTGCGAATATTCGAGAGCAACGCTCAGCTTAAATTCACCCGAAAGCACGGGGAGAATGATCTGTACGCCAAGCTCCTCAAATACTGCCTGAGCACGCATAATCGCTCTCTGAGCAACCTGATTCTTTCTGCCGAATTCTTCAAGAGAGGTATTGAAGCCGATAAAGTCGAAATCCTTTGAGGTAATAACGGTTTCAAACACTTTCAGATGCTTGATAAAGCGTATCGTCTTTTCACGCTTGGGGTTGTCGAAAATCTGCTCGGGCGTTCCGTCCTCGTAAACACCGCCCTCGTCCATATAGAACACTCGGTTGGCGATCTCACGGGCAAATCGCATTTCGTGCGTGACGATCATCAGCGTGAGCCCTCGCTTGGCGAGATCCTTGATAACCGCCTGCACCTCGCCTACCATCGTGGGGTCAAGTGCCGAGGTTGGTTCATCAAGGAGTATGATCTCGGGCTCCATGGCAAGGGCGCGGGCAATAGCGACACGCTGTTTTTGTCCGCCAGAAAGCTGATCGGGGTAATTGAATGCCTTATCCGAAAGACCAACGGTACGAAGAAGCTCCATGCCGCGGTCGTACGCTTCCTGCTTTGATTTTTTCAGCAGGTCCACAGGTGCCGCCATAATGTTTTCAATAATATTCATGTGATTGAACAGATTGAAGGACTGGAACACCATGCCCATCTTCTGACGGATCTTGTTGATGTTGCACTTTTTATCGGTAATACATTCGCCGTCCACCCAGATCTCACCCGCCGTGGGAGTTTCGAGCATATTGATACATCTGATCAATGTTGATTTTCCCGTACCGGAAGGACCGATAATCGAAATGACATCACCCTTATGTATTTCTACGTTTACATCCTTGAGGGGTGTAACGTTCGGATATTTTTTCTGCAAATGGCTGATCTTAATCATCTCACAACCCCCTTGAGAATATTTTTGTTCTTTCTTCGTTTCGGTTCGGCTTTTCGTTTCAAAATGCCGAGAAGTCCGGCAACGCCCCACGTAATCGCAAAGTAAATCAGCGCAACAGCGATCAGCGGGAAGAATGCTTCGTAGGTGTTACCTCTGATGATATCGCCCATTTTGGTAAGGTCATTTACGGCGATATAGCCGACGACCGAGGTTGCCTTGATAAGACTTACTATCTCTCCCGAATAGGAGGGCAGGAACATTTTCATTGCCTGCGGAAGAACAATGCGGAAGAAGGTTTGATTTCTGCTGTATCCAAGTGCGTATGCCGCCTCAAGCTGACCGTTATCCACGCCCGAAACTGTGAGCGAGAGCTGCTCGTAAACGAAGGAGCCGAAGGTCAGTATAAAGCCGATGATGGCAACCACCACGCCGCTCATATCGGGCGAGGTGAAGACGATGTAGAACAGTATCATCAAAACGACAAGCGTCGGCGTACCCGCAATGATCGTGGAATATACTTTCGCAAATCCTTTTGCAAGTTTAGAGAGCCACTTTGTTTTGCTCCGCGCCAACATATGCAGCGCAAAGCCTAAAAGCGTACCGCCAAGTACCGAGAAAACGCTGATGATCATAGTGGTGAAAATACCCTCTACGATCAGCTTCCATCTCTGCTCTCTGATAAAGGTCTTTTCAAAGCTATCTCTGAGGGACAGCATAAAGTTTTCGAATCCGCTTCTCTCACACTTTGCCATAACCACTTCGGCATTCATGTAGGGATCGGAGAAGTTTACGCTTTCCTTGCGCTCATCGGTCATATAAAGTCCGCCGCA
>JAZKYL010000050.1:0-43710 GCA_045612105.1 Eubacteriales bacterium
ACCCGTGCCCCCCATGATGCCGACCTCCACCTTCAGCAGACCGCCGCCTGCCTGGGTGTATGCCAAGCCGTTGACCACGCCCACCAAGTCCTCGCCGTCTGCCAATTCGTTGAACACCTTGCGGCGGCCAAGCATTTCGGCGATCACCTCGGGGGTGATCTTCAGGCTCTTGATCTCGCCAAGGGCAATTCTCTTGGCGGTCTTTCTGCAAACGGCGGCGATCTCTCTTTCCAGGTTGCGGACGCCCGCCTCTCTGGTGTAGAAATCGATCAACTCATACAGTGCCTCGTCCGTCCACTTCATCACGCGGCGGGAGAGCCCGTGGCGCTTGATCTGCTTGGGGAGCAGATGGTTTTGGGCGATGGCTTTCTTTTCCTCGCGGGAGTAGGAGTGGAGCTCCATGATCTCCATGCGGTCAAACAAGGGAAGGGGAATTCCCTCCATATTATTGGCGGTGGCGATGAAAACACAATCGGAAAGATCCAGGGGGATCTCCAAGAAATGGTCGCGGAAGAATTTGTTCTGCTCGGGATCGAGCACCTCAAGCATTGCGCTTGCGGGGTCGCCGCGTCCGTCGTTTGCCATCTTGTCGATCTCGTCAAGAAGTATCAGGGGATTTTTTACCTTTGCCTGAGAGACCGCCGCAAGTATACGTCCGGGCATTGCGCCAACGTAGGTTTTTCTGTGACCGCGAATATCTGCTTCGTCACGAACACCGCCGAGAGAAACGCGAACGTATTCTCTCTTCATAGCGCGGGCAAGGGAAGAAGCAATGCTTGTTTTACCCACTCCGGGAGGGCCGTACAGACATATTATCTGACCTTTAAGCTCGGGATTAAGCTGTTTGACGGCAAGATATTCAAGTAATCTTTCCTTGACGTCCTCAAGACCCTCGTGGTCTGCGTCAAGTATTTTCTTCGCCGCCTTGACGTCGGTTCTATCCTTGGTGGATTTGCCCCAAGGGAGCTCGAGACAGACGTCGAGATAGTTGGAAATGACAGTTGCCTCGGCGCTTCCAAATGGAGTACGTGCGAGACGCTCGTTTTCCTTGAGAAGCTTTTTCTGAACCTCTTCGGAAAGCCCTGCCTTCATTATTTTATCATAATATTCTTCGGTATCCGAAATTCCTTCTCCAAGCTCCTCCTGGATAGACTTCATTTCCTCACGCAGGTAGTATTCGCGCTGGCCGCGGTTTATTCTCTCGCGGGTCTTTTTGTGAAGTTCGTTTTCAAGGCGGAGCAGATCGATCTCATCCTCTGCTATTTCGAGAGTCATCTCTATACGGCGATAGGGATCGAATATGCCAAGTATTTCAAGCTTGTCTTCGTATTTAACGAACAGATTTGACGCGATAACGTCGGAAAGCTGCGCGGGATTCTTTATGGATTTAAACGTAGGGAGTATGCTTTCCGCAGGGGGAGGAAGCAGCTTCGCCATCTGCGTTGCGGCTTCGTTGAGACGGCGAAGATACGCCTGGTTCTTGAGACCTGCACCGTCGGGAAGTATTACGGTCTTACATATTATGTCCGCGGTGTTGTACTTGCCGGTTTTGCGGTATGAGCCCACGATGGCGCGAGACATTCCTTCGGCGATACAGCGGAGAGTTTTTTCTCCTGCGTTTACAAGCTGCTTGATCTTGATTACTGTGCCGACCTCAAAGAGCTTGGGCTCGCCGCCCTCACCTTCTTCGGGAAGCATAGGAACAGCAACGACGTATTTTGAGCCGTCGAACGCCTCTCTCAGCGCGTCGCATGAGTTGAATGAATTGTCGCCGACTTCAAGATTGATTATCTCACCGGGAAAGGCGACGGTAGAGCTCAGTGCCACAAGGGGCAACGAGAGCTTTTCTGCTTTTACTGTATAATCTGACATTTTTACCTCTTGTTAATTCATCGTAAATCTATATCTTTTCCGAGTTCTTGGGTTACAGAACACGGCATATCTGCATAATTATTTATCATTATACCATACTTTTTTAAAAAATGCTATATATTTTAAAGAATTTTTACAATTTAATTATATAATTCACATTTTTTTGCCTGCGATAAAATTCGCCAAAAGAGCAAAAATGAGTACGACATCGGAAGTGTGTTCAAAATCCACAAAAAGCAGTACGACAAACAGGCTGAATTTTTCACACCTATACTTTTTCACGAAATTTTTGACGAAAAATCGTACAAATTGGATATTTACAAAATGCGGTAAAAGGTGTATAATAAAGTCCCGAGTAAAGAGCCGATCCGCGTCGGCGCTTTATTTATCCTGCACAACGTGTGTGTTTTCTGCGAAATATCAATCTAATGATATCCGGGCGCAATGAAAAGACATGTTGTGCTTTTCTTTTTACAAGCTTTTTTCAAAAAAACGAAATTTTTTTCAAAAAACTATTGACAAACCGATTTTCTTGTGCTATAATGTCAAAGCAAATAAAGTGAAGTTCCGCTTCCACCATGCCGCAACGTGAGCATTGGTAAATAGTTAAACCTTTGTAATAAAAGGGTAAAACCGTAAAACGGTAGCTATGCGCGGAACAGAAACGTTCGGCGTTTTTTTACGCCCCTCGGAAAGAAAATGTTATTAACATATACATTTTATTAAATGGAGGTGTGTACCCATAGCAGCTAACAATTCAAAGGATACTCTCACCAATGAAGCTATCAACTTCCCCCAGGTAAGAGTCATCGGACCCGAAGGAGAACAGCTCGGAATCATGTCTTCCGAACAGGCACTTAAAATGGCATACGATAAAGGCCTCGACCTCTGCCTTATGACGGCGCAGGCGAATCCCCCCGTATGTAAGATAATGGACTTCGGAAAATTCCGTTTCGAACGCGAAAAGCGCGAGAAGGAAGCAAAGAAAAAGCAACAGACCGTTGAGCTTAAGGAGATTCAGCTCTCCCCCAGAATTGACACTCATGACTTTGAGACCAAGGCAAAGCAGGCTCGTAAGTTCCTCGAGTCGGGCAACAAGGTCAGAGTCGTAATGAGATTCCGTGGAAGAGAAATGAGCCATATGGCTATCGGACGCGAGATCATCGACAAATTCGCTGAGATCTGCGCCGAGGTCGGTACGGTCGATAAAAAGCCCTCTGTTGACGGACGTATAATGAGCATGGTGATTTCCCCCATCAATACCAAGTCGGCAAAATAAATTCAGTAAATTTTTAGTATAAGGAGAATATAAAAATGGGAAAAGTCAAGACACATAAGGCTTCTGCCAAGAGATTTTCGGTTACCGGTACAGGCAAGGTTAAGATGAACCACTGCCACCACCGCCACAACTTGGGTCTTAAGACTCAGAAGAGAAAGAGACACCTCCGCTCCGGTGCAATCATGAGCGAGGCTATGGCTCCTAACATCAGAGTTCTCATCCAGAAGTAATTTGAAAAAGTAATCGAGAAAGGAAATAAGAAAAATGGCAAGAGTTAAGGGCGCTATGATGACGCGCAAGAGAAGAAAGAAGATATTGAAGGCAGCGAAGGGCTATTGGGGCGCTAAGTCCAAGCACTTCAAGATGGCTAAGCAGGCCGTACTTAAGAGCGGAAACTACGCTTTCGTTGGCCGTAAGCAGAAGAAGAGAGATATGAGAAGACTCTGGATCACCAGAATCAGCGCTCAGGCAAAGGTTTGCGGAATGAACTATTCCACCTTTATGAACGGTCTCAAGAAGGCAGGCATCACCCTCAACAGAAAGATGCTCGCTGAGCTTGCAGTATCCGATAAGGCAGCTTTCGCAGCTCTCGCAGAGCAGGCAAAGGCGGCTCTCTGATAGAACTGAATACAAAACCCGGTAATGGATATTACTGGGTTTTTGTCATAGATAGGGATAAATAATTTTTGCCGACACGGGCAAAAAAGCGACCGAAAATTATACAAAAACACCCAATTTTGGATTAATTTTCTAAAAACTGAAAGGAGGCAGACGGTATTTATGATCATTGGCAGAGAAGTCATTACGTCGCCGCAGAATCAATACGTCAGCCTCGCCCGAGGCCTGGCAAACAAAAAAAACAGAGAAAAAGATAAATTGTTCCGTTTCGACGGTATCAAATTGATGTGCGAGGCGGTAAAAAAAGACATTGAAATAAGCTTTGTTCTCGTTGAAGAGAATAAGTGGAGCTTTGTGACAGAAAAAGCCGAAAAGCTTTATGGAATAAGAGAAAATGAGCTTAACTTCAAGGCTTTTACGGTGTCGGAGAGCATATTCTCTAAGCTTAGCGAGGAAATGGCTCCGGAGGGTGTTATCTGCGTTGCAAAATATGCGGAAAGCATTCACCGTGAGATAGAAAATGATCAGCTTTCTTTAATTCCAAAAAGTGAAAAAATACTGCTTTTGGAGTCGGTGAGAGACCCGCAGAACGTGGGGGCTATACTTCGAGTTGCCGCCGCTTTCGGTGTTGACAGAGTAGTTATGAGCAGCGATTGCGCCGATATATATAATTCAAAAACCATCCGCGCATCTATGGGTACGGTGTTTGGCACAAGGGTCGATCAAATATCCGATATGCCTTGCACGGTAAAGGAATTAAGAAAATGCGGCAGAAGAGTTTTTGCCGCGGCTCTCCATATGGATTCAAGGAAACTCGGCGGTTTTGAAATTGAGAGCGGCGATTGCGTGATCATCGGGAACGAGGGTCATGGGCTTAGCAGTGAGACTATCGATGCCTGCGACGGAACGGTGTTTATTCCTATGGCGGACGGTGTTGAGTCGCTTAATGCGGCGACTGCGGCGGCGGTTTTAGTATGGGAATTTTTCGGTAAAAAAACAGAGGGAGGCAATCTTGATGAATAGCTTTTTGAAATGGATATGGCTCGCCGAAAAATGCGGAGCGGGTAGTTCAGAGATCCTGCGTTTGGTTGAAAAGATCGGATCTATCGAGGATATTTATGCCGCAGATTACGACGTTTATTCGGAAATTGGTGTAAGTGAGCGCCTTTGTGAAGACCTTTGTGACAAGAATACCGACAAAGCGCAGAAGATAATCAACTATTGTCAGATGGCAAACGTAGGTATTCTAACCTATGAGTCCTACGATTATCCCGCAAGTCTGCGTTCACTGAAAAATCCTCCCGCCGTGCTTTACTATATCGGCAAGCTTCCCGATTTCAACCGAAGCCTTTGCATATCTATTGTGGGCACGCGCAAAATGAGTGAATACGGAATGCATGCCGCGTATAAAATAGCTTATGAAGTGGCATCGTCGGGCGCGGTGGTTGTCAGCGGAATGGCATTGGGCATCGACGGTATCGCATCCTGCGCGGCTATTGCGGCAAAGGGAAAGACCGTAGCCATCCTTGGTTGCGGAATCGATATAGCTTATCCCAAGGAGCATAAAAAGCTTCGTGAAATAATCAGACAAAACGGTGCGGTAATGACCGAGTATGCACCCGGTACCGAACCGCGCGGAATGAATTTCCCTGTGAGAAACCGCATAATCAGCGGTCTTAGCCAGGGAACTGTGGTGGTCGATGCCGACAAGAACAGCGGCTCGATAATAACCGCAAAAAACGCGATATTGCAGGGCAGAGACGTCTACGCCGTGCCCGCAAATATCGACTCCGAAAATTCTTCGGGTACAAACAGCCTGATCCGTGACGGAGCACAGGCGGTGCTCTGCGGCAATGATATAATCCGAAATTATATGTATATCTACCGTGACCGCCTTAACGTTATGAAAATGGTCAATTCCGAAAAACATTCGGATTTTAACCCCGACGTTGTAAGAAATATGGGTATTGCCGTGAGAGTTATGCCCGCGGAGCCAAAAAGCGACAAGCTTGACGCGGTGGCGAGAGCGGAACGCGGAAAAAGAAGCGATCAAGCTCAATCGGAGAATAACGTAGAGGCAGAAATGCCGAAATTTAAGACCGAAACGCCTAAAAAGCTCGAGAAAAAGCCCGAAAAATCGGCAGAAATACCCGGTGAGAGCTTCAAGACTCCCGAAAGTAAGCAGGGCGACGATTCGGCGAAGATACTTGAAAAATTAAGCGAAAAACAGAGAAAGATATTTGACGAGATGCCCCTTGACAGAGCGGTCACCGTCGATTATCTGACCAAGACCGGTTTTGCTTTGGGAGAGGTCATTTCAGCTTTGACCGTCCTTGAAATAAAAGGACTTGTATCGTCACTCCCCGGAGCGCTCTACATAAGAAAATAATTGAGTAATTGTTTGAAAGGATATATATACGTTAAATGGCAAATTTAGTAATCATGGAGTCACCCTCCAAGGCAAACACAGTAAAGAGCTATCTCGGCTCAAATTATAAGGTCATCGCGTCGGTAGGACACATCCGCGATCTGCCCAAGTCCACCCTCGGCGTTGATATTGAGAACGATTTTGACGCTCATTACATCAACATCCGCGGCAAGGGCGACATTATCAAAGAGATCAAGAAGGAAGCGAAGAATGCCAATAAGATATTTCTCGCGACCGACCCTGACCGCGAAGGCGAAGCTATCTCCTGGCACCTTGCCACTGCTCTCGGTATCCCGCTTGAAAAGACTCAGAGAGTTACCTTCAACGAGATCACCAAGAACGTGGTAAAGGCGGCTATCAAAAAGCCCAGAAACATCGATATGAGCCTTGTTGACGCTCAGCAGGCGAGAAGAATCCTCGACAGAATCGTGGGCTATAAGATCTCCCCCCTGCTTTGGAAGAACGTCAAGAGCGGTCTCAGCGCGGGAAGAGTTCAGTCTGTTGCAACGAGAATTATCGTTGAGAGAGAAGAGGAGATCAAGAATTTCAATCCCGTTGAGTATTGGACTATTGAGGTCACCCTTCTGTCTAACGACGACGGCAAGCCCTTTACCGTTCGTTTCTTCGGAGACGTAAACGGAAAGATCGAGCTTAATTGCGAAAAGGACGCAATGGCGGTTGTTAATGCCGTTGACGGCAAACCCTTTGAGGTCAAATCCGTAAAGCGCTCCACCCGTCATAAGGCTCCCCAGCCCCCCTTTACCACCTCCACTCTTCAGCAGGATGGTTATAAGAAGTTGGGCTTCCAGTCTCAGAGAACTATGAGAGTGGCGCAGGAGCTTTACGAGGGTATTAATATCGGAAGCGAGAACGGTGGTGTTCAGGGTCTTATCACCTATATGCGTACCGACTCTCTCCGTGTGTCTGCCGAGGCTCAGGAGGCGGCAAGAGCTTATATCGCGGATAAATTTGGCGATAAGTATAACACCGCAGAGCCCAGAGTGTTCAAGTCAAAGTCGGGTATTCAGGACGCGCACGAGGCAATCCGTCCCTCAAACGTAGACCTTGAGCCTAAAAAGATAAAGTCTTATCTTTCCGCCGATCAGTTTAAGCTTTATAAGCTTATCTGGGACAGATACGTAGCAAGCCAGATGGAGTCTGCGACTCTTGCTACTCTCAACGTTGACGTTGAGTCGGCAGGTTATATCTTCCGCACCGGTGGATATACCGTCACATTCCCCGGATATATGGCGGTTTACGAGGAGAGCGTTGACGAGGCGACTGAAGGAGAAGAGCAGAAGAATGCAAAGATCCCCGAGCTCAAAGAGGGCGAGACGCTTGAGTCTGATCACATCGACCCTACCAAGCACTTCACCGAGCCTCCCCCCAGATTTAACGAGGGTTCACTCGTCAAGTTCCTCGAGGAAAAGGGAATCGGTCGTCCCAGTACCTTTGAGTCGACCATAACCACCATTACCTCTAGAAATTACGTTAAGCGCGAGGGTAAAAACAAGGTACTTGTTCCCACGCCTCTCGGAGAGATAACCACCAAGCTTATGAAGGAGAATTTCGACACTATCGTAGACTACGAGTTTACCGCTGAAATGGAAAATAAGCTCGACGCAATAGAGAAGAGCGAACAGAGCTTGAAGGGCGTGCTTCGGGAGTTCTGGGACGATTTCTCCAAGCAGCTTGACGTAGCTACCGAAAAGCTTGCTGAGACAAGTATAGAGCTGCCTGTTGAGGAGACCGACATTCAGTGTGAGAAGTGCGGAAGCATGATGGTAGTCAAGAATGGCAGATTCGGAAAGTTCGCCGCATGCCCCAACTACCCCAGATGCCGTAATACCAAACCCTTGACCCAGACCAAGCCCGAGGACGAGGAGGAGATTCAGACAGAGGAAAAGAAGGCTCCCGAGAAAAAGCTTATCGTTGCAGACTTCAAATGTGATAAGTGCGGTGCGGATATGGTGCTTCGTACCGGAAGATACGGAAGCTTCTATGCCTGCGCAAACTATCCTGCCTGCAAGAATACCAAGCAGAAGACCAAAGAGATCGGTGTGCCCTGTCCCGAGTGTGGCGCGAAGATCGTAACCAGATACAGCAGAAGCAAAACTGCGTTCTACGGATGTGAGAGATACCCCGAGTGTAAGTTCTCCTCCTGGGATATGCCTATGGAGAAGAAGTGCCCCGAGTGCGGCAAGAATCTCTTCCACAAGAAGGGTAAGCCTCAGCTTATCTGTCACGATGAAAAATGCGGATATTCCGAGCCCTATACTGCTCCCGAAAAGAGCGAGGACGGCGAAGATAATTGATATTTGACAATGGAAAACAATAAGATAATAAACGTTTACGGTGCGGGCCTTGCGGGATGTGAAGCCGCTTGGCAGATTGCCAAAAGAGGCATTAAGGTAAGGCTTTTTGAAATGAAGCCGAAGAAATATACCCCTGCGCACCATAGTGAGGGATTTGCGGAATTGGTCTGCTCCAATTCACTCCGCAGCGATAGGGTGACAAACGGTGTAGGACTTCTGAAAGAAGAGCTCTACCGTCTTGATTCTCTTATTATGGAGGCGGCTTATGCGACGCGAGTTCCCGCAGGCTCTGCGCTTGCGGTGGACAGAGACCTTTTCTCGGCTTACGTTACCGAAAAGATCAAGAATCACCCAAATATTGAGATAGTTGAAGCCGAGGTCTCCTCGGTTGAGGAAGGCACAGTAACCGTTATCGCAACGGGACCTCTCACCAGTTCGCCTATGGCGGAGTATATCGAAAATACCCTTGGACTTACGGGACTTCACTTTTTCGATGCCGCCGCACCCATAGTTGACGCAAGCTCTTTGAATATGGACGTGGTCTATGCCGCGTCGAGATACGATAAGGGAGACGCTGACTACCTCAACTGCCCTATGAATAAGGAGCAGTACGACGCATTTTATAATGCGCTCATCACCGCCAAGGAAGCCGAGCTCAAGGATTTCGATCGCGAGATGCAGAAGGAATTGAAGGTGTTTGAGGGATGTATGCCGGTTGAGGTTATGGCAAAGAGAGGATATGAAACCCTTTGCTACGGTCCTCTCAAGCCTGTTGGTCTTGTGGATAAGAGAACAGGCGAGGAGGCATATGCGGTGGTCCAGCTCCGTCGCGAAAATGCCGAGGGAACGATGTATAATCTGGTAGGCTTCCAGACACACCTGACATTTCCCGAGCAGAAAAGAGTATTTTCTATGATCCCCGGACTTGAGAACGCAGAATTTTTACGTTACGGAATCATGCACAGAAACACCTATATTGACTCACCCAAATATCTCGATCCCGACTATTCTCTCCGTTCTAACCCCGATATTTTCTTTGCGGGTCAGATGACGGGTGTTGAAGGATATATTGAGTCGACAGGCTCGGGATTTGTGGCGGGAATTAATGCCGCCATGAGGGTGATTGGTGAGGACAAGGTGATCTTTCCCAAGACCACAATGCTTGGTGCTATGGCGCAATATATCAGTCTTGGTAACGTCAGCGGCAATTTCGTGCCGATGAACGCAAATTTCGGCATCGTTGAGCCTCTCGGATACCGTGTTAAGGGCGGCAAGGTGGCAAAATACGAGGTCATAGCCAAGAGAGCGCTTGAGGAAATCCCTGCGTTTGGCGAAAGACTTGGAGCGGAGAATTATAAAAAGAGAGCGGAGGAGAATGAAAATGAGAATAATAGTTGATATAATGAGCGGAGATAAGGCTCCTTCCCAGATGCTGCTTGGTGTTGACAGAGCGGTTAAGCAGGACTTTTCACAGGGAGTCAGCTTCACCCTCGTTGGTGACGAGAACGTTATAAAAAATCTTGCCGCAGAGAATAAGATCGATATTTCGGCTTATGAGATAGTACATACAGATATCGTCCTTACTATGGAGGACGAGCCTCAGGCAATTATGCGTGAGAAAAAGAATTCCTCTCTCGGTATGGGGCTTCAGCTCCTTGCCAAGGGCGAGGGCGACGCGTTTGTCAGCGCGGGAAATACAGGTGCGCTTTTCAGCGGCTCGTCGCTGATAGTTAAGAGAGTGCCCGGTATACAGAGAGCGGGAATAGGCGCGATCTTACCCCTTGCAAATCCCGTACTTCTTCTCGATTCGGGAGCAAGCGTCAGACCCAATGAAGATTATATGGCAGGCTTTGCCGTTATGGGTAACGCTTTTATGAAGGCGCTTTACGGAGTTGAAAATCCCAGAGTCGGACTTCTTAACAACGGAACCGAGGAGCATAAGGGTACCGAGCTTCAGCAGGCGGCTTATGCAAAACTGAAGGAAAGCTCGCTTATCAATTTCGTTGGAAACGTTGAGGGCAACGGATTGGCACTTGGCGCGTGCGACGTATGTGTTACCGACGGATTTACGGGCAACGTGACTCTCAAGGCTATTGAGGGTATGGGCAAGCTGCTTTCGGGAGAGCTCAAAGCTATGTTCAAGGGCGGTCTCGGCGGAATCATCGCGTATCTGCTGGTAAAGAAAAAACTTAATAATTTCAAGAAAAAATTTGACGCTAAGGAGCACGGCGGTGCTCCCATTCTCGGTCTTTCAAAGACGGTTATCAAGGCTCACGGCTCATCCGACGCTAAAGCGTTCTCGAATGCTATCCGTCAGGCGATAAATTGCGTAAACAGCGGAGTCGTAGAGATAATCGCTGCGGAATCCAAGAAGCTTGCCGAAGAAAGACTTGCGGCACAAAAGGCGGCTGAAGAAAAGGCTGCCGCGGAGAACGCTAACGAGGAATAAGCGTTTTAAAGTATTACTAAAACGGAGGAAGATATTGATATGACGGTAAACGGTCAAAAGGATATAAGCGCACTTGAAGCGGCAGTAGGCTACGTCTTTAATGATAAGAGTCTTCTGACCCGCGCGCTGACCCATTCGTCTCATTCAAACGAGTCGGGACTGAAAAATCATCATATGTATTGCAACGAACGCCTTGAATTTTTGGGCGACAGCGTATTGTCGATAGTTACAAGCAACTATCTTTACAGACATTTTGCCGATTGCCCCGAAGGAGAGCTGACGAGAATGCGCGCGGAGGTCGTCTGTGAAAGAGCACTTTCGGGTTATGCAAACGTGATCGAGCTCGGCAAATATCTTCTTCTCGGTATAGGTGAGGAAAAGAACAACGGAAGAAACAGAAAGAGCATACTTGCCGATGCGTTTGAAGCTCTGCTTGCGGCGATCTATATCGACGCGGGAGAAAATGGTATGGAGATCGTTGAAAAATTTCTGCTTCCTTTTATCGCAAAGGAGATAGAGAGCATTGGTAAGAGCAAAGGATTCTCGGGTGACCCAAAGAGTCTGCTGCAGCAGTTCGTTCAGCAGGCGGAGGGCGATTTTCTCGAATACATAGTGGTTGGTCAAAGCGGTCCCGATCACATGAAGTCATTCAAGGTCGAGGCAAGGCTTAATTCCAACGTTATAGGTCGCGGTCAGGGAAGAAGCAAGCGAGAAGCGGAGCAGAATGCCGCAAGAGAAGCGCTGGAGCTTTTCAGCGTGATCCCCCACGATAATGAAGACTAAGCATAAAAATATTCCCATATTTATCCCGCACTTGGGCTGTCCCAATATGTGCGTTTTCTGCAATCAGCGATCGATCTCGGGTAAGCAGAGCTTCAATAGAGCATCGGTTATAGTTGAGATAGAAGAGGCACTTGCCACGATCAGTCCGGATTGCGAGGTCGAGATAGCCTATTTCGGAGGATCATTTACGGGAATCGACCGAGAGCTGATGATATATCTGCTTAACGTGGCGAAAGATTACGTGGAGCATCCGAGAGAAGGTAGGGCGCGCGTGACGGGAATTAGAATGTCAACGAGACCCGACTATATCAACGAAGAGATAATGACGATCCTTGCCAATTATCCCGTAAAAACCGTGGAATTGGGTCTTCAGAGTATGGATGACGGGGTCTTGAAGCTCTCAAACAGAGGACATAGCGCAAAGGATGCCGAAAATGCCTGCAAATTGATAAAAAAAGCGGGATATTCGCTTATCGGACAGATGATGATAGGTCTTCCCGGCTCAACTCCCCAAAAAGAGCTTATGACCGCCGAAAAGATCTGCGAAATGGGCGCGGATGGAGCAAGAATTTACCCCACGGTCACCTTTTATGACACCGAGCTTGCTCGGATGGCTGACAGAGGCGAATACAGTATGCTTGACCTTGATGATGCGGTCTTTCGCTCCAAAGAGGTCTTGAAGATATTCAATTCACACGGAGTTGAGTGCATAAGGATCGGGCTTTGCGCATCGGATAACCTTGGTGACCTTCAAAAGGTCAAGGGGGGAGCCAACCATCCCGCGCTTGGCGAGCTGGTCAAGGGTGAGCTTTGCTATGACGTTATGCGAGAAATCTTCGTCGGTATAGCAAAAAAAGGCGGCACTGCGGGAAGAAGCTTTAGAGTTGCGGTTGGCGCGGGCGAGCTTTCCCTTGCCATCGGACAAAAGGGAAAAAACAGAGAGCGCTTACTGCACGAATTCGGAATCAAGAAATTGGAATTTTACGAAACGGTCAAGTCCGTAGGAATTACCGTTTGGGAGATAGAATAATTAACATAAAATATAGACGGAGGATGTAATTTTGTATCTTAAGTCAATAGAATTACAGGGCTTCAAATCCTTCCCCGATAAGACCAAGCTGGTCTTCGACGCATCGGGTGAGGATACGGGAACAGGCGTTACCGTTATAGTAGGTCCTAACGGAAGCGGAAAATCGAATATTGCCGACGCTATGCGCTGGGTATTGGGAGAAATTTCATCCAAGACCCTCCGAGGAACCAAGATGGAGGACGTAATCTTCGGCGGAGCTGACAGCAGAAAGCCGATGGGATATGCCGAGGTATCCGTCACCTTTGACAATACCACAGGCCCCTCCCACCTTGAATGCCCTTACGACGAGGTCACCGTAACTCGCCGTTATTTCCGCGCGGGCGAAAGCGAATATTATATAAACCGCCGCGCAGTCAGACTGCGTGACATTTACGAGCTTTTCCTCAACACGGGTATCGGACGTGACGGTTATTCCATAATCGGTCAGGGTAGAATTGCCGATATGGTTTCGAGAAAGAGCGAGGACAGACGTGATATCTTCGAGGATGCCTCGGGTATCGCGAAATACAGACATAAAAAGAGCGAAGCGGAGCGAAAGCTGAAGCAGACCGAAGAGAATATGCTTCGAATCAACGATATTTTTATCGAGGTAGAATCCCAGGTCGGTCCTCTTGAAAAGGAAGCGGAAAAGGCGAAGAAGGCTATCGAGCTTATGGAGGTCAAGAAAAAGGTCGACGTTAGTCTCTGGCTCTTCGATACCGAAAAGTACCGTACCGATATCGCCGCCGCAGAGGAGGCTCTCAGACGCTCGGATTTTGACCTGAAGAACGCAGAGGACTCAATGCAGTCTCTCGATGCCCGTAACGCAAAGCTCTACGAGGCAAGTCAGAACGGTAAGATAGCGCAATCGCAGATTCTCAACCTTATCAAAGAGCAGACAAGCGAGATCTTCAAGCTGGACAGCGAATTCAGAGTCAACGAGACCAATATCCGTCATACAGACGAGATGATCGAGAGTGCTAAGCAATCCATGGGCTCGGCGGAGAGAAATCTTGCCGAGGAAAAGATCAAGGAGCAGGCTCAGAAGGATAAGATCGTCACCCTTGAGAGGACTCTCGACGAGACAAACGGTAAGCTTGAAACCACCGAGGACGCGATATTTGACGAAAAGTGTAATATTGATAAGCTGAATAAGGCTATTGATACTGCTTTTTCGGATATAAAGAGTGCAGAGGAAGCGGCGGTTGATATCAAGGTCCGTATTTCGGTCCTTGAAAACTCGCGAGAGAGCGGAAGCGACCGAAATGCCGATATTCTTTCGGATATCGAAAGATACGGTGAAGAGGCGGCAAAGCTTGAGAAATCTATGAACGCAAAGCAAAAGACCGTTGACGAATACAATGAGTCGATCTCCGAAATAGATAAAGAAGCCGCCGAGATAGATAGCTCCCTCACAGAGCTTAATTCCTCTCTCGGAGAAAAGTACGACGAACTCAATAACAAAAAGCTTCGCCTTGAATCTGTTCAGCACAGAATAAAGACTATTAAGGCGATGGAAGAGCAGTTTGAGGGATATAATAACAGTGTTCGTTTTGTAATGAACAGCTACTCTGCAGGCAAGATAACTGACCGCTTCGGTGCGCCTTGCGGTAAGATATACGGACCTCTTTCCAAGGTCATCAGCGTTGATACAAAGTACGTGGTTGCGGTTGAGACTGCCCTTGGAATGAATCTGCAAAATATTGTTGTAGAGGATGAGGAGACCGCGAAAGCGGCAATGTTTGCCCTTAAAAAGGCAGAGGCGGGAAGAGCCACATTTTTCCCCGTGACAAGTATGAAGCCTCAGACCGAGACCCCCGAAATGCGGGACGCTTGCGGATTTGAGGGATATATCGGCAGAGCCGACGAACTTTGCGGAAGCGAGACCGCTTTCCGAAACGTTATAAGTTCTTTGCTTGGCAGAACTCTTGTGTTTGATAACATCGATAACGCAACGGTTATGGCAAAGAAGCTCCACTATAAGGTCAGAGCCGTCACCCTTGACGGACAGCAGATCAACGCCGGCGGTTCCTTTACCGGTGGCTCGGTAAAGCAGGGCGGAGGAATACTCTCCCGTGCCGACGAGGTCAAGAGACTTGAAAGTGAGTCGCAGGAGCTTGAAGTAAAGGTCAAAAAGCTTCAGGGTCAGGTTGCGGAGCTTAAGGAGCAGATCGAGGACGTTACCGACCGCCGTACTGACCTTTCCGATCGTAAGGATATTCTGAATATCCTCAGAAATACCGAGCTTCAGGGACTTGAGAAGATCGCGGGTCAGTATGAATCCAATAAGGCACTTCTCGATAAGCTTAACGAGGACTACGATCAGATAGTCAGAATGAGCGAGCGCTACGAGGACGACCTGGCGGCACTGAAAACCGAGGAAGAGTCACAGAATAAGAAGGTCGAGGAATTTACCGCAGTCCGTCTCGCCAAGCATAACGACAAGGTAGATGCCGAGGACAGACTCAAGGCTCTCGAAGAAGAAAAGACTGCAATAATTATTCGTATCAGCGAGTTGCAGAAGGATATCGAGACAGCTAAGGCACTGCTTGACGTTTCGGTTGAAAGAATAAGAGTCTGCGGCGAGGATATGAAGGCGGCGGGTGATAGAATAGAAAGCTATCGTACCCAGATAGACAGCCTGACCGTGGCGCAGAGTGAGAACAGAAAGAGATATGCCGAGTGCCAGAAAGAACTCGATCATCTCAACGCAAAGCGAAGCGAGATCGAGGAAGGCAACATGGAGTTTGAGAAGAAGCTGAACGAGATCAATACTATGATGCGCGACAAGATGGCTGAGAAGGAGCTTATCTTCCGAGTTCACACCACAAACGAGACAAAGCTTGAGGGATTACGTGAGAAATATGATAAGGTGGCAAGCAAGCTCTGGGACGACTACGAGCTGACGAGAGCCGATGCCGTTGCGCTGAATTATCCTCCCGTTACCCCCGAGAATCGCGCGGAATACGCAAAGACTCAGGTAGAATGTCAGAACAAGCTCCGTCATATAGGACACGTTGACCTTGATGCCGTGAATAAGTACAAGGAGATCAAGGAACGTTACGACTATATGAGAGGACAGATAAAGGATCTTGAAAGCTCGAAAAACGAGTTGACCGATATTATCGTGAAGCTCGAAAAGGAGATGAAGACCGCCTTTGTTACCGCATTTGATCAGATAAACGAGAACTTTGGCAAGACCTTCTCCGAGCTCTTCGGGGGCGGATCAGCGGAGCTTTATCTCACCGATCCCGAGAACGTGCTTGAGAGCGGAATCGAGATCAAGGCGGCACCTCCCGGAAAGATCATCAAGAATCTGATGCAGCTGTCGGGTGGTGAGCAGGCATTTATCGGTGTCGCGCTTTTCTTCGCGACCCTTCAGGTCAACCCCACGCCCTTCTGTATTCTTGACGAGATAGAGGCGGCGCTTGACGAGGTCAACGTTGAACGACTTGCGCAGTACATAAAGCGTTACAGTGACGGCACACAGTTTATAATGATCACCCACCGCCGAGGAACTATGGCGGCGGCAACCAGGCTTTACGGCGTAACCATGCCCGAGCATGGTATATCAAAGATACTTACCCTTGATGTCAAGGACATCGAAAAGAAGAAGGATGGTGAATGGAATGGCATTTTTGAGTAAGCTTTTCGGAAAAAAAGACAAAGATAAAAAGGACGAGATCCTTGAGGAGACGTCCGAGGCGGCTGAGCAGGACGAGGCGGTAGAAAATGAAGACGTTGCCGAGGAAATAGATCAGGACGCATTGTTTGAGAATAACGGCAATGACGAAGATCTTATTGATCAGGACTCTCTCTTTGATGAAGACGAGTTGACCGAGGAAGAAATCGCGGCGGCGGAAAAATTCGAGGAAGAGAACAGAGATGAATATGAGGCTGCTCCCGATCTCGACTTCGATGGAAATTTCATCGAATACGATGACGATCCCGACGAAGAATACGATACCGAGGAAGAAGAAGCAGAAGAAAGTGAAGAAATCGAAGAAATCGAAGAAATCGAAGAAACAGAAGACTTCGAGGAGACCGAAGAAGAGGAAGAACAGATTTCTTTCTGGGAAAAACTCAAAATGGGTCTCGCAAAGACCAAAAACGCACTTTTCGGCTCGGTCAACGACCTGCTCAAGAACTTCGTTAAGGTTGACGAGGATCTTTTGGAGGAGCTTGAAGAGCTGCTTATTATGGCAGACGTTGGTGTTGGCGCTACCGAGGAGATCATCGATGAGCTTCGTGAACGTATCAAGGACGGCAGACTTAAAGAAAAAGACCAGGTGCTTGACACCTTGAAGGAAATACTTGGCGATATGATTGGAGAGCATCAGCCTCTCTGTCTTGAGACCACACCTTCGGTAATTCTCGTTATCGGTGTCAACGGCGCGGGTAAGACCACCAGCATCGGTAAAATATCCAAGAGACTTCGTCTGTCGGGCAAAAAAGTCGTTGTAGCGGCTGCGGATACTTTCAGAGCGGCGGCTATCGATCAGCTTGAGGTTTGGTGTCAGCGAGCTAAAGTTGATATTGTCAAGCAGAGCGAGGGAAGCGACCCCGCTGCGGTTGTTTTCGACGCTATCAATTACGCGAAAAAGAAGGATGCCGACGTGCTTGTTATTGACACCGCGGGCAGACTTCACAACAAGCAGAATCTTATGAACGAGCTTGCCAAGATCAACCGAGTTATCGAGCGTGAGCTTCCCGACGCATCAAGAGAGAATCTTCTCGTTCTCGATGCAACCACGGGTCAGAATGCGGTTATTCAGGCGAAAGAGTTCAGCAAGGCGGCTAACATTACGGGTATTACTCTTAACAAGCTGGACGGCACCGCAAAGGGCGGTATCGTGATCTCGATCAAGCGCGAGCTTGGTATTCCCGTCAAGTTTATCGGTGTCGGAGAGAAGATCGACGATATGCAGGAGTTTGACGCAGAAGAATTCGTTAGCGCTCTGTTTGAGTAAGAGAGAACTAATTGTGTGGATTTTCATTGAGAAAGTTTCCGCAATTAGGAGGTTTTTTCAATAAAATAGCTGAGTTTTAAACGCAAGTAGAAAAGAGAGAATAATTATGAAAATAACAAAAATGATGGCAAGATTTATTCCCACGGTTGAGGAGCCCAAGCCCTCTGTGGGTAAAAAGGTTTTGAAGGTTGTGCTTATTGCGGGCGCGGTTATTGCCTTCGTTCCTACCGTTTTCAAGATCAACGAGGATGGCAACGGCTTTGAGGGCTACGGACTTCTGAGCACATTGAAGTACGAAAAGAATCCCCGAGAGGGCGGCGGCTACGATATGAATTATACCTATAATTTGATCGACCTTAGCCGTTTTGGTATAAAGAAATCCGACGCGGTAGAGGATGCCGAGGTTGTCGAGGCTGAGGCTGTTGAAACCGAGGTAGTTGAGGCTTAAAATGAAAATTGTATTAGCTTCAAGAAACAAAAAGAAAATAGGAGAGCTTCAAACTCTCCTCTCGCAGTATATTAAAAATATTGAGATACTTTCTCTTGACGACGTTGGAATTCACGGCGAGATAGAGGAAGACGGCGAGACCTTCGAGGATAACGCGCTTATAAAGGCAAGGGTTGCCGCAAGCTCGGGGTATATCGGAGTTGGCGACGATTCGGGACTTGAAGTTGACGCACTTGACGGCGCGCCCGGGGTTTACAGCGCAAGATACGCGGGCGACCACGGCGACGACGAGGCAAATAACGATCTGCTTCTCAAAAATCTCGAGGATAAGACCGACAGAAGCGCAAGATTTGTTTGCTGTATTGCCTGCGTTTTCCCCGAAAAATATGCAGCAGAGCATATCGTGGTGAGAGGTTACGTCGAGGGCGAGATACTCAAGGAGAGACAGGGTGAGGGCGGATTTGGCTACGACCCGTTGTTCTATTTCCCACAGTTTGGAAAAACTCTCGCAGAGGTCACACCCGAAGAAAAAAACAGCGTCAGCCACAGAGGAAACGCTATCAAAGCGTTTGCCGAAAAGCTTAAAGAGCTTGAAATCAAAGAATAAGATAATAACACGGAGAAAAATATGATAACGTCAAAACAGAGAGCATATTTGCGCGGCTTGGGTCAGTCCTGCCCCGCGATCATGCAGATAGGAAAGGGCGGAATTACCGAAAACCTTATAAAAACGGTTTCCGATGCCCTTGAAGCCCGTGAGCTTGTAAAGCTTACCGTGCTTGAAAACAGCGGAGAGGAGCCCCGTGCGGTGCTTGACGCGCTTTGCGAAGCCCTTGGAGCCGAGGGAGTTTCCTGCGTAGGCAGAAAGATCGTCCTTTATCGCGAATCGAAGGACAAGAAAACCATCGAGCTTCCTAAAAAATAATATGTTAAGAGTTGGAATTTACGGCGGAGCATTTGCGCCGATACACGTAGGTCACGTGGCGGCGGCAAAGGCATTTATGGAGCAGATGTGGCTGGACGTGCTGTTCGTTATTCCTACGGGAACAAGTCCTCATAAGCAGATGAGCGCGGGGGCAAGTGACAGCGACAGACTTGAAATGTGCAAAAGGGCATTTGATGGTGTTGATGGTGTTATCGTCAGCGATCTTGAGATCAGACGGCAGGGAAAGAGCTACACAGTTGACACTTTGCGAGAGCTTTCGGGCGACGACCGCAGACTGTTTATGCTTTGCGGAACCGATATGATACTGTCCCTTGATACTTGGCGCAACCCCGATGAAATATTTGAGCTTTGCTATCCCGTCTATGTCCGCCGCGAGGCAGATGAGAGCCTTGACGAAAAGCTTGTGGCGAAGGTGACCGAATACAGAAACAAATACGGCAAAAACGTAGTGAGAATAAAGGCTCCCGCCATTGAAGTCTCATCCAGTCAAGTGAGAGAGAAAATTGCAGCGGGCGAGGATATTTCCTCCTTGGTGCCACTCTCTGTTGCAGAATACATCAAGGAAAAGGGGCTTTATTTGCAATGAACTACACTAGGGAACAGATCGACAAGCTCCGAGAAAAGATAAGCGGTATTTTGTCGGATTTTCGCTTAAACCACACATTGGGTGTTGAGCGAATGGCGGCAAGACTTACAAAGCTTTACTGTCCCGAAAAAGAGCTTATGCTTCGTGCGGCGGCTCTGCTTCACGACGTGACCAAGGAGTATAGCTTTGATATGCAGCTTGCGGTGTTTGAAAAATACGGAGTGATACCCACCGAGGAGCAGTTGTCGGTGCCTCCAACTATCCACGCGCTGACGGCGGCTCTGATAATCCCTGACGAGTACCCCGATTTTGCCGAGGCGGAGCTGATAGACGCCATAAGATACCACTCCACGGGTCGATATGCTATGACCTTGTCCGACAAGATCATTTATCTCTCGGATTATATCGAGGATACGAGAAAATATGAGGATTGTATCGCCCTCAGAGAGGAATTTTTCTCGGCAGAGCCCGAAAAAATGGGTGAAAAAGAGAGGCTTGTCCATCTTAACCGAGTTTTGCTTCATTCTCTTGAACTCACTATCGGGGATCTGCGTGACAAAGGCAAAACTATTGAGAGCGGCACACTTGAAGCCGCAAAAAGTCTTCAAAAAGAGCTTGAAAACAGCTGAAATTATAAATTACCCCCTAAGATAAGAAAGGAAATAATTATGGAAGAAATCAAAAATGAAGAAATAAAATCCTTGGTTGGAGCTACTCCCAAGGAATTGGCAGAGGTAATCGCCCAGGTTCTTGACAACAAGAAGGGAAAGGACGTTAAGATCATCGAGGTTGGTGACAAAACCATCATTGCTGACTATTTCGTTCTTGCAAACGGTAATACCAATACCCACGTCCGCGCTCTTGCCGACGAGGTGGAGTACAGACTCGGTCTCGCGGGCATAGATCCCATAAGAGCGGAGGGTAAGGACGGCAACAACTGGAGAGTCCTTGACTACGCAAGCGTACTCGTTCACGTCTTCGACAGAGAAGCGAGAGAATTTTATAATCTTGATAAATTATATACTGATTTTGAATAAAAAAAGAGGAGAGAAGCTACGAAAAAGCTTCTCTCCTTTAATATTTAATTAATTCCAGCCTTTTTGGTTTTTTGCAAGCCTTTCAAGTAGGTAGTTATCTTCCTTCATAACCTTTGCGGCATGGGCAAGTCTTTCTGCCTCAAATCTGATCGACGCTCTGCCGATTCTCTCGTTACAGCCGATAGGGTCGTGACCGCAATAAGCGTTGGGAAAGTCAAGATCCCAACCGCCGTCGGCAAGCTTGATGCCCGCCTTTCGGTAGTGCGCGGACATTCCCGTAGGCAGACCGCTTTCTTTGCCGACCTGATCCCACTCAACAGTCTCGGGAGCAATAGCCATAATAAATGCCGTCTCGCCAAATCCCGCGTGACCGATGACCATATTTTCCTTGTGGTACTTATGGAGAAGTTCCTCGTCTTCCTTTGTCAATTCGGGAATAGAGCCGGAACCGTTAGCTTCGAGATACTTTGCCATAGCGTGAGGCGCGGGAAGCTCGACCTGAACGATGCCCACGACAAAATCTCTCTTTTTGTTCATAAGCATTCTCTGGAAGGTGTTGAGCCAGGAATTGTTGCCGCCGTGACAGTTGTAGATCAAAATTTTGTTGTAACCGTTGCGACTTATCTGCTCGCAAAGTGTCTCAAGCAGATCCATCTGCATCTGTACGGGAATAGTGATATTGCCCTCACTCATAGTACCGCCATTGGCTTCAATGGGCGCGCCGTTTGGCAGATCACCGAAGGTGAAGTCGGGGAATACACAGAAGGTCTCTATTTGTGATGCCTCGTATGCGATATTGTTCGCCATAAGAATGTCGCAACCGAGAGCTAAGTGAAGTCCGTGCTTTTCAATGCATCCCATAGGTATTACGCAGACGTTTTTTGATTCCTCGCGAAGAGCGGCAAAATTGTGTGTGGTTTTATACATCCAACGTGTTTCCATAATATCCTCCGATTATTCTCCATAACCCTCAAGAGCTTTTTTGTCAGCGGATGAGAGCTTGTATTCGATGTTTTCTTCTTTGTCCTCGTAATAATAAAGAAGAAGTGTAGCGTAAGGGTCTTCCTCGTAATTTACGTCGCCCTTGTAATAAATATCGATCATTACCGCCAGAACGCTTTCATCTACTATAATTCCGTCAAAGATAAACTTTCGATAGTTGTAAAGTGTTTTTTTGTGTGATATTGCGTCTCCCGTAGGATAAAAACGCTCGTATCTGACCGCATCCTTGGTCTTGCCGTCGTTGTCCTTGTCGTTATCGGGAGTAAGGTCGTACATTATGGTTACTGTCACGTCGTACAGATCGTCGTCGCGCGAGAGTGTGGGGACTATTTCCTTGATGTGTTCCTGAGAAGCTGTAGGATCGATCTTGTAAGCGGCATCGTCTGCATCGGTTTTTGAATTAAATATCTGCTTGTTGCCGTCATCGTCGGTGACCTCGTAATAGGTATAATCCTCCGCGGTGTATTTTACGGTACTGTTGTTGTAACGGAGAACAAACTGAAGCTGTTCCGCTTCTTCAATAAAAACGGTGCCGGAATTGGCAAAGTATCCGTAGTTCTTATCCTCGCGGGAATACTCGGTCTGCTCCTGATAGTAAAGATTCAACTTCCCGTCGTGTTTTTTGTAGGCCTCGCAGAGCTTGTCGTTGGGAGTTATGGTCTTGACAGCCGCAGGAACAATGTTTCGGTCGATTATTCGCCAGGCAAGAAGGGCAATAATGCCGATGATCAAGAGAGAGCAGAGCCCTTTGAAAACAAAGCCGGCAATTCTCCATCCGTATTTTTTGTGTGCCATTTTAAATCTCCAATCGTTTAGGTTATTCCTATGACGTCAAGCCATATTTTTCAGCCTGTCGAGAGCGTTTTGCAGGATTATCTGCGCCGAGAGGGTGTCGATGACCTGTTTTCTTTTTTGCCCTCTCGTGTCGGTCTCGTTGAGATAACGGGATGCCGCCATAGTTGTCATTCTCTCGTCCATCATAACGATGGGGAGAGTAGCGGTTTTCTCGTCCTCGGCAAGAATTTCACCGAGAATGCGAGCGAATTTTTCCGCGTGCTCGGCTCGGGGACCGTGACTGCCGTCCATATTGATGGGGAGTCCAACAACCACACCACCCGTGATATTTTCTTCCTTGATTATCTCGGCGATCTTTGCGGCAGTTCTTTGCATTCCGCCGACGCTTATCTGATAAAGCCCTGAGGCGATGACACGGCTTGGGTCGCTTACTGCAAGACCCGTGCGCTTATCTCCAAAGTCAATACCCAACAATTTGCCTTTTGTGTTAAGTAATCTTTGCATTTTTACCTCTTAAAATTATATTTCTGCGGCAGTAAGTTTTATCAGCAATTTGATACTGTCGGGCTGAACCTTTGCCTCGTGCGCCGCCTTATTTCTGTGAAGCTCACCGCACTTTGTACATTTGTGGATTATGATATAACCCTTTTTGGGGTCGGTGACTACCTTGACAGGTTCCATTGGCGCGCGGCACTCGCAGGCTCTGTCTCCGGGATTTATGTCAACGTGAAGCGACCAGAGGCAGAAGGGGCAGTGGTTGCGAGAGGTGTAGCCTAAAGGCTCGACCTCCTTACCGCAATGAGCGCAGATAAAGCCGTTATCGTTTTTCGTAAACCTTTTCTGTTCCATATTATCTGATCTTTACGGTCTCGCCGGGCTCTACCTTGACGTTAATGCCGCCGGTGGTGAACCACACGGTAAGAGCCGAGGGGTTGTGAACTATATTGCCGTTAGCAGAAAACTCGAGGGCGCGGTAAGCCTCCACGTATTCGTAAACCTGCATATTGTTGGCGTACCATATGTCATCGCGGTTACCCACAGCCTCTGCGAATTTCTCGATGACCTCCCAGTTGTTGTTGGTGTCAAATTCATAGGTGTGACCCCAAAGATAGAAGAGCTTGGGATGCTGGTATCTGATAGGCTCGTTTAAAAACTGATCTGCAAGCTGCATAAGCTCAGAAGCGTTATGGTGGCAGGTTGCAGGCATGCGGAGCCAATCGGTGGGGATATCGAATTTCTTGGTTGCCGCGGTGGTTCTTGCGTAAAGAATACCGCAGTTGCGAAGAATTTCAACTACCTGAGAGCTGGTCGCACCGTAGGGGTAAGCGTGACCTTTGATTATCGTTCCGAACATTTCCTCAAGGCACTTTCTGTCCTCAACGATCTCGTAAGCTATCATTTCGGGAGGAAGCTTGTCGAGGAAGGGGTGACTGTAGCCGTGGGTCGCCACCTCGTGACCGTTTTCGATCGCTTTGTTATAGACCTCGATCGCCTCGCGGCGCGCCATTCTGCGGTGTATCTGACCCTCGGCAAAGCTTCTTTCCTCCTCCTCAAAGGAGTAGCTGTTTATGTTAAAGGTACACTTGATGCCGTATTTGTCGAGTATTTCGATAAATCTTATATCCTGCTGAACGCCGTCGTCGTAGCTGAGAGTCAGTGCTTTCTGCTTTCCGCCGGGAAATTGCATATAGTTCATCATAATTATTTTTTCCTTTCAAAAGTCAATTTAAAGCTCTATTTCAAGCATTCTCGCCTGATAGTCTTCGGTAAATTCTATTTCGATATTACCGTTTTCGAGCCTGTATTCAAGAGCGTTGCAAGCGGGATAAGCTACCCTTGCAGACTTGGGTACTATGCCCTCAAGAGGGATGCTGACCTTTCTTTCGCCGCCAAGATTCCAGATTGCCAGATAAAGCCTTTCGTCGGTGAGAAGTCCCGATGCCACAAGAGTCTTGCCGAAATTGGTGAAGCCTATGGGCATATAGGGGAGAGCGGTCTTTTTTACCTCGCGAATGCTGTTGTAATACTCCACGCCCTCGCGAACCAAAGCGAATTTTTCTTCGTTCAAAAGCTCGAGATGACTTGCCAGGTGCATTCTGCCTAAGAAGCTGTTGATCATATTTATAATGACCTGCTCGTCGGATACGTTTGCGTTGACCCATTCCTCGGTTGCCGCAAAGCCGTCTATCCATGTATCGATGGGATAGCTCCATACCGCCGCCTGCTCGGGAAGAACGGCGGAGGCGATATTGCCCGCGATGTAGGGATACTTTCTGTAGCGCACCTGGTCCGAGGTAGAGACGATAGAGAAGTGAGACAGAGTTTCGTAGTCCATTCTCATTCCACCCGAGGAGCAGGTCTCGAAAAGAACGTTCGGGAATCTTTCGCGGATGCTGTCGATCCATTCAAGATAAGCTCTTGCCGCGCTCTCAAGTCCCTCGCCGGGGGTGAGGGAGTCAATATCGGTACCGATAGCGCAATCCTGATTGTAGTCGAGCTTTATGTATTCTGCGCCAAGGTCCTCAACCATATAGCGGATAGACTCGGTGAGATACGCGATCACCTTGGGGTGACGGAAATCGACGAAGCGGCGGTTGTGGATCACCAAGGGTCTGCCGTGACGGCAAAGGAAGCAGGTGTCGTCGCCGTAGTAGTCGATGATGTCGGACTTCCAGCCCACGCTTTCGGGCTCTATCCAGAGACCGGGCTTCATGCCGAGCGACTTGATGTAATCGAGAGTCGCCTTGACTCCATCGGGGAAGCGAGCATGGCTCTCGCGCCATTTTCCAACGTAATGATATATAACGTTGGGGGCGCATTCATCGTGCCAGCCGCAGTCGATAACGTAGTATTCCACACCCGTCTTTGCAACCACGGGCGCGTACCTTTTAACGTTTTTCTCGCAGGGACCGTCCCAGGAAAGGTGCATATATTCGTTGAATATGGTGGGAAGGCTTTCGTCGGCTATACATCTGCCCGCAAAATGGCGGCGATGCTTGGTCATCTCGCCGAGAAGAACGTTTAAGGTCTTGCCGAAAGCAAGAGAGACGCTTACGGTCTCGTAGACCTCACCGGGTATCAATTCCTTGCTCCAAGAGCCGTTAGTTGAGTTTGCTCCGCCCATATAGAGATAATAGCATCCGGGAACAGCGCCTATTTCGTAATACCAGGAGTTGTTGCACTCGATCTGGAACATCATCATTTCGCCCGTGTGCTTATCGTTGATGATACCTTGAGGGAGAGCCTCCTTGGTAGACCAGCTGCCCACGTTGCAGAAGGAAATCTTCTTTTGATTCTGGGGAGAATCGGGGAAGAAGCCGAGCTCTGCAAAGGATTGCATAATAGGTTGACACTCGGCGTGGTGGCTCTGTGTAAAGCGAGTAAAATCTATTTTGTCGGGGGTCATTACAGATCCGATGCCATGAAGGACAAAGGACGAGACCTCCTCAAGCACAAAGGGGGTGCTTGAAATGTTTTCAACCGAGGTCTTGATCCTGACGGCGTTGCAATCACCGTAATTCGTAAATACGGTAGTAACGCGCACAAGCTCACTCTCCTGAACGACAGTCAGTCTGCCGTCCTTTTCTTCATGAGAAACATACTTCAGCTTCTCGCCCTCGGAGGAATTGATCATTTTAACACCCATGTGGGTTATCTTGTTTTCGCCCGCGATCTGCACCTCGGCAAAGGGACGGGAAATACCCTTGGCGAAATTTCCAACCTCGGTGAGGAAAATTGTGTCGTTTACAATATCAAATTTAAGCCCGTTAAAGCGAAATTCCATAATTATTACCTCCGTAGCTATATGTATTTTAAAACACACGTAATCAATTATAATGATACAATAATTTCGGAGATTTGTCAATTACAATAAAGCTTTTTTCACGAAAATTTCACGATTTTTTATATAATTTATATTGAATTGGTAATCGTTGTGTGATAAAATGGTCTTATCCCAAAATAAAATTCAAAAAAGGACAATTTGAAATGAAAAAGCTGAATTTCAACAAAAATTGGCATTTCAAGCTTGAAAAAGAACTTGAAAGCTTTAATGCCTTTGGTATTCGCAAGTATAACGGAGCGGTTGGCGCGCCCGATAGATTTTTAAAGTATAATAATTGGCAGAAGATAGATCTGCCCCACGATTGGGCTGTGTCACTGCAAAAAACGCTTGACGCAAATGCCTTTGCGGGCGGTTTCCCCAATTCGCACGAGGAAAGAGCCCGTACCATGTGCCGCAGTAATGCCGAGGAGATATTTGATATCGGTTGGTACAGAAAGGAATTTTTGCTGGGCGAAGAGTATGCCGACAAGCGCATATTTATCGAGTTCGAGGGCATCTTCCGCGACGCTGTCATCTGGGTCAACGGCACCTACATGACGAGACATACCAGCGGATACACCTCGCTTATCTTTGAGATAACCGACCACGTCCGAATCCACGAAGAAAATTCGATAGCCGTCAGAGTTGACAGCTCTCAGGTTGAGGGCTGGTGGTACGAGGGCGCGGGAATCTACAGAAACGTCAATCTGTGGGTGGCGGAGAGCGTGTATTTCAAGCCGCGAAAGACCTTTATTCGTACCGATATGTACGGTAATGTCAATGCCGATGCGGTTTTGGTCAACGATACCGCCGAGAAGGTCGAAAAGACCGTTATAGCGCAGATAGTAGACAAAAACAGCAAAATCGTTGCCGAAAAGAGCGTTTGCGTTGCGGCAGAAGCTTACGAAGAAAGCTTTTTTAACGTAAAAATGCTGGTGGAAAATCCCGCTCTTTGGAGCGTTGACGAGCCCAATCTCTATACCTTCCGTCTGACGGTTGACGGTGAGACAGAGGACACCGTAGTAGGATTCAGAAGCTTTACTTTTGATGCGGAAAAGGGGTTTTCCCTCAACGGAAAGCATATAAAGCTCCGCGGCGCATGCGTTCACCATGATCTTGGCGGTGTTGGAGTTGCTTTGACCGACAATCTCAACCGCTACAAGATACAGAGGCTGAAGGAAATGGGTGTAAATGCCTACCGTTGTTCCCATAACGCTCCTTCTCCGGCACTACTCAAGGCATGTGACGAGCTTGGTATGCTTATTATGGACGAGACCAGAATGTTCGGTAACTCTCCCGAGGCAACCGAGCAGCTGACGAGCCTTATCGAGCGCGACAGAAACCATGCCTGCGTCTTTATCTGGTCGGTTGGAAACGAGGAATTTGACGTTCAGGATCTCGATTGGGGGCGCAGGCTTGCCGAGAAAGCGGTTCGCATTTGCAAAAAGCTTGACGACACGAGACTTACTATATACGGCGGCAATAACGGCGCGAATTTCGTGGGTGCTAACGGAGCAACCGACGTCCGCGGCATCAACTACATACATAACGGTCAATCTTCTTGGGTTGATAAGTACCACGAAGACCACCCCGAGCAGCCGATCATTGGAAGTGAGGAGAGCAGCTTTGTTCTCTCGCGCGGCGGTATGAAGAATGACCTCGCTAACGGAATTATCGATGCTACGGGCAACGTAACTATGCCCTGGGGCTCGTCTCTGAAGGGCTGGACAAAGTTCTTTGAGGAGAGAGATTTCCTCCTTGGTGGCTTTATGTGGACGGGCTTTGACTACCGCGGCGAGCCTAACCCATTCTATCAAAGAAATGTGGTGTCCTCCTTCGGTGTCATCGACCTTTGCGGAATGGAAAAGCCCCCCTTCTACTACCACAAGGCATGGTGGACCGATGAGACCGTCTTGAAAATACTCCCCGATTGGACTCACGACGTGGTGGGCGAGATTGTCACGGTCTGCGTTTACACCAATTGTGAAGAGATAAAATTGAGCCTTAACGGCAGAGTGGTCGCCGAGCAGAAGGTTGAAAGATTCGACGCGCCTGTGTTTGAGATCGCTTATGAGCCCGGAGAGCTTGTTGCAGAAGGAATCAAGGACGGCAAAATTTATATTGACCGAGTTCAGACCGCGGGCAAGACCGAGAGTGTTAAGATCGAGCGAGTTCTTGCCGCCGAAAGTGATGAAGATACCGAAATTTATGAGCTTGTCGGAATTGACGGAGAGGGAAGATTCAATCCTGCGGCATCCGAGAAGATCGCGCTTTCGGTTATGGGCGGTAGGATAGTCGGTGTAGGCAACGGAGACCCCGCAAGCCTTGATCTTGAACAGTTTTTGCCTTATGAGGAAAGCTTTAATATCACCGCCCTTGAGTGCGATGGTATAACTATCCCTCTGCCCGAAAAGCTTGGAAACGTGAGAAGCAAGAGATACGATTGGCTCTTGCCGAAAAAGAAGGAAGATGGCTATGAGGATGATTATCGCATAGTCGCTATGTATTCTTACAGCGCAGAAAAGCCTCAGGTTAAGACCTACACCGCTACTATTCGTGGTGCCGAGGGTTACGAATACATCGAATTTGAACGACTTGGCGGTAACACCGAGGTATTTCTTAACGGTGAGAAGCTTGGTGACAACTTTACACACCGTATGCCCCGTTGCTCTCTTGATTGCCACAACCGCCCGTACAGATTCTATTGCAATTTTGCCGAGATCAACACCTTGAAGCTGGTTTACACTTACACCGAAGCCGATCAGCCTGCCGCTTCGGGTTACGTAAAGATCGGCAAGACCGTCGAAGCCAACGCAAGCGTCAGACTCCACTACGGTCGCGCACGCGTGTTCGTCAAGGCGAAAAAAGACGCAGATCCTAAGCTCGAAGCGAGAATAATCAAATAAAACGCAAAAATCCCTGCCGATCGGCAGGGATTTTTGTATTAGTCCTTTTTCAAAGGCTTTTTGCTCCCGTCGGGGTACTGGATAACCGTGTTATCAAGCTGCTGGCGGAAATTTTTACGAAATTCGGCGATATACTCGGCGCGGAGCTTGTCTCTTTCGGCTAATTCCTCAGGGGAAAGTGTCTCGCCCGCCTTGATACGTCTTGCGTATTCGTTGAGCTTTTTTGTTCTTTCGGATACTGCTTCTGACATATCTTAACCTCTTATGTTCAAGCCGAGCTTGAAGGAAAGATCCTTTATGATCTTGTTCGAAACCTTGTCAGCCTCTTCAACGGTAAGAGTCCTGTCGGGTGCGCGGAGAATTACTCTGAACGCAACGCTCTTCTTGCCATCGCCGATCTTTTCGCCACGGAAGATATCGAAGAGCTTAACGTCCTCGCATAGCTTGCCGGCAGCCTTTTCCATAACCTCTTCGATCGCGCCGACCTCAAGATTTTCGTCGCAGATGAAGGAGAAGTCACGGGAAACCGCGGGGAATTTGGGCAGAGGCTTGTAGTCGATAGTCATATCCGATGCCTCGAAAATCATGTCGAAGGAAAGCTCTGCCGCGTAAACGGGAAGATTTACGTCGTAATTCTTTGCGGTGAGAGGATGTATCTGACCGAAGATACCGAGCTCGCGTCCGTCAGCGGTGAAAATCTTTGCGCATCTGCCGCTATGATATGCTTTATCCTCGGAGAAGGAAACGAACTTAGCCTTCTCAATGCCCGCCTTTTCAAGAATGTTCTCGATAACACCCTTGAGAGAGTAGAAGTCCTCGCCAGAGCCGTATGCGGCAAGAGTGATGACCTTGTTCTCGTTGGGAAGAACGTTTTCGCCCTCGTTGGGAACGTAAACCGTCGCCATCTCGAAGAGGCGCACGTCCTCGTTGGAGAAGTTAACGTTTCTCGCAACCACCTCCATCATAGAGGGAAGAGCCACGGTTCTCATAACGCTGGTGTCCTCGCCGAGAGGGTTGGAGATAACAACGCTCTTGCGAAGCGCACTATCCTCGGGCATTCTGATCTTGTCGTAATACTTGGGAGAGATGAAGGAGAAGGTCTGTATCTGGTCAAAGCCCATGCCGTAGAGCAGATGTTCACAGTCAACCTCAAACTGCTGCTTGGGAGTTCTGCCACCCTGGGTGGTCTCAGCGTAAATGCAGGTGGATTTGATCTTGTTGTAGCCGTAGATACGGATGATCTCTTCCGCAATATCCTGCATGCAGGTAAGGTCATTTCTGAAGGAGGGAACGGTGATCTCGTTGCCCTCAACCTTGCATTCAAGACGCTCGAGAATACTCTTCATATAGTCGTAATCGAGCTCGACACCGAGGAATCTGTTGATCTTTTCAACGTCAAGAGGAAGCTTGACAAGCTCGGGCTTTGCGGGGTAAACGTCGATAATGCCGTCAACAACCTCACCTGCGCCAAGAAGCTGTACCAGCTCGCAAGCGCGGAGAAGTCCCGCCATACAATTTTCGGGGTCGAGACCCTTTTCAAAGCGAGAGGAGGACTCGGTTCTCATGCCGTTCTTCTTTGCGGTAACGCGAACAGAGGGACCCGAGAAGCAAGCCGACTCGAATACAACTGTGGTGGTGCTCTCCTTGATCTCACTGTTAGCACCGCCCATAACACCCGCGAGAGCGCAAGCCTTAGAGCCATCAGCGATAACCAGCATAGAGCTGTCAAGGGTGTGATCCTTGTCGTCGAGAGACTTAAAGAGCTCTCCGTCAGCGGCTCTTCTTACGTTAATAGCCGAGCCTGAAAGCATAGCGTAGTCGAATGCGTGCATAGGCTGACCGTATTCGAGCATAACGTAGTTGGTGATGTCAACGATGTTGTTTATGGGACGAACACCTGCCGCGCGGAGTCTCATTCTGAGCCAGAGGGGAGAAGGAGC
Source organism: Eubacteriales bacterium (assembly GCA_045612105.1). GTDB lineage: Bacteria > Bacillota > Clostridia > Oscillospirales > CAG-272 > SVTX01. The sequence continues at coordinate 31,267 of JAZKYL010000050.1, forward strand.
GATCTTGACGTTCTTAACTACCTTTGCAGCGTAACGGAAGCAGAGGTCGCTGTCGCTGATTTTAACCGAGAGATAATTGTCGATCTTGTCGCCGTCGCCAAGCTCCTTGACAGTGGGAGCGGGGACGTTGAAGGGCTTATCAAAGCTGATAGCGGTCTCGCGGGCAAGACCGATCACAGAGAGACAGTCGGGACGGTTGGATGTGATCTCAAACTCAACTACGGTGTCGGAAAGCTCAAGAGCTTCCTTGATGTCCATACCAACCTTGTCCTCGTAAGACGCGGGAAGAATGAAAATGCCGTCTTCAATTGCGTCGGGCATATCGTGGAGAGTAAGATTCAGCTCGGCGATAGAGCAGAGCATACCGTTGGAGGGCACTCCGCGGAGCTTACCTGCCTTGATGGTAATATCCCCGGGAAGGTGCGCTACGGGAATAGCCGCGGGAACTATGTCGCCCTCCTTGACGTTCTGCGCGCCGGTAACGATCTGGGTCACCTCGCTGCCGATGTCAACCTGGCAGACCCAGAGATGGTCGGAGTCGGGGTGACGCTCCATGGAAACCACCTTTGCAACCTTGACGTTCTGAATGTCCTCGCCAAGGACCTCGTAGCCTTCGACCTTAGAACCGGTGTCGGTCATTCTGTCGCAGTATTCCTTAACTGTGATGCCGTCTGTATTTGTAAAATCGTGAAGCCATTTAAGTGAAAGATTCATTATTAATACCTACCTTTCATTAAAACTGCTCGATGAAGCGCACGTCATTCTCATAGAAATGACGAATGTCACCGATGTGATACTTGAGCATTGCGATACGCTCGACGCCCATACCGAAGGCAAAGCCGCTGTAGACCTCGGGGTCGATGCCGCAGTTGCGGAGCACGTTGGGGTGAACCATACCCGCGCCGAGAATTTCTATCCAACCCTCGCCCTTGCAGAGACGGCAACCCTTGCCACCGCACATAAAGCAGGAGATATCAACCTCAGCCGAAGGCTCGGTGAAGGGGAAGTGGTGAGGACGGAAACGAACTCTGGTCTCCTCGCCGAATTCGGTCTTTGCGAAGGTCTCAAGCATGCCCTTGAGGTCTGCCATAGTGATACCCTTGTCAACAACGAGTCCTTCCATCTGATGGAAGAGAGGAGAGTGGGTCGCGTCCATAGCGTCGCTTCTGTAAACGCGGCCGGGGGAGATGATTCTGATCGGGGGCTTCTGCACCTCCATAGTTCTCGCCTGAACGGGAGAGGTCTGGGAACGAAGTAGGATCTTGTCGGTGATGTAGAAGGTGTCCTGAGTGTCACGCGCGGGGTGATTCTCGGGAATGTTCAGTGCCTGGAAGTTGTAGTAGTCGTACTCAACCTCGGGACCCTCGGCAATAGAGAAGCCCATGCCGATAAAGATCTCCTCCATGTCTCTCTGTACGAGAGTGAGGGGGTGACGGTGACCTACCTTCGCCTTTTTACCGGGAACGGTAACGTCAAGCTTTTCAGCTGCGAGCTGTGCGTCGAGAGCCGCGTCTGCAAGGGCGGACTTTTTAGCGGTAATAGCCGCTTCGATCTCGGCTCTTACCTCGTTTGCGATCTGACCGACCACGGGTCTTTCCTCGGGAGAAAGCTGACCCATTCCGCGAAGAACTGCGGTAAGCTCGCCCTTTTTGCCGAGATATTTGATACGAAGGGCTTCAAGTGCCGCATCGTCGGTCTCGGGAGAGGCAATTGCTTCAAGTGCCTCTGCCTTTATGCGATTCAAAGTTTCTTTCATTTTGAAATTCCTTTCAAATTTATATGATTTTTTTATTTCAATTTTGATTTGTCGGTGGGATGTATTTCGCGGTTAGGTGTAGGGGAGGGGTCTCCCGACTTAACGAATATTGTAAAACCAATGTCCGCGGGACGCAAAACAAATAATTTAGACCGACGAAATGGCTGCACGGCTCATCTGAACGATAAATTGCAATTTAGCGTAATAACGAATTACACAAAAAAAGTCCCAATTCTCAAAAGAGAATTGGGACGGAAAAACAAAAAATTTCCGCGGTACCACCCGCATTTTGGCTCAAAAACAAAGCCAACACTTTGCCTGACTTTTAACGGTGTCTGCCGTGCCGAGCTATTCGTCGAAATCGACCTTGACTCTGCAAGCTCCGAAGGGAAATGCCAACCTTTAGCAAATGTCTGCTCACACCAAACGCAGACTCTCTGAAAAATGCCCTCAAAGGCGGCTGACTTCATCATAGCCTTTAATATTTACATCTTATATATTATACCATTAAAAACAGATTTTCGCAAGTGTACTTTTTGTAAAAATAACACCTATCCAAATAAACTGTTTAGTACATTTTGCACAAATTAAATGATACCGAAATAGCAAAGTGCAAATATTGCCGCCGCCTGAACCACCATAATGAGCGGAATTCCCAGCATAAACTTGACGTGCTTGGTCTTGTGGCGGATGACAAGCATTGTAATGAACATTGCCACGCTTCCACCGAGAGCCGACAGAATAAGCAGAGTTTTTTCGGGGATTCTCAGCTCAACCTTGTTCTTTTTTGAGATCTTTTTATCGTAAATGCAGACGATAATTGAAATTATCGAAATAATGGCAATATATGCCAGAAGAATGGCAAGAATGGGATGATTCTGGATGAAATCCAACATAATTTTTCCTTTCTTTAGCGCAGTATGAGAAGAGATGTGTTGATCTCTTCGCTTTTTACTTGCTGAATTGTAATATGAGGCGTAATGTTACCCTCTGCGACTATTTTGTTTCCGCAGAATACAGGATTTTCCACGTTGTTGAACAGAGCTACGGGTTCATTTATCATAATAAACTCGTTATCGATAACTCGAATCGTCTTATGGAAATATTTACCGTCTTCCTCGGCGGGACGAGGAGTGCATTCGATTATCGCTTGGCCCCAGGGTGAATATCTGCAACGGTCAAATTTATTGTTTTGAATGGTCACATCGTAAACACTGCCCGACTCAAACCAAAACTCTCCATCGGATTGGAAGAGGATAGCGCAGCCGCTGGTGTTGAAATAATTGTTTTCGATCACGACCTTGCCCTTGGTTGCGATCAACATACCTCTTGCGCGGTTGTGACGAACTATATTGTTGCGGAAGATAAGGTCTGCGACACGGTTAAGGCTTTCAAGAACGTGTCCCGTTTCGGTGATTCCGTCATTGCCCTCCTCGAATACGAGACGAATGCTGTCCTCGTTGATATACTCGGCAATCTTGATGGTTTTCTGAACGTAGGGAATCAGTGTCTTAGGGTGCAATACCTGGATTCTGTCGCCCTCACGAAGGATGCGAATGCCCTTTGCTTGGCTGTGAACCTCGCGGACGAATATCTCTCCGTCACCGATCCGCTCGATGCGGATATACATTCCGTGAATATTCAAGGCATCGTCGAGCTGACCCTCGAAGGTGCAGTTTTCCACGGTAACAAGACCGGTGCAGTTGACAAAATGAGTGGCATCCGCATTGGCAGTGTAATACTGATCACCGTGACGCAAGGTGTTGAAGCCGTCAAGAGTGATGTTGTGACAGGTCTGGGCGAGAAGACCCATTCCGTGGCAGGAGTGCACCGTCACGTTCTCAAGTCGGATATTCTCGGAGTCCTCGCAGAAAAATCCGCAGCCGAGACGGCGCTCTGCCGAGAAAATGAGAATATTTCCGATAGGAGGATAGCGCTTGATTCCGTGAAGGCGAAGCTTGCCGCCGCCGATATCCTCAAAACGCATGTTCCAAAGATATTCTTCCAGAGTATGATCGGCGGTGCCGGGCTCAAGGGTTCCCGTGGTGGGATTGACCTCGATATTGCTGACCACGATGAACATGCTTTCCTTATACTTCATAGCAAACTCTCTGTCGTGTCGCATAAAGAAGCCGTCCGCGCCCTGCATCTTTTCGAGTTCAATATAGCCGTCGCCGTGAGCGAGGACTTTCGTCTGCATAAAACAGATGTTGGAGTTCTCAAGAATGACGTTTTTGACGGTAATATTCTTGGAATTCACGATGGCAAAGGGGGTGATCACGTCGTGAGTCAGCAGAGTCGAGCCGCCGAAGTCGAGCTCAACATCCTCCATATCCTCAAGAAGCGCGATTATCCTTTTATAGCCGTTCCAGCCGTGATTTGAGATGTGGAGAGCCTTTTCGAAGCAATAATCGGGAGAAATTTCGTAAATATCCTTGTCGAATACGATTCTAATATCCTTTTTGCCCTTGATGTCGGTAAGAAGACGGTAGATATCGTATCCCGCATCTCCGCTTTTTCTGTGATTTTTAAAATAAATAGTTTCCATATTTTTATTTTCCGTTTTTGCTCGTTGCAAGCGTAAGTGGGGAAGCAAACTTTTAAAAGGTTATCTTCCCCACAAAATTCATATTACTTTTTAGGGAAGCTGTCCTTCAGACCGACTACGCGGTTGAAGGTGTTCTCGTTCTTGGAGTCCTTGCAGAAATATCCCACGCGGACGAACTGGAACTTCTCTCCTGCCTTTGCATCTGCGAGACAAGGCTCGACGAATGCGCCCTCAAGCTTTGTAAGGGAATCAGGGTTGAGGAAGTCGAGATATGTCTGTCCCTCGGGCACGTCTGCGGTGTTCTCGATGTTGAAGAGACGGTCGTAGAGCATAAAAGTAGCGGGAACGGCGTACTTAGCCGAGAGCCAATGGATGGTTCCCTTGATCTTTCTGCCGTCCTGAGGCATACCGTTACCGGTTTCAAGATCAGCGGTTGCGTGGATGCACTTGATGCTGCCATCTTCATTCTTCTCGATACCTGCATACTTGATGATATATCCGCCCATAAGACGAACCTCACCATCGGGCTTGAGACGGAAGAATTTGGGAGGCGGAACCTCTGCGAAGTCGTCTGCATCGATGTAGATCTCACGGGTCATAGGAACCTCGCGGGTGCCGAGCTCCTCCTTTTGAGGATGGTTGGAAACGGTGATCATTTCCTCCTTATCCTCGGGATAGTTGTCGATAATGACCTTGATGGGGTTAGCAATACCAATGCGGCGGAGCGCGTTTTCGTTAAGATCGTCGCGCACGCAAGCCTCGAGCTGACGGACGTCAACGGTGTGGTCGGTGTTGGTAACGCCTGCTTCTCTTACGAAGGTGAAGAGAGCAGAGGGAGTATAGCCTCTTCTGCGGAGACCGCAAAGAGTGGGGAGACGGGGGTCATCCCAGCCGTCAACGTGACCCTCCTCAACAAGCTGACGGAGGTAACGCTTGGACATAACGGTATAGGTGATGTTCATACGACCGAATTCCCACTGGTGGGGCTTCTGAGAGAAGCCGATCTTCTCAACCACCCAATCGTAGAGAGGACGGTGGTTTCTGAACTCGCTGGAGCAAAGGGAATGGGTGATGCCCTCGAGCGCGTCCTGAATGGGATGCGCGAAATCGTACATGGGGTAAACGCACCACTCATCACCCTGACGGTGATGATGAATGTGCTTGATTCTGTAAATTACTGGGTCACGGAGATAGGGGTTGTCATTTGAGGGGTCGATCTTCGCACGGAGAGTACGCGCGCCGTCCTCAAACTCACCGTTCTTCATCCTCTCGAAGAGCTCAAGGTTTTCTTCAACGCTACGGTTTCTGTATGGAGACTCCTTGGAAGCAACCGAGCGGTCTGTGCCCTTGAATTCAGCAAGGTCGTCCTTGGAAAGGTCGCAGACGTAAGCGTCGCCCTGCTTGATAAGCTGAACTGCAAACTCATAGCACTTGCCGAAATAGTCGGATCCGTAGAATACACCGCCCGTAGGAGTAGCGCCAAGCCATTCAAGGTCCTCGCGGATCGAACGGACGAATTCGTCGGATTCCTTTGCGGGATTGGTGTCGTCGTATCGGAGATTGAAGAGACCGTTATACTTATTTGCAACGTCTGTGTTGATGCAGATAGCCTTTACCGAGCCAATGTGAAGATATCCGTTGGGCTCGGGAGGAAAACGGGTGTGGATCTTCAATCCAGGGTTATTTAAAAGATCGTCGTCGATTATGTCGTGAATAAAGTTGTTGTTTTCCATATTTTTATCCTTTCGGGTGGTAGCCGATAGTTTTTCTTGATCGTTTTCCGCTTTTTCTTTGCAAGAAGGAGGCGCAAAGAAAAAGCTAACAAAAAGAAACGCCGATAGGGAGATTTCGCTCGTTGCGACGAGCGACCAAGGGCTACGCGCCCTTGGATTGGCGGTCTCTTTTTGAAAAAAGAGACGCAAAAATTTTAACAAAAGTAAGGGTGAGGGATTATTCGAGAGAGTTTATCATTTTTTCAATTCTCTCAAGGGTCTTTTCCTTGCCGATGATCTGCATTACGGTGTAAAGATCGGGAGCGTTCTGCTTGCCGGTCACCGCAACTCTGATGAACATACTGATATCGGCAACGCTGCCCTTGAATGCCGCGGGGTCAGCCTTGTACGCCTTCATATCCGAAGCAAAGCCGAGAGAATCCGCAATTGCCTTGACCTTGTCGAACCAGGTGTTCATATCGTCGGCATAATCGTAGGTCTCGCAGAACTTTTCAAGTGTAGCGATAATGTCTGCCTTGTTGAAATTCTCGGGGTACTGATCCTCAACCGTGAAGAACTCGTCGAAGAAGAATCCCATATAAGGCTTCGCGTCTGCCCAGGTCGCAAGGTCCTTACGGGGCTTCTTGCCGCCGCGACCTATGGCGAAGATCTTTTCGGTAAAGGACTTATCGCGAGCAAGACACGCGCCGAACGTAGGATCAAACTCTGTCGCCCACTCGGTCACCTTTTCGGTAACGTACTCGGGGGACATACGGGAGATAACGTTCTTGGAAACGTCGTTCAGCTTGTTGAAATCGAAGAGACAGCCCGAGGTCGACATCTTCTTGATGTTGAAGGGGAAATCTGTGTAAGGCTTGTCAGCGTTCTGCATATGCCACTCCTCGTAGTTGGAGTTGAGCAGAGTCATAATGTACTCGCAGACCGCCTCGGGGCAGTAGCCCATACGGGTGTAGTCGTCCATATTTGCGCCCATATCTCTCTTGGATAGCTTCTTCTTGTTGCCCTCTTCGTCAAGACGCATGATCTGAGCTATGTGGAGGTACTTGGGGAGCTTAAATCCGAGATAGGAGAAGAGCTGAATGTGCTTTGCCAAGCTGGGGAGCCACTCCTCACCGCGAATGACGTGGGTGGTGCCCATAAGGTGATCGTCTACCGCGTGAGCAAAATGGTAGGTGGGGATTCCGTCCGACTTGAGAAGAACGAAGTCCTCGTCGTTTTCGGGGATCTCAAGATTGCCCTTTACAAGGTCGGTGAACTTGGTCTTCTTCTCGGGATCGCCGTTAGCGAGAATGCGAAGCACGAAGGGATGACCCTCTGCAAGATGCTCCTCGACCTCTTCCATAGTAAATTCACGTCCCGCAAGCATAGCCGCCTTCTTTGCCTCAGCCTCAGCCTGCCAGTCGGTGTTCTTTATTTCTTCTTTCTTATTAACTGCCTGAAGCTCGTCAAGCTCCTCCTCGGTGGTGAAGCAGGGATAAGCCTTGCCCTCGCGAACCAGCTGCTTTGCAAAGGTCTGATAAATAGGACCTCTCTGGCTCTGCTTGTAGGGACCGTAAGCACCCTTATCTGCTATCTTGCCGCTCTCGTCAAGGATCGCACCCTCGTCGAAATTGATTCCGTACTTTGCAAGAGTCTTGATAAGTCCTTCAGCCGCGCCCTCTACCTCACGCTTTGCGTCGGTGTCCTCGATTCGAAGATAGAAAACACCGCCCGACTGGTGAGCGAGTCTCTCACCGACGGTGGAGGGGAAGAGTCCGCCGAAATGAACAAATCCTGTAGGGCTGGGGGCAAATCTTGTTACCTTTGCGCCCTCAGGAAGCTGACGCGTGGGATATCTTGCCTCGATATCCGCAGGAGTATCCTTAATGTGGGGGAAAAGCATTTCCGCTAAACGATTATAGTCCATTTTCTATGTCCTTTCTTATACAATAAATTCAAAAATAATATGCAACGCTGTCAAGCGCGTTTCCGAGCTTTGCCGCATCTCCGTGACCCGGATAGATTGTAAGATTTCGGTCGAATGAGCGCAGGGAAGAGATCGAACTCGCCAATTCATTAACATCTCCGCCATAAAGATCGTATCTTCCAAAGCCATTGGCGAAGATAGTGTCACCCGTGATCAGCTTGTTGCCACATAGTAGACATATCGAACCCTTGGAGTGACCCGGTGTGGATATGACCTTTATAGTCTCTCCTCCAAGCGTCAGTATATCGCCGTTCTCAAGCAATTTTTCAGCCGATCTCCAGCTTTTGTTCTGACCGAAGAAAAACGCATAAGCATTCTTTTTTCCGTCGCTCAGCATTTCGTTATCGTCCTTGTGAATATAGGCGGGTGCTCCCGACATATCTCGAAGATTATCAAGATCGGTGATGTGATCGAAATGACCGTGAGTCATAACGATAAATTCAAGAACGGCACTTTTTTCACTGATAAATGAAAGAATTTTTCCCGCGTCAACGCTTGGATCGACCACCGCCGCAGAACTGCCGACGATCAAAACGTAGCAATTCGAGCCGAACCCCGACGGCATAAGATTATATATATCCAAAATTTCACCTCTTTCGTTAAATTTTGGGTTTACATAAAACTCCAATTTATATTATACCATAAAATTGTGCTTTTGTCTACATTAATATTAAAATAAATTAAAAAACCAAAAGAAAAAAGCGACAATCCGATCGGATTGCCGCTTTAATAAAGTCAAAAATTATTTCTTGTTATCTTTTTCCTCATATACCTTCCAAAGGTAAGCGTAGTTGGAGGACTCTTCCTTGAATTCTTCCCAAGTGAAGCCCTTGAAGGTCTCACTGCCAAAATACGATAGGGGATTGTTTTTATAGGTGTCGTATTTAGACTGGAGGAAGTTGGAGCAGGTTGCAAGATACTCGTCGTAATCACCTACCTGAGCGAACTCAATGGTGTCGGGGGTGTAGTAACAGCTGGACTTCTTCCAGAAGAAGAGCTTGGTGTTGTTTGTGTCAAGGTCATCATTTACAAGATAAGCAGTTTTGTTAAATACAACGGGAATAACGGGCATATCTTCCATAAGGATATCTTCAGCCTTGTGGAGATCTGCGGATCTGTTTTCAGTCTTCTTCTCATTGAAGATCTTTTCGATAAGCTTGTTGTATTCCTCGGAGTCGTAACCGGTCAGATGAGGGGTAAGAGCGTAAGTGCCTTCCTCGGCCTTTTGTCCGGAGAATTTCTTTGCGAAGGGAGCCAGTACGGAGAAGGGATCGACGGAAGGTGCAACGAGATCAAGAACGATAGCTTCAAATTTACCTGCCGCAAGATCCTCTGCGTAAAGGTCATCACATATATCCTTAGGAGTACCCTCGGTCAACTTATCGTAGTCGTTGTTTTCAATGGTTCCGCGCTTGTTGAGCGTTACCTTGAAGCCGAGCTTGGTCCAAGCCTCCGCAACGGTTTTTGCGACGAACTCGTGAACCTCGTCGTAAGCCGCATATGTAAGAGAGAAGGAGTATTTGGAAGCCTTGATGCCTGCGTCCTCAAGAAGCTTCTTAGCGGCCGCCTCATCCTCGGTAAGATATTTGTAGTTACCGGAAGCATTATCACGGAAGAGTGACTTGACGCTGTTGGTATCAAACACACCGGTAGGAACAAGACCGGTAGCCGCCTCGGCAAATACCAGCTTTTCAGCGATTGCCTTGCGGTCGATAACCATAGAGAGAGCCTGTCTTACCGCCTTGTTGGCAAAGAGCTTTTCACCGTTTATCTCAACGTTTTCATTAAGATAAATAGTGTTGGTGGAAAGGGAATCCTTAACAGTGGCGGAATCCTTGAAATCATTTCTGATCGACATAGGAATATCGCCAACGTACATAATGGTTCCGTTTTCATAGCCTTCCTTAATGTCCTCGTCGGGCATAGCGCAATCAACGATAATTCTGTAAGGAGCAACGGATACGTCGAGCTTTTCCTTATCAGCCGCGTCTCTGAAATAGTAAGAGTTTCTTTCGAGCACGAAGCTGTTGACGATCTGCTCGTTGTAAGTCTTAACACTGCCCTTGGGCTCCTCATCGTGATTGATGTCATCATACTTAACGGAATTCCTGTAGGAGAAGCTAATACGTGCAAGCTTGAAAGGACCGCTGCACACCATAGTGCCGGGCTTCTTTGCCCAGTCTTCACCCTTTTCACCGACGACCTTACCCTCACGGAGAGGAGCAAGTGCCAGGCTTGTCAGGTTGAGAATAAACTGGTCTGCATCGATAGGCTTAACGAACTGAATGGTAAGTCTCTTGTTATCTGCGATGATCATAACGTCATCCTCGGTAACTTCACTTTCGTTATACTCGCGGGCACCTACGATATCAAAAAGGAGAGCCGCAGCCTCGAAGGACTGGTTTGGGTCAAGCAATCTCTTCCAGGAGAAAACTACGTCGTCAGCGGAAACGGGGGTGTTATCCGACCAGTTGGAATCCGCCATTTCTATGTACATATAGTATTCTTCATTTTCCTTGTCCTCTTCGTACTTCCAACTCTTAGCAAGGTAAGGCTGAACCTTTCCGTTCTCGTCAAGAGTAAACAGAGTGCCGAAAAGAAGGCTTACGATAGATCTTGTGGACTCGTTCTTGTATGCGCGAGCGGGGTCAAGATCGTATACGGTTTCCGTAAGATACATTGTGAGCTGCTGACCTTTGTATTCGGACGTAGCATCGATACTTCCTGCGCATCCTGCAAGGATGGTAACAAGGGAAAGAACACAAAGGATTAACGCGATTATGCGCTTGGTCATGGTGGGGTTTCCTCCTCTTTTTTTGTGAAAAATCGTAAACAAAACATAATAATGCCTTATAATACATAATTATAGCACGAAAATTGAAAATAATCAATAGAATAAATTAAGATAAAGCAATAATCGTGATAATGCACAGTTGTAAAGCACTGATTTTGTGCAATTTCACACGAAGCTTGTTCTGTCAACGTCGGACAAAGTATATTATAAAACTTAAATTTGAATAAAACAATCAAAAAGCCGACTGAAATTGTAAATTTTAAGTAAATTAGTATGAAGAATAATCCAAAGCTCGGATAAATAAACTGTAATGCGGATGTGTCCGCAAAAAACAAGGAATGGAGAGAGAATTATGAATGGTAAAGAGACGAGAGAATGTCGGCTCTACGATAAGAATTCCTGCGCGGTAGGCTTTTTGAGAAAGAAAAAGATATCTGCATTACTGAAATACGCTTTGGTGGTGGTAGCGATCATTGCTTGCGCTATGCTTGTGACCTGGATCTTGCGCAGTGAAAATGTGTTGAATAGATTCACACCGCAAGGACCCGGTGGTAACGTGGGAAATAACTTAAATCCGAACGGAGCTAATACGACTGTGGGGACCGATAGATTTCATAGCGAAGAGGAAGAATGCGATAGCCTTGTCGCAGACAGTGAGGAAACTGTCGACGAGACAAAAGCCGAAGAAACCGAGACTTGTGTCATCAGTGAGACAAATTCTCAAAATGTATCTTGTGCAGACTTGTCATACGCAGAAAAAGGCAACGGGTATATAATAAACTATTCCGGCGCACAGATAGATGTGGAGGGCCTGTTGGAGGTAGGATTTCAAAATGCCAAATATTCCTATTCCGAACGTCCGGTAGTGTTGATATTGCACACGCATACATCAGAAGGGTATTACGGTATGGATAAAAGCAACCCTATACATACACTGACTAAAAGTGTAGTTGCTGTGGGTGAAAAAATTGTTTATGAACTGAACTCGCGCGGAATATCATCTGTGCATTGCAGCGTGATACACGACAGTGATGGCTATCCCTATACCAACGCGCGAGAAACCATCGAGACCATGCTGAGAATATATCCGACTATAGAATACGTTATCGATCTTCACCGACTCGATCTGACCGATGAAAAGAATACCCCGATAAGCGCGATTTCACCCACAGGCATAGCGCAAATGCGCCTTACGGTCAGCAGCGACGGAAAAAAGCCGAGAGACAATCTTGCCCTGGCACTCGCGCTTCGCCAAAAGCTCAACTCCAATAATCAAAGACTTTGTATGCCTATAGTTTATACCAATAGCTCTTATAACGCGCCGCTGTCACAGTACTATCTTAAAATTGATGTAGGATCTTTGGGAAACGATGCCGCAGAAGCACTCGCGGCAGCAGAGATATTTGCCGAAACCTTTGCCGACGTTCTGAAAAAATGAAGCTTGACAAACAGATAAATTGCTATTTAGCGGGGAGAACGCGGTGCCTCCGGCGGCACACTTTTTTGGAAAAAAAGTGTGTCAAAAAACTTCCCTGAAAAAGGATAAAATTTCACCAATAAAGTCTTTTGAAACCGTGGATATTTTAATCAGAGTTTATCTTCTATCGTGTTTCTAGTGCATTATAAACTATTTATTTACAAGCAATT
>JAZKYL010000051.1:0-4619 GCA_045612105.1 Eubacteriales bacterium
ATTTCGATTAAAAATCAAACAGATTTTGAATGGCAAAATGGGAGCAATTATTTCCTTTTTTCAGGGAAGTTCTTTTGGTTACTTTTCTTTCAAGAAAAGTAACACGCGTCTCCCCCGCATCCCCGCTAAATCGCAATTTATAGGCGTGTCGTTTGTTAAGCTTTCTTAACAATCATCTCTTGATCCTCACCAAGGAATCAATTCCCTCTTTTAGTGCATCGCAGAACGCGAGGATCTCATCCTCGGTATTATACGCAGAGAAGCTGACACGAATAGTTGAATCTGCCTCGGTCTCGGTCAAGCCGAATCCCACAAGCGAGGAAGAAATATGTCTTGAATGTGACGAGCAAGCCGAGCCTGCCGACACGCAAAATCCTTTTGACGAAAGGAAATTCAGCATAGTCTCGCTCTTGATGTGAGGAAGAGTCAAGGAAAGCACGTGGGGGGCTCTCTGTCCTATGGAAATATTGGGTCTTGCTCCCGCTTCTGTGGCTTTTTCGGCGCAAAGATCGCGAAGAGTCGTCATTTTTCTGCAATTCTCGGCAAAATTCGCTCTTTCCTCTGCCGCCGCCTCGCCAAAGCCAACTATACCGACTATATTTTCGGTTCCCGAGCGATATCCGCCCTCCTGACCGCCACCGATGATATAGGGCAGAATTTTCTTCATTTTTATGATCTCGGGGCTGATATAAAGCGCGCCAACTCCCTTGGGTCCGTGAACCTTATGCGCGCTGACGCTTATCATATCCGCGCCAAGGCTCTTTACGGTAAAAGGAGTCTTCAAAAAGCCCTGAACCGCGTCACAGTGAGTAACAGCCTCGGGGCATCGACGTTTTACAACACCAAAAAGCTTTTTTACGTCGTAAAGCGCGCCTGTCTCGTTATTGACAAGCATAAGCGACACCATAGCCACGTTATCGTCAAGCACCGCCAAAAGCTCATCCTCGTCGATAACTCCGCCGCGTGTTGAAAGTCTTACAACTGTAAAACCGTCCTTTTCCAGCTTTCGCATAACGTTATCAACCGAGGGATGCTCGCTGTCGGTGGTGATCACCTTGTTTTGTCTTCTCTTTTCTTTTGAATAAAGGCAGCCGAGGATCGCCGTATTATTCGCCTCGCTTCCGCAGGAAGTAAACAACAAATTCTCGGGATTGGGTCTAGGTATGCCAAGTGCCGCGCCCACCTGCTCGCGGGCTCTGTCGATCATTTTTCTCGCTTCAAGACCCATTGTGTGTCTCGACGACGGATTTCCGTAGGTCTCTATCGCCTCTATCATTTTTTTCTTTGCCGCCGCCGAAATTTCGGTGGTTGCGCTATTGTCTAAATATATCATTACTCTTTTCAATGTTGGGGGAAGGAAAAACTTCTTCATCAAAGAAGTTTTTCCTTCCCCCAACGCCCCCTTTTCTTCTCAAGAACCTTCAAAAAGAAGGATGTTTTGGGATTTTATCTTATGTCAAAGTTTTCGATCATTTTATTTACGTCGTCTGTGTAGTTATCAAAATTTTCGGGCAGAGCGGTATAGGTGAGGGTATAGAAGACCGCGCCTCTTACCACGATTGCCTGCATCTGCTTATATTCAACACCGCCGACAGTTATCTTATAAATATACTTTTTCGCGTCGGAGCCGTCCATTTTGATGCTCTCGGTCGATTCAAGAGCATAAGACGAAAACAGTTCTTTATATCTTTTTTCGAGCTTTGCGAAATAATCATCAACCGTTTCACTATCATTTTCGGTCATATACATCTGCAAAGAGACGTTAGAGGAACCGTCGGGAGCCTTCGCCGCGCTGAAATCCGCGCCGTTATTCACTGCCCAGCTATTGGGAATGAAAAATCTGTAGGGTAGCTCGTCGGTGGAGATGATCTTCATTCCGTCGGGGGCTGCAACGTCGTCGGGGTATTCCTTACTCTCCGAAACGTAAGCCTCGGCAAATTTGAAATACGGGATCATTCCCACTCCGTCCGCATTACCCTCTACGTCCTCAATATGAGAGTCATAATACTCCTCGGGCGCACTGTAGATAAACACGTACATATCTTCCTGATATTTACAGAGGACGGTCAGGAATTTATATACCTTTTCTTCGCTCTTTTCACCGTCTACCACGGTCATTTTGGCACTGTAAAGATATTTCTTCGCAGGCTGACCTCCAAGGACGACGTTCTCGGACTTGTCCGCATAGGAATACTCTTTCAATTCTTTTTCGAAATTAGCGTTACAGTAATTCCAATACTCTTCAACGGTCATCTCGCCCGCATCGTCGGCAACGTAGACGCTGACCGAGGCATTCTGTTCCAGCGAAAAGAACGCGCTTGTCACACCGCCCGAGGTGTTTGGCGACCAACCCTGAGTGGGTACGTAGAGGCGGAACTTGTCCCCCTCGCGTACAACAAGCTGATATCCGTCGGGGGTGTCGTCTTGCTTGGCGCAAGCACTAAAGGTTGAAATTAACAGTACACACAGCAAAATTGCCGTAAGAATTCTTTTGATCTTCACTTTTATTTCTCCAATTTTTATTAATTATGTAAGGGGATAAATTGCGATATAGCGAGGACTCAGTGGCGAAGCCTGTTGAAAGTTTTTACGTCGCTTTTTTCAAAAAGCGCCCGCTGATCCAACGCGCGGAGCGTTGGTCGCTCGTCGCAACGAGCGAAACACTCCTTTCGGCGTGTTCTTTTTTGCCAAGCTTTTTTCTTTGCGCCTCTAGTCTCAAAGAAAAAAGCGGATGAGCGACTTGAAAAGGCTTATGTAGAAAGAAAAAAAACTGTTCTACACATTGACATTTTAAATTATTTTCCGCTTTTCTTTTGACACCGGAAGCGCAAAAGAAAAGCTAACAAAAGAAAACGCGTTTTGAGGTGTTTCGCGCCTTGCGAGGCGCGACCGCCGATCGCGGCGGCTCCGACAAGCCTTTGAAAAGGCTTGAGCGAAACTTTCAGCATACAACGCTCATCTGACCGTTAAATCAAAATTTGAATCCCGCAAATTATTGCTTCAGCATCTCCTCTGCGGCGGAAAGGATTCCGATCTTACCGCTCTCATAGGTAAGTCCGCCCTGGAAGAAAACGGTATAGGGGGGTCTCATAGGTCCGTCAGCCGACAGCTCGATGGATGCGCCCTGAACAAACGCGCCTGCCGCCATAATGACCTCGTCGGTGTAACCGGGCATAGCCCAAGGCTCGGGGGTAACGAAGGAATCAACGGGAGATCCCTTCTGAATTCCGCGGCAGAATGCGCAGAGCAGCTCGGGCTGACCTGTAATTACGGTCTGTATAATATCCGAACGCAGCTCGTTCCACTTGGGAGCAACGTTATATCCCATCTCGCCGAAGACGTAAGCCGCAAGATGAGCGGTCTTAAGTGCCTGAGCGGTGGTGTGAGGCGCGTAGAAAAGTCCCTTATACATATTTTTTGTCTGTCCGACTGTCGCGCCGACCTCAAGACCGCAACCAACGCTTGTCAAACGGTAGGATGCGAGCTCGACCGCGCGAGCAGTTCCCGCTATGTAGCCTCCGGTCTCCGCCATACCGCCGCCGGGATTCTTGATAAGCGAGCCGATTATCATATCCGCGCCAACGTGGGTAGGCTCGATCGTCTCGGTAAATTCGCCGTAGCAGTTGTCGACCACAACGTAGGTTTCGGGGGATACCGACTTGACAAGCTTCACCGCCTCGCCGATCTCTGCGACGGTGAGAGTCTTTCTGTTAAGATATCCCTTTGAACGCTGAATGAAAATGACCTTTACGGGTCTGCCCAAAGCAAGCTCGTCCTTCAGGGTCGCTTCGATAGAGGCAAAATCGAAATTGCCGTCATCCAAAAGCTCGATCTGCTTGTAGCGGACACCAAAATCGGCAAGCGAGCCGTCTCCGGGCTTGCCCTGAATGCCTATGACCTCTTCAAGAGTGTCGTAGGGCTTGCCTGCGACAGAGCACATAAGGTCTCCGGGACGAAGGAGACCGAAAAGACCGATAGTCAGCGCCTGTGTGCCGTTGACGATCTGATGGCGGACAAAAGCCGCCTCGGCACCCATAACGTCCGCCCAGATGCGATCGAGAACGTCGCGTCCTCTGTCGTCGTATCCGTAGCCCGAGGTGGTGTCGAAGTTGGTCGCCGCCACTCTGTGCTCTCTGAATGCGTCCATTATTCTGTTGGTGTTTTCAAAGGAAATTTCGTCTATTTTCGCAAATATGGGGGCAAGATCTCTCTCTGCCGCCTGCGCGATGTCGTTTATTTTTTGTGAAAAATGCATTTTTTGTTCCTCGTTGTGTGAATTTTATAATTATGTGTTAAATTGCGATTTATCAGGGATGCGGGGGATGCGGATTCCACCTTTTTCGAGAAAAAGGTGGAGCCAAAAAGCTTCCCCCAAAAAAGGTTAAAATTGCTCAAATATTGTCATTTGAAAACGTATTGATTTGAATCAAAGTATATCTTCTATCGTGTTGCAAGTTTATTTGAAACCTTTTAAACAAAAGAGCATGCATAAAAACTCGTAACACGATAGCAGTGAAGCTTTGATCAAAATCCTCACGGTTTTACAAGATGAAATGGCTACATTTTCATCTTTTTTGCGAGGAAGGTTTTTGCCGAGCCGAGGTTCGCGGAGCGAACCC
>JAZKYL010000052.1:0-6048 GCA_045612105.1 Eubacteriales bacterium
AAGTAAAATCAAACGCGGCTTGCTGCGTTTGATTTTTCAAGACCCTCTTTTCCCTATGCGGCGTTCTTTTGGTTCGTTTTCTTTCGACGCGGAAAGAAAATGAACAAAAAACAAACTGATAGACAAATCGCAATTTAACAACAAAAAGGAAGATGCGCGCATCTTCCTTTTTGTTATCTTAAAAATTATTCCTGTATTTTTTTCTCACACCGAAGAAGATCGAAAGACCTGCCATCGCGCCGACTATCGCCACACAGATGACAATGATTGTGGGACTTACGTCGATGTCGGATTTCAGCTCCTCCCAAAGCTCGTTGATAAGAGCAAGCTTTTCGGGGGTGAGATTTTCGTAATAGGTCGCGTTGACCTTGTCAAGAGCGTACATTTTGTCAAAAGCGTCGTCCTTGATAGAGCTCATAGTCTCGCGATACCCCTCGTCGTCAATCACCTTTTGGTTAGGCGACGCATAGTAGGTGTACTCCGCGTTAGCGACCGCAGGAGAGTAGAAGTCTTCTCCAAGGCTCTCCATATACTCAAGGAAGCCCTCGTCAAAGTCAGAGTTAACCATCAGCATAAAGTTGATGTATCTCTCCGCCAGCTCCTTGTTTTCGCTGGTCTTGGGAATACACATCGAGTCAACGTAAAGGTTTGTGCCCTCCTCGGGATAGAAAAACTCAAGGGAGTCGTTGTTCTCATACATGGTAAGGAAGTCGCCTGCGTAATATGCCGCGATTGCAGCTGAGCCGCCCTCCATCTTGTTGAAGATCTCGTCCATAACGTAGCCCTGAACGATGCCCTTCTGAGCTTTAAGCTCGCCGAGAGCCCGTCTCCATTCAGCCTCGTCGTCGGTGTTGACGTCGATTTTCAGCTTGTACTGAGCCGTGCCGAAAGCGTCGCGAGAGTTGTTGAACTGAAGAATGTTGTCTTGGTACTTTTCGTTCCACATAAGATCCCAGGAGCCGATGTCCTCTTCATCAACCATCTCGGTGTTGTAGATTATACCGATCATACCGTAGAAATAGGGAACAGAATACACGTTGCCCTCGTCGTAGTAATCGTACTTGGCATCCTCGCCAAAGAAATCCGTGGAAAGATTTTCCTTCGCCTGAGGAATGTTGTCAAAGTTCAAGGGAGCTAAAGCATCCTCCTTGATAAGTCTCTCGATCATATAGTCGGAGGGAACGATAATATCGTAGTTGACCGCACCGCCCGAAAGCTTAGCGTACATATCCTCGTTTGAAGAATAGGTGGAGTAGACCACGTTGACCTTCTCGCCGTAGGTGTATTCATACCAAAGCTCAAATGCGCGATTGGAGTCGAGACAGCCCTCGCTACCGTCGGAAATGTATTCTCCCCAGTTGTAAACGTAGAGAGTCTTTCCGCTGCCGCCCTCGCCCTCGGCACAGGACGACATCAAGGTGAGGGGGAGGGACAACAAAATGAGCGCGATAGCTAAAGAGAGAATTCTTTTAAAAATCTTCATCAGTTTGCCCCCCTTTTGCTCTTTTTCTTGCCCGAAACCGAGCCCGTGAAGTTGACCGCCAGGAGAATTACGAGAATTATCGCCACGATCAGAGCGCAGAGCGCGTACATACTGAACTTGACGTTGTGTACGGTCTGGTTGTAAACGTAAAGGGGAAGGGTCTGGAAGTTGGGCGAGCTTACGAAGTGGCTTATGACGAAGTCGTCAAGAGACAGAGTAAAGCTCATCATAAGTCCCGAAATGATACCGGGAATTATCTCGGGAAGCTCAACCGAGAAGAAGGCTCTCGCGGGAGTGCAACCGAGGTCCTGAGCCGCCTCGGAAAGAGACTTATCAAGCTGATTGAATCTCGGCATAATGGAAAGCAGGGCATAGGGCAGATTGAAGGTGGTGTGCGCTATGAGCATAGTTCCAAATCCGAAAAACTGTTTTGCGTGAATGAAATTTGCTACCGCAACGAAAAGCAGCATCATCGAAACGCCGGTAACGATATCGGGGTTCATCATAGGGATGTTGGTGACCGATTTGATAGCACCCTTGACGTACTTGTTTCTCATGTGGTGAAGACCGAGTGCCGCAAAGGTTGCGATGGTGGTAGCGATTACAGAGGAGCTGACCGCGAGGATAAGAGAATTTTTCAGCGCAGTCAATGCCTCCTCGTCACGGAAAAGCTCGCCGTACCACTTGAGGGAAACTCCCGTAAATTCGCTGAGACTGCCGCCGTCGTTGAATGAGAAGATAATAAGCACGGCGATAGGAGCGTAAAGCAGAGCGAATACGATGAACATATAGAATTTCGAAAGAAATTTCATCATATAATGACACCTCCTTCGTCGTCGGAGAACTTGTTCATAATCCAAACGGAAATAAGGATAAGTATCATCATAACGAGAGAGATCACCGCGCCCACGTTATAGGTGCTGGTGTTCTGGAAGAGACGCTCGATGGTGTCACCGATAAGGTCGATCTTGCCCGCGCCAAGCTTCTGGGAAATGTAGAAAGTGCTGATAGAGGGCACGAATACCATAGTCACGCCCGAGATAACACCCGAGATCGTGAGGGGCATTACCACCTTAACCATAGTCTGTACGTTGTTGCAGCCAAGGTCGTGCGCCGCCTCAATGTAGCGGTTGTCAAGCTTTGTCATAGACGTAAAGATCGGAAGCACCATATAGGGCAAAAAGTCATAGACCATACCGAGAATTACGCCTGCATCCGAGCCCACGATATGGAGCTTGTCAAGTCCTATGTTCTCAAGGAAGGAGTTAAGCAAGCCTCCGTTGTCAAGGAGAGCCATCAGCGCGTAGGTACGGATAAGCAGATTGCACCACATAGGGAGCATAATAAGCACCATAAGAAGCTTCTGTGTTCTCGGCTTGCTTCTTGCCATAAAGTAGGCGAGAGGATAGCCTAAAACCAGACATATCACCGTCGCTATCAAAGCGAAGGCAATCGACAGCACGAAAACGTTTCCGTACTGTGAAAGCGTCGAAATATTTGAAAGAGAGAATTTTCCGTCCGCATCGGTAAAGGCGAAATACAGAACGAAAAGCATAGGCGCCACAATGAACATCACCATCCAGACGATGTGGGGAGCCGCCGCCATTCTCTGAAAGAGAGAGCCTTTTTTCATTATTCCTCGCCCTCCTCAGCCTCATCGGGCTCGGTGGGGTCGGAGAGTGTGTCAAGCTCGTCCGAGAATGAAGAATAGTCTCCGAACATACCCGAGAACTCGGATTTGTTCATAATATGTATAGCCTCGGGCTCGATGAAAAGACCGATATATTCGCCCTCGGCAACAAAATCGGTGGTCTGAATCATCCACTTAAATCCGCCGATGTCAACGATGATCTCCCAGTGAACGCCTTTGAAGGTAACCGAGGTAACAAGACCCTGAAGCATACCCTTGTCGGGAGCCACCACGTCCACGTCCTCGGGACGGATAACCACGTCAACCTTCTGGTTCTTTGCAAATCCCTTGTCGACACAATCAAAGGTGTGACCCGAGAAGCGAGCCTTGAAGTCCTCAAGCATAACGCCGTCAACTATGTTGGATTCACCGATAAAGTCGGCAACGAAAGCGTTTTCGGGCTCGTTGTAGATGTCTGTGGGGGAGCCTATCTGCTGGATCTGACCGTTAGCCATAACAACCACGGTGTCGGACATCGAGAGAGCCTCCTCCTGGTCGTGGGTGACGTAGATAAAGGTAATTCCCGTCGCCTTCTGTATCTTTTTAAGCTCGTTCTGCATATCCTTGCGGAGCTTTAAGTCAAGTGCGCCGAGAGGCTCGTCAAGCAGAAGCACCTCGGGCTCGTTGATAAGCGCGCGGGCAATAGCAACTCTCTGCTGCTGACCGCCCGAGAGAGTGCTGACACGTCTTCTCTCAAATCCCTTAAGATTAACGAGAGAAAGCATTTCCTTGACCTTGGACTTGATAGTCTCCTCGGGAGTCTTTTTAAGGCGCAGACCGAAGGCTACGTTTTCATATACGTTGAGATGGGGGAAAAGAGCATATTTTTGGAAGACCGTATTTACCGGTCTCTTGTGAGGGGGGACGTCCTTGACGCTTTTGCCGTCAAACTGCACGTCGCCCGTGTCGGGGGTCTCAAAGCCGCCGATAATACGCAGGGTTGTGGTCTTACCGCATCCCGAGGGACCGAGAAGAGTCACGAACTCCTTGTCGTGGATCTGAAGGTTGATATGATCGAGAACCGTTTCACCGTCAAAAGCTTTTGACACGTCAGTCAGGTTGATGATTACTTCCTTTTCCATTACACATAAAAACTCCTTTTAAAATCTGAGATTAGCGTTCCCCGAAAAATGGGTATCGCCGAAATTTTTGATGCGTTTTCCGACAATCTGTGGCACGCAGGGGGTCTCCTTGCCGTTTCAGTCTTAGAACGACAGATACCGTCCCGAAAATAAGAATTATCAACAGGACAGTATATAACAGCATACATTGTATCATAAATTTTATACAAATGCAATAGGTTTTGAAAAAAATCCCGAAAAATCGGGATTTTTAGTGAAATTTTTGAATTTTTTATGCGATGATTTGAAAAAACTGGGATTATTTTGCAAAAATCTCGCATATTCTCTCGAATTCTCCTGAATTCTCTCAAATTCTTGGAATTTAGCTGAGATGGTAAACGAGACTTCAAATGCCTGCATTAAGCGCAATCTCACGGACCTTATCGACCAGCAAATCAACCTCTTTTTCGGTGTTGAAAATGCCGAAGCCTGCACGCACGGCGCCGCCCTCGGGAGTGCATAAAGCCTTGTGAGCGAGAGGGGAACAGTGGTATCCGGTACGCAGACAAAAGCCGCCTTCGGATAGCAGATCTCCTACGTCGTCCGCGGGAATACCGTCTATATTGAATAGCAAAACACTACCGGGATTGTGGTCGTAGACAGTTACTCCGCGGATGCTTGAAAAACTATCAAACGCTTTATACCATAAGCGTTTTTCGTGCTCAGCTATGCTATCGTATCCGAAGCTTCGTATGAAATCGATCCCCGAGCAGAGCCCCACTATGGCAGGGGTGCAGAGCGTGCCGCCCTCATATCTCTCGGGGGAGACATGCCCCATTGACAGTTCAAGAGAATTGACCCCGTTTCCGCCCTCGGCAAGGGTTGAAAGCCTTGGCAGACCGTCACGAAGTATCATAATTCCGCAGCCCTGAGGGGAATAAAGCCCCTTATGTGCGGGAAGACAGAGGATATCGATGTGATCCTCCTCCATATTTATCGGCATATGTCCCGCCGATTGAGCGGCATCAACGCAGAAAATAATACCGTGACGGCGGCAGAATTTTCCTATCTCACGGATGGGCAGAGTGTAGGAGCAGATATTGGAGGAATGGATGCAGGTGATCATTTTTGTGGACGGACGAAGTTTTTTAATAATTTCGTCCAATATTTCGCGAGAAGTCATCGGGCGGTTTTTATCATAAGCCTTGAAAACGTCATAGCGGATGAGGTCGTCCCTTGCCATCCTCGCCGCGGGACGGAGAACACTGTTGTGCTCCATATTGCTTATAAGCATATGACCGCCGCCGCTCATTATTCCCTTGATCGCCATGTTCAGCGCATACGTGGTGTTGAGTGTAAAAATGACGTTCTCTGCCTCAGCTCCGAAAAGCTCGGCAACCGCCTCTCGCGCTTCGAATACCTTTTCCGCACTCTTCAAGGCAAGATAGTGTGAGCCGCGCCCCGGATTTCCGCAGTAATTTGCCATACAGTCAACCGTTGACATTATTACGCTCTCAGGCTTCGGGAACGTCGTTGCGGCATTGTCAAAATAAATGATGTCGGACATAGTGTTCTCCTGTGTTGTTCAAATTTTGATTTATCGGGGACGCGGGGGAGGCGCGTTCGAGAAACTTTTTGAAAAAAGTTTCTCGAGCTCTTCAAAAACTTCCCCACAAAAAGGATTAAAATGTAGCCATTTCATCTTGTGAAACAGTGAGGATTTTGATCAAAGCCTCACTTCTATCGTGTTTCGAGTTTTTTGCAAGCTCTTTTGTTTAAAAGGTTTCAAATAAACTTGCAACACGATAGAAGAT
>JAZKYL010000053.1:0-15847 GCA_045612105.1 Eubacteriales bacterium
GCGACTCGTCGCTTTTTTGAAATCGAAACCCTCGTCCTCTTAAGCGGCGATTCTTTGGTTCGTTTCTTGCCGACGCGGGCAAGAAATGAACAAAAAATAAACACACAGATAAATTGCAATTTATTGATTAATTTAATTGAATTTCCACTCAACGAACGAGCATATCACAGCATATAATGAATAAAAACTTTATTTGGGGTGATATTGTGACGGTAGATTACGAATATTTATATCAGCTTTTTTCGTCTTGTCTTGAGGTGGATTATCTGCACGTTGACGGTGACGGCAGCTATGCTTACATTCGTGACGGGGACCTTTTGTATATCTTTTTTGAAAAAAGCAATGGGGGAGAGGATTGGATAAACAATCTTTCGTATCACGCGGTGCCGAGAGGCAGAGAGGGAGACCAATGGTTTTGTCACGAGGGCTTTTTAAGAGTTTTTAATTACATATTGCCTTTTATTGAAGGTGCTATTAAGAGTCCGTCCACGCGAAGAATAATAACGGTAGGATACAGTCACGGGGCGGCTCTTGCTTTGCTTTGCCACGAATACGTATGGTTTACACGCCAGGATATTATCGGGGAGTGTCAGGCATTTGGCTTTGGTTGCCCAAGGGTAGTGTTTGGAACGGTACCACACGAGGGAGAAAGGTGGAGAGATTTTCACGTCATTCGAAACATTGATGACATAGTTACGCACGTGCCGCCCAAGGCTTTTGGATTCAGGCACGTGGGGAGGCTTGTTGAGATAGGAGCCTCGGGAAAATATACGGGAATTGATGCTCACCGAGCCAAAAACTATATTATGGAGCTTCAATATGCGTCAAAGAAAGGGAATGGACTTGACAAAACGTAAAAATTTTATTATAATATAATGTAGTTCTATTATAATATCAAGGGGGGACGGATTTTTGCGGGCGATCAAAGACAATTTATATATTTTCTCCACGGCTAAGAGCCAATTTGGAGAGGTGATCGCAGAAAGAAGCCGTTACGGTGGAGAAGCTGTCGGGAAAAACATTTTTGAGTATTTGAAAATGGTAGATTCCGAGATAAAGTTCTTTACCTCCGGGTTTGATTCGAGAACGAAGAACATTGTATGTGCGGTATGCGAAAAAAAGGAGTCGCGAGTGGTGCTTTTCTTCGGATTCTTATCTAAGGCTGCCTCAATTTGCTTGGCTGTTGTTTTAGATATTCCATATTGCAGTGTATCAAGAGCTATTTTGAACAGTTATCTTGATAGTTTGCTTGTTTCTGGTGGTGTGGTCGAAGCTGCAGAAAAGCTTGACGCTACTGCCTATCCCAATGATAAAGAGGTGACGATGTATTTATCGGGAATTTTCGGGCAAATAATGGAATTATCAAGATTGAAGCTTGGATATTTTTATGAACCTACGGAAAATATTCGCTCTGCTTCGGTAGCTATTGCGGATTTTGTGGGTGTGGACATGGATTTTTATACCTACGTGAAGGCAAATGAGGTATATGGCGACTGCAAAGAGGTCTTTGACGGTCGAATCTGTGCGGCATCTCTTTTGATGTTTTCGCTTATGGCGAGAAGCTATTCGGTAGACCGATGTTTACGTATCGAGGTGATCAGGGGAATATCGGGCTGTTTTATAGAGCTTTCATTTGAAATATACAGCGACGGATGGCAAGAACCGATAAACTATCTTGCAGAAGTGACAAAATCCACTCGAAACATTCCAATCTTCCTTGAGAAAAATGAAGATTGGGTAAAGATGAGCGTTGTTCCGTATTACGAGGACGTGGGCTTTGTCGGTGTAAAACGCAACAATACCTATTTCGATATCGTGGAGTACGAGGAACTTATTTAATATAATCTTATGAATATTATTAGCTCCCATAGGGAGCGGGAGGAACATATGGCAAAATATAGACAGGGAAGAATTAACGACGAGTTTCAGAAGGAGATCGCTATGATATTGCGAGACGTAAAGGACCCGAGAGTCTCGGGAGCTTTTATCAGTGTGACCGCTGCTGAGGTTACACCCGATCTGAAATATGCGAAGGTGTATTATTCTTCGCTTATGGGAGATAAAAAGGAGGTCAAGCTGGGTCTTCGCGCTGCGAACGGTTTTATCCGCGGTCAGATAGCCCGCAGAATGAATCTTCGCATTACTCCCGAAATAACATTTATCGAAGACGGCTCTATTGAGTACGGCGCAAAGATCTCGAAGATACTCGAGGGGATCACTATAACCGATCCCGACGAGGAAGACGGAGAAGAGAGCGATGAGTGATAATTTAAAGGAATATCGTGCCGTTGCCCCCGATCTTGCGGCGGAAATGCTGTGTTCGGTAAAAAACGTTTTGATACTTTTCCACGTACATCCTGACGGAGATGCCGTTGGATCGGCTTTTGCTCTTCGAACCTTTATTGAGCATATAGGCGGCAGAGCCTGGTGCGTTTGCGCCGATGAGTTGCCTGAGAGATTTGCGTTTATTTACGAGGGAGTTCAGGATAGAGTTCTCTCTGACGCTATCCCGGAGGATTTTAAACCCGATTTCACGGTTTCGGTGGATACGGCTTCTCCTTCGCAGTTGGGCTCTCTTTATGATATTTATAAGGATAAGATAGATCTGATGATAGATCATCACGGAAAGGGCACGTATTATGCTGATTACTGTGTTGATCCTCGTGCCTCGGCTTGTGGACAGATATTGTATGAGATCCTTATAAAGGCGGCTGCAAGGAAAGGTGAGGCAGAACTTCCGCGTGAGGTATGCAGACTTATCTATACTGCGATCAGCTCTGATACCGGTTGCTTCAGGTACAGTAACGTTTCGCCATCCACTCACGTTTTGGCGTCAAAGTTGATAGCTTGTGGAGTTGATGGTGCTGATATCAATCATCGTCTTTTCGGAATTAAAACACTCAAGCAGATGCAGGTTGAACACGCGGGATTTGAGCGAATGAATCTTCATTGCGGCGGAAGAGTGGCGATCATTACTTTCCCATACGACCTTAAAACCCAATATGGAGCCGATGATGAGGCTCTTGAGACTCTTATTGACGTGGCTCGTTGCATCAAAGGCGTTGACGTAGCTGCTGTTATCAAGCAGCCTACCGCTGAGAATCGATTCCGTGTTTCTATGCGTTCATCTTGCGATTTCGACGTTTCTGAGATATGCGCTCTTTATGGCGGTGGCGGTCACGTTCGCGCTGCTGGGTGTACCATTACGGCGGATTCTATACTTTCTGCGGAGATGACTATAGTTCTTGCCGTTGAGCATAGAATTTGACAAGATTTTTTTAATTTAAAAACAAAAAACTTCATTGCTTGAAAGCAATGAAGTTTTTTGTTTGATTATATTAATCTGCCGCTGTTTCTACGGTTTCGTCAGTAGTTTCTTCGGTAGTTTCGTTTTCAGTTTCCTCGGTGGTCTCGGTAGAGATTGCCTCAGTAGTTTCGTTTACGATCTCCTCGGTGGTCTCGGTAGAGATTGCCTCGGTAGTTTCGTTTACGATCTCCTCGGTGGTCTCACCGGAGGTTGCTTCAGTGGTTTCGCTCTCGGACTCCTCGGTGGTCTCGTCGGAGGTTGCTTCAGCGGTTTCGCTCTCGGACTCCTCGGTGGTCTCACCGGAGGTTACTTCAGTGGTTTCACTCTCAGACTCTTCGGTGGTCTCTGCGGAAGTTGTTTCGGTGGTTTCAACAGAGGTTTCGGTTGAGATTTCATCCGTTTCGGTGGTTTCTGCATTAGTTTCGTTTTCAGAACCCTCTGTTTCCTCTGCATCGTTAGCCTTGGTGGTTTCTTCAACAATATCCTTCATGTTGGAAACGTATTCTGCAGCGTATGAACCTTCGGGAGCTACTATGTTTACTTTATTTATGGAACCAAATGCAAAGTCGCCGATCTTTGTTATGGATTCGGAAAGAATCAAAGCACCGGGAGCATCGAGTCCATCACAAAGGTAGAAAGCCATATCTCCGATCTCTTCAAGGGTGGAGGGGCATACGATACTTGTAAGCTTTTCGCACTCGCGGAATGCCTGAACACCGATGGACTTAAGACCCTCGGGAAGATTGATAGAACCCAATGCGGAGCAATCGTTAAAGGCAAAGTCACCGATAGAGGCAAGGGCAGTTCCCTTGATCGTTACGCTTGTAAGAGCAGTACAACCGTTAAATGCGCCCTTTCCGATAGAGGTAACATTTTTAGGGATCTCAATGGTTGTAAGATTGGAGCAGCTTGCAAAAGCCCAATCGCCGATAGAGGTTACTGTATCGGGGATCTTAACGCCTGTAATAGAAGAGCAGTAGAAGAATGCTTCGTCGGCAATGCCGATTACGGTACGCTGGGAGCCTTCTTTACCAACCTTTTCGGGAATGTTTACTTCATGAAGCGCGTGCTTTCCCGAATACTTTGTGATTATTGCGGTCTCACCCACACCGTGAGCAAAGGTAAAAGTACCTGTTTCTGTGGTGTGTTCGTAAGACGGGGGAGTATAGTCGTTGATAGAATCAAGATTTGCTTTCTCTGTTGTACAAGATGCAAAGATAGAGATGATCATTGCCATTGATAGAATGATAATTGCTATTTTTTTCATCGTGACCTCCATATAAAAATATAATGATCAATTTTACATATATTAAATTATACAACAATTTTTTACTGTTGTCAATAGGGTATTTGAGACTTTAACGGTGGCTTTTGTAAATATTTTTGCAAGATTTATTAACAAACCCATGGAAAATGAGGTTTTTTAGTAAATAACCGCTTTTAAAACATTTTTCTTGGTTTATGTAAAAAATTTATTTGTTGTGTTGTATTTAATAGTAAACTATGGTATAATTACAAATAATATATGTTTAGCGGAAGGATGAAAAGATGTTATCTTCGATATTTTGCGCGGGAATCTTTGGAATTGATGGATATATCGTGACGGTTGAGGCGGATGCTCAGCCAAGGCTTCCAAATTTTGAGCTTGTCGGTCTGCCCGACGCGGCGGTGAAGGAGGCTAAGGACAGAGTAAGGACTGCCTGCATCAACAGCGGCTACCGTTTTCCCGAGATGTCTTTTATGCTCAATCTTGCACCTGCGGACAGAAAAAAAGAGGGGTCGGCATATGATGTCGCCATCTTGCTGGGTATTATGAAGTGCGCGGGTATTGTGAGAAGTGATCTTGATGTTTCCGACAAGTGTTTTGTTGGTGAGCTGTCGCTTTCGGGCAATCTTCGCCACGTAAGAGGCGCGCTTTGTATGTGCGTGGCGGCGAGAGATGCGGGATTTAAGGAATTTTATGCTCCTCGCGAGGACGCTATGGAGGCTGCGGCGGTAGAGGGAATCACCGTTTACGCCGTTGAAAATATGAGACAGCTTGTATGTCACCTTAACGGCAGTGAGCCTTTGACTCCGGTAAGCTACGACAGAAACGGCTTTTCCGAGTCTGCGGGCAGCTACGGTATAGATTTTTCCGACGTAAAGGGTCAGGCTCAGGCGAAAAGAGCTATGGAGATCGCCGCGACGGGCGGCCATAATATTTTGCTCATAGGCCCTCCCGGTACAGGTAAGAGCATGTTGGCGAAGCGTCTGCCAACAATATTGCCGCCTTTGTCTTTTGCCGAGGCAATCGAGACCACCAAGGTGCACTCGGTTGCAGGAACTCTCCCCGAGGGAGTGTCGCTTCTGTCGGTCAGACCTTTCCGTTCTCCGCATCACACTATGAGTGCGGTGTCTCTTGTGGGCGGTGGAATAAATCCCACTCCCGGTGAGGTTTCTCTTGCCGATCACGGAGTGTTGTTTTTAGACGAGCTTCCCGAATTTCCCAAGCAGGTTACCGACGCGCTCCGTCAGCCTCTTGAGGACAGAAAGGTGACGATCACGAGAGCTAACGGCAGAGTGACCTTTCCCTGTAATTTTATGCTGGTCGGCGCAATGAATCCCTGTCGATGCGGATATTTCGGTCATCCTACGAGAAAGTGTACTTGTAAGCCTATCGACGTAAAAAGATACATATCGAGGATCAGCGGACCTATGCTTGACCGAATCGACATACAGATCGAGCTTCCCAGCCTGACCTACGACGAGCTGTCGAACAGTGATCAGGCGGCGGAGAGAAGTGAAACTGTGAGAGCGAGAGTTATCGAAGCCCGTGAATTCGCGAGAAAGAGAATGGAGGGAGACCATTACGTCAATAATGCGGTGCTGGATTCTCCGGGAATCAGAAAGTATTGCAAGGCTGACGAGGACGCTATGGAATTGCTTCACACGGCTTACGATTCCATGGGGCTTTCCGCACGTGGATACGACAGAATAATGAGGGTGGCGAGAACGATCGCCGATCTTGATAAGAGCGATATTATCAGAGCGGAGCATATTGCCGAGGCGATACAGTTCAGAAGCCTTGACCGTAAGTATTGGGGAACAAATGACGACTGCTAAGCAGTCGTCAGTGAAATCCACCTTCGGTGGGTGAAATGCTTGGCAGAGCCAAACGTGAAATTTTTGCTTCGCAAAAGTGAAATGCTTCGCATGGCGAAGCGTTGAGGAAGAAAACCGCAAACGGTTTTCTGAGATTAATTTTGAAAAGAGGTTATTTCTTTGACAGAGCTTTTATGCAGACTGTTCGTAAAGGACAGAGAAAATATTAAATCCCCTGAGGTGCGGCGTTCTTACGGAACGCTGGCGAGTATCGTGGGAATAATAGTTAATATTCTTTTGGCGGCAGGGAAGATCGTGGTAGGTCTTCTGTTTGGCGCGATCTCATTGGCGGGTGACGGTATCAACAATCTGTCCGATGCGGGATCTCAGATCATTTCGCTGATAAGCTTTAAGATGGCGGCAAAGCCTGCCGATCGCGATCACCCATTCGGTCACGCGCGAATTGAATACGTGGCAAGTATGATAGTGTCATTTTTCATTATGCTTGTGGGTTGGAATCTGTTCAGAGAGTCGATTGAAAAGATCTTTGACGACAGCCGGGTTACCGACAGTTCCAATATCTGGCTTATGGTCGGCGTTTTGGCGGTGTCCATTCTTTTCAAGCTCTGGCTTGTGCTTTTCAATCGCAAGATTGCCAACAAGATAGATTCTGCGGTAATGAAGGCGACGGCGGCAGACAGCCTTTCAGATGCTTGCGCCAGCGCGGCGGTGCTTGTTGCGATGCTGATTCTTAAGTTTACGGGCATTGACATAGACGGATATATGGGTCTTGCCGTGGCGGTGGTCATTTTTGTCGCAGGCATCAAGATACTGAACGATACCAAAAATTCGATCCTCGGCGAAGCACCCTCCGACGACGTGGTGAAGGGAATTGAGGGGATCGTTGCCGAATTTCCCGAGGCTCTCGGCATCCACGATATGGTGGTGCACAGCTACGGACCTAATAAATTCGTGGCGAATCTTCACATCGAGGTGGACGGCTCAAAGGACATTTTCGAGTCTCACGATATGATAGACCTTATCGAAAAGAGATTGAACAGTGAGCTCGGAATCCTTTCCAATATTCATATGGATCCCATCGTAGTTGACGATGCAGAGAACGACGCTATGAAGTCATTTGTGATCGAATGTGTAAAGCTGGTGGACGAAAGGCTTGATATTCACGATTTCCGTTTCGTAAAGGGAAAGACTCACACCAATCTGCTTTTTGATATCAGTGTTCCTTTTGAAATGAAAAGGGATAATGCAGAGATCGTCGATGCAATACAAAAATGCATATCGGAGCAAAAGCCCGATTATTTTATAGTTGTAAACGTGGACAGATGTTAAAAATTGAAAATGAAAAAACTGTGGAATAAGGATTATATTTTGTTGCTTCAGGGAAACGCGGTCAGTACACTCGGTGACCTGATGTACAGCGTAGCCATCGGATACTGGGTGTATGAACAGACCGGCTCAAGCGCACTGATGGGCGTTATGTCCTCAATATCGATGCTCGTAACTATGTTTCTGTCTCCCTTCAGCGGAAGTATCGTGGATAAGTGCAATCGGAAATGGGTGCTTGTGGGCATGGATCTTTTGCAGAGCGCGGTTATGCTTACGGTAGGTTTTCTCGCCTATGCGGGCAAGCTAGGTACCCATATAGTGCTGTTGGCGGCATTTTTGGCGGCTATGGGGAGCGTTTTTTACTCCCCTGCAATAAGCACGCTGATGATAGATATCATCCCTCGCGACGATATGGTGCGCGGACAGTCGATATTTTCGGGTGTGAACTCGCTTATTAATATGGTAGGATCTGCCGTCAGCGGCGTGCTGGTTGCTTTTCTCGGAGTTCCGCTTATCGTAATACTCAACGGACTCAGCAATCTGTATTCCGCCGTGACGGAGCTTTTCGTAACTGTTCCAAGAACTGTACAGCAGGGAAGACAGGTTTCGGTAAAAAGCGTTTTGAATGATTCGAGGGCGGCTGTCAAGGCGATATTTGCGGAGTCCAGCCTTAAGGTTTTCGTTCTTTGCGCGCTGATAATTAATCTGTTGGGTGCGGGATGGATGTCACTTATATTGCCTTTCTGCTTGGAAAAAGGCTTTTCGGTTGAAGAATACGGATATCTTATGTCTATCTGGACGGCGGCAACTCTTATATGCGTTGTGCTGCTGGGTGTGATCAAGTTTAAGCCGAAGGCACGTTTTTGGATCATGGCAATAGGCTTTTCCGCTTCGGTTTTGGTTATGGTGTCGGCGTATCTATCGAATATCTTCTGGCTTACCGGTGTACTTGCCTTTTTCGGTGCATTTTTGAATTGCGCAGGAAATACGGTCTTCAACGCGTCGCTAATGTTAGCCCTCCCCGAGGAAAATCGAGGGGCGATCTTAGGCTTTATACAGGCTGCGTCCATTGGAGGAACCGCGATCTCCACCGTGGTATACGGTTGCTTGGGAGAGGTCTTCCCGTTGTACATAGTGTTTACAGTCGGAGGTATCTTGTCTCTGATCCCTATGCTTTTCCTCAGCTTCCATCCGTTAACGAAAAAGTTTGTTTTAGAGCATTAAGCCAATGAATACAATAAAATCCCGACAGACCGCATCTGTCGGGATTTTTAATCAATCCTTGCTGATAACTTTTTTCTGCCAGGATTTTTTGCCGCACTCGGGGCACTTCATATATCTTGTTCTGCCGTAGTGCATAGACATGAAAACGCTTTTGTATGCGGGAATGTACTTGTGGTGGCATTCCTTGCATTCGTAATATCCCGCGGTCTGCTCGATCTTGAGCATAAATGGCGTCAATATCAGCACGGGAACAAAGCCGATGATAATAAGCACTATTCTCAGCCAATCTTCCATTTGAACGTATGCCGCGGTAAAGCATAAGGCGAGCATAACTGCGATGGCAAGGAAGCCGATGATGATCTCGATAAGGAGGAGCCTTTTGTCTGCTTCTTCCTTTTGCTTAACCAGCTCCAAAAGCTGCTTTTCGTATTTTTCGTTGTTGTTTTCCATAGTAATAACCTCCCCGTAAAGTAAATCGTTTACGCTGATCCCAAGCTCGCGGCAAAGGTCAAGCATTATTGAGGAATCGGGCAGACATCTGCCGGTCTCCCATTTTGACACGGCTCTGTCGGTCACGTTCATTTTCTCCGCCAGCTGTGCCTGTGTCATATTTTTTTCTTTTCTGCGCTCGGCGATAAACGCGCCGATCTTGATCTGATCCATAATACGGTTCTCCTTTCCATGCATAGTATAAACGATTTTTCGGTCAAGGTCTACACACCGGAGGTTGAATGGGGAGTTTTTTGACTCTACCGGTGGTAGAATTACAGTTTTTCGTCGTTTACAGTAACGTTTTTGACCGTAGTATTTGCCACAAGCTCTTTATTGAAGCGGCTTTCGCGGCAATTTATTTGAATGTTTTCTAAAGTGAAGTCGTTGGCGCTTGTTCTGCCCTCGGCGACGGTGACGTCGTAGAAAACGTCGCAATTACAGGAGCAATCCTTTACGGTTATATTGTTTACACGTGAGGAAAGACCGTCGTATTTCTGCTCGCCGAAAAGGTTGAGATTTATAAAGCTGCGTGCTCTGTCGCAGGTGATATTTTCCACGTTGACGAATTCGTAGTGTTGGGCGGTGTCGTTGCGGAGCTTGAACCAGAGCAGATAGATAGTCTCGTCAACGTGGCAGTTTCGGACTATTACGTTTTTGTTGTGTATCGATTCCGAACCGCAGGTTAATACTCCGTGGCAGTAGCCGTAGTGACAATCCTCGACTAAAATTCGCTGGTTTTCACCGTTTTCGGGAAGCTCGCTTGCGTTCATGCCCTTGCCGCCTTTAAGCACCACCGAGTCGTCGTTGACGTTGATGTAGCAATTTTTGATAAGTACGTCGGAGCAGACGTCAACGTCGATAGCGTCCGAGCTCGGCGCTAAGATGGGGCCGTGGGGAGCTAAAATTTTGCAGTTCAAATATTTAACGTGATCACACTTGTAGATATGAGTTGTCCAGAAATGGGAATTTTGCAGAGTAACGTCTGCTATTGTGACGTTGCTTGAGTTGGACACGAAAAGCAATCTTGGACGCTGTTCATCAAGATTGGAAAGGTTTTTGTTCCATTTCCAGCGAAGCCAGAAGGCTTTCCAGGCTTTGAGCCCGTTACCGTCGACGGTGCCTTTTCCGCAGAGCGTGAAGCCGTCGTTATGATCGGCGTTTATAAGGGCGGGGAAATAGAGTCGCCATTGACCTTCAATTCGGGTTTCGCAAAGCGGATAGTCGCAGATGTCGTCACTGCCCATTAAGACTGCGCCCTCGCAAAGATAGAGATTGACACCTGACTTGAAAAAGAGAGCACCCGACTTAAATATGCCCTTTGGGATGACTACAACACCGCCGCCCTCCTCGTGTGCGATATCGATCGCTGCCTGTATCTCGCCGGTGTAGATGCCGCTGTCGGATTTTGCGCCGAAATCGGTTATTATGTATTGCTTGCCAAGCTCGGAGAGAGCAGGGATGTGCGTGTCGTAAAACCAGTCGTTGATGGGGGTTATTCCGTCGGGGAAGTATTCTTTTGTCATAATAATCTCCATTCTGCCGCTAAAGCGGCGGCACAAATAGTAATCGATGAATTTTGCCGCTTTTTTTAGTTACATTAAGGATATTATAAATCCAAATCTTCAAAATGTCAATGGTTTTGCCGTTATTTGACGATTGATTTGGATGAATTTTTCGAGTCTTTCACTTGCAAAAAAAAGGAAATGTTTTGCGGCTTAAGCATAAAATCTTGCGATGTTTGAGTGAAAAGGATGTAAAAAAGGCGATTTTTGAATGATTTTTATTGTTGCATTGCAAAACAAACACCATTTTGAAATATTAACGCAATTTTCTTGCAAATTTGGTCGATTGTCAAACAATAATGCACGTCTTTTTGAAAGTTTACAATTTGTTAATTGCAAAAGGCGTGCCTTTAGTGGTATAATACTTTATTATTATTCATATTCTGATTAGGAGATCATAATATGCAGCTTTATTCAAAAAATCACACAAGCGACCACGATGAGGAGATAGAGAAGGAGTTTCAGTCGATGCTTGACGACGCAAGAAGCACCTACGTTATCCCCAAAGCGGCTTTTGATAATTACAGAGTAAAAAAAGGTCTTCGTGAGGCGGATGGCTCGGGCGTTACCGCAGGTGTAACGAGAGTTGGAAATGCTCACGGTTACATTATGAACGAGGGCGAGAAGTGCGCCGTCGAGGGTAAGCTTGAGTATCGCGGATATGAGATCAGCGAGCTGGTAAATAATTTCGTTAAAGAGGGAAGGTTTGGCTTTGAGGAGTGCGCGTTCCTGCTTTTCTTCGGTCATTTACCTACTGCAACCGAGCTTGAAGAATTTAACGATATTTTAGCGGCTTACCGCAGACTTCCTCCGAGATTTACCGAGGATATTATTATGAAGGCTCCCTCGCGTTCAATAATGAACAAGATAGCAAGCTCGGTACTGGCACTCTATGCCTATGACGATAATCCCGATGATACCAGCCTTGAAAATATGCTTCATCAGTCGATGGAGCTTTTGTCAAGATTGCCCATTATTGCGGCACAGGCATATGCCGTTTATCAAAACGCATTTAACGATAAGAGTCTGAATCTTCACAACCCCAAGGATAACCTTTCGACGGCGGAGAACTTTTTGAGAGTGCTTCGTCCCGACAAGAGCTATACCGAGGAGGAGGCGAGACTGCTTGACCTTTGCTTGGTAGTCCACGCAGAGCACGGAGGAGGAAACTGCTCCACCTTTACCTGCCGTGTGCTTTCAAGCTCGGGCTCGGATACCTATTCGGCAATTTCCGCGGCGGTTGGAGCTCTCAAGGGTCCCCGACACGGTGGAGCTAACATCAAGGTTCAGGAGATGTTCGATTGCATCAAGGCAAACGTTAAGGATACTCATAATGAGGACGAGGTTGCTTCATTTCTTCTCAAGATCCTCAACGGCGAAGCAAACGATGGCTCGGGACTTATCTACGGTATGGGTCACGCAATATATACCAAGAGCGATCCCCGTGCGGTAATGCTCAAGACCTACGCTAAAAAGCTGGCTTACGAGAAGGGATTTGGTGACGATTTCGAGCTGCTTGAGAAGATCGAGACCATTACGCCCACGCTTTTCCGTGCCTACAAGGGCGTTGAAAAGGATATGTGCGCAAACGTTGACCTTTACTCGGGTCTGGTTTACCGTATGCTTGGTATTCCCGAGGAGATGTACACACCTCTCTTTGCTATAGCGAGAGTTGCGGGCTGGTGCGCTCACCGTATGGAGGAGTATTGCACTTCCAATAAGATCATCCGTCCCGGATATAAGTGCATTGCCAAGTCCAGAAACTACGTTCCTATGGACGATAGATATTAATTATACGATTTGCGAGGGGGAAAAACTTCTTGGAAGAAGTTTTTCCCCCTCGCGCTCCCATTTTTCAAGAACTTTACGAAAACATAAAATATATATTGACAGCATAGTCCGAAAAAGATATAATTAATATAGGTTAAAAGCCTGAAATAAGTGACAAAGGATTAAAAATTATGAAAGAGCTTCACCTTATATGCAACGCGCATCTTGACCCCGTATGGCAATGGGACTTTAACGAGGGAGCAACTGCGGCTCTCGCCACCTTTTATTCTGCGGTGGATATTGCCGAGGAATACGACTATATATTTTGTCACAACGAGGCATTGCTCTACGAGTACGTTGAGAAATACGATCCCACGCTTTTCGAGCGTATAAAGAAGCTCGTCAAGGCGGGGAAATGGCATATTATGGGTGGCTGGTACGTTCAGCCCGACTGTAATATTCCCTCGGGTGAGGGATTTGTCCGTCAGATAGAATCGGGACTTAAGTATTTCAAGGAAAAGTTCGGTGTCCGTCCTACGGTTGCGGTGAATTTCGACTCCTTCGGTCACACTCAGGGACTTGTGCAGATACTTAATAAATGCGGCTACAACGGCTATATTTTCTGCCGCCCCATGGATTGGATCTTCGAACTGCCCGCAATGCATTTCGATTGGAAGGGCTTTGACGGAAGCTCGGTCCACGCGGCAAGATTTCAGGACGACACAATCTATTGCTCAGAGCTGGGGCACGCGGTAAGGGATATCAAGAGAAAGATGCGCCCCTGGATGGAGGAGGACGTTGCCTTCGCCCTTTGGGGAATCGGAAACCACGGCGGCGGCGCGTCGAGACGAGACCTTGACGATATAAAGGGCTTTATCGAGGAAGAGAAGGCAAACGGAGTTCGCGTTTTCCACTCTACTCCCGAGGAGTTTTTTGCGGCAGCGATGCCGAAGGCCGAATACAGCGAGGCACTTCAGCCCTGCTTTGTCAAGTGCTATACCTCGATATCCCGACTTAAAAGAAGATATGCCGAGACCGAAAACAAGCTGCTTATGACCGAGAAGATCTGTGCTTTAGCGGCGGTTGAGACGGGTTATGAATATAACCTTGCCGCATTCGAGGAAGCACAGAAGAATATGGCGGCGGTGCAGTTCCATGACGTGCTTTCGGGAACCTGCATATACGAGGGCGAGCAGAGTAGCATGCGAAAGCTGGACCACGCACTGGAGCTTCTTGACAATGAGTTTTCGAAGGCGTTTATGGCACTTTGCGGCGACTATAAGCGCGCTGTGCCCATGGAATTTCCGATTTTCGTGTATAATCCCTCGCAGAAAAAGGAAGAGGTCATATTCAATGCCGATTTCTTTATGCTGACCTGTATCTGTTCCGACACCGAGGGCTATCAATTCTCCGTGAAAAAGGACGGGAAAGAGGTGCCCTTCCAGAGAGTGAAGGAGCTATCAAGAATCAATATGGACAGAAGCGTAAGACTTGCCATCAAGTCGGAGCTGAATCCTCTGTCTATGACGAGATTCGATATTTCTTTCCGTGTGGGTAAAAAATGGACGCTTGACCGCACACCTGTCAGCGATTTTGAAACCAATGTGGGCACGAAGGCGCACTTTGATGCCGAGATCGGTGCACTTTCAAGCTTTGTCGCAGGCGGCAAGGAATATCTTGGCGGCGCGGCTTTCCGTCCCGTAATTTATGATGACAACGCCGACCCTTGGGGCTGGCACATGAAGACGGTGGGCAAAAATTACCGCTATGCCGAGCCGAAGATCGCGCTTCGCACCATCGAGAATGGCGAGCTTTTCACCGAGACAGAGAGCTATTACGATACAGGTCGCTCCGACGTCCGTGTATCATATAAGCTCTATAAGGATTTTGACTTTATTGACCTTACTGTAAACGCTTACTGGAACGATCCCGGAATGGGATTAAAGCTTGAAATTCCGCTTGCTGAGGTTGGCAGATTTATCGGTCAGACGGCATTTGGCACCCAGACCTATACCGAGAACCTTGAAGAGTGCTCGCAACGCTTTGTCGGTGTTGAGATGGGCGACCGCGTGCTTGCGATCTTGAAGGACGGAAGTTACGGCTGCTCAATTGAGAACGGTAAGCTCTACATCAACCTGCTTAACGGCTCGGTTTATTGCGCGCACCCCGTGGGAGAGCTGCCGATCATCGATACCGAGATATTCAATAGGTATATAGAGCCCGGCAGACACGAATTCCGTCTCCGACTTATGGTCTGCGACAGAGCGGAGCTTGAAAGCGAGGCGCAGAAGTTCACACAGCAGCCCTACGCGCTCAACTTCTATCCTCACGGCAATGGCAAGACTCACGAAAGTGCTCCTGTCACTCTCTCCGACGACACCGTGACTCTCTCTTGCTTCAGAAAGACCGCGGACGACACCTTTATGGTAAGACTTTTCAACAATACTCCCGACGCAAAGAAGTGTGCGGTTGCCGTATTCGACGAGAATATTGACCTTGATTTCGGCAAATACGAGGTCAAAACCCTCCTTTATAGAGACGGAAAGCTGCTTGAAAACGATTCGATGCTTGATCTTTAATAAATTTCGCCCCGCCTCGGCGGGGCTTTTTTGTAATGTATTGGTTAAATTGCAATTTCGCGGGGACGCGGGGGATGCGGATTCCACCTTTTTCAGAGAACTGCAAACTCGCAATGCGAGATTTGCGCGAGTTTGCCTCACGGCAAACATCGCAAGTAGAGCCAAAAGCTTCCCCCAAAAAAGGTTAAAATTGCTCAAATATTGTCATTTGAAACCGTATTGATTTGAATCAAAGTATATCTTCTATCGTGTTGCAAGTTTATTTGAAACTTTTTAAACAAAAGAGCTTGCAAAAAACTCGAAACACGATAGCAGTGGAGCTTTGATCAAAATCCTCACGGTTTTACAAGATGAAATGGCTACATTTTCATCTTTTTTGCGAGGAAGGTTTTTGCCGAGCCGAGGTTCGCGGAGCGAACCCGCAACAGCAGATTGCTTGCAATCTGCGTAGGTTTTTAGCCTAAAAAGCTCGCCGCCGGAGGCAC
>JAZKYL010000054.1:0-45412 GCA_045612105.1 Eubacteriales bacterium
AATGGTTTCCACCGCCGCACCTTGGCCGGATTGATAATCCTTGTAAACGTTGACGGCGTAGGCGAATCGGGAGTTGTCTACCTCGGTGTGGTCAGAGGCGAAATCAACGCCCCTGAATGAGCCGTAGTATGCGTTATACTGATCCCTTGCGGACAGTAAGTTTTTTTGCTCTCTGTTGGCCATCGTCTATCACCATCCGTTAGTCATGTATTTTGTGGGCTGTTGAACTCTGCCTTTGCGTGTAATATCTATCGCTTGTTCCTGATACCGGGAATAATAGTATTCCGATCTTTCAGGCTCATCTTCAAGCCACACATAGGAGGCTACGAGAAGGGGCAACAGTGAGCATAGATCCTCGTCAAGCTGGATAAGATCATCGCTCTTTACACGGTCAAGGGTGGCCTTTGTAGGTTGGGTATGGTACGCCACCCGGTAAAGCCCCTTAAAGCCGTTATCGATGTATATAGTGCTTCCTTCAATGCGGTAGCCCTCGGTTATGTAACCGTAGCCCTGCTCCTCGATAATAGGAGGGGCGGCATAGCGCAAAACGTTTTGAAGGTTATAACCGGTATACTTGACTCCGGGCACGGTGGCCGGGGGCACCTTAAATGCCATTGCGTTTCGGTAAACAAACCTTGGATATGCCGTTATGGTCACGGAGGTAACGCCTTCTTCTATGGCGTATTTCCTGCGTTCAAGAGCGTCGCTTTTTTCTTCCAGGGGCTGTGCATTACCGCCTTGATAAGACACATACCATCTTCCGGCAAGTTCTACATAAAGCACGCTGCATCCCTCCACCGGGAAGGTTATGCTGTCATAGCATTCGGCAATGTCCCGGAAACGGTTACCAAGCACATTTTCCGGGGGATAGTGAAGGATATCGGCATATCCAAGGCGAGGACGAAGGGCATTAACCTGATATAACGCCCTATTGACCGCATCTATGTATACATCGTCACTCTCAAGGGCTGTATTTTCAAAGCCCAAGTGTAAGACCTGGTTGTATAGCTCCTTGTGAGTCATCGTCCTTTACTCCTTATCAGTCGAGGGTAAGCTCGGTTGCGTTCGCGTTCTCGGTGAATGTTATACGGGCAACGTGCTTCCAGGTGTAGTGGCCTATACCCATTCTCGCACGGCCGACCCATACCTGATTCTCGGTGTAATGGTCTACGTCAAAACGGACGGTGAGGGGGACTCTGTCAAAGAGGTTGGAGCCTCTGAGCGCCTCGTTGGCATCGGAGGACATAAGAATAAGGTCGTCGGTTTCGGATACCCAGTCGGTAAGGACTACGATATCCCAGTTGCCGTACTGAAGGCCGATATCGTTGTTATTGGTGCCGGTAGTGCGCTCGGTGCCTACAACCTTCTTTACCATGGTTTCAAGCTTGGCACGGTTGCCGGGAAGAACGATTATGTTGGGTACATAGCCCATAGGCTCGCCGTTATCGTCCTTGAAGTTACGCATCTTAATAGCGGTGGCGGTAATAGCCTCCTCAAGCTCGGTAGTGGTGGAAATGTTGGCTTTGAAGAAGTAGTTGGACTGAGTGCCAAGATCCTCCTTGGGAAGTTTATGCGCCTTGTTGAAAAGGGAAAGCTTATCGCCGGTAGTGATATCGTACTCCGCATTAGCGAACCTCATCGTGCCAGCGGTGCCGTTGTAAAGTGCGGCGGCGGCAAGCTTGTTACGGGTCATTCCGTAAGCTCTTGCGAAGTTCTTTGCTCTTACCTTCGCCTCGGCTGCGATACCGTTCTTAGCATCCTCCATCATAGTCTTGGTAACTACGAAGGACTTCTTGAACTCATGATGGGTGATGAACTTATCGAATCCGGGGGCTACGGTGTCGGCAGGGGCTGCTGCACCCTCGGCAACATCC
Source organism: Eubacteriales bacterium (assembly GCA_045612105.1). Lineage (GTDB taxonomy): Bacteria > Bacillota > Clostridia > Oscillospirales > CAG-272 > SVTX01. Next base: position 1,875 of record JAZKYL010000054.1, read on the forward strand.
TCGAAAATACCGAAATTGGTTTCACCGAGCATAGCCTCGCCGTGACTGTTAGACTTCTCAACATTGAAAAGCTTCTTGGTTATATCCTTCTCCTTCTCCCAGCGGTCGCTCTCCTCAGAGATGAACATCTTGATCTTGTGGGCGTATTCGCCGTATATTGCCGAGCCGGGCTGGTTAGGCAGGTTGGTTTTGCTGTAAATTACTTCAGCCATTGCTTTATTACTCCTTTTTGTTTTTGTTTATTTTTTAAAGTGTTTTCTTGTAGAGCGCAAGTCGCTCTTTGTCCGTCTTGTTGGGGAAGCTCTCTCTGAGCCACTTCATATCTCTTGAAGATATCTTGATACTGCCTTTACGGGAGGGCTTGGTGGTGGTAAGGTGTTCCTTACTTCCCTTTGCTCTCGGTGTACCGCCTGCAGCGATCTGCTCGGAGTGGGTGGCTCGGTAGGCTTCTATTGCGGTCGCTCCCTTGACACGCAATTCAGCAAATCTCTTGATATTGGGAAGGTCTTCGATTCGCTTGTATTCTTTTGCGTGGGGGAATATTTCCTGAATAGCCTTCAGGTCGCTCATACGCACGTTTTCCTCGGCGGTGAGCCTCTGATTGTACTCTTCTTTGGTTACGCCTTCGCTTTCTGCGGCTGCCTGAATAAGCCCCTCAATGGGGTCATCGGCATCAACTCCAAGCTTCTTTAAAAGATCCTTCGCTCTGGTGGCTAAGGCGTTGTACCTTTCCTCGTGGGTGGCCTCCTTTTTCGGCTCTGACGGATCCTCCTCGTCATCCTTATCGTCGGAGTCGGATTCGCCATCGTCACCGGATTCGTCATCGTCGGGAATAATGATGTTGCCTTCCTCGTCGTAGTCAAACTGAAGATCTTCGTCCTCGTCGGGATCTACTTCTTCGTCCTTGTCCTCGTACTCCTCATCATCGTTATTCTCGTCGATGGAGTTGGATTCCTGTGCGATTTTTTCTTCGGTGTTCGTGTCCACCTTTTCAAGATCGTTCTTTTCTTCCATTTTTGGCTCCTTTGTTGGTTTTGGTTGGCAAAGTATTACTTGCCTGTTCTGAGGTCGTTACCCTTTTTTACAGTGGCTTTAGGGGGATTGCCTATGGACTTGTTAGGGGACTTGATAATGCCGCCCCGGTTAGTCGCCATTGCGTTCTTCTTCATTACTCACAACCTCCTTTCTCTGTTGATAAAAAAACAGAGCCAACCTACCCCCATTAGGGTTGATTGGCTCTGGCTCTTTGGCTCTGGCTCTGCTACTTTTTAGTTGTGGATACATTTTCCTTGGCAGCTTCTTCTGTGCTTACTGCGCCGTAATATCCGCATTTGCAATTAAAGAGCAAACCGTCTATTTTTGCGCCCTTGGCAAAACCCATTCTCGGGACCTTTGTTCGACAGGATGGGCAAACCAATCGTTTAACCGATTGGGAAGGTGCAGGAACAATTTTTACAAGCATGATTTTCTCCTCCACGTATTCTGTGGCATAATTATAACACAAATTAAACCCAAAATCATCCCTATTTATTTTGTCACTATTCGGCCGTTTCGCACCTTAAATCCGCATGCTTCGGCAATACGCTCCTTCTCGGCCTTGCTGACCTTTAGCGAAAGAATGTACCTCAGCAAACGATTCTTTGCCACTTGTGCTGACAGTCGGCCGAAATCGTTGTCCTTGATGCTGTAGCCACGGGAGGTAAGGAGGAGCATCTGCTGTTCTATAGGCAGATCCATAGCCTTGATAGCAGTAAGGACCTTTGCCCTCTTGCTTCCTGCAATGGTGTTGCCCTTGCTGTCCTTGTCATTTTCAAGCTTTGCCGTGTAGAAGTAGAAATCATAGTATTTCTCAATGTTGATACCTGCATCATCAAACGCCGTTGCCTTGGCGTAGATATCGTCATCCCACATCTTAAAGGCGGCCTCGGCTCCGAAGGAAAGGCGGATCACCTCGCGGAATCTTTCGTTTTCTTCAAGATCGTATCCCGAGGTTTCAAGGCTTGCCGCGGTTACTGTGCCGTAGTTATCCATAGCGGCTCTGTAAAGCGCGTTTATGTAGGACTGAAGCACTCTTGTTTGTGCAAGCTTCTCGTTATTGGACAAGCTCTCGTCGGATTGTATAGCGTTCTTCTGATCGTACAGATCCCGGATTTCCTTCTTGATTTTGTTGAGATACTTAAGCTGATAAATTGCTGTATCATCGTCCTCGTTCTTGCGGTACTGGGCATCGTTGTACATATCGTAGAACTCCGTGGATAACTTGTTGCTCGTCACGGAATCCACGGTGAAGTTTGTGGCGAGGAAGTTGCCCTTGGCCTTTTGGGTAGTCGCATCAAGCACAACGTCACCGAAGAAGCCGGTATACTGACCAAGGAGGTAGTCTATCTTCTTGGGAGAATATTCAATACCCACTTGGGACAGAGCCTCCGCAATGCCCTTGGAAATGGAGCTTGTACTTTCGTCATAACGTTTGCTGGGTCTTACGTTTTCAAACTGCTGCCCCTCGATCTTGCCGCCGTACCAGGTAGTATTGGTGGCTACATCTTTGATGGGAGAAAATATAGTTCTGGTCAGCGTTCCCCAAGGCGATACCTGGCTTGATACATTTGACCGTGTTTCCTTGAATTCCGACTCGCCCATAGCAAAGTCGGAAATGCTTGCTATGGATGCCTGTATTCTGCCAAGGGGGATCTTGATAAACTTGCCGTCGCCCATCGGGATGAGATAGTTGTTAACTCTATCCGTTGTGCGTAGCTCGTCGTAGCCCTCCTTGTCTTTTGCAAAGATATTGTTAAAGATCTCGGGCAACATGCCTATAGTAATGAGGTTGAAGAGAAGGACGGCAATATTGCGTATCATCTTCTTCCATTCCTTGTCGTGAGCATCCCTCACCCTTCTCGGTACCTTAAAGAAGCCCTGCACCGAGGCGTTAAGGAAGGGCACCAGGTAGCGGTTAAAGGTCTTGGTTACCTTTCCGCCCCTTTGGAAGTTGGTGGTTATCTCTGCGGCATCGCTCATAGCCTCTGCCACCGTTGCGCCGTTTTTGAGGGCAAGGTTAAAGGCCGCGAATCTCGGTATCTGCTCAACAAATTGGTTGGCCACCTCAACGTAGCTACCTATCTTCTGAATTGTACTTCCCACCGTGGTGAACACGTTGGTAGTATTGAGCTTCGTAGTGCGGAAGCCTCCTCTTATCGTATTGGAGTTAAACGTGAAATTCTTTTCATCAAAGTAGGTATTGCCGAGGCCTCCGTTGGCAACGTAGATTTTCCAATTTTTGCTGTTGCCGATCATTTTTCCGAATGCGCCACCGTAAGCCAACATAAATTTGTACCAGGGGTAATTGCTCGTTGCCATCGCATCCGCAAAGTCCTTTCGCAAATTACGAAGAATGAACAACGGGTTGTAGTTGGTTGCAACTGCGCGGAAAGCCTTCATGGTCTTGGTTAAAACGCCGCTACCGATGAATTTATCAATGAGGGTATCATTATGCCCCACCAAGTCCTTAAATCCCTCAAAGAAGGCCTTGTCGACCTTGACGGTAACCTTCTCACCCTTGTAGTAGAAGGTGATCTGATTATTCTTCGGGATGTTGTCAGGATCGCTGTAGTCAATGCCGTATACCTCGTCTGCGGTGACCGGACCCTGCCTTCCAACCGGGATTCGTTCTACGACCTCAAAATACTTGTCTTTGTTCTTGGAATCGCTGCTAAGATACCTCTCGTAGAGGGTAGACATCAGCTGATTGATTCGGCCGGCTCTTACTGTAGAAAGGGTCTGCTTGATCATAGATACGTGAAGGGGCATAAGTTGTTTTACGCTTCCTTTAGCCCTCTGTACGGTCTTGCTGATTTCCTTTGCGCTTGCGCCCTTAACCACCATAAGCCCGGTTTCGTTATCCATGCGGTACGCCGGGAGGTAGTTCGGGTAGATAGTGTCAAGGTAGACCGCCATTTCCGCGGTCACAAGGCCTGTGTCTACACGGTATTGCATAAGGTTACGAAGGTAGGCCTTGGTCTTTTCAAGGGATTCCCAGAAGTCCTTGTCGCCCTCGTATTTCTTGCGGTACTCCTCGACGATCTTTCGGCTTTCCTCGGCCGATATCGGCTCCACGTACTCCTTTTCAACCTCTTGCTTGGTATCGGGATCTATCTCCTTTTTGGTGACGATCTGTCCAAGCACGGGCTTGTTCTTGACGGATTTGAGCTGATCAATCTGCGAGTCAATCCTTTTGGCATTGGAATTTAGAATTGACACTATTCTTTTCAGCTTTTCAAGTGTCACGGTTTTGCCCTGCAACACTTCGTCGATAAATGCTGTTTCTTCTGGGCTTAACTCAAACGCGGATGCCTCCTGAAGGGCTTTAAGCTCTGCTTCGGTATAGGTTACATTCTTTATCGAAGATAAGTCCTTTGCTGTTATTACTCCAATGTCCTTTAAATTGAGCTTTTTAAGAGTTGATAAGATGTTTCGCTTGGTGGCGTTAATCTTTGCCCTGTCCTCTTTTATTCGATCTTCAGAGGCGTTTTTGCGCCCCTTCTCGGCATCTATAACCGTCTGGAGCCTCTCGATTTCCGTGAGTGCATCATTGATTGCCTTGGCGACATTGCTCATACGGTCACGCACCTTGGTTAAGGGCATATACTTCTTCTTGGCGTTTTCTTCGAGGCTCATACGGTCAATGTTGTTAAGGTGCTGACCAACAAGCTGGAAGTCTGCGTACCTCTGCTCGGCCTTGGTATCGCCCTTCTTGGAAAATTTCTTGGGCATAACCTTTATAAGGGCATCCACCACGCCGCCGGTGCTTTTATCCTCAGCGCCGGAATCATTGTTGATATCCTTAAGGGTTTCGTTGCCGTTCATCCGGGAGAAGTTGCCGCCTATGAAGTTGTTTGCCTGGGCGTTCGCAAGTCTTGCCCATTGAAGGCTTGTTTCCATCTCGTTTCGGGTCATACCAACGCTTCTGCCCATTCGGGTGATACCCGCCTGAGCATCAGTAAGGGCAACGGCTGTGTTCGTGAAACCTTCCCCTAAAGCCGCAAAGAAGCTCTTCCGATCCTTGTCCACGGTAAGGGTAACGCTGTTCTTCGCCGGGTCGCTGAAGTCCTCGCTTACACCCTCCGCTGCAGGTGACACCGGGGTCAAGGAGTAGCGGATGTCGGGGTTGGCAGAGTTGAACCTCTGCGACAATGGGATGATATTACCTTCATTATCGTAGGTTATGGGGTCGGCGGATTTGATTTGAGCGGATTTTCTGACGACATAGGACAGTCCTCTGCTAACAGGCTTGCCGTCAACCATATCGCCGCCTTCGTCAAGAATGATGCCGTCATAATCAAGACCGTTTTCATCAATGTAATCGGAAATGTCGTAGCCGTCCGTCCAATCCGGTAGCCCAGAGTCCTGAATAGCAGATAATCCGTATTCTTGGCGTATTGACTCAAAAATCCTTCTTTCAGCGGCGTTCCTTGTATCAAACGGTTTTTCCATCTTTACAAATGTTTCGTATAGGGATTTTTCGTTTCCTCGCTCCATATAACGAGTAGCATACTCTTTATTTGGAGTGAAATACGACCAGTCACGAAACACCTTAAAACCGCCACCCTTTTTAGCTCCGTGATATAGTTTATCGGTATATCCATTTGCCTTTGCGGCGGCTGATACCATTTGCTTTGTGGATCCCATATCCCCTTTACTTATGTATTCAACATACTTTGCATCGTTTTTGTCATTAGTTCGTTTTATGGTTTTAGCAATTCCTTCCCACTTTGTTTTTTTCTGTGTTTCGTCAAGCATTTGGTCGGGAACGTATCTTAGCAAATCTTCACTGTTGACAAACTCGATTATTTGTGCTATACTATAAGTGACACGGCGATGGAGCTCGTTCGCTCCCGATGGTGAATCGGGCGGGGCAGCTTGACGACCCGTGTCTTCTTTTATTTCGGTAAGGTTGCTTATGTCTATTGCGTTCTGATCTACTACAACGTAAAGGGTTGTGGTGCCTGTTCGGCTGTGCTTCAATCCAAAGCGGATAGGAATAAACTCGTTGCCGTTTACGTAACCGCTTATAAGGTTATCAAAATACACGGTGTCTGTATCATAATAGTACCGGTTTTCATGCCTTTCAACAAGTACGGCATTCTCAGCGGCAGGTTCTATGACCGGCAAAAGACGAGCAATCTGCTTCGGACTTGCATCCTTGGAAAGGCTTTCGCCTACGTTGCCCTTGGATAGCTTTACTTTTACATCGATATCGTTGAAATTGATCTCGCTTTTTGTCACACCCAAGATTTCAGCAATAGCCACTACGGCTTTTTTTGCGCTGTTATGCTTTCTGCTTTCTATCTCGCTTTCTATAAGCTCCTCGGCTTGTCCTTTGTATATTGGTGCGCTTACCGTTCTGTCCTTAATCTCTTGGTATCTTTCCTCTTCGCTCATGGTTGAGGTAATACGGCTCACACTCTGCCTACGGATGTCGGTGGGAAGATTTTTTGAAGAATTTTCGTCAGAGGGGTTGATTTTTTTGGAAGGTTGGAGTATACTATTACTAGAAGCTTTCTTGTTAGACTGGGCAGCAATTGGCGCTGCAGAGTCACTGACTTGAGGGCTTCCTATTTTTATTCTGACGATATTTCCTTTTTCTATCTCTCTTTTTATGTATTTTTGCAACTCGTTTTTGCCGAACACTGTAGCCACTTTGTTTGTATCAACTATAACTCTATGGTAACTCGCATATTCGTTGATGTAGATAGGTACATTTATTATATTGTTCTCGGCATCTTTGACTTTTGAAATTAAGAGAAAATGTTTTTCTCTTCTTTGTGGATTATCGGCGTTTTTGGTTCCACGATATGCTTCAGTGACATTATCTAAATCACCTATTACTTCAAGGAATTTATCCTTTCCTAATCCGTGATAATTTGTTTTATCGTCGGTTTTATAGCCTTTAGAAAAAGCGTCTTCCTTTGAAAGAATGTTTTCTCTTATGTGTGAAGGCTTCATGAACAAAGGCAAATTCTTAACGCCTTTTTGTGACAAGAGTATTGATGGAGTGTTTTCTGTTAGTTTAACATAATCTGAATGGTATTTGTTGATCAAAACGTCATCAATTTCTGCTTCAACATTTTTAGAAAGCGCATACCTCACCTCACCGCCCTTGTCACCCTTATACGCATTAAATCCCTTGTTGCTCTCGCTGAAATTGGCGAGGGCTTTTTTGAATTTCTTATATACCCTCTTGGAGGCGGCATCGAGCCTCTCGTCACCTTCGAAGAGCTTCTCACCCTTCTTGATATGGTTTTTGAGGGCTTCAACAAGGCTTACGTCCTCCTTAAGCAGGGATTCAAGCATTCCCTCCTTGTTAAGGGCATATTCAAGGTAGTGGGCGGCAAATTCGTCTTCAAGAACATCCTCCTTGGAGGTGAAAGCTTGCCTGTTGATAGTAGTGCCGTAAAGCGACTCTATCTCCTCTTTAGTCTTCTTGTCGAGCTTCTTTGCAAGCTTCTTCATCAGCTTTCTGTACTTAGGCACCTTGTAAAGAGCGTGGGCGGTTTCGTGGACCACAAGCTGGTCAAATGTCTTCCTGGTATCGGCATTTGGGTCGCTCAGAGCCTCAACATTGAGGTAGACCGTGTCGGAGCTCCAGGAGTATTCTGCGTTGACTCGGCTGCCGCCCTCGGCCCTTTTCTTGGCGAAGGCGATATTTATTCCGGTCTTAGCCATATACTTTGCCGCCGTCATTATCTCGGCCTCTGCGATTCCGTAGGCCTGTGCGCTCCTCACCATCTGCCTTACCGCACGCTTGTTGGGGTCTGATAGACTTCGATACTCCTTTACCCCCTCCTCAACGGCCTTATATAGCTTGTCTGTGGCCTCTTTTCTTTTGGCAAGGGCTTCGGCGGTAGGAGTGGCCTTCGTGGCCTTTGCGGCCGCTTGTGAAGGCTTCTGTGAGGCGGTAGCGACAGCCCCTGCGGTATCAGCAACGGTATTCTGACGGAACTTGTTGATCATATCGTTCATCTTCTCCCGGGACAGGCCTGAGACCGAACGACTGGCGTTGATATCGTGGACGGTGTACTGATTCTCACCGGTATGCTCTATAGCTATGTCATAGCCGTCAGCCTGATACCTTACGCTTTCACCAAGCTTGACCTTAATGTTGTTGGGGGTCTTGGGCATAGTCTTTTTGGGGGCGAGCTTCTTGACTGCTCTTAGCCTTCCAATACCGGCTTTATATGTTTTGCCTTGGTCGCTTTCCTTCCACAGTGCGATCTTCTCGTTAACGGCGTTGATATCGTCCGTGGCGAGGTCTATGCCCATCTGATCGTGGAGCATAGCCTGATCATCGGTGCTTAGTCCTTCGGCAAACTGGTTAAGCTCGTCCTGCGAGGCAAATCGCTTATTGCCCTCAATGGTCTGCATATATGCCTCGCCTACATTGGCAAGCATACGCCCGGTGACCCTTGCGACGATAACGGCACGGAGGGTCTCGTTGTTTTTCAGGGCGTTGTTGATAGCCTTGGGGGAAACCTTGCCCTTTGCGTTAGGCTCAAGACCTTCAAGAAGCTTCTCCTTGGTGACAGTGTACTTCTTGCCCGAGGGGTCGGTATATACGCCTCCCGGAAGACTTGCAACGATAGCCTCGGGGTTGGATAATACCGCATTGGTTTCGCCAACCACAAACCTGTCCGTAAAGGCAAGAGTCTGAAGACGAGAGATGGAGCCAAGGAGCGAGGTCTTGCTAATTTTGTTGTTGGAGCTATCGTACTTCTTGATCTGCTTTGATATCTCCTCCATAACCTCGCTTCCGGTCTTGGTGGAGTCCTCAACCTTGGCAAGCTCTCGTGCATTCTTAAGCACCTCCTCGGTTTTTTTGGGATCCTTGGCGAGGGCGGCTCCCTTGGCAAAGTCTGTAGCCTTGGATACGGTGGCGTTTGCACCGTCCATAACCATACCGCTTACACCGCCTATAAAGGCCGAATAAAGGATCTCCTGTGCCGTAGCATCCTTGGCGTTGGGGTCATAGGTCAACTGCTTGTATTTGGGCTGTATGTACTCCATAACGCCTTCCTCAGCGGCCTCGGATATGAAGTCCTTTCCAAGGTTTCCGAGGGTCTTCATTGCGCCCGAGGATACAGTCTTACCGCCTGTCCCGACAATCTTTTTAGCAATAGCTCCGGTGCCGGCGCCGATGCCGGCACTTGCCGCTTCAATAGCTCCCTCTGTCGCACCCGAAAGCAAGCCGTAGCCCCATTCCTTGCCTGTAAGCTCCCCGGTCTGCTGATAGGCCTCGGATACCGCCGTACCACCTGCGGAAAGAAGGGTGGTTACGCCTGATATCAGCATCGAGGTACCGGTGGAAAGAAGGGGGGCGGCAACTCCTGCAGCTGCACCGCCGGTTAAGTAGGTTATACCTGCGGCTATACCTACAGCCGCCAATGCAGGAAGGGACGAGCCTATACCGCCGCCGAGGTCGCCTATAAACTGTTCGAAGCCGTTGCGAGGCTCAAACCATTCGTCTGCGTGATTGTAGTTGACCCAATCGTTGGCAATCTGCTTTTCCGCCCATTCGTCAGCACCGAAGATATCAGCTATACCTCCGGCGGCAAAATCCACGATACCCTCGATGCCTCGCAATGCGCCAAGGCCTACCTTCTCGAAGAAGTATCCCACGCCTTCTCCAAACCGCTCAAGGCCTGAGCTTTGCTCCTTCTCCTCTTCCTCTCTCTGCTTCTCTACCACCTCGGGATTTGTAGCCTTGTAGGTCATCTGCGCAGGGGTAAGGGTTGACCCCTGGTTTATGCCAGGGGGTTTATGCTTTGTGCCATATTTATTGTAAAGTTCCACGATACTGCCCATCGGGACACCTCCGTTAGTTCATTTTTAATAGGGGTGGTATTGAAGTTGAATTATTGATTGTAGTTTGTTTTTACATTATTAGCGCGATTAACTTCGTTATTGGAGAGACCGCATTTTTTCCAGCCCTCTTTACCGCTTTCTTTATTATAATATACATATAAAGCACCTCCGTAAATTATGGCGATTGATTTCCTTTTTCCATCCGAATCAAGATTTTTTTCATTATTAAGGCCAAATCCTAACGAGTCGAGTATTGCCGTCGTGTCTGCATCGGGCTGAGTATCAATTTTTACACTAAATTGATAACTGTATCCATCAATCCTAATGGCCGCATCCCTCCTTGTTGATGCAGAACTTATTTTGTTGTAGTACCCCACGCGGTCAGCTTCATAGAAATCTCCGCCGGTATGGAAGGTTCGAGTAAGAGCATCGATAAGCTTTGCCTTGGCCGTAGCGTCAGTGGTTTGTCTAAGAACATTTCCAATCGTAGCGCGGAAGTTATTTACGGCCTCTTCGTTGTCAGCAGTGACATTACCAAAATCCATCGCGTATTTGTTTAGTGCATCGCCAAGCTTATTGTATAGTTCTTCTGTTCCACCGTATTTTGAAATAGCATCGATCTCAGTAAGCAGTTCATCGGCATTATTCGCATCCAACGCGCCCTTTACAACCTCGCCCATCTTGGTCGTGAAGTTATTTAAATATCCCTTCTTCAACTCACCTTCGGGAAGAGCCGCATACTCATCGCCAGCTATAACATCGCCGCTTTCCACAAGAGTTGTTTCGTAGGCCTTTTGTATACTTGTCCTCTGATCTTCCCCCATCTTGCCGTATAAGCTCTCATAAGCGGCTATTGCGTTGTCCACGCCACCCTGGGACATATATGTGCCAAGGCCTGCGTTTTCAAGGATACCTGCGTAGGCTTTCAGCTTGTTGGTGTTATAGGTAGTCTCAGCCGTAGTCACCTTTGCATCTTCAGTCCTTAATTCATCGGACTCCTTCACTCCGAGATCGGCGACGAGGGACTGATAGGCCTTATCAAGATCGGTAATAGCCTTCTGCTTGGCCATATTTGCCGAGGCATCGAGGAAGGTGCTGTAACCGCCCTGCTGACCGGTGGTGAAGCCTCTTGACCTCAGTGCCTCAGCCTGTGAGCCGTAGGTGGACAAGCTACGCTCGTAGGCGTTCTGCGCGGCGATCTTATCGGCGTTGAGCTTGTCTGCGGCCTGTATCTTTAATGCATTGTAGGCATCGGTGATAGCCTGCTTATTAGCTTCCACCTCTTTCTGTACACCGCCCACGTATGTTGTATAGGCGGAGCCAAGATCCTCTTCGTTTAGATTTTTTCCCATTTCTTACATTCCTCCTTGTTGATTCTGCGCCATCTGTGCTATCTGCGCCATCTGCGCCTGTGCCGCTTGTTCTTCGGCTACCTGCATCTGCGCCTGTGCCATGAGCTTTTTGTATTGCTCTGTGAAATATTCCACGTTATCCCTCGCGTGAGGATAATGCGCCTTCTCCTGTGCGCTCCAATAACGTACCATCGTAGCAGGGTCTTGGGGGTTGCCGAAAGTACCCTGCTGAAGGTTGGAAAGGTTAGCCGACCACATACTCTGTCTATCCTCCTCGGGGTCGATGGAAGCATCTGCGGAGAACAGGAACTGATCTGTATAATAGTAGTTGCCCATATTATCCGATCTCACAAAGTCATACCTATTAAAGGTCATGTTATGTATTCTGCCAAACTCGTCCTTGTAGGGAAGGGGGCGAGGCTCGTCGGCAAAGGCAAGATAAAGCTCAAATATTGCCCGGTCAAGATCGGCGTATAATGCATGTTTTAACGCCCTCTTGGACTGCAGACGGCCGCTGGACTGCGAGATCTGCAACTGCTTTGCGTAGCCTGACTGTGCCGAGCCGTCATACTGGCCTTGGAAGCTATCGCTGATACCCAATATCCTCTTGGCCTGATCATATAACCTATCCGCTTCAGCCACATCCTGAGCTATGGCAGGAGTGGTGTCTATGGTGCCGTAATCCCTCGCCGTGGATCCCGGTTTTAGCTTTAGCACGGTGCCGAAGATAGAGTTGTTCATTGCTACCTCTGTGTCCTCCGGTACATAAGGGGTTACACCGGCCTTCATCAGTTTGGCCATAATACGGCTTTCCACCTTATTAATAGCCTGTTGCTGATGTCTCATCCTCGCACAGTCACTCTCGCCCCATAGGGAGCCTATTTTAGCCGTGTTTCGGCGTATCACAACAGGGAGGCGCTTAGGCTTGTAGTAAGGTATCTTGGTGGCTTGCATGACAGGCACCATCACCTCTTCCTCCTTGGGGAGGCCTACCTCGGTAAGCATGGGCGTACCGTATTCATCGGATATAGGCTGAACTACCTTCTTGGTCACGATCTCGCCCTTTCTTACCTTGGGGGACTGAGCAGGGATCACGTCATTATTGGCGGTGACGATATTCACCGTCAGCTCCTCGACGTCGTCCTCTTCGGTGACATAGTCGCTATCCTTGGTTCCGTCACAGAGGCATATTTCCTCCCTGCGGCCGCAGTAGCGGCACACCTTCTTACGCCGGGCGTAGTAGTCCTCGACGTCCTGAAGCTCAACGTCATCGCTCCATACGTACTTACAGACGTTGCCTTCCTCGTCCTTGTAAAAGCACGTAATGACCGTTATGACGTCCTCGGTGTCGGCGTAGTCCTCGTTCACGCCCTGCTCCGCTACGGATACCTCGACGCCGAACATTCTTGATACATCGTCTGTTGTTGCATTATACTTGATAAAGCAATACTCCATATCTTCCACATGTTCAACTCCCGGCTGAGGCACGAAGTCCTCCGGGGACAACACCTTCAGCGATACGTCGCCTACGGTGTTATGGGTCTTGATGGACTCATCCCACTCCACGAGCCATATCGAGGATCCGAATACATAGGTCATACGCTCGTCGATATCGTTCAGTACCTCAAGAGGAATCTTGTTGCGAAGCTTATTACAAAGGGTCTCGATGCTCTTTGCACATCGGTCATTACGCTCGGAGTATATCTCCGGGGACACGACAGATCGGGGGATATACGTGGATACCTCGCTCTCGATCAGCTCATAAGTAATATTACGAACTACGGTAGCCGCCTCCCACGAGCCGTCTATCGTGGCATCTCCGTCGTACTGTTTCTTATTGCGCTCCAGACCTTTGATGTGGTCATCGTTGGCGTTCTTGGCCATTTCATAAAGATTTTGGAAAAATTGAAGGCGAGAGTCGCTCGTCTTTTTTGCATCAATTACCATATGGGGTCACCCCACCTTTCTTTTAATTTCTTTTTAGTTTCCGGGGAGGCATTATTGTAATCCTCCCACATATCCTGAGTCCACCGCTTCTTAGGGCGTACCGGCTCAGGGTCGGGATTTGGACGGGTCCAGGCTACGGCAAAGTAGCGGAGGGCGTCCGGGGCGTGGGTTATATCGTGAGGCTCCGTGGAGCAGTCTGTAGGCCTCTTAGGATCGATCTGAAGCGCAGGGAGGCATCTGATAAGCTCGGTACAGTTGCTAAAGATCTTGAGCCTTGCAGTGCCATTCACATCAGTCTTAAGCAACTCCTTGACCTCCAGCCACCCGGCCTCACGGTCATTTGAACTCTTAACGATAGTAAGCCCCGATGCATGGAAGATGTCGGCCTTGCTCTTACCCGATTCTTGCACCCTCGACCACATATCGGGAGGGGCAAAGGTACAATGTATCTTCTCGTCAGCCTCGGTCATATCAAGTATCTTCTGCGCCGCCGTGGAGATTGGGAGGTTGGATTCGCACAGCTCCTTATAAACATATACAGTGCGCGTTGAGTCAACGGCAAACCAATAGCATGCGAGACGGTCAAGGCCGTAGTCGAACGCTCTATACCTACGCCATGAGGGGTCGAGGCGGAAGGGGGAGATAACGTGAACATCCCGGCTGAACTCGGCAAAATACTGACCTTCAAAGATATCCCAGTCGCCGTATAGCAGAGCCTTCTTCTCTCTTTCAGGCAGAGCTTCAAGACGTGCCTTGTATGCCGGGTCATTGGTCATTAGCGGCTTATTGTCGCCAAGGAGGGAGGGGATGAATATCTTACTTAGGCCGCCGGCACCTACAAACTCGGTGTTGGGCGGTGAAGGGTCAACAAACCGCGCCTTCACCCATTGATGACCAACGCCACCGGGGTTGGTGGAGGATTTGATCTGTTTAGGATATCCGTTAGCACCTCTTATACGAGATATAAGATACACATACTGCGTTTCGGTGAAGTGGGTAAGCTCGTCGAAGCGGATGACATCATATTCGGCACTCTGGTACTGGTAGACATCATTCTCGTTGGCGAGGTAACCGAAATCGATCATACTGCCATTGGTAAGGCGCCCGGTATGGGTCGAGGAGTTGTACGTCCATAGTGATATAGGGTATAGACTCATTACCGTTCGTATAATCGATTTATCAAGCTCTTGGAAGGTGCGCCTAAGTATCAGCTGCTTGGAGCCTGGGTAACGGAGGGCAAAAAGCAGAGCGTCAATGACCTGACCGTAGGACTTGCCACCCCCTGCCGCACCGCCGAACAGAACTTCCGTGGGGGTCGCCTCGATGAAAGCCTTCTGCTTCTTCGTGATCTGAAGATCAATATCCATAAGCTGATTACTCTATCACCTTGATGTTGACGTCTATCTTGCCCTCGCTCTTACTGTCGAGTGAGATCTCCTGCTTATCTCGATAGCCGTGCTTCGCTTTTAGAAGGAACTGGGCAAATCCGGGGTCGAACGTGCGATTCATAGCTCCGGAGACGATTTGAGCCGCCTGAAGCTCCTTACAATACGCGTGAATATTTCTTAAACGGTCGTACTCGGGCGAGGGGTTTATAAGCCAATTCGCAAACGTCGGATACATCAATCCCTCACTCACACAAAAATCGACGTCGGAGGCGAGCTTAATATCATCCTTATGTTTGAGGTAATAGTCGAGAAGCTTATCGGGTATGTCTGCGGTATACTTTTTGGTCAAGGGAAGGTTGCCCTTGATGAATCGCCCGTCGGCACCACGATTGGCGGCGTCCTTGATGGGCTTGGGGCTTGCCTCCTTAAATATTTTGTTGTCTTTACTATCCATAGGCTATATTAATTATTTCTCCTTTCCATACCATGGGATATACACTATACCTTGGTATGATAAATATTTAAATGGTGTGCAAAAAGCCTTATCCTTGGTCGGCAGTGCGTTAGCTTATATAATATCATAACAGAAATAAACCCCACCGTCATCCCCATTTATTTTTTGAGGGGAGAATCCGATGAGGCTTCAAGCACGCATATATTTAATTGTTATTCCACAACATTCACATATTTTTGCATTTTAAGGGGAAACAAAAAAGACCCCTAAAAAAGGAGTCTTTTTCCTGACCAATTTTCTGACCAACTTTTTGACTAAAAATGACCAACTTTTTCTTCCAAACTGTTCCAAACTATTCCAAAATATTCAAAGCTTAAAAATGCAAAAAAGCCTTATAACACAAGGATTTTCCTTATGCTACAAGGCTTTTTCGCGTGTTTTAATTCTGGCAGGGGCAGAAGGACTTGAAGCCTATACGCTAAAAGCTATCTTGTATAATATATAAATATTTAGGTGAAAAATGGGGCATTTGACCAACTTTTGACCAATTTGCGTTATTTTTTCGGTGCAGAATACTGATGTTGTAGGGTCCCGTTCATGGCTTCTGCTGCCTGATGTATCCTTGCCTTGCGTACCTCGTTGTAAATGTTGAGAGTGGTGGATATATCCCGGTGGCCGAATATGGTCTTCAGGACATCCGGGGAAACATCTGCGGTGACGGCCATAGTCGCGAAAGACTTCCTGAGTTGATGCGCTGTTGCCGTAATGCCCGTCTGCGCTTGGAAATTCTTATACATCACGCGATATTTCTTTTCCTTAAGGGGTAAGGCTCCCCCGAAGACGAAATGCTCAGGAGGCTTATTATTGACGGCTTCTGCAAGGAGTGGACGGAGAGGATCAAGGATAGGTATTATGCGTTCGCCGGCCTCAGTCTTGGTAGACTTGATCTCGACCTTTCCTCCCTTGGCGTACCAAGCTGAACGCTCGACATTGATCACGCCTGCATCCAGATCGATGTCCTTATATTTAAGACCTATCAACTCCCCCTTACGCATCCCGGTATACAGTGCTACGATTGGCAAGATCCACACTTTTTTTTGGGCGCACATAGCAGCAATTGTTTGCTCCTCGGCAGGTGTTGCCGGTCTTCGCTTGGTCTCGGTAAGACCTCGGGGCAGCTCGGCCTCCTTGGCTGGGTTAGAGGATATATACCCCTCGACTATTGCGAAGTGGAATATACGATTAATAACGATCTTGTGATTTTTTACACTTTTCTTGGCGTACCCCAGCTTGGCCAAGGATTGATAATACCTCACAATATCCGAGGTGGTTATGGATGATAACCGTCTGCGGCCAAAGTAATCTACCACATGACCTCTAAGGGTATTATATCCTCGCAGGGTGGACGGAGAGAGCGACCCTCGTTCGATATCCCACCAAAGGTCTGCCACTTCGCTGAATGTAACATCGTTAATCTCAGGCTTATCAGAACGTGACAATGCCTTGATCGTCACCTCTCTTGCCGTCTTGCCGTATATATACTCTTTTTTGCCGTTAACGGTGATGACCTTAAGATATCTGCCGTCTTTGCGCTTTTTCATTACGAATCCTCCGTTTTTTCTTTTGGGACGTTTTCTTTTGAGGAGAGACGAAAAGAGGGGATTAAGGGAAAAAAGATAAATCTTTTTCTTTTATTCTTTTGCTTCTTTTCTTTTTTCTTTTTCTATCAAGGAAAGAGGGGAAAAGGGGGGAGAGGAGGAGAGGAGGTTAACCAATTGGTTTTGTTTTGGTTAACCATATGGTTTTTGGGGTTAAAATCGCATAAAATGGTATAAAAATATCAAAAAATCAATATTTTTTTACATATGTGATACATATGTAGCTACATATGTGCTACATATGAACACATAAATATATAAATAAATATAAGATATGCCCCAAGCAATGCCCGAAGCATGCCCGCGGCTATAACACAGCTATAACACAGCTATAACCGCGGTTATGCATATTTTGCATTGTTTTTTATCTAACGTTATTCCTCGTCTTCCTCGTCTTCCTCGTCATCGTCGGGGATAATTATGTTACCTTCTTCGTCGTAGTCAAACTGAAGATCCTCGTCGTCAAAGTCCAGGTCGTCATACTCGTAATCGAGATCGTCGTTATCATCGTCGACGTCCTTGTGTTCCTCTATAGTTATAGGCTGTATGTTATCAGGTTCTTCTTGCACCTTCTCGCTCATTTCTTCGGCCATTTTTTGCTCTTTTGCTTGATCTATTATTTTTTGAGCTTGCATTTTAGCACTCTCTTTTTCGCTTTTTCTTTCCTTTAACTTCTCTTTAATTTTATCGATCAATTCGCAAATATAAACAAATAACTGCAGAATGCCCATATACGCGAAAATTCCGATAAATATAAAATCCAAAATATTCATCTAAATAAACTATACTTACCTACATTTACATAATTCAATCAATGCTTTACACATATCTGATAAGTTGGTATATAGAGATATCATCTCCTCTTTGTGCTTAACGGTCATCTCAAGCGCGCCTATGTGGTTAGATAGACCAAGGTTTGTCGCCTTAAGCTCCTCATTCTCGGCAAGCATCCTAATGCGTTCGGCCTCGCTCTCGTCCGCCTTGGATTTAAGTGCCAGATATACCTTAAATTCAGCCGCGAGGGTAGAGTCCATGAACAGCTCATATGGCTGAAGACCTACCGTGTCGGCAATGTCAAGCACGGTACATATGCCGGGATCGGATATCTTGCCGTTAATGATGCGCCTAATGCTCTCCTCGGCGATCTTAAGGGTTGAACGTTCGGCCATAGATCTCACCGAGATGGCAAGCCTCTCCTTCTCTTCTATTATTCGCTGTCGTATTATCTCTAACATTGATGTTGATGCTCCTTATCATTAATGTATGCCACATATGCATATTTATCTGTTGATTTTTGCTTTTAATTTGTGTATAATATGACCAAGAGAATTCTAACGCCCATCTATCCCACTAAATATAAATAACATAGGAGATTCTTAAATGGACACCCTTGATATCATCGAAATGATCCGCACATCTTCCGATCCTGCCAAAGCATTACAGATTGCTACGGAATTAGCCCTTGAGCTTTTAAAGATACCCTCAGAGCCTCAACATATACCGCTTTCATTTCAGGCGGCATCAAGTTTATAAGGCGAATTAACTCGTCTTCAGCCTCCGGCATATTGCCGGGGGCTTTTTCTTTTTCAGGGTCGTCGTTAAAGTATGTTATAGGAACGCCAAAATATTCGGTTATTTTTTTTATTGTAGAAGACCGAGGCATACCTTTGGCGTTCTTCCAAGTTGTAGAAGCGGATGTCGAAAATCCAAGTGTAAGCGCAACAGCCGTGGGCGATGTTCCGCGTTCTTTGCATAGATTATTAAGCTTCTCGTAAAATGACATTTTTTTACCTCTCAAAAAAATTCAACTTTTTTTCAAAAACCCCTTGACAACCGATTAAAACCGAGTTATAATAAGTACAACCAATTAAAACACAGTGCAACCAATCAAAACCGAGCGATTGCGAGTTGTAATGATTTAATTGAATATTTGTGACATTTTCTTGGCTGAAAGCTATTTATTCTCTTTTCATCGGACATTATAGCACATAACCAAGCAAAAGTCAATAGCAATTAACTAAAATCAATAAAGGAGGAAAACCGATGGAAACAAAGTATTACAGCTGTAAGGAAGTAGCCGAACGCTACGGAGTTAAGGAGACTACTGTATGGGGCTGGGTAAAGGATGGCAAGCTCCCTGCTTATCGTCTCGGCAAGATCATTCGCGTAAGTGCCGAAGATCTTAAGGTATTTGAGGAACAGTCCAAGATGAGAGGCGAGTGAGATGATGGATTTCAAAAAAACGTCAACAAAAAAAGAGTATACAATGGTACAAATCAATTTAAAGCGCTTTCGTGCCGAGCAGAAGCTCTCGCAGGAAGCAATGGCTCGCAAGATTGGCGTTACCGTTTCGTTCTACGAGAAAATCGAGAACGGACGAGCAGGCTTCTCCGCAGGCTTTCTTGTTAAGTTTAAGAAGGCATTTCCTGAAGCGAGCATCGACAAAATTTTCTTCGCATAATTAAACCGCAACAACTTTGTTGAAAGGAAGAAAGAAAATGCCTAACCATTTGACAATAGCCGAGGCATCTAAGCTGATGGGTGTCTCACAGCAATTCGTAAGAATCGGACTGCAGAAGGGTATCCTTCCCTTTGGGTACGCGATACAGATATCAAAAAGCAGATACACTTACTTTATCAGCCGAGAGAAATTCAAAGAATATACCGGTATTAGCACCGATTAAGGAGGGGAAAAATTGACCTTACGTGAATGGCTTGAAGAAAACAGTTTATATCTCAACACGGTGATCGTGAAGGAGTGCGACGATCTCTACCGGATGTTACCTATCAGATACGGCTACGAACGCCTTGACCGGTGCGAGGTTGATCCCGATGATATGATCGTGGCGGTAAAGGATCATTATCCCATCGATCCGATGCAGGATCTGACCGAACTTGTAGACAAGGATGATCTGCGATGCTGCCTCGTCGTATCAAAGAAGCGTACCGAGGATCGGTACGGCGAGAAAGGTGTAGAGCTTATCGATTACTTTATCGATAAATATCAGTAGGAGGGGAGGATGGAATGAATGAAAGTCAAGGATTTTAACAAGGTGTTTAAGGACTGTGTCGATGTTACCGACAATTACACATACGAACAGCGTCTCATAATGGAGAACGCAGAAGAGAGACCGACATACTTCATGTGCGGAAAGAGGTCGCTATCGGCGCTTATGGACAAAGCAAGAGCGGAAGCCGACCAACTCCTTAAAGAACTGCAAATGTTCTACACTTTCGGCGGTAAAGTCGAAATAGAAATATTCCCTGTAGACCACGAACTCTGCTACAGCGTAGGAGCTAAGCTCACCTTTAACGGCGTTCTCGTGAGAGCGGAAGACACTTGTGACCTGCTGTTCCTGACGCTCAACAGCCTGATGATGAACAGGATGCTAAAAAGCGGAATGATATCTTTTGTAAAAGGAGGCGAGACGGCATGAACGACACCGAGCTTAGAGCGCTCCTCGAAGAGAAACTCAAGGAGGCTATGACCTCCACCTACGACTCAACCACATTTAAGAAATATCAATAGGAGGCAGGATGGCAAGAAACAAAGACCCTGCGGTGCTGTTCTACCCCGAAGCTTACCTTGTAGGAACGCGGCTGATGAACTACGAACAGAAGGGCAAATATATGGAGCTGCTCTGTCTTCAGCATCAGCAAGGGCACTTAAGCGAGGAGGATATGATTACCATCTGTGGCGAGCGTGATGATAAGATATTCGCTAAGTTTGAGATTGACCAGAACGGCTGTTACTTCAACGTGAGAATGGAAGAAGAGAGCATCCGCAGAGCAAATTATACTAACGCGCTTAGACTTAACGGTGCTAAAGGCGGTAGACCCCCTACAAATAAAAACCAATTGGATAACCAACAGGTTAGCCGATTGGATAACCAATTGGGTAACCAATTGAGAAATAGAAATATAAATAAAAATATAGATATAGATAATAAGAAGATAGGGTGTGGGGAAGAAGGAAAGAAGGAAAAGACCGCGCTTGACATCTATATCGAGCGATTTGACCGCTTCTGGGCTGTGTACCCCAAAAAGGTAGGCAAGGGCGATGCCAGGAAGGCTTTTGCCAAGATAAAGCCCTCCGAGGAGCTGACACAGAAGATGATCCGGGCGGTGGAGGTCGCCAAGAAGTCCGTGGAGTGGACGAGGGATGGCGGTCAATTCATCCCGTACCCCTCAACCTGGCTCAATCAGGCACGTTGGGAGGACGAGCTTACGCCCATTACGGCGACAGAGGCTAAGCCCCCGACCAAGGCCTCGGAGTACGGCGATTTCGACCCCGAGGAGGCTATGAAGGCCGCTTTGAAACGCACCTACGGAGGTTAATTATTTCAGGAGGATAGATACATATGGTAGTGTACCGAATCAAACCGCATGACTCATTATTGGCGCACAAGCCCGTAAGGGTCTATGCGTACAAGGACGGCCGCCCCTGCGGAGAATACGATGGCTACTGGGATCCCGAACGTGGCATCGTGAGGCTGTATCCCGCTCGTGGATCGTGGATCTACGGCAGGCTGGTCAAGATTACCGTATCTGATTTACTGGTAAGAAGGAGATAAAAAAATGGCACGAGAGAAAATAGACTTCAGGGAGACTCTTGGAGTCCTACGGGAGATGCATCCCGGCAGACTATCCTTGTCCATAAACGAAGCTGCCAAGGCTGTTGGCGTTTGTGCGAAGACGCTGACTCGCGCTATTGATCGTGGCGATTTGCCGGCGCAGAACGTAGGACACGGCAAGGTTAATAAAACATACATAATAGCTCTACCCGCTCTGGCTCGGTGGAGCGTAGGAGGATAAAATGACAAGAGGCTATGGCAAGCGCAAGGCAATGTGCAAAATGCAGACAATCAAAGGCAAAACACTGGTCACGGTAAACGGCGACGACGGATGGATACAATTTCCCTCGCTGAAGGAGGCGCTGACATTCGTGGATGTCCTCGGTGATCTGCTCGACATTGGCCAGGATAACAGGATAAGGCTTGGGGCTATGGGTGGGGTAACGTCTTTGATCCCCAAACCACCTACAGTTAAGCGCGTTATATTCACCGATAGCGGCGAGGAGGTGTTGGCGTGAAAGTAAGACCGCCAAAGGAGTGGCAAAGCTTGCCACAGGCGCAAAAGGACAGGATCGAGGCGCACGCCAAGCAGATCGCAATAGAGACCATTCACCGTGACGAGCGTATTATTATCGATCTGTATATCAAGATGGTTTGTAAGACGTTACACGACGTATTTGGATTTGGCGAGAAGCGGCTCAACCTCTTCCTTGGCAACCACAAGATGCTCTTTAGAGAGCAGATAAAAAAAGTGCGCGATAACACTCAGGTAGATTACCTGAACGAATGTATGGCGCGGATATTTAAGAAGGACGGATTTCCGCAGGGCTTCTTTGACAAGATGCTCGGCGAGGTGGAGGTAACGAGCAATGATTGACCGCAATGCAAAAAAATACAAGTACAGGTGTACATATTGCGGTATTGGTCAGTATCACCTCGGCGACGGTGTATGCCCACGTTGCGACAGTGATATATTGCCCCGAGTGGTCTGCGCAGACTGCAGCAAGGAGCTATGGGCAGACGAGGCGGTGAACAGGCGGGATATAGACCACCTTATAGACTTCGATAAAACCGATATCGGATTGTCAGACACTCTCTATTGCTCGACCTGCCGAGATGTATGCCGGGCGTGCTACGAGTACGTCCCCCGGGCAGATATTGTGACCGTAAACGGCGAGAGAATATGCAGAGACTGTGCAGACAGCGTAGAGGAGATATGGGCAGACGAGGCGGTTAATTGGAACGCCTTTTTCCTCCGAGGCGATGGGGCCGATGAGTATGGCGGCAAGCTCTACTGCACCAATTGCCGTCGCAGATGCCCTGACTGACTTGAATATGTAAAGACAACCGAGGCGTGACCTAATTGCATTGAAGTTTGTGCATAAGGAGGATTTTATGATAACAAGAATATCGACCAAGTGTATGGATCGTGGAGAGTGGTGCGAGCTTAGGCGCGGTACCATAGGTGGGTCAGATGCGGCTACCGTTATTGGACTTAATCCTTACGCATCTCCATACTCTCTGTGGGCGGAGAAGACAGGCCGTGTCCCAGAAAAAGAGGACAACGAGGCAATGAGGATCGGGCGCGATCTTGAAGAATACGTAGCGCAACGCTTCTGCGAGGCTTCCGGCAAAAAGGTTAGAAGGGATAACCACACATATTTTAACGCTAAATACCCATGGGCGCACGCTAACATTGACCGAGTGTTGATCGGAGAGGATGCCGGTCTTGAATGTAAGACCACCACCCCGATGAACTGGAGCAAGTTTACCGATGAGGAATTCCCCAAAAACTATTATGTTCAAGCGATGCATTATATGGCCGTAACCGGAAAGTCGCGGTGGTATATCGCGTGCTTAGTGCTTGGCGTAGGCTTCAAATGGTATTGCGTTGAGCGCAACGAGGACGAGATCCATACGCTTATGATCGAGGAGCAGAGTTTCCACAAATACGTTACCGATAACATCGAGCCTCCCGTGGACGATGCGGATGCAACGGGCAAGGCTCTTGATACCCTCTACAATGCGCCTACAGTTGATGAGGCTCGCATTGTAGGTTTGGAGGAGTACGAGGACACCATAAAGGGCTATATGTTGATGCAGGCAGAAATATCGCGCCTGGAGACCATCGCCACGGGTATGAAGAATACCATTAAGTCAGTGATGAAGTCCGATGAACGCGGAGAGAGCCTTAACTACAAGGTATCTTGGCGAGGTCAGTGCAAGAACACGTTTGACATTAAAAGATTTGCCAAGGATCACCCTGAGATAAATCTAACTAAGTATTACAAGGAATCCCAATACAGAGTATTTACGATAACTGAAAAGAGAGATGAGGAGAATTAAAAAAATGACTAACACTATTCAGAACGCAACCGCCGCTCAGAAGGCAAAGCCTGTAGCTCAGAACAATCCCAAGGAGCTTCTTGTCGCCCAGATCAAGAAGATGGAGGGCGAGATCAAGAAGGCCCTTCCTGCCGTAATCACCCCTGAGAGATTCACCCGAATGGTCCTTTCTGCCGTGTCTACCACCCCTCTGCTAGCAAGCTGCACGACACAATCCTTCTTTGCCGCAATGATGGGAGCCGCTCAGCTTGGACTGGAGCCCAACAGCGCGCTTGGACAGGCATATCTTATCCCCTTCAAAAACAACAAGAAGGGAGGAATTTATGAGTGTCAGTTCCAGATCGGCTATAAGGGATTGTTGGATCTTGCGTACCGTAGCGGAGAGATCGAGATCATTCAGGCTCATGTTGTTTACGAAAACGACGAGTTTGATTTTGCATATGGGCTCGATGCAAAGCTTACTCATAAGCCTGCGCTTAAGGATCGCGGTAACCCCACCTATGTATATGCGATGTTCAAGACTAAGAGCGGCGGTGTAGGATACGAGGTTATGTCTATGGCAGATGCTCGCCGCCATGGCGAAAGATATTCCAAGAGCTATGGAAGCGGCCCTTGGCAGACTAACTTTGAGGAGATGGCAAAAAAGACTTGCCTGAAAAAGCTTTTGAAGCTGGCTCCCCTTAAGAGCGAATTTGCGCGCGCCGTATCTATGGACAGCACGGTTAAGACAGAGATGTCAGAGGATATGTATGAGGTTCCTGCTGACGATTTTGAAATCAAAGATATAGACAACGAGACCGGAGAGGTGAAGGAGGAAGGGGAGGCGTAACGCCCCCCTTGGAGAAAAAATGAAAAATCACGCATTAATCATTAAGTTCACGGAGGAGGGCAAGCTCGTTGCCGATCTCATTACCGACAAGGGCGTAAAAAGCGCCGACTATACCCCGGCAAAAGACGAGGACTTCCTTGTATCGTGCTATATGCTCCTGGAGGAGCTTAACAAGCCCCAAGTATACGAAGGGATTACGGTATGCACCCGGAGCGATATACCCGATTTTACGGTAGGGCAAGTCTATGAGTGGAAGGGTGGCTTCACAAAGAGCAATACCGGCAAGGTAATGCCCTCCAACAGACCTCTGGAGAGGTTGGACGAGATCACTAACCCGAATTTGCATTTTGCGCCATTGGTGTGGAGGTAAGAATATGGCATTCCATCCGCCATATATGACAAACAAAGGGTATGTAATGGAATATCATCCTGATCATCCCCGAGCAGACAAAAAAGGATATGTCTTTGCTCATATTGTTGCATATGAAAAACACACAGGTACAAAAGTACCGAAAGGTTTTGCTGTGCATCACATTAACGGCATTAAGACGGATAACGAGCCGAAAAATCTGATAATGCTATCAGTTGGGGAACATTCTATACTGCATAACAAGATGCGTAAACATAGCGAAGAAACCAAGAAAAAGATTTCAGCGAGAGTTAAGGAACGATTGAGTGTTCCGTCTAATCATCCAAAGTTCTTACCATTGGATATTGAAGCAATTAAATCAGACCGTACTTTAGGATTAACAGTGTCTGAGATATGCAAGAAGTACGGCATTAGTAAGTCTACATATTATGCAAGAATTACAGGTTACAGGAGGAAATAAAAAATGGCAAGCTTTAACAAGGTTATACTTATTGGAAATTTAACGGCAGATGTGGAGTTGAAGCACACCGCAAGCGGTGTGCCTGTCTGTTCGTTTACCATCGCGGTTAATCGTCCGTTTGTCAAGGCGGGCGAGCAGAAGTGCGACTTCTTCACAATACAGACCTGGAGACATCAGGCTGAGTTTGTAACCAAGTTCTTCACCAAGGGCAAGCCAATCCTCGTATGCGGTCACCTTCAGACCCGGAACTGGACAGATAAAGAAGGGCACAAGAGGACATCGATGGAGATCGTTGCAGACGAGCTTCAATTCGTCGGTCACAACGAGGCAACCGAGGACAAGCCTAAGCCTGCACAGCCTAATATGCCGAGTGATTACGCCAATGCGCCCTCGGTAATACCCGGAGTTAATGCCAAGGGCGGTAAGCAGATGCAGTTCAGCACTCCTGTAAGTCAGCAGTTTGAAGAGATGCCTAACGATGAAGGATTGCCGTTTTAACGAGGTGGTTACATGCAAGGTCAATTATCAATATTTGATACAGCTGAAAACATAAAAAATAAAGTCATTTTCGGCGATGCGCTGACTGGTCTTAAACTTTTGGAAAGCGAAAGCATCGATACCTGCATTACATCTCCTCCATATTACAATTTGCGTGACTATGGGAGAAAAGGGCAGATTGGACTTGAAGCCACACCTGACGAGTACATCTCTAATCTCGTGAGTATTTTTAGAGAAGTACGTAGGGTTTTAAGGCACGACGGTACCCTTTGGGTCAACATTGCTGATAGTTATGCCGGAAGTGGTAAGGGTGGGTCAGCTTATCCCGAGAATGCTAAGAAGTACAAGCAGGGCAGTAATAGAGGAAGTGTAGAAAGACATCTTCCAAAAACTCCGGTATACAACTGCAAACCCAAAGATATGATTGGTATACCGTGGATGCTTGCTTTTGCTTTAAGGAATGATGGTTGGTACTTGCGGCAAGATATCATATGGGCAAAGCCGAACCCAATGCCCGAAAGTGTAAAAGACCGATGCACCAAAAGTCACGAATATATTTTCCTTCTTTCAAAAAGTCCTCGCTACTATTTTGATAGTGAAGCAATTGCAGAGCCGTGTGCCGACTCTTCGATGGCACGATACTCACAAAACCTCGATAACCAAAACGGAAGCGACAGAGTCCCCGGTAAAACTAACGGCAAGATGAAAGCTGTGCTTCCCCGGTATGGTGGGAAGAAGTATACCGAAGATCCTGATTTATTCTGTCGCACTAAAAGCGGAAGAATTTATGAATTTCGCCCTAAGCGCAACAAGAGGGATGTGTGGACAGTCAGTACGAAACCATACAAGGGAGCGCATTTTGCGACATTCCCCGATACACTGATCACTCCTTATGTCCTTGCAGGAAGCAGAGTGGGAGGTTCGGTGTTAGATCCCTTCTGTGGGTCAGGCACTACTCTTGTGGTTGCAAACAGATGCGGCCGCAATGGGATCGGAATTGAACTCAACGATGACTACGAACAGCTGATAAAGGACAGAATTGGCGGCTTCGTCCGATTGGAGGCTCTATGAAAATTGGACTTATAGACATTGACTCCCACAACTTTCCCAATCTTGCCCTTATGAAGATATCCGCATGGCACAAGGCTCAGGGAGATACCGTTGAGTGGTGTTTCCCGATGAGCCGCTATGACATCGTATATCAAAGCAAGGTATTCGATGATACATACTCTCCCGATATCGATTGGATGCCTATGGCGGATAAGATCATCAAAGGCGGCACCGGGTACGGTCTCGATAACCACCTCCCTGATGAGATAGAGCATATCTACCCCGACTATAGCATCTATCCCGATCTCACGAAAGACACCGCCTACGGCTTCCTTACGAGAGGATGCCCGAGGGGATGCAAGTTCTGTATCGTTGCTGAAAAGGAAGGGAGAAGGTCATACAAGGTTGCCGATCTCTCCGAATTTTGGCAAGGGCAGAAGAAGATAGTGCTTCTCGACCCCAACATACTCGCTTGCAAGGATAGGATGAATTTGCTCGATCAGCTTATAGAGAGCAAGGCTATCGTAGACTTTTCGCAAGGTCTTGATATAAGGCTCACCGATGAAGCTATAGCAGACAAACTCAACCATATCCGGGTCAAGCGACTTCACTTCGCTTGGGATAATCCTGAGCAAGACCTTACACCCTATTTCAAGAGGTTTACAGAGGCTTACAATCGCAAGAACTGTGCAGGTAAGGTGGTTTATACCCTTGTCAATTTCAATAGCACAATGGAGCAAAATCTCTATAGGATATACACCCTGCGTGACCTCGGTTACGATCCCTACGTCATGGTCTATGACAAGCCGAATGCGCCTAAAGAGATCAGAGACCTGCAACGGTGGGTAAACAACAGATTTATATTCCGTAAAGTTACAAGATTTGAAGACTATAAAAAGGAATTACTGATATGCTTAGAAAATTTAAAGTCTCCTACATAGCCCTGAGCAATCGGCAAAGGGAGGTAGTCATAGAGGCTACCTCCAAGTACGATGCCAAGCAGAGGTTTTACAGGATGCATCCTGAATACAAGATAGTCAGAGTGGAGGAGGAAGAATGAAAGCTGTTTTAATATCAATTCAGCCTAAATGGTGCGAGCTTATCGCATCGGGCAAAAAGACGGTTGAGGTGAGAAAGACCAAGCCAAAACTTGAAACGCCTTTTAAGGTGTATATATATTGCACGAAAGCAAAACCGCTATTTGAGCAAAGTGCTTTTTGTAACGATATAGCAAACGGCAAGGTTATAGGCGAATTTGTGTGCGATAGGATAACAAAAGGAAATTTTTATCTCAAAGATGCTTGCCTTACAAGCGAGGAATATAACGCCTATTGCCCTTATGGTGCGCCTTACGCTTGGCACATTACTGACCTCGTAATATATGACGAGCCGAGGGAGTTGAAAGGGTTTTTCCATTATTGCGGAGATAGCCCTAATTGTGACGGTTGTGAAGCACATTATTATAGCAATACTGAATGTGGTAAAGAAGATTATTGTTGCTCAATTATAGAGGGTTGCAAGCCTCTCAAAAGACCTTTTCAATCTTGGGGGTATGTTTATGAAGCCGATACCTAATTTTGAGAATTATTCAATTACATTGTCGGGGCGAGTAATAAACAACATAACGGGAAAATGCAAGAAGCCGTCTGATAATCATTCGGGCAAAGGTTATTTGTATGTTGATTTATACAGTAATGGCAAGCGCAAGAGGTTTTTCATTCATAGACTTGTTGCGGAGGCATACATTCCAAACCCCGATAACAAACCTTATATCAATCACATAGACGGCAACCCTAAAAATAATGATTACAAAAATCTTGAATGGTGTACTCCGCTTGAAAATGTAGAACACGCAAGCAAGGTTTTGGGAGTTATGCAACAGTACAAAAAGGCAAATACCAAAAGGCAAAGGGCAGTTAAGCAAATAGAAGTTGCAACGCAAAAGGTTGTTGCTGTGTATGCAAGTATGAGAGAAGCCGAAAGAAAAACAGGAATAAAAAGCACCTACATTTGCCAAGTATGCAAGGGGAAATTCAAGCAATGTTTTGGTTATTCGTGGTGCTATGTGGAGGCAGAAGGATGACCAAACCTGAGATAATCGAGATCATCCGCTCTGTTCCCATCGCAGGCAAGACTTACGAGGAGTACGTTGAGGCTCTTGCGGATCGAATCTATTCAGAGGAGCTTGAGGAGACCGCCAAGGGGTTAATTGAAATGACTATAAATAGCTTAAGTTTTAGACCATCGGAGGAATCTAAAGATGACCCATAAAGAAACACCCTGCCACGGTTGCACAAGGCGCACTCCGACTTGTCATTCGACCGGTGAGGACTACAAGGCCTTCGATGCGGAGAATCGCAAAGAGAATCAGTTATATCACCAAGCCAAGGCTAAAGAGGCCATATCGATAGGCTATGTGGTCTCTAATTCGGTTAAGATTCATAAGAAAAGGGGGAGATAAAGATGGAAGCAAAAATGAAAAAGCAGATTGAGGAGATGGCGAATGATTTGGAAAACCATACTTGTATGAGTCAATTTCAAGCGGAGATAGCATCGAGAATGCTTTACGCTAAAGGCTACCGCAAGGCTTCCGAGGTTGCTGACGAAATCGAGAAATACATACTTGAAGGAGTGCAAACAATAGAGAGCGAAAATTCAGATGCTTTGTACGGTGCAAAATTCGCTATTGAAAAGGTTGTGCTTCCTATACTTGGAGCATTCAAAAAGAAATACACGGAGGGCGAGGGATGACAAGCGTAAGTTGTTGGGCAGGACATTGCAAGTGGTACATTAATGGTTGGTGTACTAAAGGCAGTATAGTAATATCGGAAGATTATGAGTGCGAGGATTTTGAAATATATAATTATTCCTACAAAGACTCGTATTGGTATGCTTGTTTGGATGACGGAATTGCAAAAAGAAAATTTGCTGAAAAAGGAAAAAAAATAGAACATAACGGCTTTGTATTCTACACCCGAGATAAGATTACCGAGAGTGGTGACTATTTTCTTACCGAAGCGAGAACAGGTATGGGTGTATGCACATATCGTGAATTAGAAAAACGATGGGATAAATTTGTTGAAAACATCGGTACTTATCCCGATGTTATGACATTACCGATTTGCGAAAGCGAGGGCGAGGGGTGAATCACGATGCAACACATTGCTCTGACTTCAACAAAAAGACTTGCCCAAAAAAATGTTACAGAGCCGAGCTGACAGAGGGTTTGAAGCACATACGTTACCTATTGCCCACAAGCTGGGCACACTTCAAGGGCACCGAAGAATGCCCCCAATTTAAGAAAGAAAGCGAGGACGAGGGATGAGAGATAGGTTGATCAAGATAGTAAAGGAAAGTCTTATAAGACACATAGACAAAACTTGTAAGCTTGCGGAGAACATCACAGACGATCTTCTTTCCGAGGGCGTTATCGTACCGCCTTGCAGGGTGAGGCAGACGGTGTATATAACCTTACATCCTTATACTTTTCTCCCGCTTAAAAAGGTGGTGGAGGGAGAGGTTATTTCCATTCATAAGCACGAATTTGGACTCTTTATAAGAGTTTTGTTTGACACGAAGAAAATAAATGGATGCGCAGACTACGAAAAATGGACTTGGGGAGAAAGGTTATTTTTCACCCGAGAGGAAGCAGAGAAAGCACTTGATGAAAGGAGCAAGAAATGAGCAGAAGATATATCGATGCCGAATTCCTCCGCACGGAAACCGAGCGGAGGATAAAAGAGGCTAACGAAAGCAGAATGGCGATTGTCGATTCGGATTTTCTTGACCTTATAAACGATGCGCCGACAGAAGATGTGGTTGAGGTCGTGAGGTGCAGGGATTGCTTATTTGCAAACACGGAAGATGGCAAGATTAAATGTCATAACACTTATGGGCTTTTAGTAACCGAAGAAAAAAATTATTGCAGTAGAGGCAGAAGGAGAGACGATGTCTAACGAAAACAGAGAAACAATTCAGAGAGCCTTGGGCATACTTGAAGGTGTCGGCTTTTGTGCGGACACGAGAGTGCAGGATGCTATCGATCTTGTCGTAAATATGATATCCGAGGTACTTGATAAGGAGG
Source organism: Eubacteriales bacterium (assembly GCA_045612105.1). GTDB lineage: Bacteria > Bacillota > Clostridia > Oscillospirales > CAG-272 > SVTX01. The sequence continues at coordinate 32,743 of JAZKYL010000054.1, forward strand.
CAAAGGATGAGTAACGGAATTTATTTTGAAGTGTTTGCTATGAAAGACGGCAAAAGATATAACGCAAAAATTATTAGCGTTGAAGAAGTTAGCAAAATATTGGCTAATTCGGTTATGGATGGACTTGGAAAAGTTTTAGGTTTTGCAGAATCCACTACTCAAACCGAGAAAGCACTTGAAAGGAAAGACAATGGAACATAACGAGTTGAAGCCGTGGACGGACTCGCGCGGAATGACTTGGCATTGCATTAAGAATAGTTGTATTTTTTGCAAGCACTGTTCTGACGTTTTTATCGACTATGTGCGCGGTCCCTACCTATTTGCGTGCGAAAAGGGGGGCGAAGATTACAAAACTTGCAATCAGTTTGAGGAGGAAAACTATGGAACTTAACAGAGATATAAAAACAGACCAAATTAAGTGCCAAATCGACTATGCCAAATTCATAAATAGTCAAGGAGTGCTTCTGTCTGCAGAGTGCGCTCAATTCTGCTTAGACCTCGTCTCCGAGAACAAAGACCTCTCCGAAGAATGTTGCAAGCTTATCGCAAAGGTGCGGAAGCTCTCCGAGGATAACGAGAGGTTGAGAACTGAGCTTGCAGACAGACCGCCTAAACTGATTATAACTAAGCTTCTTAAAAAGGAGAATGAAAATGTTTGACCGAAAAGCATACGGACAGAGATATTCCCGCGAAAAGCGCGAGAGAAGAAAAGCGGAGGGGAGATGCGTTACTTGTGGTGTGAAATTAACCTTCAAATACACGACACTTCAATGCGAACATTGCCGTGAGAAACAAAAGTATCAGAATGTCGCAAAGGTAAATATATCAAAACGGATTGCCGAAGCCAAAGCCGACACCGTGAGTAAGATGCGTTCTATGATAAAAGAGGAGTGCATCAAGGGCGGTATATATCCTGCTTTTGTGAAGGGAATTGTAGAGCGAGTCGCAGAAAAATTATTGGAGGAAAACAATGCCCATACGATGGAACAAATCGAATAAGTATGGAAACATACATACCTCTCGTGGAGATAGCATCCTTGAAACGAGGAGAAGAGCCGAGCTTGAGCTTCTCCTCCGGGCTGGGAAGATAAAGGATCTCCGCACACAAGTAAAATTCGTACTGATCCCGACTCAGTACGAATCATATCCTCGCTTCTCTAAGACCGGAAAGCGCCTCAAAGACGGTCAGCGGTGCGTGGAGAAGGAATGCTCCTATTACGCCGATTTCGTATACGTTGACACAGAAACCGGCAAGACCGTTGTTGAGGATGCGAAGGGTTTTCGCACCGAAAAATACCTGATCAAGCGCAAGTTAATGCTATACGTTCACAAGATAAAAATCAAGGAGATAACCAAAGATGGATGATAAGAAGACCAATCACAAGCGACAGAGGATAACCTCCGTGGGCGCCGGAAGCCTTAACACCGATGACAGACAAGCCTTGGCACAGCTTCTCTTTAAGGCAGGTTACACCGTGAGGCTTGGTAAGGACAAGGTGCCCGGCAAGGGTACTACGTACTATTTCGTTGAATATTGGGAGGAGGAATAAGCTATGCCACATCCGGATTATCCCTGCAAGAATTGCGTAAATAACAGCTCGCCTCTGTGCGAGACATGTGTCACTGTCAACCTCGGCAGACCAAACTATTATATACCGCACCGAGATGTGCATCTTCTCGCAGACAAGAAATCCCCCGCGCGGAGCATAGCGCGGTGTCTTGTAGAGCAGAAGCCTATTCCCATTGCTTGGGTCAGCGCGTATAACAAGGAGGTGTCCACAGATGGGCAGACATAAACTATATGACAATACCCCTGTTCCTCACCGTGTATGGAAGATCGTTGAAACTTTATCACGCCTGTATGACGGTAAAACAGAAACAGGCCTCGTCGGTCAGATCAACAGAGCCTTCGACAAAGCGATGAATCTGCAAAGCGGCGATATGGTAGCGACAGACCTATTCCTTGACATAGTACATAGGACAGGCTACTGGAAAAGCAAAGCTCAGTATTATTATTGCCGCAATTCCTACAGTTCGAGGAAGCGCCAATTAGTCCGTGATATAGCTACGGAGCTTGGACTACTATAGACAAAAAACAACGCCCCTGCCGTGATTGGTAGTGGCGTTGTTTTTGTCTATCTATTTGAGGGGGACGCCGTGCTTTACGACATCCCTAAAGGGCTTACCTTTCCCATTCAAGGATAGTAGCAATAATATTTATCTGACTTTTTTTGTGCGGAATTGCGGTCTGAAAAATATTTTTTGTTCCCTGTGTAGCTCCCGAATACGCGGCCATGGCTAAGGGTAACATCTTGATGCCCCACTGCACCAAGGACTGCCAAGACCAGTCAATAATTACCGCCACGGTAACGGCACCGCCGAGAAAGGTGGTAAACATCCGTGAGATTACGTTCACAGCCGAATCTATGGTCTCTCGCTGGCCTGAGCTTATCATCAGCGCTGAGAAGCGTATAAAGCCCTGCTTGGACACCGACAACAGGCTCTGTGAGGTAAGTTTAAGCCCCTTGGCTCTGTTAGCGCGGCGGATCGCTTTACGCATCGATTTAGATATGGGCAGAGCCTTTAATGCATTCGCCGAGAGGTTGGCATAGTCCTTCGCATAGGTGTCATAGGGGATACAAGAATTTGCCAGAATCGCAGTTCGGAAGGTCTTAAGCTCCTCATCCACGTATCGCTGACAAAGCTCAGGTAAACGAACGAGAAGACCTTCGTCGTGTATTCGGTTAACCAATTCGTTGTAGGTCTTATCCACTGCAGCGTATTCGGGGCTCTGTTTGGCCTTAGCCTCATATTCCGTGTACTTGGTGCGGTAGATCAGCGAGGAGACAAGAAAGAGAATTATGCACAGTGTCGATACGGATAGGGCCTCTTGAAAGGTAAATGTCACCTTTCCGAGCGACAGGATCGATGCAATTATTACACAGGCTATTAACGCCCAAGAGGTCAGATTGTTGACCTTGGCCGTATCGATGGCCCTGAATGAGGCATCGCTCTTTATGCCTCCGATCTTAGGCTCATCCATTGCGGTCTACCTCCTTGTAGCGATCTCCGATCTTAAACACAAGGCCTCCGACAAGGTTGGCAATAAACCCGACGAAGCAAATGACCTTCATCTCCTCCGCAATTGAAGATAGCGACCAAAATATGATAAGGCCTATCAGCCAAATTGTGCGAGTGGAGGGATTCTTAAGAATTTGACGAATCTGTTTAAAAAAGGGGATCGCGCATATTACAAGCAGGAACAAACAAAATCCCGATAGGGTGGCTTCTGCGCCCTTATCTATCCACAGAGGAAAGAAGTACACGACCGTTGCGGCAGGAGGGGCTACGCATACGATAAGTGCGATGGCGCACCACAGATAATAGGTAAGCTTAGACGACATTGGCAGGGTCCTCGCTTTCCAAGGCAAGAATGTGATTCATTGCCTCGTTGTAGAGTCTGCCCTCCTCCTCCTTGACGTTTGCGCCAATGGTCTTGCTCTGCGAGTAAATTGTGTGGAAAATGCCAAGCATTGCCTTCATTGCTTCGGCAAGCTCGGATACCTGCTCGTGGGTGACGGTCTGCTGGGAGTATGTGTTTACAAGTTCCTTCAGTTTGTCGGACATTTCGGTCTTAAACGCGGATATATCCTCCTTGTTGTCTGCGACGATACCATTAAGGGCAGACACTACTTCTGCAAGCGATACGCGCTCCCCCTTGGTATTTTTGGCAGACACAGCTTTAATGATATCATCCATAGTAACCTTGTTGGTACGCTTAAGAAGCACAAGAATTATAAGCAGGGCAATCTCGATAACCATCGACCCCATTTTCACAAAATCTTCACCGACGATAGTTTTAACCACCGCAAGAAATGCATCCATTGCCCCCTCAGAGCCGTTTAAACCGTTTTCTGGCTCGTTTTCGGTGTCGGTGGGTGTAATTACCTCCCCTGCGGTTTCGTCGCCTTCCTGAGCAAAATTTACGAGGGTAAAGCAAATAGAGAATATCAGCACAAGAATAAGGGCGGTGCTGAGTCGCCGCATAAGCTTTTTCATTGGTATATTTCCTTTCTCTTATTCGGTTATGAAGTTTCCGTCAAATACTTTATCAAAGTAGTCCAGGCGATCTGCATTGTTTTTGATAGACTGCTCGGCAATCCCTAACCTTCGTTCAAGATCGGCTACGGTCATCCGAAGTCTCTCGCAGTCGGCATAGCAAAGGAATTCGCCACTCTTAAGGCGACGGATATAAAGCTCGTCAAGGTGCCAGACTCTGTAGGGGCTCTTATTCGTTATGACCTTGATATCCGCGGATATAACTTCCTTATTGCCAACGATAAGATCAATGGCCTCATACTCGATATTGCAACCGTCATCATCGGTTAAAGAGATGCTCTTAGTCTTCTTTCCGTCGCTTATGTACAACGAGGCGTTCGTTGGCACGAAGTTAAGCACGATTGGAAGAAATCCACCGGGAGGCACAACCGTTGGCGTACCGTCGGTTAGAATGCCCCGATCTTTATTCTTTAAATAATATATCATTTATTTTCTCCTGTTGTTGTCTGTAAAAAAAGAGGCGAAGGCACAACCCTCGCCCCCTGCGTTGTAGATCTATCTTACCACCCAATAACAATCAACAAGCTCCTCGGTGCAATCCCATATATCCAAAACGGTACCGTTAATGGAAGAAGTCAGATGCTCTCTGACTCGTATTATAAGTCTATCCCGCGGATGAGCCGTTGCAATCTGCTCTACGGTATGAGTGTAGTTACACTCGGTTACTCCGTAGCATAGAATCCCCTCCAGCAGATTGTGATAACAGCATACGCACAGCTTGTCGCATCCGTAATATTCGGCGGTAATGTCAAGAAGATTGTTGACCGCCTCATATGATAGTCCGGTTGCCGTGCTTATAGCTCTACACACGCAATCTTTACGGTGCAGTCCTTTGGGGTTGATATTGTAGTATTGATAAGAAGATTTATTCTGCGTCGACGATGCAGTGAAAGTACAGTGCCAGCTTTTCGGATGGCTCGGGGCCGTCGGGGTCTTCAAGAAACGCCCTTGCCATTTCTACGCAAAATGCAAGCTCCTTTTCGTGACCGATATGCTTCTTAATGATGTGTCCGTAGTCGGAATACATCATATTAACGGCAAGACAAAACTCCCCCTCATCGAAATCGTCAAAGCGGATATTCATCTTTTCCGCACAGGACATTATCTGCATCATATCATAATGGACGCCCTGCGTGCCGTCGGAGTTTTCAAGCATTTGTTTCCAACGTTTCTTGTCTGCCTTGGTAAGCTTAACGCGAGATCCGCGTTCGTTACCGTAATCGTCGTTGTAGTCGCGGCGATCTCGCATATATCTGCCGGTGCGACTGCTCCTCCTTCTGCGAGAGTCGGCGTAGTCTCTCTCGTCCTCGCCGTAGTCTGCATCGTTGCGATCAATGCGACGATCCTCAGAGTCACCGTAATAATCGTTGCCGTCATTACGGTCCCTGCTCATCATATCGCCACGGCGGTGATCACCGCGATAACCTCCGCCGCCCATCTTTGCCTCAAGATAATCGCGAAGTCTTGTGTCCATAGGTTAACCTCCTGCAGGATCCTCGGCAACCTCGATAACGGGGATAGCCGCAAGAGAATTTGCGGGGGCACAGGACAGATTGCGAAGTATTCTAAATACGCCTCCGGTTGCGTTGGTTTCAACCTTGAACGGATAGCGTGTACGAGTTCTCAGCATAGCGGCCGTAACCTGTACGCCGTTGCAGGTCACCATAGGGTAAACGGTAGTGGTGACGCCACCTATGGACACCGCTACGGGCATATTTATGGTTGCTGTATCGGGAATGTTCTGGACAATTACGATGCACCCACGCTGGCAATTATTAAATGATTGAAGCGGAACGTCCACCACAAGAGTGGCTACACCGTCAACGGTGACCACGGTCACGCTTGAACTGAATACCTTGCGAGGACATTCGTTACAAGAATTATTGCACATATTTTTTTATACCTCCTCAATAATCAAATAGGGGTGCGAGACCGCACCCCTACGAGTAGTCTCACCGCATTATAATACGGGAATAGTCGCGAAAAGGATTAACCGCAACAACCGCAACCGCCGTTGCCGCCTCTGTTATATCCATATCCGTTTGCTCCGTAGCCGTAAAGGCTATCGAAGGGGGAGCAGGTAAGATAAGCGGGACGAGCAGTAGGACGAAGCTGGTCTATAAGATAGGCATTCTGAGCCGACTGAGACTCGCGGAATCTGTACGTCTGTACCTGATCACGCAGATTTGCAAGCTCCTGCTGGGTCATAAAGTTGATTATCCGGTCGCCTACGCAGTCGATAGACTTCTGTACTTCGCAGAAGCCTCGCTCCATATTGTAGTTAACACGATCAAGACCGCGCTGGGTTTCGCAACAACAGTCACCGATTCTCTGATTGATGCCGTTGAAGCCCTGGCAAAGTGTCTGCTGAACATCCGCAAATCCCTGCTGAACTGCAAGCTGATTGTCACGCTGAGTAGACATAATCGTACTCGTAGAGAATCCGCTTGCCACATCGTTAGTGGTCGCTACACGACCAAGCTCATAGCCTACCATCTGATTGTTACCTCCGTTTCCGGCCCAGCCGTTGTTTCCCCATCCACAAAGAAGAAGAAGAAGAATCCACCAACCGTCGCCTCCAAAGCCATTGCCAAAGCCACCGTTGTTCTGTCCGATGCTCTGACCCACGGCCATTCCCTCTGAGAATTCACTCATTGTGAAGTCCTCCTTTTTTTATTTGAAAATAATTTATATCAAATTCGGCCGTACGCTCCGAATCCAATACCCGGTTATTGAATCCCCAGCATTTTGAGAATGCCGGGATTTACCCCTTTTTGTTTTGCCATCTCAGCAACAATAGCCCTGGGGTTGGGACTGTTGCGAATTTGCATTGCCTGCCTATAAGCCTGAGGATTTGTTCTTTTTATGTAATCCTCAAAGGCTGCAGGATTTTGTCTTGCCTGCTGAAGCATTTGCTCTATGTTAGCAGAAGGGGTAGCCGCAGGCGGGGAAGGAAAATCGTTCATACTATCAAAACTGTTAGCCATTCTGCACCGCCTCCGTTAAAGTAGGATTGTTTGTGGTCTGCTTAGCAGTAATAAGCTTTTCTAAGCTTTCCAATCTTTTTTCAAGAGCTTCTACATCTGCCCTTGACGCAGTGGCAAACTGATTGTTTTGAGATGAAGAAAAGGTAAATTCTCCCCAGGTTTTATTTCCTTCGTAATCAACGCGAACACGATAAAAGCGGTCTTTGTCCTGGTCTACATACAGCATATCACTTCCACGAGTGTTGGTACGCATTATCGCGTCCTCGAGGCTTATCACGCGAATGATGTTAGAATTCATAGGAGTTGAGCCGTAACGCGGTTGAGAGGAATAACCGCCGTAATTTGTCTGACCCCAATTCTGATCAAAATTGTTGTTAACCATATATACCTCCTGTTATTAAAGAAGTGTTTCTTCAAGCTCGGCCTTAAGCCTTGCCATTTTTTTGTCTGCCTTGGCTTTGCATCCGGCAGGGCAATATCCGTATATCTTAGGTTTCATCGTTTAACTCCATATCTCTATTGAGTATAGTTTCATATTCCTCGATAGTTATCTCGCGGAAATCGTCCGCATTCTCTCCGTCTGCAAGAAAGATTTCCGAGCCGTAAATTTCGCCATTTGTAAGAATCATTCCTTCGCTTGCTTTAATTGAAGTCCTCATTGTTTACCTCCTTATACAAGTGATATTGTCCAATTTGACCGAGTGCCAATCAATGCAAGCCACTCCGCAGAAGTAGAGCCATCATTTGCGCCCTCGCTTGTTTCAAATGCTTTATTTACTGCCTCCAATGAAAGGGTAACAGCAATACCACTTGTGTTAGTGGATAGAGCATTAATCACGCTTATTATACTTTCTTTTGAGAGACCTTTTGCGGTTGATATATTAAAATTGGGTGTTCCTATAACGCCCTCAAAGCGAATTTCTTTTAGTTTCGGGCAAGTGCCAAAACTATAAGAGCTTGTGAATTCCTGCGACCCATCATTTTTCAAGATTATTTTTTCAACATATTCAAGATTTCGGCAGCCATGAAGAAAATAACCCATTCCTTTTAATGATGTAGTATCAATTGTAGGAATACGCTCGATTTTTGTATTTTCATTGGAAAAATATGAGCAGGTTGTCACCTTTGAAAAATCAAAGACTATATTTGCATCTTCTAATGCTTTTTTTAAATCTTTAATGCCAGTGTGGGAAAATATTCTACTTGCCGAGGTTGGAACAATATCATATTTAGGTTTAAATGTTTCTTCCGTCCAAGCATTGCCCGAAAAAGCGCAAGAATAATCTTGACGATTTCCATTGCTTTGATATGAGTCCCAAAAAGCATCGTATTCGGCTTGCTTACCTGCTTCGAACGCACTTTCCGTATCTCCACCCTCTGCTTTGCCTCTTTCAAAGCCCGCATTGTAAACGGCATCATAATCCGCTTTTGCTCTTATAATCTTATCTGCAATTGTCATACGGTAGCACCTCCGTTTATAAGGCTGTGTGCGTATGTATGCAATTCATCAAGAGCCGAATCGATGTGACCCACAATTGATTCCAAATACCGTCTTGATATGTATTGGTCGTCTTTTGGAGGAACGTCTAACTGATTTGGTGCATTTATATTGCCCTTCTCATCTCGCTGAACTATGTATTTCCCATAAGCTCCTGTGGAATAGGGAGCAAGATATGTAGCGTCAGGGTCATTTCTGCCATTCATCTGTGCATATAATCCTGCGTGTTTAAGTGTGTTGTTTATTTTTTCAACAACCCCCTTAAACTCCACACCGCCCTGAGAGTCAGGGACGGGAACCTTGTTTGCAACAGCAGACGAAACATAACCTGCGCAGGTGTAGGGGTCTACAAAGGTGCAAAACGCATCGTAATATACCAAGGTAGGATAATCGGGGTGTTCTGCGCCGTCATCGTGAATATTGCTTATATGGTGGCAGTTGTCAAAATGCACCTCGATGTTTTGGACAGGTTCAGAATTACTTACATCAACATTGTTGATAAAGCAACAGTCTTTAAATACAGCGCTTGTTGTATATTCCGAATATGGTACAGAGCAATTTCTTATGTAGTTGCAGGATTCAGCATATTTTATGTCGCAATTTTCGACGGAGGAGCAGTTGACGTATTCGAGTACTCCACGGCAATTTTCTACCGCACCAAAGTTTTTGAGAGTGCCGTTCCCGAGTCCTTCCCAAAGTTCTTCTTGGGTAATAACTGTTTTGATGTTTTTTATAACGGTCTTGGCCTTAGGATTAGCCGTAAAGTATGTAAACCTGAAACAACTACCTCCAAAGTCAATCAACTTAAGCCCTTCGTTAAATTGTATATAATGAAGGTTTTCGTAAGGTTGGCTCAACTTAACCAGCACGTTTCCTGTAGCAGTGGCGAGCTTAGTAGCAAGGTCGGTAGGGTCGGTTATAACGTGATCCCACTGCGATACGAGCGAGAGGTCTATCATTCCTCCGAGAGCATCCCAGACAGGGGTGCCGTCCTCACCCTCAACTCGAAGAAAGTTTGTGCCGGGTGGGTAGTATGCTCCGTCCACCTCGGAGGCGTTTCTGACGTTGACTACGGCTCCGAGAACTGCATTCTCAGGAAGGTCTTCGTAATTATCCACAGGGGACAGGGGTTTATAAACAACGGTATCGTTTACCGCTTTTTTAAATGTTTCTAAATCCTCGCTAAGTGCTTTTGATGCTGCATAAAGATTATTCAACGACTCGTACAACGTTATTGTGTTGTCGGGGTTATCGTCTCCGTCGGCAAAGGTCTTAGCGTAGTTGCAGAAACGGCCATCTTTAATAGCTTCACAAAGCTCATATAAAGTATCGATTCCTTCTCCGATGTCTAAAATCGTTAAGGCCTTAGACAGGTCGCCGTCTTTTTTGTCACCTTCAAGCGTAGCAACGTAATTTGTTAAGTAGTCAAGCACATCTTGAAGGGTGCCCAACTCCTCCTTTGCTTCGGTATCGGCTTTGTCAACGCTTGTTACCGTTATTTTCTTAGCAAGCGTGCCGTCCTGTACGGCCTTGACAAGGGCTTTTAAAGTTTGAGCTCCGCCCCATTCGGGGATTTTGATGTGCTCGGATACATTGTCCGAACCAAGCTCTCCTATAAGCCCATTTATGGCGTTGATAGCCAACCTTGCAAGGCCTTCGAATCGCTCCTTCAGGTCTTTTGCCGAATAGGCGTTGCCGCCATACTGTAAGGAGGCGTTTGGGCGGTCGGGGAGGCTTTGTATATCGTTATCCGTGATGTTTTTCGCGGTTATAGGTTTCACTTTGCCAAAAGAAGTGTCCTCACTTGGCTCGACAAGCGCGGGTGGTTTATATAGTCCTTCATTATCTGCCATATTTACTCCTTATACCTTCCGGCCACCACAAATCTATAAGACAGATTCAGGAGCGAGAAAGGTCTCTCGAATTCGTCCGAAAAAACGTAGTATTGTTTTTCCACCCACTTTTTTTCTTTTTCGGGGATTACAGCTATAGGGGTGTTGGTGGGTGAGAATGAGAAGTCCCCAAAGTCTACGTCATCAAACGTAAACAAAGCTGAGTTGACCCTATCCACATCGTGGTAGGGACTTTTGTTAGTTCGCACCCTAACCTTGGCGGCAGAGTGGGTGAGAGAACGAAACTTGATCACAACGGATTTCTTTACCGTACTTTTGGTAAGGTGCGGAATTCCGCAATAATCCATCTTGGTGGCCACTCCGCTGATATATCGGCGGCCGTTGAAATTGTATGCGGTGTGTGGGAAGTCACCGTGCTCAGTCCTTTGGTCGAAGTTAAAGCTGAATATCGAGCCGCTTTCGGTGCCAAAGAATACGTTATTGTTTACTACGGCAAGAGCGCAAGCCGGCGAGAAGGTGCCTCCCTTAAATTCGGGATCCTTTATTACCTCCACCCCGTCGACGGTCTCCTTGTCCTGTGCTTGTCCCACGTATTCCCCGATATCTTCAAGGTAGTACCACTCGTATTGAGTCGTCCTTGTAAGATGGTGGGTAAACATCTGCCGTGAGTCTGCAAGGAACATCTTTCCGTTACCGCAAAGGACAATCAGATAGCCGTTCCATTCCGCAAGTCTGACCTTATCGGGCGCATCCTGAATAGCCTTGACAAGCAATGGGTCAACCAGGGATGACCTATGCTCCACGGCTCTCTCATACCTTACCGACAACGTTCCCATTGCCTCAAGGCCAAGTGGGGAAACAAACACCGGGTCATCACCGAAGTTGGTCGCCGCCCCTATGCATTGAACGCCGTTAAGGCCTTTTTCTTGCTGATAGGCCTTGACCATCAGATCCTTGCCTGTTTCGTAGGGGTGAAGGAAATAGACAGCTCCGTCTTGCTCTGCGCTTCTCTTCAGCACCATCAGGGTGTTTGCCACCGGGATCATTGCCGAAATAGCTTCGTTGGATTGACCGAGGGTGTCGAAGTTAAGCTCGCCGAAATAAGACGGCTCCGTAAGGCCGGTATTCCGATCGAAGTCCGACCAAAACACGTAGTTGGGGAAATTGGGATTGCCGGATAGAAATACCCTGTTATCGAATACGCATGATATTGTGCAGTTCTTCAGAGGGTTGACAACGATTTTGTTGCCCTCGCTATCGGTCTTAACAAATCCCGATTTCTTTGGGTATTTAACGACAAGACCTGCGTAACCGGAAGGGTAGCCCACCTCTTCAGGCAGCATAGGCTTAGGAGAGTCAACACCAAAACGTATTTTCACCGTTTTTCCATCATTGAGTTTATTAAAGAAAAAGTATTTGTCTTTTAAACCGGTGTAACCGGAATAAATAACCTTATAATCTTCTCCGTAATATGATAGTACAACGTTTTTTGCTATTATTACGTCAGTGGAATTGCCATCTGAGGTAGGAACAGATTGTGTTTCTGTAATTAATTCATCAAGTTCCCAGTCCCACGGTATCTCATACTCTTTCCGATTAACATCCGTAATTACAAAGGCAGTCTTGGCGTATGCAGAAAGGATGTTTCCCTGTTCAAAGTCTTCGCCACCACTTGATACAATTGGAACGTAGGCATTTGCGGGGTCAAAGAGATTGACCGTAGGGAATTTTGCATAAGTTGTTTCTTCCCCCTGGTCATCCTTTACCGTCACCATCTCTTCCTCCATGTCGATGCGAAGGAAAGAACTTCCGCTTAAAACGTAAATGAATCGCCCAACCTTGAAGGAGTTGCTTCTGCTTTCGGCTAATTGAAAGCCTTCTACCATATTGGCACTATATGAACCGGAATTGTCAGGAGTAAGCTTATAAAGATAAGTCCCCCTATGTACAAGCATCTTGGTAGGCTTTTCCCCGGTAAGATCGGAGTCGAAGGGATATATGCCGTAGATTACGTTGGTGTTTTCTTCGTTGCTTTCGGCCTTTAATTTATCACACCTACGTCGAAATCCCGGAATGGTTTCCACCGCCGCACCTTGGCCGGATTGATAATCCTTGTAAACGTTGACGGCGTAGGCGAATCGGGAGTTGTCTACCTCGGTGTGGTCAGAGGCGAAATCAACGCCCCTGAATGAGCCGTAGTATGCGTTATACTG
>JAZKYL010000055.1:0-13664 GCA_045612105.1 Eubacteriales bacterium
ACTCACTCCTTCCCTCTCGACAAGATGAACGAGGCTATGGAAACAAACGTAGCGCAGAAGGGTATCAAGATCTGCTATATCAATGAGTGATAAGAGGTCGCTGATATGGCACAGGCGCTTGGAATGATTGAGGTCTACGGCTACACGACCTCGATAGTAGTGGCGGACACCGTTGCAAAAACGGCGGACGTTAAGGTTGTAGCCATCGACAAGAACAAGCCCGCAAACGCAGAATCATGTGCAGTACCGCTGGTTATGGTGGTAAAGTTCATGGGTAACGCGGGAGCTGTTCAGTCGGCACACGATGCAGGCGTTGCCGAAGCGGAGCGCAGAGGTCTTTATATCACCTCCAAGGTGATCGCGGGACTTGACGATCAGGTTCAGTGGTTTGCAGACCTTACGGCGACGGGCAGAGACAAGCTCCGTAACATGGACAAGGAATAAGTCCAATAAAAAAGTTTAAAAAATTTGTATTTATAAAAAGGAGAATTTCATCATGAATGAAGCATTAGGAATGGTTGAGACCAGAGGTCTCGTAGCAGCAATCGAGGCAGCAGATGCTATGGTTAAGGCAGCAAACGTACAGCTTATCGGTTCCGAGAAGATCGGTAGCGGACTCGTATCCGTTATGGTTCGCGGCGACGTTGGAGCAGTTAAGGCAGCAGTTGAGGCAGGCGGCGCAGCAGCGAGCAGACTCGGCGAAGTAGTAGCTACTCACGTTATCCCCAGACCTCACACCGACGTTAACAAGCTTCTCCCCACTCTCGGTTAATTTTTGATTCGCAAAAATTAACGTGAAATTTGTCCTGCGGACAAGTGAAATGTTGCCTTGCAACGTGAAATACGCCTTCGGCGTGTGAAATGTCGCTTGCAAGCAAGCGACGTGAAGGTTAGCAGGGGCAAGAGAGCTTGTCCGAGGACAGATTAAATTACTTAGGAGACAAAACTATGGAAAAAGCAATTGCACTGCTTGAAGTTCAAGCTATGGTTACGGCTATAGTCGGACTTGACGCAATGGTTAAGGCGGCGGACGTTAAACTCATCCACGTCGAAAAGCGCTTGGGCGGAAGACTCGTGACAGTTGTTGTTGAAGGTACCGTTTCGGCAGTTACCGCCGCGCTTGAAGCGGGAGTTGAAGCGGCAAAGACAGTCGGACACGTAATGTGTCAGGAGGTTATTGCCCGTCCTCATCCCGACATCGTTAAATTTATCAAAACCGACCCGGGTGTTTAATTTTCAACTCGCGGTTGATTTTACGGAAATTTTTCCGACCTAAAAAACAAAAAATTTATCCAAAAAGGAGATTTTTATCATGAATGAAGCATTAGGAATGGTTGAGACCAGAGGTCTCGTAGCAGCTATTGAGGCAGCAGATGCTATGGTTAAGGCAGCTAACGTTCAGCTTATCGGTTCCGAGAAGATCGGTAGCGGACTCGTATCCGTTATGGTTCGCGGCGACGTTGGAGCAGTTAAGGCAGCAGTTGAGGCAGGCGGCGCAGCAGCAGCTAACCTTGGTGAGGTTATCGCTACTCACGTTATCCCCAGACCCCACACCGACGTTAACAAGCTTCTTCCCACTCTCGACTAATTATCGAGACGCGGCATAGTGTCGCAACACATATGTGTCTTGCCCAAAATTTTGGGCAAGACACATAGAAAAGATAATTTTCGTATGAAGTTATTTAATCTATTTCCCTTTTAACTCTGTTTTATAAAAACAGATCTTACAATTTGATAGCAGGTGATTTTGAGATGCGTTTTTATCGTTTTATGCGATAGCTTTCTTTCCTGCCGTCATTTTGAGACTGAAAATGGCTTTTTGAGGATTATTTTAAGTGCCTTCATAAGAAAATTATCGCAAAAACATCGAAAGGAACAGTAAAAAATGAGCATTTCGACACAGGATATTGAAAGCATCGTAAAAAAGATAGTTGCGGAAATGGGAACATCCTCCGAGCCCGCAAAAACCGGTTATGAGATCCCCGTAGGCATCTCCAACCGCCATATTCACTTGACAAAAGAGGATCTTGAGACCCTTTTCGGCGCAGGCTACGAGCTTACCCACCTCAAGGATCTCTCTCAGCCCGGTCAGTACGCTTGCAAGGAGACCTTGACTATCGTAGGCCCTTCCATGAGAGCTATTGAGGGCGTTCGCGTTCTCGGTCCTCTCAGAAAGGCAAGCCAGGTCGAGATCTCGGTTACAGACTCCTACGTTCTCAAGGTCAAACCCCCTGTTCGCGAGTCGGGCAGCCTTGTAGGAAGCTCTCCCATTACCATCATCGGACCCAAGGGTATCGTAAGACTCACTCAGGGCTGTATCATTGCTAACCGTCACATTCATATGTCTCCCGACGATGCCGCTCACTTCGGCGTTAAGGACGGCGACTATATCGACGTTGACGCTATGAGCGGAACCAAGAGAACCCGCTGGTTCGACGTTCAGGTCAGAGTTCACAAGGACTTCCGCCTTGAGATGCACGTTGACACCGACGATGCTAATGCGGTAGGATTTAAAAACGGTTCCACAGTTACTCCCGTCAAGTAATAAATAACTTTAATACCGAGGTTTAAAAATGTTAAAAGGAAAAGTTATTGGAAATATCGTATCCACCAACAAGCTCGACAAGCTTATCGGATACAAGTTTCTTGAAATTCAGGTAATTGAGAACAACGAGCTCACCGACAAATTTATCGTTGCCGTTGACCGCACCGTAAGCGCGGGCATTGGTGAGGAGGTTCTGGTAACTACGGGAAGCAGCGCACGCGTTGCTCTCGGAGATTGCGATACCCCCGTTGACGCGGTTGTCGTCGGAGTCGTTGATAAGAAGTAATATCAACAAAATTCACATTTCAGAGGATTATTATGTCTTTAGACGAATTAAAAAAAATAATGCAAGACCATAGCATCGTCGGCGCGGGCGGCGCGGGATTCCCTTCCTACGCCAAGCTTGCCGAGGGAGCGGAGCTGCTCGTCATCAACTGTGCTGAGTGCGAGCCTCTGATCTACACCGACTTCATGCTTATGCGCGAGAAGATGGACAAGATCGTCGGCGGCGCGCAGATCATCATGGAAAAGACGGGTATGAAGCACACCTACATCTCCATCAAGGAGCACAGAGGTCATATGCTCGGCTACACCGACGGTCAGATCTTGGGCGAGGGCGTATCGGTCAAGCTTCTCCCCAATGTTTACCCGATGGGTGACGAGATAAACCTTATATACGAGACCACGGGCAGACTTGTTCAGCCCGGAACACTTCCTATCAGTCAGGGCATCATCGTGTTTAACGGCGAGACCGTTTACAACGTATGGCGCGCGTACAATATGAACCGCCCCGTTGTTTCCGACTGGTTCACCATTGGCGGCGACCTGCCCCAGCGTTACGTTGTTAAAACTCCTATCGGTACAAGGCTGAAGGACGTTTTTGATCAGCTCGGAATCAAATTTAATCCCGAGACCCACGCTCTTATCAACGGCGGTCCCTCCATGGGTAAGATCGACGACCCCAACACGGTCATCGTTTGCAGAACGTCGAAGAGCTTTCTTATCCTGCCCAAAACTGCCCGTGCGGTAAAGAACAAGCAGGTACATATCGACGATATGCTTCGCCGCGCCGCTTCGGCTTGTTGTGGTTGCTCAAGATGCACCGAGATGTGTCCGAGACACACTCTGGGCTATCCCATAGAGCCCCACAAGATGATAAGAGTTGCAAACGGAACTGCGGCGGCAGACCATCCCGAGCTTATTACCACGGCAACGCTCTGCTGCTCCTGCGGCATCTGCGCCGAGGTCTGCTGTCAGGAGATCTCTCCCAAGGACGTTATTCTTAATCTCAAGGGAATCCTTGCAAAGAACAAGATGAGATTTAACCCCGGCACCGAGGTATATAAGGTCTCCGAGGATCGCCCCTACCGTATGATCGCGTCCCACCGTTGGGAGGATATGCTTGGCGTTCACAAATATGACGTTGTTCCCGAATTCGTTTTCAACAAGCTTAAGGTAAAGAGAGTTGAGATCCCCATGGGCACTCACATTGGAGCCAAGGCTGTTCCGATCGTCAAGGTTGGAGATATGGTCGAAGAGGCTCAGCGCATCGCAGATGCCGCTCCCGGCTTGTCCATCCCCCAGTATGCTTCAATGGCGGGCAAGGTGACCTACGTTGACGAAAACAAGGTCGTAATCGAAACAATCTAATCGTTTAATTACAGAAAGGTATAGGAATTACATAAATGTATCAGGCAATTGGTGTAATTGAACTTAAAAGTATAGCAAAGGGCATTGAGGCTACCGACGCCGCTCTTAAGAGCGCAGGCGTTCAGGTGGTCACCGCTCACGCGGCTTGTCCCGGCAAGTACGAGATCATTCTCACTGGCACTATCTCCAACGTTAGTAGCGCGGTTGATCACGTCAAGAGCCGTTTCGACGAGAAGCTTGTTGACTCCTCCATTATGGGTCGTATCGATCCTCAGGTCATCACCGCTCTCTTCGGCACCGCTCCCACCGAGAAGAAGGGCAGTCTCGGAATCATCGAGACCTTCTCCGCGGCATCCATTATCAAGGCAGCTGATATCGCAGTCAAGACCGCAAAGGTCTCTATCTTCGAGCTCCGCACCTCCCGTGGTATGGGTGGTAAGGGCATCTGCCTCGTAACCGGTGACGTCGGTGACGTTACCGCCGCTGTTGAAGCAGGCGCTCAGCACGCGAAGGATCAGGGTGTATTCTTCGGAAGTTCCGTAATCGCCGCTCCTCACTCCGATCTCTGGGATCAGATTTAAGGATGCGGGGGATGCGAGGGATGCGTTTGGGGAACTTTTGAAAAAGTTCCCCAAGCCCCTCAAAACCTTCACAAAAATGGTTGAGTTGAACCCATAAAGTTATTGAAAATGGGATCGATTTTAACTAAAGTATATCTTCTATCGTGTTGATAGTTATTTTAAAGCAAAACTCCTAAAAAAACAATACGGAGAATAAACATTATGAGTCAGATTAAATTCGTAATAGAAAAGAGCCCCAGAATTCAGAGGCTCATCGATCATCTCTACGCTAATATGCCCGAGATAGAGGCAGACAGAGCCGAGCTGATCACCGAAAGCTACAAGGAGACCGAGGGACTTCCCATCGTTAAGCGTCGTTCCGCAGCTTTCCGCCACATTATGGAGAATATTCCGATAGTTATCCGTCCCGAGGAGCTGATCGTCGGCAGTAACTCCATCGCACCCAGAGGATGCCAGACCTTCCCCGAGTATTCCTTTGAGTGGCTTGAAAAAGAATACGACACGGTTGCTACCCGCGAGGCAGACCCGTTCTATATATCCCCCTCCACCGTTGAAAGACTGAAAAAGGTCTACCCCTATTGGAAGGGCAAGACCGTCAGCGACTTGGCGGCACAGTCTATGGACCCCGAGGTTCTCGACGTGTTTATGAACCACGGTATCTTTACCGTCGGTAACTACTTCTACAACGGTATAGGTCACATCAACGTTGACTACGCCAAGGTTCTTAACAAGGGTCTTGAGGGCGTTATGGAGGAGACCAGAGAGGCACTTTCCAAGCTCTACATCGGTACCGGAGACTATCTCCGCCGCAAGAACTTCCTTGAATCCGTCATCGAGAGCTGCGAGGCTGTAATCACTTATGCTCGCCGTTACTCCGACTTGGCTCTTAAGGAAGCGCAGAATTGCACCGACAGCGTGCGCAAAGCCGAGCTTCTCAAGATCGCCGAAAACTGCGACAGAGTTCCCGCAAAGCCCGCAAGAGATTTCTTTGAGGCTTGCCAGTCCTTCTGGTTCATTCAGCAGCTTCTTCAGTGCGAGTCCAGCGGTCACTCGATCTCTCCCGGACGCTTTGACCAGTATATGTATCCCTTCTTCAAGAGCGATCTCGATGCAGGTAAGATCACCCACGAGCAGGCGCAGGAATACATCGACTGTATCTGGGTCAAGCTCAATGACCTTAACAAGGTAAGAGATGCGGCGAGTGCCGAGGGCTTTGCAGGCTACGGTCTCTTCCAGAACCTTATCGTCGGCGGACAGAACGAGGAAGGCGTTGACGTAACCAATGACCTTTCCTACATGTGCATGGAAGCTACTATGCACGTTCGTCTCCCTCAGCCTTCCCTCTCTATTAGAGTATGGAACTGCACTCCCCACGATCTGCTTATCAAGGCGGCTGCCGTTACCCGCGAGGGTCTCGGTGTTCCCGCATTCTATAACGACGAGGTTATTATTCCCTCGATCATGTCCCGCGGTCTTACCCTCGAGGACGCTCGCGACTACTGTATCATCGGTTGCGTTGAGCCCCAGAAGGGTGCTAGAACCGACGGTTGGCACGACGCGGCATTCTTCAATATGTGCCGTCCTCTCGAGCTTGTCTTCTCTAACGGTATGGACAAGGGCGAGCAGATCGGTCTTCAGACCGGTGACGTCGAGAAGATGACCACCTTTGAGGAATTCTTCGAGGCATACAAGGCGCAGGAGCTTCACTTTATCGAAATGATGGTTCATGCCGACAATGCGGTAGACTACGCTCACAGCGTTCGTTGTCCTCTGCCCTTCCAGTCCTGCCTCTGCAACGACTGTATCGAAAAGGGTACCTCTCTCCAGGAGGGTGGCGCGCACTACAACTTCACAGGCCCTCAGGGCTTCGGTATCGCAAATATGACCGACGCGCTCCTCGCTATGAAGACTCTCGTTTTCGAAGAGAAGAAGGTCTCTATGAGCGAAATGAAGCAGGCACTTGCCGACAACTTCGGTAAGGGCTACATTCCCAAGAAGGCTCTTGAGCTTACCACCGAAGTTGCAAAGCAGCTTGACGCAAGTGGCGTTGAGGTCACCGCAGACACCATCAAAACTATTTACACCACCTTCACCGAGGCTTCTCACATCTCCGCCGACAAGAAGGCAAGATATGACGAGATCCTTAAGATGATAGAAGCGCTTCCCAAGTACGGTAACGATATTCCCGAGGTTGATGCATTTGCCCGCGAGGTCGGTAACACCTACACCAAGCCCTTCGAGCACTTCACCAACAACCGCGGCGGTATCTTCCAGGCAGGTCTTTATCCCGTATCGGCTAACGTTCCGCTTGGCTACCAGACCGGAGCAACACCCGACGGACGTCTTTCCAACACGCCCATCGCTGACGGTGTAGGTCCCGCATCGGGCAGAGACGTTAAGGGCCCCACTGCTACGGCTAACTCGGTTGCTCGTCTCGACCACGGAATCGCTTCCAACGGTACTCTCTTCAATCAGAAGTTCCATCCCTCGGCTCTCTCCAGCATGGCAAGCCTTGAGAAATTCGTGGCATATCTCCGCGGATACTTCGATCAGAAGGGTATGCACGTTCAGTATAACGTAGTTTCCAAGGAAACTCTGCTCGACGCGCAGAAGAATCCCGAAAAGTATAAAACTCTCGTTGTAAGAGTTGCAGGCTACAGCGCACTCTTCACCACCCTCTCCCGCTCGCTTCAGGACGACATTATCAACCGTACCGAGCAAGGCGGACTTTGAGATTAGATTTATGAAAGGTGCGAGAACCTTTTTTAGGCAAAAAAGGTTCTCGCGCTCTCCAAAAAACCTTGAATAAGGATAGTAATGGTTACAGCCGTATTATTTCACTGAATGGTGTAATTAAATAATATTGTAGAAATTATTACTCGCCTTATTTGAAGTTTTTGAAGATTCTTAAGAAACTTTTTTCAAAAAAGTTTCTTAAGTCGCCGAAGGCAAATAACACGAAAGGAGACCGAAGTGTCTAAAAATATATACGAACAAACGGGACGTATCTTTGACATTCAGAGATATTCGTTACACGACGGTCCCGGAATCAGAACCATCGTCTTTTTGAAGGGATGTTACCTACGTTGCAAGTGGTGCTGCAACCCCGAATCACAGGAATACAAGATCCAGGAAATGACCCGAGGCGGAAAGACCGAAATTATGGGTCGCGACGTGACCGTGGAAGAGGTCATGGATGAAATTATGGGCGACCGCATCTATTACGCGCGCAGCGGCGGCGGAATCACGCTGTCGGGCGGCGAATGTATGGCCCAACCCGAGTTTGCAGAGGCGCTTTTGAGAGCAACTCACGATTACGGCTTCAACACCGCCATCGAGACCACCGCTTTTGCCGACCGCGAAGTCGTTATGAGGCTTTTGCCCCACGTCGACCATTTTTTGATGGACATCAAGCACATGGACAGCGCGAAGCACAGAGACTTTACAAGTCAACCTAACGAAAAGATACTTGAAAACGCTAAATATATCGCAGAAAACGCAAATCATCTTATAATCCGCGTTCCCGTGGTGCCCACCTTTAACGCGACGCCCTCGGAGATCGCCGACATCGCAAGATTTGCCGCAAGTCTGCCAAACGTGACCGAAATGCACCTGCTTCCCTATCACCGTTTGGGTCAGGACAAGTACACGGGGCTTGGTCGCACCTATCTGCTTGACGGCATCGCTCCTCCCACCGCCGACACTATGAATATGCTTCTTGAAGCGGCACAGAGCGCGGCACCGAGGCTTCAAATACAAATAGGTGGTTAATTAAAACATCGGCGGGAGCAAGCCCCCGCCCTACGATAACACATATTGGAGATTGATATGTCACAAAACTTTGAATTTCAAGATAAAATGCGTATAGTGCAGGAGCTGGTGCCCGGTCGTCAGATCACGTTAGCTCACATTATCGCCAACCCCGACCCCACGCTCTATCAAAAGCTGGGTCTTGATCCCAAGCTTGATTACGAGCACGCGGCTATCGGCGTTCTTACCGTCAGCCCCGCAGAGACCGCGGTAATCACCGCGGATATCGCCCTCAAATCCTCGGGCGCCGACCTCGGTTTCGTAGACCGTTTCTCGGGAACTCTCATTATCACGGGCAAGGTTGCCGAGGTTGGGGCTTCCTTTACCGCAATTACCGAGTATTTCAGAAACGTGCTCAAATTCTCGGTTTGTGAAATGACCAGAACCTAATGAAAAAGCTAATACTTATGGGCAGAGTTGCCGCAGGCAAAACGACACTTACCCAAGCTTTGAAGGGCGAGCAGATACACTACTGCAAGACCCAATACATAAATTACATGGACACCATCATCGACACCCCCGGCGAGTACACCGAGGTACATACTCTGGCGGCGGCTCTGGCGGTCTACTCCTATGAGGCTGACGTTATCGGTCTCGTAGTCAGCGCAAACGAGCCCTTCTGCGTGTTCCCCCCTCACTGTGTCCACCACGTCAATCGCGACGTTATAGGCATTATTTCGGGTATTGATAAGGAAGATGCCAACGTACCGCTTGCCGAGCGATGGCTCGAAAACTGCGGACTAAAAAAGGACAAGATTTTTTACGTCAGCTCCTATACGGGTGAAGGACTTGAAAAGATAATGGCATATCTTGACGCGTAATAATCTAATCATTACAGAAAATCCATTTAAAGGAGATCGCAATGGCAACCAAAACCATTTGCTTCGCCAATAACAAGGGCGGAAGCGGCAAATCAACCACCTGCGCTAACGTAGGCTACTCAATGAGCACTCTCGGCAAAAAGGTGCTTCTTATCGATGCCGATATGCAGATGAATCTTACTCTGCAGTTTTTCGACGACGAGCAGTCCTTGGAAATGGCGAAGAGCCCCAAAAACCTTTACACGGGCATCGTTGAGCAGAAGGATCTTACAGATTTCGTCGTTTCCACCGAATACGAAAATCTTGACCTCATTCCTTCTTCAACTCTTATGAGCGGAATCGAATTTCAGCTTTTCACCAAGTGGCAGAGAGAGTATATTCTCCGTCAGGGTCTGAAAAAGATCAAGGAATCGGGCAAATACGACTACATTCTCATCGACGCGCCCCCCACCCTCGGTTGCTGGGTAATGAACATTATGTGCGCTTCGGACTTTCTGATAATTCCCGTTGAGGCATCACCTTGGGGACTTTTCGGTTTGGCAAATATGTTTGAATTCTACGAGCAGGTCAAGCTGATCTCTCCAAGTCTCGACATTTTGGGTATTGCCATCACCAAGGCAAGCGAGCGCAAGAATTACTTTAAGCAGACAGTTGAAACGCTGTCAAGCCTTGATAACGTAAGGCTTCTCGAGTCGATAATCAGAATCGACAGCACCATCGAATGGTCACAAGATAATAGCAAGCCCGTTATGGCTTATAAGAAGACAAGCCGCGCGGCTCAGGAATATATGGAAATGGCACAGGAGGTTATGAAATATGCCGATAGGTAAGGACAGTATCACAAAAAGAGTGGCAAAGACCACAACCGAAGAAAAGATCGCTCCCGAGCTGGTAGCCACCACCGCTGCAGCACCTGCGGCTAAGGCTCCCGCAAAGAAGACTACTACTTCTACCACCGCGAAGAAAACCACCGCAGCTGCCAAGAAGCCCGCAGCCGCTAAAAAGCCCGCAACACCTAAGGCAGAGCCCGTAAAGGAAGCTCCCGTAGCAGAGACTCCGGTTGTTGAGACCGCAGTTCTTGCCAACGTCTCCCCCGAGACCGTTGCCGCAGTTATCGGTCACAAAGAGGACGAAAAGTACGAAAAGGTACAAATCGGTCAGAAAATGCCCGATTTCCTTCTTTAATTATAATAGTTAACAACATAAATAAAACGGAGAGTTAAGGCTCTCCGTTTTTGCTATTTATTTCAAATTTTGGTTTAACGGTAAGATAAACTTTGCGAAATGCCTTCTCCGGCGGAGAAGGCTTATAAATTGCAATTTATCAAATTCAAACAAATTTTTCAAAATATCATTGACAAACTATTATTCGTGTGATATAATTGTAATAGTTGAACAATTATTCAATCATTGTAATAAGGAGGCATATAATGGAGCATAACCACGAAACGGCACCCGTCTGTTGTGAGCACGAGACGCATCACGAAATTCTTGACAAAATTGAACTGCCCGACGACGAGCATTTCTTCGATCTTGCGGAGTTCTTCTCGGTCATGGGCGACAGCACGCGAATTAAAATTCTTTATCTGCTTTTCGAGGGCGAGATGTGCGTTTGCGACATCTCGGAAAAGCTTAATATGAGTATGTCTGCGATCTCCCATCAGCTGAGAGTGCTGAAAAATTCCCGTCTTGTCAAATATCGCAAAATGGGCAAGTCTGTTCTCTACTCTCTCGACGACGACCACATAAAAACCATAATCAATATGGGTGTTGAACATATTGAAGAATAAATAATAAGTGAGGTACTTAAAATGAAAAAAACATTTGAACTTGAAGAGCTTGATTGTGCGCACTGCGCGGCAAAGATGGAGGATGCCATCAGAAAGATCGACGGTGTTGTCTCTGCAAGCATCAGCTTTATGACGCAGAAGCTTACCATTGAAGCCGATGAAAAGGATTTTGAGAAGATTCTCAAGGCGGCGCAAAAGGCGATCAAAAAGATCGAGCCCGACTGCCGCATAGTTCTTTGATATGAAAAGAAAAGATAGGAAAAAGCTATACAGAATAATCGCGGCGGCGGTGACCTTCGGGTTGGTATTCGCATCTGAGCATTTTTCTCTGATACCGCAAATATTCGTTTTCGGAGACTTTGATATTCTGCCTTTGCTGCTCTTTATCATTCCCTATCTCATTATAGGCTACGACGTTTTGTGGCGCGCCATAAGGAACATAATACGAGGTCAGGTATTTGACGAAAATTTTTTGATGTCAATAGCCACAATCGGAGCGTTTGTGACGGGGGAATACCACGAATCTGTATTCGTTATGCTATTTTATCAGGTTGGCGAGCTTTTCCAGAGCATCGCTGTGGGAAAGAGCCGCAATTCCATCAAATCTCTGCTCTCGATCCGCGCAGACACAGCGTTTGTTGAGGGAGACGACGGTGAGTTAATTGAAATTCCCTGCGAGGACGTTAAGGTCGGCGACGTGATCTGTGTCAAGGCAGGCGGTAAGATTCCTCTTGACGGTGTGATCATTGAGGGTAAGACCTCACTTAACACCGTGGCACTGACCGGTGAATCGATGCCCCGCGACGTGAGCGAAGGCGACGAGGTGCTCAGCGGTTGCATCAATCAAAGCGGATTTATAAAAATCAAGGTCACAAAGCCCTTTGAGGAATCGACGGTATCGAAAATTCTCGCTCTCGTTGAAAGCTCCACGGCAAACAAGGCTAAAAGCGAGGAATTTATCACAAGATTTGCCCGAGTTTACACCCCCATTGTAGTGATCTCAGCGGCTCTTTTGGCTATTCTGCCTCCCATTTTCATCGAGATCAGCAGCTTTGCCGTCTGGAAAGAGTGGATATACCGCGCTATGACCTTCCTGGTCATCAGCTGTCCTTGTGCGCTTGTAATATCGGTACCGCTGTCCTATTTTGGCGGTATCGGCTCGGCATCTACCAGAGGAATACTGATAAAGGGCTCTAACTACCTTGACGCACTATCAAGGTGCGACACGGTTGTATTTGACAAGACCGGAACGCTTACCGAAGGAGTTTTTGAAGTCACCGAGATCTGCCCTGCCGAGGGTGTTACGGGCGAAAAACTGCTCTCACTTGCCGCCGCGGCGGAAAAATATTCGACTCATCCAATATCTCAGTCCATAAGACGCGCCTGTGAAGCCAAAAATTGCATCGGAGAGCCTATCGTTACCGATATCGAGGAATTAGCAGGACGCGGAGTCAAGGCGATAACAGACAAAAAGACACTGTTTGTAGGCAATCTTAAAATGATGCAGGAAAACGGCATAGATTTACCTACAAACGAGGAAACAACCCTTGGCACTTGCGTATATATTGCCTTTGACAGCGAATATCTCGGTAAGCTGATAATCACCGACCGTCCGAAATCTGGCGCAAAAGAAGCCATCGAAAAGCTACGCAAAGCAGGTGTCAAACGAACAATTATGCTGACCGGAGACCGCAAAAGCGAAGCGAGCTTTATTGCCGAGCGTCTTGAGATCGACGAATACCGCGCGGAGCTTTTGCCCGGAGACAAGGTTTTTGCAGTAGAAGAACTCCTGAACTTTGCCAACGGCAAAGTAGCCTTCGTGGGCGACGGCATCAACGACGCTCCGGTCCTGGCTCGTGCCGACGTTGGAATCGCTATGGGAGCTCTGGGCTCCGACGCAGCGATAGAAGCCGCTGATATCGTTCTGATGAACGACGATCTGCAAAAAATCGGCGACGCAATTCTGCTCTCCCGCAGGACCCACCGCATAGTTATTCAAAATATCATATTTGCTCTGGGTGTAAAGATCGCAGTGCTGATCCTCGGTGCTCTTGGTATTGCAGGTCTGAATGCCGCCGTTTTCGCCGACGTTGGCGTGGCGGTAATCGCAATTCTTAATTCGATGAGAAATTTGAAGAAATGATCAATAAAAAACGTTTAACCTTTTAAACCTTAAAGGTTAGACGTTTTTTGTATTTGATAAATAGTCGATATTTTCAAATTTTGATTTGTCGGTCTGTTGTAAAACTAAATGGGGCATCCTCACCCACCGCTTCGCGGTCCCCCCTCCCCTGCCTTGGGGAGGGCTAACGCAAAGCGGAAAGTAAAGCGATTTTGTAGCCGTGATAAGGGTTTTCGGCTACAGATAAGGATGCGCTGCAGTTAAACCAAAGCCTTCCCCAAGGTAGGGGAAGGGGGACCGCGGCGGGGTTCCCCGAAGCGAGTGTACGAGCTTTGGGGGGGCGCG
>JAZKYL010000056.1:0-2928 GCA_045612105.1 Eubacteriales bacterium
CATATAAAGGTAGTTAAATATCATTTTGCGCTGATAGTCGCAATATTTGGTCTTCTTTTGAATGAGTGTGAGGACACCGGAATCGATTTCGTCTCCTTCAGACTCAAACGGGTTATACAAGCTAACGTTATCGCGGATACGGAGAACGTAGTCACCTTCCTTTTCCATCAGCTTGATTGAGATATAATAGTCTTTTTTCTTGTTCGTGTCGTCAAGACCGAACTTGATAACGTTCAATAGCAGCTCTTCACAAATAAAGTTGATAAAGAAGGACTGCTTAATACCGATCTCCCATTCCTCGCAAACACGTTCGAGGTCGCCTGATATCTCTGCCATGCTTTCGGTTTTGATGAGATAACTGCGTTCAAAGCATCTGCCTGTCATTCCGTATTTTTCGGTTACGTAATGCTTCGATGAACGGAATATGAGTACACCGACAATCATCAGCGTACAAAGGATTTCTGTGCAGATGTAAGAGATTGAAAGCCCGACAATGTTCATTTGGGGAATAAAGAATGCACCGACAGCAATCATTAAGAGGCAGTTGCGGATCACTGACATAATGCCTGCGAATCTTGCGCGTCCAATGGATTGCCAAAAAGAAGTGATCACAGTATTGATACCCGTAAATACGATGCTGATAGCAAATATGCGCATCGCCACGGAGGCTGTTTCAACAGTTGTTGCATCCTTGATACCGAAGAAGTAAACGAGTGAATCCGGGAAAATTGTGCAAAGAATTGCGAAAACACCGCCACCAATAACCGCAACGGATAACGCTTTTTTCAATACGGTAAAAATACCGTCCGTGTCCGATTCTCCAACGAAAAATGCGGTTACAGTAGAGAGCGCACCCGATGCACCGTCAAATACGCCTGCGGGAATGGTGCTGATCGTATAGATCACACCGTAAATGGCAACGTAGATCGCTCCCGCTTCTCCGCCAAAACGGAGAAGCAAGGTGTTAAACACAAGCATAACAAGTGCGCCGAAAATATTTGCGGATCCCATTCCAAATCCGTTATATACGAACTTGCCTATATCAGAGGGCTTGGAAAAAGCAAGTCGAAGCTTCAGAAATATGCGTTTCTTCAAAAAGTGTGTCAAAAGAACAAGCACACCAAGCGTCTCGGCAATGCAAAGCGAAGCAGATGCACCGATAATGCCGAGATTCAAGCCCTTCATAAATACAAGGTCAAGAACTAAATTTGTGACAATCACAACGGCAGACGCAATAGCGGAAAGCTTGGGATCGCTGTCGGTACGAACAGAAATCGAAAGGATATGATACATAACGAATACGGGAGCCGACCACATCACGACGGTAAGGTACTGTTCTGCAAGAGGATATAGTTCTTCGGTTACACCGAGAAAAGTGAAATAAGCATCTTTGAAAAGAAGCGGAGAAAGACTCAGAAGACCCACGATAAGTCCGAAGCAAAGCTGAGAATGAAACAGTCTGTTTGCACCATCCACATCAGATGCACCGAGCAATCTACCGATATGTACGTTTGCACCAACACCAATCGTGATGCCGAACAATGCGTAAAGCAAAAAGACAGGAGTTGAAATGTTGGCAACGGCAAGTCCCTCGGATCCCACCAGGTTGCCTACAAGGGTTGCATCTACGATCGTACAAACGGTAATTGCGAGTGAAGCGCAAATGCCCCATATTAAAAAGTATCTATATGCGCTGCCCGCAAATTTTGTATCCATAGTTCCCTCCGAATTATAAGAAACCCTTATTTGTCGGAGCTTCCACTCTTACGATATTCGACGCAAAGCATCGTGATATCGTCAAATTGCGGAGCATCGCTGACAAAATGATCAATATCTGTTTTTACCGAAGAAAGCGTTTCCTTCGGCGTTTGTCCTTTGTTCTTGTTCAGTACAAGCAACAATCTTTCCTTGCCGTACAGTTCGTTACCTATGTTTGTAGCTTCGGTTACACCATCGGTATAGTGGAAAAGCTTATCACCTTCTCCAAGTATAATTCTGCCCTCAGAAAATTTCCTTCCCTCCATACCCGCAAGTACAAAGCCGGGCTTTACCGCAAGCGGCTCGTAAGAACCGTCACGACGGCAGATGAACGGTGCATCGTGTCCTGCATTGACATAGACAAACTCACCCGTATCAAGGTCAAGCACGCCCTCAAAGGCAGTGATAAACAGTCCCTCACTGTTGGACTCGCAAAGAAGCTCGTTGACTTCTGTAAATATCTCTCCGAGAGCACGCCCCTGTTGTGTATGGTCTTTGATAAGAGTTTTTCCTATCACCATAAAGAGAGCCGCCGGTACACCTTTTCCGGACACGTCGGCAATTACGACAGCAAGGTGTCGGTCATCCACCATAAAGAAGTCGTAAAAATCGCCTCCGACCTCCTTGGCAGGTGTCATACTCGCATAGATGTCAAATTCTTTCCTCTCGGGGAATGCGGGAAAGAGATTCGGCAGCATAGAGGTCTGAATATGGTTCGCCACATTCAGCTCCGCCGAAATACGCTCGGTTTCTCCGACAGCCTCCGCCTGCTTTACAAGCAGACTGCGTGTTCTTTTGGAAAGTGTACTGCAAATCAGATAAAGCACACACAAAATGCCCGCGCGCGGAAGGAAATAAAACTCAAAGGCAATCTTCAAAAGGTCTCTGCCTTCTTGTTTTCTCGCCATAATGTAAGCGTGTCGTTCCATAACACCGTCAATCGGCTCATGAAAATCGAGAATATTATTTTCCCATTCTGCCAAATACATCCCTGCGTAAAGAGCGATCAACATCATAATCAGCGTGGTGATCAGTGCAAACCGCGCAAAAGATGGGGAGTAATAATGGCACGAAAGTACGATAGGACATGCCCATGCCAGTATCAGATGTCGTGGCATAGCGACTGACAGGATCGCAATAGCCAAAACGAAAAACAGGAACAAAACAAAG
>JAZKYL010000057.1:0-2312 GCA_045612105.1 Eubacteriales bacterium
CGCGTTCGAGAAACTTTTTGAAAAAAGTTTCTCGAGCTCTTCAAAAACTTCCCCGCAAAAAGAATTAAAATGTAGCCATTTCATCTTGTGAAACCGTGAGAATTTTTATCAAAGCCTCACTGCTATCGTGTTTCGGGTGTATTGCAAACTCTTTTGTTTAAAAGGTTTCAATTAAACTTGCAACACGATAGAAGATAAACTTCGGTTAAAATCAATACGGTTTCCAAATACTATATTGGTGAAATTTTCATCCTTTTTAGGGAAGTTTTTTGGCTCCACCTTTTTATCAAAAAAGGTGGAAAACCGCGCCCCCAGCGTCCCCGATAAATCGCAATTTATATTACAATAATTTATTTATGAAATACACTAAAGTATTAAAAGCAAAATTTCTCGCCCGTCCCAACCGCTTTATAGCACACTGCGAGGTCGACGGTAGGCGCGAGACCGTCCACGTCAAAAATACTGGTCGTTGCCGTGAGCTTCTTGTGCCCGATGCCACGGTTTATCTCGCTGTGTCAGATAACCCCGATCGAAAGACGAAATATGATCTCATCGCTGTGGAAAAGGTAACCCCTCGGGGCACGATAATGATCAATATGGATTCCCAAGCTCCCAATGCCGCCGCGTTTGAGTGGATAGCGTCGGGCGGCATCTTCGGCGAGGGAGCAATCGTCCGTCGCGAGGTGACCTACGGCAAGTCAAGGTTTGACCTCTACGTCGAGCAAGGAGATAGACGCGCATTCGTTGAAGTCAAGGGAGTAACTCTTGAAAAAGACGGTATAGCAAGCTTTCCCGATGCACCCACCGAAAGGGGAATCAAGCATATAAATGAGCTTATTGCCGCAAAAGCTGACGGCTATGAAGCAATCATTTTGTTCGTCGTCCAAATGAAGGGAATCGATACCTTCACCCCCAATGACGAGACCCACAAGGCTTTTGGTGATGCTCTACGTTACGCGGCAGAGTCGGGAGTTAAAATTTTGGCATATGATTGCACGGTTACCTCCGACGAAATGGTCGTGGATGCGTCCGTAAATGTTAAATTGTAAGGATTTTTTATGTATAAAATAATGTTTGTTTGCCACGGCAATATTTGTCGCAGCCCGATGGCTGAATTTATATTCAAAAGGCTTATTTCCGAGCGAGGTCTCGAAGGGAAATATTACGTTTCCTCAAGTGCGACCAGCACCGAGGAGATCTGGGGAGGCGTTGGAAACCCCGTTTATCCTCCTGCACGCGCGGAGCTTAAAAGGCATGGAATCGATTGTAGCGGAAAGCGCGCGGTGCAGCTGAAGAGGGCAGACTATTCGCTCTATGACATTTTTGTGTGTATGGATAGCAGAAACATAGTCAATGCCGGCAGGATGCTTGACGGTGATCCCGAAAACAAGCTCCGCAAGCTCATGGATTACACCGATCGCGGCGGAGACGTTGCCGACCCGTGGTACACGGATGAATTTGACGTGACGTACAGAGATATATACGAGGGCTGCGAGGCCTTGCTCGCGGAACTTGAGAACAAATAAAATACACGCCGCAAGGCAGATTGGAGAAATATATGAAATTACTTATCATCAACGGAAGCCCAAAGATGGGCGGAAACACTGCCCGTGTGCTTGCCGAGGCAGAGGCAATATTTGCCGCAGAGGGCATTGAAATCGAAAATATTCACGTTGGAAAAGAAGATATTCGCGGCTGTATGGCTTGTCAGGCGTGCAAAAAGACAGGCAAATGCGCCATCGACGACCTTGTCAACGAGGTAGCCCCGAAAATAGAGGAGTGCGATGGCATTCTTATTGGAAGCCCCGTTCATTTTGCAGGCCCCTCCGCAACTCTTGTGGCTTTCCTTGACAGACTTTTCTACAGCACCAAGAGCGACAAGAGAATGAAGGTCGGCGCGGCTATCGTGGTCGCCCGTCGTGGTGGCTGTGCCTCCGCATTCGATCAGCTTAATAAATATCTCACCTATTGCGGCATGGCGGTTGCCACAAGCCAGTACTGGAACAGCGTCCACGGCGCGATCCCCGGTGAGGTCGAAAACGATGCCGAGGGACTTCAGACCGTCCGTACCCTTGCCAATAATATGGTCTTTTTGATGAAATCCATCGCCCTCGGTAAGGAAAAATACGGTCTTCCCGAAAGAGAGAAGCCCCAGAGAACGAATTTTATAAGATAAATTGCAATTTATCGGGGACGCGGGGGAGACGCGTGTTACTTTTCTTGAAAGAAAAGTAACCAAAAGAACTTCCCTGAAAAAAGGAAATAATTGCTCCCATTTTGCCATTCAAAATCTGTTTGATTTTAATCGAAAT
>JAZKYL010000058.1:0-22405 GCA_045612105.1 Eubacteriales bacterium
AACTTTGATTCAAATCAATACGGGTTCAAAGGACAACATTGGTGTAATTTAAACCTTTTTTCAGGGAAGTTTTTTGACACACTTTTTTTCAAAAAAGTGTGCCGCCGGAGGCATCGCATCTCCCCGATAAATTGCAATTTATCAATTATCAACCTTAAATGTGTCCCACGGGTAGCCGCCCTTGGGAAAACTCTCGCACTCGATCACCTTTTTCGTCACAGGATGCACAAATCTCACCTTATGAGACCAAAGCGCGCAGGTCACCTTGTTATCACGGCTGCCGTACTTCCCGTCGCCCACAAGCGGCATTTTTCGCGATGCAAACTGTACGCGGATTTGGTGCGTTCTGCCCGTGACAAGTCCAATCTCAACAAGCGACATAACACCGCCCTCGGTTTCAACCGTCTCAAGAGTGCGATAATTCAATATCGCCTCCTTAATTCCCTTTCGCTCCTTTGCGCAAACGAAGGACTTGTTCTTCATCTTGTCGTGGTAAAGCAGATCGCGCATCTCGCCCGTGCTTTCCTCGGGGCAACCGTGAACCACTGCAAGATAGGTCTTCTGATAATCCCCCGACTGTACCAGCGCCGACAGCTTGCCCGTCATATCCTCACGCTTGGAGTATATCATCGCGCCACCCGTAGCCGTATCAAGACGATGCACAACGCCAATATAGGCGTCCTCGCCCCTCTCGCACCTGTACTGCGACAAAAGCGTGGGCATATCGGCTTTATTTTTACTGCTTAATTGCGACTCCACCCCCACAGGCTTCTCGCAAAGGAGCAAATATTTATCTTCGTAAAGTATTTTCATAATCTAACTAATAAACCAATCAAAAATGAAAAATATATTTTCCTTAGGAAATTACACAATGACAAAAAGCAATCGATTTCATCAAAAGTAGACCTTTCAATTTTGCCGTAGACAAGGCGTACCGGAAAAAGCAAGGCGAAGGCGTAGTTGGTCTACGTCGAGCCGCTTTTGAGGAACAACGCAGTATACGGTAAAAGTGGAAGGTCGCATTAGATAGATAAAGGGTGCGTATTCCGCACCCTTTATCTATTTTAAGTGGAGAAATTAGTCAGCGTATACGCTAACCTGCTTTCTGCCTCCTGCCTTATGCTCAAACTTTACCTTACCGTCGATAAGAGCAAAAAGAGTATCATCCTTACCGATACCAACGTTGTTACCGGGATGGATAGCTGTTCCTCTCTGTCTTACGAGGATGTTGCCGGCGAGAACTGCCTGACCGTGAGCTCTCTTAACGCCAAGGCGCTTGGATTCGCTGTCACGACCGTTCTTGGTAGAACCGACACCCTTCTTATGAGCAAAGAACTGTAAACTGAGTCTTACCATAATATTATCCTCTCTTAGAAAATTTTTGTTGCACTTACGTGCGGTTTCCCACAAGGTCAATCCTCGTAGGGTCTGTCAACTACAGATACATCCAAATAGTCGTAATATTCCTCGAGCATATCCTCGATCTGCTTGTAGTATGCAAGGAAGATTCCCGATACCGCATATCTCTTCAGCTCGTCCTCCTCGAATTCGGGGAGAGCCGCCTTGGATCTTACTCTGATATTGGTCGTCTCTTCGTCGATGGTAAAATCGACCGAGGAAGCATACGCAACCTCAACGGTGTTGATAATGAGCATCGTCATAGCACTCAGTGCGGCACAGAGAACGTCATCGCCCTCCTCGCCGTAGCCCGTATGTCCCTGCTCCTCAAAGCCGTAAAAGACTCCTCCGCTGCGGAAAAATACTAACTTCGTCATAATCAACCAATAGATGTGATCTGGATCTTGGTGTAAGGCTGTCTGTGACCGATCTTCTTCTTCGAATCCTTCTTTGCCTTATACTTGATGACATAGATTTTCTTGCCCTTGCCGTTCTTCATAACGGTTCCCTTAACGGAAGCACCGTCAACGTAGGGGGTTCCTGCCTTAAAGCCATCCTCGGTAGAAACTGCAACGACCTTGTCGAATACGATCTCTGCACCTTCCTCGCAGTCAAGCTTCTCAACAAAGATAATATCCTGCTCTGTTACCTTGTACTGCTTTCCGCCGGTTTCAATGATTGCAAACACGAAAAGCACCTCTCTTTCATATAAGTCTCGCTATGATGGCGGTGCTGCCTTGCTCTGCAAGGCTCGTTTTGCTGACGCAAAACTCATCCTTACATCTACAAAACGGCACACTTAAAAAAAGCCATTTTTATGCGGCATATTATTATACCATTAAGTTTCTTATTTGTCAATAGTTTTTTGAATTTTTTTCGAAAAGTTTTTTTACTTCTCCAAAACTCTGAAAAATCCTTTATTCACTTGACATTTCCGTATATTTCCATTATAATCTATATAACCTAACAAAAGGATCGGACTATGAAGAAATACAAATTTTCAAGAAAAACAGTCAATATAAAAAATGAAAATCTCGAAAAGATGATCGAAGCCTGCATTGCCCTGCCCGAGCTGACTCGCTCAACTGTCAGTGAACAGGCAAAGGTCAGCCTTGTGACCGCAGGCAAGCTGCTGACCGCTATGGACGAATGCAGGTTTACCCAAACGATCTATAAATATCCCGAAAGCGGCAGACCCTATAAGCTTCACGTAATAAATAAAAATCTGAGCTCAATGATAATCGACCTCTCCGCCGCCGATTGCTCTGTAAGTATCATTATGGGCGATAAAAGTATATTGTTCCATAAAAAATATTGCTATACGTCGGGTGTCGCTCTTTTTGATAATATATCATCGGTGCTCGCAAGGGCTTGTATCGAAGCCAGAGAGCTTGAAGTGGCGGTCTCGGCTGTCAGCGTTATTCTCGCCGACGCAGAGAACAATACCGACGTTTTCAATACCCACGGCTCGCCTACTATATACGACAAGGAGCGCATAGCTGACATAATAGCAAGCATTTTCGGAACCGTTCCTCTGCTTCAAATGACTTTGAGCGAGGCTCTATCAAACGCGGTCAGATTTAACCGTCTGCCAACGTCTTGTTCCGAAAACCTAGCATACGTATACGTAGGCAGAGATATAAAACTTTGTTTTCTTCCTCAAAATGGCTTACCAATAAACTGTAACCCCAAAGAACTGCTTATTTCGGACGGCATAACCTTATCCGATATGCTTGAGGAGACGGTCTCTCCCGAGGATTTTTCAAAAATTCTCACAAGGGTAGTAAATCTTGCTCACTGCGCATTTATGCCAAGCGCGTATATCATTGAATACGACGTAATGAAATTCGGCAGTAAGGCTCTCCACCATATAAAGAAAAGCTTTGCGCTGCTTTCAAGAGCCCTTCCCGAAATCGTTGTCCGTGATCACCGTTCGGGAATTGCACCCCTCGGTGCTTCAGCAAAAGCCGAGTGCGAATTTATTAAGCTTTTTATTACAACCACCGATAAACAAAAAATATCCGAGGACTCTTGATCCTAGGATATTTTTTGCTCTTTCGAGCTTAAAGAAATCAATCTCTGGAGAGGTCTTCCTTAACCTTGGAAGCCTTACCAACTCTGCCACGGAGGTAGTAGAGCTTAGCGCGGCGAACCTTACCCTTACGGATAACGTCAACTGCCACTACGTTGGGAGAATGAACGGGGAAAGTCTTCTCAACGCCACAGCCGTAAGCGATTCTTCTTACGGTGAAGGTTGCGGAGATGCCGCCCTCGTGCTTAGCGATAACGGTACCCTCGTACATCTGAATTCTTTCTCTTGTACCCTCAACGATCTTGTTGTGAACACGAACGGTGTCACCAATGTTGAACTGGGGTACAGTTTCCTTGAGTTGCTCATTTGTAAAAGCCTTAATAAGATCCATTTTAAAGCCCTCCTTAAAATCCGGATGTTCATGCGAGCAAAGCAGCGGACCACCCTTGTTCTATGCGTTTTTCACACGCGGGTATTATTATAACATATTGAAAACCATTTTTCAATAGCTATTCAAAATTAAATATGAATTTTTTGTAAATTCTCAAAAATTTGGCAAATTTAAGGTCACTCTTCCCTTTTTTTACCCCTGACCGAGGAAAGCACCTGTCGTAAGGCTTGATAAACGTCTCTTCCGTTAAAGACCGTGCTGACAACCAAGATCGCAATCGAAGCAAAGAGTCCCCATACCTGACCGCTGTATCCGTAGTAGGTCATAAGCGCCGTGACAGCACCGATGAAAACAGTATTGACTATCAGCTTGCCGTGGTACATTTTGAAAGGTAAAAAACTCTTCATCGTCAGCGCGCGGATCGCGTAAACTATGAAATAGCTGGCAAAGGTTGCTATTGATGCGCCCATTGCTCCCCATCCAAGTCCCCATTCGGGTATCAGGAGAAAATTGAGTCCTACGTTGACCACAGCACCGAGCAAAGAGGTCCAGAACGACATCTGTGTTCTTTTTACCGTAAAATAAACGCTTCCCAGGAAGGTATCAAGGGCGGTAAAGACCGTTGCCGTGGACAAAACGGGAATAAATATCCACGCGGCATAGTAGCTCTCCGCAAAAAGTATTTTGGCGAATATCTGCGCCGCCACCGAAAGCATTCCACCGCCAACGAACATAGCGGCGATATAATATTTGTAGATCTGCGAGTAAAAATCGCTGAGTTTTTCCCTGTCGTCGGACTCAGAAACCGCCGAAAGCCTCCAGGCATCGTTGAAAATGGTTACAACGTAGGTCAGAAGCGTGGGAATCTTGTATGCCGCCGCGTAAAGTCCGTTTTCCTCATCTCCGCACATAAAAGCTACCATATATCTGTCGGACACACCGGTTATCCACCAAAAGATCGTAGACGGAACAAGCGGCAGACAGAAGCAGAGCAGATCTTTCATAATAGCGCGGCTGATCTTGCTCGGTATGAACGCACGGTAGAGCTTTGCAACAAGGAAAACGAAGACAGTTGACAGAAAGTCAGCAAGGACGATGGACAAAACGTATCCCGTAATGCCCATATCAAATCCAACAAGGAAAATGATATTGAGAACCACCGTCAGCGCGGTGTTAAGCACTCCCTGAACGGCAAAAAGCTTGGTGTTTCCGATAGCGCATACGTACTGAGAGCAAACCGAGTGGATATTGGATGCTAAAACGTAGATAGTGATAAGCCAAACGTAATCGTTGAAATATCCCGTCAGAAGCAAGAGAGGTGACAGAGCGAGAAAGCCGAGAGAACCGAAGACCATCAGCATGGCTCCATTGGTAAAGAAGGCTTCCTTATCCTCATTTTTACCCGCCGCGTTTCGGAAAATTCCCTCGCTGACACCAAGGCAAGCAAGGGGGATCAACAGATTACAAAGGTTGGTAATAAGGTCTGATGTGCTGTACTCCGCGCTTGACAAGTACGAAGTATAAAAAGGGAGCATAAAAATGACGATAAGCTTTGAGACGAATTTACCCACGGTGAAGATCAGCGTGTTAGATAAAAGTCTCGTCCATCGGGTTTGCTTCATTTTTATCCTCCTTAAAATTAATGATATGGAAATGTATGGGCGACCATTGGTCGCCCGTACAAATATGAAATCAATTAAAATTCATTGTCACAGTTATGATAAACTTCCATAACGTCGTCGTCTTCCTCAAGCTTTTCGATAAGAAGACCCATGAACTTGATGTCGTCCTCATTCGTAAGCTCAACGGTGTTCTGAGGAACCTTGGTCTTTTCAGCGGACGCGATCTCGTATCCCGCCGCCTTGAGAGCCTCCTCGATAGCGTATACGTCGTCGGGAACAGTGTAGATCTCGAAAACTCCGTCCTCACCCGAGAAATCCTCGGCACCTGCCTCAAGAGCGGTCTCCATAAGAACGTCCTCGTCGATCTTGCCGTCCTCGTCGGTAATGACGATAACACCCTTCTCCTCGAACATAAAGCTTACGCAACCGGTCTGACCCATATTGCCGTGATACTTGGAGAAATAGGAACGAACGTTGCCCGCGGTTCTGTTTCTGTTGTCGGTAGTAGCCTCAACGATGACAGCAACACCTGCGGGACCGTAGCCCTCGTAAACTACCTCTTCGTAGTTTTCACCTGTGCCGCCGAGAGCCTTCTTGATAGTTCTCTCGATGTTATCGTTAGGTACGTTGTTGGATTTAGCCTTTGCGATAAGATCGCGGAGCTTCGCGTTGGAGTTGGGATCTCCGCCGCCCTCTTTTACGGCGATGGTGATCTCTTTACCGATCTTTGTGAAGACCTTTGCTCTCTGCGCGTCGGTCTTTTCCTTTTTGTGCTTAATGTTGGCCCATTTGCTATGTCCTGACATGATATTTATTTCCTTTCAATTATTAACAAAGTTATTAACAGATAAACTCCACCGCAAGCGGCGAAGCCTATTTAAAAGTTTTGCGTCGCTTTTTCAAAAGCGACCGCCGATCCAACGCGCGGAGCGTTGGTCGCCGCGCGCACGCGCCGAAATTCCCCTATCCTTCCAAAGCGCCACGAAGGGGTGAATTTCGGCTTTGCCGAAAGAGGGGGAACACACAAGTGGGGGTTCCCCCTATTATCAATCGCTTATTAAACCTTCTCGGTCTTCTTAAGACAGATCAGCGAGAACGCGCTGCCAAGCACGTAATTTGTCGCCTCGGTGAGCAGAATTCTCGTTCCCTTCACGTCCTCATTCTCAGCGTTAAGAATCGAGCACTCGTGATAGAACTTGTTGAACGCAACCGCAACGTCAAGAATGAATCTTGTTATTACCGAAGGCTCGTAGTCGCGGATCGCCGTCAGAACTCTCTCCTCGTACTGGCAAAGAGTCTTGAGAAGAGCCGCCTCTTCATCACAGGTAATAGTTACCTTGCCGCCACAGTTCTTCGCCTTTTCAAGCACCGAGCAGGTACGCGCGTAGGTGTACTGGACGTAAGGACCGGTGTTTCCGTCGAAGGAAAGCGCGTCCTCAAGGTTGAAGTTGATATCCTTGATACGGTTGTTGGTCAGATAGTAGAAGACTATCGCGCCAACGCCAACCGCCTCTGCAACCTCTTCGTTGCTTGCAAGCTCGGGGTTCTTCTCCGCCATAATTCCCTTTACCTTCTCGATAGCGAGAGCGAAGAGATCCTTCAGAAGAACCACGTTTCCGGTTCTGGTCGCCAGCTTTGCGCCGTTGAGAGAAACGGTTCCGTAAGGAACGTGGATCAACTGATCGTGCCACTCGTAGCCCATGAGCTCAACCACCTTGAACCACTGCTTGAAGTGAAGTATCTGCTGATTGCTGGTGACGTAGATAGCCTTGTCAAAATTATATTCGTTCTTTCTGTAAACCGCCGCCGCAATATCACGGGTGGGATACAGAGTTGAGCCGTCGCGCTTCAAAATGAGACAAGGAGGCATACCGTACTCCTCAAGGTCAACGATGCTTGCACCATCGTCGATCTTCATAAGTCCCATCTCGCGGATCTTTTCGACCTGCGCGGGCATCTTATCGGTATAGAAGCTCTCGCCCTTGTAGCTGTCAAACTCGATTCCAAGCTGCTTGTAGGTCTTTTCATACTCTGCAAGGCTGATCTCAACGAACCACTTCCAGAGCGCGATGTTCTCCTCGTCACCGATTTCCATCTTATGGAACTCAGCTCTCGCCTCGTCAGCAAGATCGGGACGGGCGGGAATGCCGTTTTCTTCGTCACCCTTAATGGTGTTGTTGATGCGGACATAAAGCTCGACCAGCTTGTCGATTCCGCCATCCTCGATCTGCGTCTTGTCGCCCCAGAGCTTGTAAGCCACGATAAGCTTACCGAACTGAGTACCCCAGTCGCCGAGATAGTTGATACCAACGCACTTGTATCCCGCAAACTCGTGAAGTCTCTTCAAAGCGTGACCGATTACGGTAGTACCGAGATGTCCTATATGGAAAGGCTTTGCCACGTTGGGCGAGGAATAGTCGAGAACGACCGTCTTGCCTTGACCTAGCTGGGGCGCGCCGTAATTTTCTTTCTTTTCAAGAATCTCGGGAAGAATATTTTCCGCAAGATACGCGTTATCTATCTTTATGTTCAGGTAGCCGTTTACAGCCTCGGCAGAGCCGATAGCTCCACCCGCAAGTCCCTCCGCAATAGCAGATGCTATCTGAACGGGCGCGCGGCGCAGAGTCTTGGAAAGCTTGAAGCAGGGGAACGCAAGGTCGCCCATGCTCGTATCGGGGGGATATTCAAGCATATCCGCAATCTCAGTCGCCGTCAAGGGCGCGTCGGGATTTATGCTGTGGACTCCCACAAGAATTTTTTCGGCTATTTGTAATTTAATTTTAAGCATTTTTACATTAACCTCTCTATTTTTTCACAACTTATATATTTTATCACAATCGCGGCAAAATTTCAATATAATTCTTAAAAATTGCCAAAATTATTTTACGGGATCTATCGAAAAATCTCCAAGGGTCGCCTCAGTGTACTCCAGTATCGCCTTCGACTCCACCAAAAGCTGGGCTCCCTTCATTCCCGCGCTGACCGTCAACTTTTCAAGTCCTTCAGCGGAAGAATCAAAATAGGTCGGGAACTTTTTCTTCATTCCAACGGGAGAACAGCCGCCGCGGACGTAACCCGTGATACCAAGCAGATCCTTGACGTGGAGCGGCTCGATGCTCTTGTTACCCGAGATACGCGCAGCTGCCTTGAAGTCGATCTCCTTGTGACAGGGCAGACAGAAAACACAAAATCCCGTCTTGTCGCCCTTGGTGACGATGGTCTTGAAGGTCATCTCATAAGGAAGCCCTATCTGATCGGCGATGTGAGTACCGCTGAGATCATTCTCGTCAACCTCGTATTCTTTTATTTCATAAGGTATTTTTGCGATGTCAAGCATGCGCATCGCATTTGTTTTCGGTGTTTTTTTCTGTGCCATAATTATTCGTTAATATTATCAATCATATCCCTCGCCGCCTGTCTCTGCGCCTCGGTGATATTGATTCCGCCGAGAATTCTCGCGGCTTCTTCAATTCTCTCCTCTTTTTCAAGGAGTCTTATGGAGGTCTGCGCTCTGCCGTCTACTTCCTTTTTTGAAATAAGGAAATGGTTGTCGGCAAGTGTGGCTATCTGCGCCGAGTGTGTCACGCAGATGACCTGACCCGCCCTCGCTATCTCGCGGAGCTTGATGCCGATCTTTCTTGAGGTCTTGCCCGAAATACCCGTGTCGATCTCGTCGTAAATAGCCGAGTCAACGCCATCCTTTTCGTTAAGTACGCTCTTGAGGGAAAGCATAATTCTCGCCATCTCACCGCCCGATGCGATCTCACTCATAGGTGACATAGGCTCTCCGGGGTTGGTGGCAACCATAAATTCAATTCTATCACATCCCGAAGGAGTGAAATCCTCGGTTTTATTCAAAACTATCTCAAACTTGACCTTTGGCATATCAAGATAGGTCAGAGTTTCCATTATTTTCGCGCTTGCCTGCTTTGCCGCTATCTTTCTCTTGTCGGTCAAGGCTCTTGCCGTCGCTCTCGCGGACACCTCAAGCTCCTTGATCTTTTTTTCATACTCAACCGCGTGCTCATCAGAAAGCACGATGTCGTCAAGTCTTGCAACCGCCCTGTCGCGGAACTCAAGAATAGACTTTATATCCCTGCCGTATCTGCGCTTCAAGCCCGAAATTGCTTCAAGTCTCGACTCAATTTTGTCAAGTCTCGAATCGATATCCTCTCCACCGTCGTCGCCAAAGGATGCCACCCTATCTGCAATATCCGACACTTCGTAGCTCATATCAAGCAGCTTTTCGGCAATTTCCGCCGCCTCGGGTATCACGTCGGCGATCTTGTTAAGTGACTCAGACGCTCTCGACAAGAGATAGGAGGCAGATGCGCCCTTCTCTCCGCCAGACAGGCATCTCTCGGCAAAATTTACGTGTTTATTTATCTTTTCAAGGCTGCTAAGACGTATTTTTTCGGCTTCAAGTGCCTCTTCCTCGCCGTCCTTCAGCTTTTTGGAGTCGATATCCTTTATCTGATACTCAAGCATATCTCTCTCGCGCGCCTTTTGCTCCTCGTCAGTGGAAATATCACGCAGCTTCTTGCGGTAAGAGTCAAGCTCCTTGTAGATCACCGAGTAAGCCTCTCTCTCTACTTCACACTCGCCGAAGGAGTCCACCATATCGATATAAGCGTTCTTGTCGAAAAGAACCTTGCTGTCATTCTGACCGTGGATCGAAATAAGCAGCCTTCCCACCTCACGGAGAGTGGTTTTTGTCACCGCTCTGCCGTTGATCCTGACAGTTGACTTGCCGTCGACGGTCATTTTGTGAGATAATACCACCTCACCGTCGTCAACCTCAACACCAAGAAAGGAGAGTCTTTCTGAAACCGACTCCGAAATTCCGTCAAACACCGCCTCAGAAAGCGCATAGCTCTCACCCGCGCGGACTACGTCACGTGAGACCTTGCCGCCGCTGAGCATATTTATACTGTCGATTATAACACTCTTTCCCGCGCCGGTCTCACCGGTCAGCGCGGTAAAGCCCGAAGGAAACTCAATATCGGCGCACTTGACCACCGCAATATTCTCAATATGCAGATTTCTCAGCATAAGCCGTCCTTCCTTTCCGAAAATTCACCGCCCGACATCAACCGATAGACAAAAGCTTACGGAGCCTTGCCGCAACGTTCTGCGCGGTCTCCGCATCGGAAACCACCACGAAAATGGTATCGTCACCCGCAACACTGCCGAGAATTTCGGTATCGGGAATGCGGTCAATAACGATAGCCACCGCCTGAGCCATACCTGCGGTCGTCTTTAAAACAATAATATTCTGCGCGCACACGACGGAAAGCACCGTGTCGGCAACTGCATGGGAAAGGGGGCCTGCCTGAGTCTTCGCCTTTTTGGACACACCCGAAACCACGTATTTATAGCTTCCGCCGGGCATAGCTACCTTGACGAGATCAAGGTCTCGAATGTCTCGGGAGACCGTAGCCTGGGTCACGGTATATCCCTCCTCACCGAGAAATTCCATAAGCTCGTCCTGGGTCTCTATCTCGTATTTCGTTATAAGCTCAAGGATCTTTTCCTGTCTTCCTTTTTTCATTTCAATCTCCATTCCGCCGCTTTGGCGGCGACACAAATAATTATCGATGAATTTTGCCGTAAGGCGAAATTCGCGCGTGAAAAAGATTGTTTCACCGTAAGAAGAAAGTAACTTTCACGCTATCAACCTAATCCTTATTTATCATTCATTTTTTGTCTGAGTCTTTCGTAAAAGCTACCGTCCTTCAATCTGATAAAGGAGGTCTTCAGGGGCGATCGGGTGAT
Organism: Eubacteriales bacterium; assembly: GCA_045612105.1. Taxonomy (GTDB): domain Bacteria; phylum Bacillota; class Clostridia; order Oscillospirales; family CAG-272; genus SVTX01. The sequence continues at coordinate 11,219 of JAZKYL010000058.1, forward strand.
ACGCACCACCTCGCCGTAGGAAAGCTCGTAGTTAACTCTGCCGTCCACCGTCAAAAAGAGAGTTTTTTCTCTTTGACAAGTATTCTTGATCTCGAGACTCGCACTGTCGGGAAAGATCATAGGACGCGCGTAGAGTGAGTGTGGGCATATAGGTGTAACGCAAAGACATTCAAGTCTCGGGTCAACGATAGCGCCGCCCGCACTGAGAGAGTATGCCGTGGATCCCGTGGGTGTTGAAACTATCATACCGTCGGAGCGGTAGCTTGCGATATGTGAACCGCTCTCGTAAAGCTCGATATCCACCACGCGAGAGATAGATCCGTTGGAAAGCACCGCGTCGTTTAGCGCATATTCGCTCTTTCTGACCTCACCATTGGCATTGACAAGCTCAATATTCAGCATTGAGCGTGTTTCAAGCTTGTATTCGCCCGAGGTAAGTCGAGACAGCTCGTCGATCTCACTTGTTTCAAGCTCTGCCATATAGCCGAGTCTGCCCAGGTTAAGACCCATAACGGGGGTATCATGGGGCGCGGAACGGCGCGCGGATTCAAGAATAGCTCCGTCACCGCCGAGAACTATAACGGCATCCACTGCATCGTAAGCCTCCTCTACGGGAAGAAACGTGAATCGTGTACGGCTGTGAAGTCTGAATATCTTGTCCTTATTGTAAAGAACAGTGCAGACCTCGCAGCCAAGCTCGGCAAACTTATCCGCCACGCGAAGTGCCGCCTGAGCCTTATCATATATGTTAAAATTCGTTATTATCAGTACCTTTTTGATCTGTTTTTCCATATTAAATTCCATTCACAAATAGTTATCGATAAATTTTGCCTTCGGCAAAATTCGCGCGTGAATTACGCCACAGGCGAGCAGTGGAGCTCACTACATCGCCTTGCGGTAGAATTACCTATAAGCAGAAAGCAACTTTCACGCTAGTCCTTGCAAAGCTGTTTGTAATTAATTTTCCCATCGGGAATAGCGGAGGTTGCATCTACCGCCTTGAATGCCGCCAGATATTCAATATTTCCGTCACCGCCCTCAATAGGTGAGCGAATAACACCAAGCGACTCAAACCGACATACAGCCGCCGACTCAAGTACTCTTTTTATCGCCAACTCGCGGTCGGCGGGCTTTTTAACGATACCGCCCTTACAGAGCGCGCTTTTCCCTGCCTCAAACTGAGGCTTGATAAGGCTTATAAAGATCGCCCCATCTTCCATAACCGAGCGCAGAGCCGGATGTATCAGAGTTTGAGAGATAAAAGAAACGTCCATAACGGCAATATCAAAATACCCAAAGGTGTCGGGAGTCAATTCCCTTGCGTTGAATCCTTCGATATTGGTAACCCTAATATCTTCAAGTATCCTTTGGTGAAGCTGACCTCTGCCCGAGTCCACCGCGCAGACGTGCGCCGCACCTCTCTGCAAAAGACAGTCGGTAAATCCGCCCGTGGATGCGCCTACGTCAATACAACGTTTACCCGAAACGTCGATGCAGAAGCTATCGAGCGCTCCCTCAAGCTTCATCCCACCGCGACCGACGAATCTGTCAACCTCGGTGATCTCAACGATATGCTCTCCCTCGGAAACCTCCTGACCGGCTTTTGCGGCTTTCTTTCCGTCAAGAAATATTTTTCCCTCGGAAATAAGTCTCGCCGCTCTGCTTCTGCTTTCGCAAAAGCCTTTTTCCACAAGATAAATATCAAGTCTCATATCACACGAACACAGGTATAAAATACATACCTATTCCAACGGATATTCCCACTATAACACCAGCAAACACCTGAAGCGGAGTGTGTCCCACCAGCTCACCCAAAGCCTTATTAGTAAGCTCGGGATCATTCTTCGCATCGGCAAGCTCCTTGAATATGATGTTCAGCGCCTTTGCGTGCTCGCCGACCTGACGTCTCATACCCATAGCATCGCGCATAACTATCATAGCCAGCACTCCGCTGATCGCTACCTGATAGGAGCCAAGACCGAATTTCATAGCGCAGGCGGTTGTCAATCCAACCACCGCGGCGGTGTGTGACGAGGGCATTCCTCCCGTACCGAAAAGAAGCTCGGTCAAGGAGAACTTCTTGATTCTGAAAATACCCGTACAAAACTTTAATATCTGCGCGACTATCCAACCGAAAACCGCGCTCATAAGAACATAATTCGTAAAAAGATCTATAACGTGTTGCATTTGTCTTTCCTTAAATTTTTATTTTTTCCGTTCACAAAGAAGCCTTGCCAAAGCACAAAGTCTTTCGCTGCCATCGATTTTCTCCAATACGTCGGTAGCCTCCTCGGTAAGCCTTTCGGCATAAGCCTTGGCCTCCTCGGGGGTAAAGAAGCTCATAAACGTGGTCTTGTTGCTGTCCTTGTCCGAGCCGATATTCTTGCCAAGCTCCTCACTGGTAGAGGTAACATCAAGAATATCATCGATTATCTGAAATACAAGTCCGATATTTCTCGCAAACAAGGTCAGCTTTTCGGTAACTTCGCTATTTGGAGCATACCCGGCAGCAAGGCAACCAAGCTGAACCGACACGCATATCATCGCACCTGTCTTGCCCATGTGAAGTTCAACCAACTCGCCCTCGCTCAGCTTGTGGGTCTCGCCGTAAATGTCCGAGGTCTGTCCCTTGACCATCCCAAAGCTGCCCGCAGCCCCCGATAAAAGAGCCACAGCCGTCGCCGCCGCGTCACCGCTGACGTAGGGGTTCATTGCGCAGACAGAAAAGGCATCGGTAAGCAATCCGTCGCCCGCAAGAGTTGCGATAGCCTCGCCAAAAACCTTGTGACAGGTTGGCTTGCCGCGTCTCATATCGTCGTTATCCATACAAGGAAGATCGTCGTGGATAAGCGAGTACGTGTGTATCATTTCAACGGCGCAGGCGAAAGGCAGAGCCGCCTCCGCGTTGCCTCCAAGCATCCTGCAGGTCTCAAGCACAAGGGTCGCCCTCACTCTCTTTCCGCCTGACAGAAGACTGTATTTCATAGCCTCGTAAAGCTCAGCCGCTGTTCCCGTATTCTCGGGATATAATTTTTCAAGCTCGCTTTCCACCGCGCTCTTTGACTCTTCAAGGGCAGTCATCGCAAGCTCTTTGTTGTATTCAGTCATTTTTATTAAACCTCGTCAGAAAAAGTGCCCTCGGGAACGTCAACGACCTGAATTTCGCCGTCAGCTCCCTGCTGAAGTATCTGTATCTTTCTCTTTGCGCTTTCAAGCTCGCCCGCGCAAAGTGTTGCCAACTTAACCCCCTCCTCGTAAAGCTTCAAGGACTTGTCAAGGGGTAACTTTTCGCTCTCAAGCTGTGCCACTACCTCTTCGAGCCTTGCCATAGCCTCCTCAAGACTGAGTTTTTTCTTTTCTGCCATTTATTTTATCCTCTTTCGGTAATATATCTTTTATTTCGGCAATTATTCTGCCGTTTGCAAGTCCGATAGTTATATTCTCACCCACGTGAGCATCCTCTATCGCGGAAATAATCCTTTCGTCCTCGCCCTGAACCATAGCGTAGCCGTGTGAAAGCACCGCCAAGGGATTCACACCCTCAAGACGTGTTATAAGCATACGGAAGCGGTTGTCAGCTCCCTCCACCGCGCTCTTGCCCAGTGTTTCGAGCTTTTCTCGCATCAGCTGAAGTCTCGCGCTTTTTTCGTCAAGAACCCGCACAGGCGAATGAAGCTCCGCGCTCTTCCTCAGCACGTCAAGACGGCTCTCAAGCATATATACCCGCTTTGTCATCGCCGTGTCGGATTTGTGACGAAGATGAGCTATTCTTGCCCTTATCTCTCGCGTATCGGGAAAAGCGATCTCAGCCGCCGCGCTTGGCGTGGGTGCTCGCTTGTCCGCAACGAAATCGCAGATTGTAAAATCTGTCTCGTGTCCCACCGCCGATATCACTGGGATCTCACTCTCCGCTATGACTCTGGCAAGATTCTCGTCGTTGAAGCACCAAAGATCCTCCGCCGAGCCGCCACCGCGACCGATGATTATAAGATCAACGGGATGCTTATCGTTGAAAAATTTAATTCCCCCCGCAAGACTTCTCGGAGCCAATTCTCCTTGAACGTAAGCGGGATAAATAACCACCCTTGCCGAGGGACAGCGTCTTCCCGACACGTTGATAATATCGTGCAGAGCCGCGCCCGAAGCCGAGGTAATAACACCCACGCTTCTGACAAATGGAGGTATTGCTTTCTTCCTCTCAGCATCAAAAAGTCCTTCTGCCGCAAGTCTTTGCTTAAGCTGCTCAAAGGCGATAGCAAGACTTCCCGCACCGTCGGGCTGCATTGAGTCGATAATTATCTGATAATCACCGCTGACGGTATAAGTAGATATCTTTCCGTGAACGATGACCGTCATTCCGCTCTCGGGTCTGAACTTCAGCCTCGAAGCATATCCGCGGAACATCACCGCCCGAATCGCCGAGCCCTCGTCTTTAAGAGAAAAATAAAAATGTCCCGAGGAATAGTTGCTTTTGAAATTGGAAATTTCGCCGCGCAACCACACGTCCTGAAGCACCGGATTTGCTTCCAGCGCCATTTTTATATATTCATTTATCTGCGTTACGCTGAAAGCCTGATCCTTTTGCATCATTATCTACCCAAACTGCGGAAGACCGCATTTTCTCTACTCTTATCCGCGGTAAGACCGCGTTTTTCTCAAACTCTTATCCGCGGTAATAACGCATCATTTGTTTTCTAAAAACCTTTTTCGGCACAAAAGTGCCACACCCGCAGCATTGTCCGAGGAAAACTCGGGAGCGGAAAAATAAGTATTATCGAATTTCGCAAGCCGCGAGCCGATTCGTTTGTTGCTCATAACACCACCTGCGTAAATTATCGGAATATTCGGATAACTCTTTCGAAGATTTTCGGTAAGCTTACAGAGTGTATCTGCAACGAAATCGAAGCAATAAGCCGATACCGCCGCACGGTCTCCGCTCTCGGAATAAAGCTTTTTCGTAAGATTTTCAAGCCCCGAAAGGTTACATTCAAGCCCCTTAACCGAAATTCTCGTCTTTTGCGGTGCTATCTCAACGTCCGCAAGCAAACTCTCCATCTCTCTGCCGCAAGGAAAACGCATACCCATCATCACACCCGTGCGGTCGATCGCCTGACCCGCGTTGATGTCTGCGGTGCCGCCGATAAGCTCAACCGAAAATCTGCACTCATCAGGAGTTACCAAAAGGATCTCGGTTGTGCCGCCCGACACGTGAAAAGCCGCAAATCGTTCGCCACTATCAAGCAGATCAAGTCTTCCCGCTGAATAAAGCGCCGCCATTATGTGTCCGCTCTGGTGCGAAAAACCATAGGAAGGACATCCGTGAGTCGCCGAAAGAGCCGAAGCCACCGCAACTCCCGACAGAAAGCATGGCATATAAGATCCAACCACGTCGCGCGGAGTTTTGGAGTAACCCACCGCCGCGATTCTTCTCTTGGGATAATTCTCGGTCAAAAATGCTCCAAGCTTGTCCATTATCTCGGGCAGATTTTTGGTGTGAGCAAACAGAGCGTCACTCTGTCTGAGCCCCCTCTCGCCCTCGGCTACCGGCAAGAGCTTTTTCAGATTCAGAATTATCTCTCCCTCAAGTGTGCAAAGTGCCGCAGAGGTGGTATAATTGCTGGTATCGATACCGAGTATCAACTCATTATCAAGCATTTTCGCCTTCGTCCGCGCTCTCTGCGGCTGACTCTTCAGCATTTTCAACCTTTGCGTTGATCGCCTCCACTGCCTCTGCTATGACCGCATCGTTGCCATTTGCCTGAATATCCTTGAAAAGACTTCCAAGCACACCGTTTACAAACTGCTTTGCCTTGTCCTCACCGTACTTAACAGAAAGCTCCACAGCCTGGCTGATAGATACGTTCATAGGAATATCAGGGGCGAAAAGCATTTCGTAGACCGCGATCCTGAGCACGCTTCTCGATACCTTGGAAAGTCTGTCTGCCTTCCAACCGCGCGAATATTTGCCGATAACGGTGTCGACCGCCTCTGCCTTGGTAATTATACCGAAAAAGGTCTCCCTGATATACTTGTCCGCAGGGATCTCGCGATTTTCCACCGCAAGGTCATATATCTCGGCGGGAGTCTTCTCACAGTGGAACTCGGTCTCAAAAAGCAGAGCGAAAAGCAGCTCTCTTGCCTCTTGTCTTGTAATCTTTGCCATAATCTTTTATTCTCCTATACTGAAAATGCCTCTTTTGAGGTTCGGTTGCATGTATAAAAACCAACTCGTTCAAAAATACGTAGTTATAATTATTATATATTATATTTATTTAATTGTCAAGGTGAAAAGGCTATTTATTATGCAAAAAATGAAATTTTATTCATTATTTCAGCCTTGCGAAATAAACCGACCTAAAAACTGTTGATTCTATACATTTTTCACCTCCCTCGGTCAAAGTTTGTAAATAAATTTCAAAAGATATTGAAATATTCGCCTTTTTATGATAAAATTAAAAAAGAATATTGCAAAAGAGGTATGTAGCGTGAAAGTTACTTCCTTGCTTACAGTGAAATGATCTTTTTCACGCGCGAATTTTGCCAAGCAAAATTCATTGATTATTATTTGTGCCGCCATATAGTAGTTCCCCTAAACGAACGAAGTGAGTTTTGGAGATTCCCATGGCGGCGGAATGGAGATTAAAATGAAATTTTTGAAGTCTGTTAAGGACTTTTTCAGTTATGGTTCGATATTTTATACCGCCATTACGGCATTTATCCTTGTTCTTGTGTCAGGCACCCCCGACAAAGCTCCCGACACGGGAAGATTTTTGCTGATACTTATGCTGTCGTTCATTTTCGCGCTGGGCAGCACTCTCTATCGAATCGGCAGCATCAGTCGCCCCTTGGCAACCTGCCTCCACGCGGCAATATATAACCTGGGTTTCTTGCTCTTTATGGCGCTTTGCGGTATGGGTTTTGCGGGCTCTGTTATCGGAACCGTCATTTTCGCGGTAGTTTATACTATAATCACCGTAGTTTATCGCCTTATTACCAAAAAGATTAAGAAATCCGAAAACTCCGAAAAAACCGTCACGGTCAATAATCCCGCTCCCGCAAAGATAGACAAAAAGAACGACAAGAACGAAAAAAGCGAGTACAAAAATTTGTTTTCATAATATAAAAGAGGTTTAAATTGAAGACCCACGTATTATTCAAGGTGATCATCACCACTCTGGCGCTTCTCGTGGCATTGTGTATCGCGTCACTTGTGATACTGCTGATTTTTGGCGTCAAGGACGACATTTTCGTCAAGAATGACCCTGTCACCGCCCCGCCCTCCACCGCCGCCTCGCCAAAGCTTGAAAAAACCGCCGATTACGGTCAAAGCTATATCAACAGTATAGTTTTTCTCTGCGACAAGAGTATGTCGGAGATAAAAGCCGGAGCAATCCTGAAGAACGGTGAAAACACCAATCAGATCTGGAGCGGCAAGGACGGAGATCTTGCTCTCGACTTCAAAACAAGCACCGCCCATATAGTATTTCCCTATACAGATGAGGAGCTCTCGATCCCAAATGCGCTGAAGGAAACAATGCCGGATTATATGGTCATAACCCTTGGCATAAATAACGGTATCAGATGCTCCGATGAAAAATTCAAAGAGTATTACGGAAAGCTTATCACCACGGTCAAGGAAACGTCCCCCACCACAAAGATCATACTTCAGTCTATCTTCCCTGTTTCGAAAAACTACGCAAAGAGTAGTTCGGGTGTCTCTATTGAAAAGATAGACGAAGCAAATGAACTTATAATAGAGCTTGCATCGGCTTACGGAGCAAGATATCTTGATACCGCGTCTATATTGAAGGACTCAAAGGGTTACTTAAAACCCGAATATGATTCGGGCAACGGTCTCAGCCTGAATAAGAGTGGTTACAGTGCGGTTATTGAATACGTTCGAACACACGGATATAAATAATTCAAAACGGTCGCCCGAGGGCGACCGTTTTTATGTATATTAAATTAGCAAAATGATCAAAAGCAATATAGCGGCAAGGAATATCCACAAGCCTGCTATTGCCGAAAGCACGTACCAATATTTAGGCTCGCCTTTCTTCTTTGATCTCGGGAATACAAGACCTATTACAAGGAACGGAATAGGTAGAATAAATCCAAGGATAATGAAGCATACCCAGAAAAGGATTATAAGCATTCCTTCATCGTACTCCATTATATCTATATTCAGCAAATCATCCTCCTCCCAAGTGTAATTGGGATAATTATCCGTCAAATTATTCTTGGCTTTCATAATACCCGAAACAAGAGATGACTCAATAATCGTTATTTCAACCTCACCGCTGCGATAAGAGAAATTACCGTCGGCATCGAAATATTGATTACCAAGATTTTTATAGCTGAGATAACACGTCTCGCCACCAGCAAGCACGTAAACAGCTCCGTAAGCGTAGGCTGCCGTGTAGGTTTTGTCCGCTGCAAGAATGCGATACGATTCAAGGGATTTCAGATCTTTGACATCCATCGTTTTCATATTGACTTTTTCGTCATATGCCTTGTCAAGCGCCTCAACGATCCCCTTTTCAAGCTCTGCGTTATAATAATAGTCCGCAGATTCACATAAAAGGAACCCTCCGATTTCGCCCATGAAAAAGTCGTCAAGCTTTTTCTTGCCTGAATTCGTAACGAAGAAATCAATGCCCACGTCTTCTACCCAAACGATACCCTCGTTTGTCAGATTAGTCTCTATAGTGCCGCCATAAAACAGATCCTGCGAATAAATGTAGGTCTCCGTAGCTATGGGGTAAAGTGGGAAATCCGCATCGTATAAATTATAAGCCTGATCGTAATACAGAGTTTCTCCGTCATAGCTCATACTCCACTCGTAATCCTCGGTCTCGGCAAAAGCGGTCAGAGAAAAGATCTGAAGCAAAGCCAGCATAATAACAAGAGCTAACGATAAATTCTTGAAAATCTTATTTTTCATACCGTCACCTCCGATCAGGCAATGTTGAGCTTTCGCTCAAGTATGCCCTGGGTCACAAAGAATACCACAGTAGTAAATGCCACCATCATTACGGTATATATCAATACCGCAAACGCACTAACTCCACACCACTGATTAATTCCCGCATTCGTCAGAATAATGCCCATCTCCGAATCAAACAAAATAGTTGCCACAGTCATGCAAAGCTGCGTGATCCAGGAAACCACCGTATTTATTGCGTAATATACTAATATTCCTACCACGACCTTTGCCCTGTTTACCATAACCGCACCGACCGTGATGCTGAGCTGAACAAGGCATATGTAGAAAATCAAGGTTACTATCGCAAGCAATATGCTTTCAACAATAAACACGGGTATCCATAAACCAAGCTCCGCCTCGGGAAGAAGAGTTGACAAAAGATCGCTGAACAAGCTGATATCAAACTCAAACACACTTTCTGCGGCAGACATTCCAAATAGCGCGAATATTCCGATACACAAGACCGTCAAAACACCTTGAAGTATTATCCAAATAAAGGTATTTATGGTCTTTGAAAGCAGTATATCTCTGCGGCTCACGGGAAGAGTAAATGTAAGATATCCCTCGTCGGTAAATAAATTTTTGTAATACCTGTTGAAAGCCAAGGATACGGTCGCAATAATCGATCCGATTATTGCGAATACACAGGCAATAATAAATAGCACACCAACCACGTCAATCAAAGAAAAAGTTTCGTTTTCAGCACTTTTAGAAACCAAGGTGAGCATATATGCGCCTATAATCGACATGCACAAAACCACAACGGCAATTATCCACCAGGTTCTGGCAACTGCCTTGAAATCGTGTTTAATGAGTTTCTTTAACATCTGAACACCTCCCTGAAAAGCTCGTCAATAGACTTTCCTTTTTCTGCACGAACGTCGTCGCACACTCCCGAAAGCAAAATATTGCCGCCGAATCCCAAAAAAGCGAATTCATCAAGAACAGGCTCAACGTCGTGAATAAGGTGAGTCGTAATAATAATTGCGGCTTCGGGATTGTAATTGCCGATGATCGTGTTGAGAATGTAGTCTCTCGCGGCAGGGTCAACACCCGCGATAGGCTCGTCGAGAAGATACAGCTTTGCCCTTCTCGCCATTACCATTATCAGTTGAACCTTCTCCTTCGTGCCTTTTGAAAGGGTCTTCAAACGCTTTGACTGATCAATTCCAAGATCGTTTAACATATTTCTTGCCAATTCCGAGTCAAAATCCGAATAAAACTCGCTAAAATAAGCTATAAGCTCATTCACCTTCATCGCAGAATCAAAATACGTCCTCTCGGGAAGGTAAGATATTAAAGAATTGGTTTTTTCACTGCGAGGCTCTCCGCATATCTCAATTTCACCGCTATCGGGTGTCAAAAGACCGCAAATAAGCTTCATAAGCGTGGATTTTCCACACCCATTTGGTCCCAAAAGACCCACTATTTTTCCACTTTCCAAGGAAAAATTAAAATTCTGCAACACCTGACTGCCGCGTTTATATCCCTTGCACAAATCAGTACACTTTAATACCGGTACGCTCATATTCTCGTCGCCTCCTCCTTGATATACTTTATAAGCTCTTCATTTGTAATGCCCGCGAGAGCTGCATCATTGAGCATAGTCCTTACCGTCTCGCGCTTCATTCTCTCCCTTGCCGCGTCAAGAACCGAAACGTCCGACGTAACGAAACGTCCAACTGTTCCCTTGCTGTAAAGCAGTCCCTCGCTCTCAAGAAGCGAAAGTGCTCTCTGCACCGTGTTGGGATTTACCGACGCGTCGTTTGCTATCTGCCTGACCGAGGGTATCTGACTGTCCTCCTTGTATTTTCCACCGAGAATGTCCCCTCGCAAACGGTTGGCAATTTGTATGAATACGGGATCTCTGTTGTTAAATTGCCACACTATTAAGAACCTCCTTTCACAATACACTGTATTATTGTGTTAATACAATAATACACTATTCCAACAGATTTGTCAATAGGTTTGCGAAAATCTCTTCAAATTTTGATTTATAGGTGAGTTGAGCGTTGTCTGTTTGAAAGTTTTTATGTCGCTTTTTTCAAAAAGCGACCGCTGATCCAACGCGCGGAGCGTTGGTCGCCGCGCGCACGCGGCGAAATTTCTTACACGCGCTTTTCTTTTTGCTAAGCTTTTTCTTTTGCGCTTCTTCTGCCAAAAGAAAAAGCGAGCAAACGATTTGAAAAAGTTTTATGGGA
>JAZKYL010000059.1:0-8602 GCA_045612105.1 Eubacteriales bacterium
CCCACCACTTCGTGGTCCCCCCTCCCCTGCCTTGGGGAGGGCTTAGATTTAACTGAGACTCATACTCAACTGTAGCCTTGAAACCTTTATCACGGCTACAAAATCGCTTCACTTTCCGCTTTGCGTTAGCCCTCCCCAAGGCAGGGGAGGGGGGACCGCGAAGCGGTGGGTGAGGATGCACTATTTAGTTTTACAACAGACCGATAAATCAAAATTTGAACCTTTCCGGAGGAAAAATGCTTGAATTTATAAACACCAACGTCATCAGCGTCATAACGCCAATCATGCTCCTTCTCTCGGGACTGTTTTTTTCGTTTAAGCTCGGTTTTTTCTACGCAAGGCATCCGATCAAAATAATCAAATCTATGCTCCGGAGGCAAAAAAAGGGCGGCATATCGCCATTTCGCGCGGTGACTCTCGCTCTTGCGGGGACGCTTGGGGTCGGTAACATCGCGGGGGTGGCATCATCCATCGCAATAGGTGGATTCGGATCGATCTTCTGGATGTGGATAAGCGCGCTTGTGGCAATGGTGCTGAAATATGCCGAAATAGTCCTCGCTATCGCACACCGTCGCGCGGAAAACGGCGAGTATCGCGGCGGCGCGTCATATTATATATATGATTTTTTCGCCACAAAGGGCAAAAAATTATTTGGCAAAATATTGGGCGCAATCTTTGCGATCCTCTGCATAATAAACGCCATAACTATGGGCGGAATGATTCAGGCGAACGCGATCTCGTCCTCCTTTGACGGTGTTTTTCACCTTCCCGAGTGGGCGGTGGGGGCTATGGTCGCCCTGCTTTGTGTGATCGTCATATCGGGAAACGCAAAATGGGTCAGTATGTTTTCTGAAAAGACAGTTCCCCTGATGACTGTCGGCTATATTCTCCTCTCTGTCGCGGTCCTTTCCGTAAAAAACGAGTTTATCGGTGAAGCCTTCGCGGTCATTTTCAAGGATGCATTTACCCCTGAAAGCGCGGCGGGGGGAGTTTTGGGATTTTTAGTCTCGCGCGGCTTAAAAGCGGGATGTATGCGCGGACTTATGTCCAACGAGGCAGGCTGCGGCACCGCTCCCACCGCTCATGCCGCCGCGGAGTGCAGATCCCCCGCTGCGCAAGGCTTTTGGGGAATTTTCGAGGTCTTTGTGGACACGATACTGCTCTGCACTCTCACCGCTCTCGTTATAATCGTTGCAATTCTCGGCGGCGGCAACGTTCTCCAATTTGCGAGTGACCCTATGATGATGGCGATCAAGGCATATTCCTCGGTGCTTGGCGGCTGGAGCGAATATTATATGACAATATCGGTCTTTCTTTTCGCCTTCGCCACTATCGTCTGTTGGGCGCACTACGGCAAGGAAAGCATCGTTTATCTGACAAAAAAGAAGCTTCCCGTCGCGCTTTACGTTATTCTCTTCTCGCTCTTTGTCTTCGTCGGCGCGATCTCCGCACCCAAATCGGCATGGCTCGCCGCCGATCTTGCCCTTGGTGTTATGACGATCATAAATCTTGCCGTCCTTTTTCCTATGTCCGGTGAGGTCAAAAAAGAAACCGATGCTTTTTTCAAAAAATAAAATTTAAACACATTTGTGCAAAAAAAGTATAGAAAATTCCAAAAATTCGTGGTAAAATGAAGTATATCTACTACGGAGGTAAATATTATGAGTAAAACAGTAATAATCACGGGTGGCACCGGGGGCTACGGCTTGGCGACCGCAAAGGCCTTCAAAAACGCGGGATATACTACCTTGATAACCGGCAGAGATCTTTCAAGACTTGAAAAAGCGCAAAAGGAATCGGGTGCCGACTATATTTTCGTCCAGGACGTAAAGAACTACGACGGCTGGGTAGAGCTGAAAAAATATTCTGATTCTGTTCTCGGTCAGCTTGACGTTCTCGTCAACAACGCAGGCGGCGGTGTCGCCATTCGTCCTATTGAAGATCAAACGAAGGAAACGATCGATGAGATCATCGCCCTCAATCTGAACAGCGTTATATATGCTTCTCATATTTTTGCCGCAGATATGAAAAAGCGCGGCTCGGGAACTATAATCAACATAGCATCGGTCTGCGCTACCCACGCGTGGGCAGATTGGTCGGTGTATGCGGCGGCAAAAGCGGGTGTTCTCAATTTTACAAAAGGACTTCAGACCGAGCTTCAGCCACACGGAGTCCGCGCAAGCTGCGTGATCCCCGCATCCGCAAGCACTAACTTCCAGTCATCTGCTTCTCTTGGTGAGACGAACGATTCGCTCAGAACCGAGGATATCGCCGCAACCGTCCTTTTCGTCGCGGAAATTCCCCCACGCGCTATTGTAGAGGACGTAACGGTTTGGGGTATCAGCCAGGCAGTTCAGCCGCTTTAACAGAGATATGATTAACGGAATTGACAAAATCAATCAAGTAGTGGAATATATCGAAGCAAATCTGACCAAGCAGATAGATTGTGCCACACTTGCAAGAATAGCAACTCTTTCCGAATACGAATTCAGACGCATCTTCTCTTTCGTCATCGGCACACCGATTGCGGAATATATAAGAAAGCGCCGTCTTTCGGTAGCCGCAGAGGAGCTCAAGGCAGGAGGCATCGGCATAGCGGACGTCGGTGCAAAATACGGATACGACTCGGCATCGTCCTTCGCAAGAGCATTTAAGGAGCAATTTGGTTTTTCTCCTCAAGAGGTCAAGGACCCGAGCGTGAAATTAAGCATCTATATGAGACCGAGATTTGAACTCTTTGTCATTGGCGGCGGCACTCTTGAATACACCGAAAAAGTGTTGGATCCCTTTTGCATAAAGGGAGTTTGCGGCACGTCTCCCATCAGCGACACTTGCTGCTGCGAAAGCGTTTGGGCTGAATACGAAAAGCTTTCTGAAGAAACCGACGGAGCAAACGACGTTTATGCCGCATACGTCAACGGAAAGAGCGACGTTTTGTGCTACATAGGAGAGAAAACCGCTGATCTCGTGCAAGATGACGACTCCATTTTCGTAAAGGCAGGCAGATGGCTCTTCTTCTTCGTTGAATCAGATTCGACCGAAGCCGAGATCAACGACCTTTATAACCGTATAAATTACTCGTTTTTGCCGTCAGGCATATACGAAAGAGACGAAGACCGCCCCAACATTGAGCGCTTCTCTCCCGACGGAAGCTTTACCGTGATGATCCCCGTCAATCACAAAAACCGCTGAAAGGAAAGGAAAATGAAGAAGATATTTATTGAAGCCGAAAGCTTTTCAGACCTCGGCGGTTGGCTCATAGACCAACAGTCAACTCTTCAAATGGGCTCGCCCTATATTATGGCGCACGGCTTGGGTGTTCCCGTTGCCGATGCAAAAACCGATTTTACCGTAAGTGAAGAGGGCGAATACAGAATATGGGTGCGAACTCGCGATTGGACATCTCCTTGGGGTGAGCTGAAAGCCGGAAAATTCACCTTGCTTGTAGACGGACAAGCTCTTCCCACCACTCTTGGAACAAACCGTGGAGACTGGGATTGGGCAAATGCGGGTAAAATTGCTCTCACGGAGGGCAAACACACTCTCGCGCTCCGCGACCTGACCGGATTTAACGGCAGATGCGACGCTATCTATCTCACCGCGGAGGACGATCTTCCTCCAAATGATACGGACGAGCTTTTAGCCTTCCGTCAGAGCTTTATCTGCCCCGAGCCCGAAGTCTGCGAAACCGAATACGACCTTATCGTCATAGGCGGTGGAATCGCGGGCATCTGTACGGCTTTGGCTGCTTCAAGAAGCGGAGAAAAGGTACTGCTCATCCACGACAGAGAGATACTCGGCGGCTGCAACAGCTCAGAGGTACGAGTCTGCCTCGGTGGACGGTTGAATATGCCTCCATACGACAAGCTCGGCAAAATAGTCAAGGAAATTCAGCCTATCATGGGAGCTCCCAGTATTTTTGACAGTGAATTTTACGAAGACAACCGCAAGAAATTCGTCTTTATGCTGAATGAGTCCTACGGTAGATGCAAGTTAGCTTTAGGCGAGCACATGACGGGTGCCGAGGTTGAAAACGGCAGAATTCTCTCCGTCGAGACCCTCCATGTCCGTAGCGGCAAGCGCAAGGTATATCGCGGTAAGCTTTTTTCCGATTGCTCGGGCGACGCTACCCTTGCCCGTATTGCGGGTGCTGAGGTTATGTACGGACGCGAGGCAAAGAAAACCTTTGGCGAGAGCCTTGGTGCCGACACCTACGAAAAGCTGGTAATGGGACAATCCATACGTTGGTATTCGGAAAACAAAGGCTATAAGACCGATTTCCCCGAGTTTGATACCGGAATGTTCAAAACCGAGGAGGATTGCCTACACGTACTGAACGGAGACTGGGAGCAGGAGACGGGATTCCGCAGAAATATGGCTGAGGAAACCGAATACATCCGCGACTATGGGCTTTACACCATCTTCGGCAACTGGTGGTATCAGAAAAACAAATCGACACGTCGGAATGAATACGCTAACTACTCGCTGAAATGGGCTTCCCATCTTGGCGGCAAGCGTGAAAGCTACCGCGTGGTCGGAGACCATATTCTGACTCAAAACGATATAGAAAACCGCGTCATTTACGATGACCCGACCGCATGCATGACATGGAGCATCGACATTCACTTTCCCGAGGCAACAAACGAAGAAAAATTTGGCGAAGCCTTCCGCTCCTTCGCATATCACCGTGGGATCGTCAAGCCATATCCCGTGCCCTATCGTTGCCTTTATTCCCGTGACGTAAAAAATCTCTTCTTGGGCGGCAGAACTGTCAGCACCTCTCACGTTGCCTTCTCCTCGATCCGCGTAATGCGAACCTTGGGTATGTTAGGAGAGGCGGCAGGACTCGCAACGGTTATATGCAAGCGTCACGGCTGCACACCTCGAGAGGTCTACGAAAAATATCTTGAAGAGTATAAAGAATTGCTCCGTGCGGGTGTTCCCTCGCCCAATGCTTTCCAATGCGAAACCAGAGACGAGGAGGACTATCACTTCAAGGATGCAGGATGGTTCAGTCATAATAAAACCGAGCTTATAGATGAAAGCCCCTATGCCGAAAAGGTCAGGAAAAATATAAAAAAGCTTGAGCTGGACTATAAATACGACAATGGTTTTGGAAATATATAATATCGTTTTCAAATTTTGATTTATCGGTGAGTTGAGCGGCGCGGATTTACACGATAAGGCTCCCTCCGGGAGGGAGCTCCCGACGTAGTCGGGTGAGGGAGAAAGCGTTGCGGTGAAATAATTTTCACTTCATTGTCACGTGTTCTCCTTCCACCACTTCGTGGTCCCCCTCCCTCTCGGAGGGAGGCTTTCGTTAGCAATCGCCTCACCCATAAATCGCAATTTATAAATCGAAAAAAATCTCTCTTCTGCTAAAAATGCAGCAAAAGGGAGATTTTTTAATTTTGATATTTACAAACGGTAAAAAACATGATATAATGTATATGCTACACAAAAGTTAATAATCAAGTAATATGGCAATCTCTATATTTTTAATAGAGTTTTATTTCTGCGCTTTATCGCCAATAATGAATTTGGTAAAAATGCAAATTCCACTTGGCGTTTAGTGTAGATACTTTTCTGTGCTTGGTTAGGTTTTGTGTAGCAGCAATCGGAGTTTGCGTTTTTCGGTGCGCGGCTTCGGTTGCGCACCTTTTTTTATGCAGATAGGGGGATTTATGCACAAGAATATTCAAAAAAAGGTAACAGATATTACCGGCACAAATCTTACACCCGGAAACCCTACGTTTTGCCTCGGCAACGGAAAACAAGGATTTGAGTGCTGTTGCGACGAGTGCGACTATTACTTGATTTGTTTTCAGGAATTTGATCCAAAAAGCAAAAAGGAAAGCTGTGATTAACTTTTATTTTTAAAACAAAAAGGACAGAAAACAAGAATCGTTTCTGTCCTTTTTAATAATCAAAGCCCCAACGCTTGGGATGCAATCGAGAAATAGATCACAAGCGTCACGGTATCGACGATTGTAGTGATAAAGGGCGATGCCATAACGGCGGGGTCAAGCTTGATCTTCTTTGCCAGCATAGGCAATATGGTTCCCACCACCTTTGCCACAACAACCGCAAAAAATGCCGTTGCGCTGACTATCGCCGCCACCATCAGGTTATCCTGCACCGCTCCGTTTTCAAGGACGGTGGTGGTCTGGAGACGGAAGTCCACAAGCATAGTCTTAATAAAGCAAACGATAGCAAGGCAAATGCCGCACAGAGTCGAAACACGGAACTCTTTCCACAAAACACGGAAGAAATTCTTCATTGTGATCTCGCCAAGCGACATAGCACGAATAATAGCAACCGACGACTGACTTCCCGCGTTACCGCCTGTATTCATCAGCATCGGGAAGAAAATTGTCAAAACTGCATAGGTTCCAATCGCGCTTTCATAATAGGTAATGACCGCGCTGGAAAAGATCGCCGCAAGCATAAGGATAAGCAACCAGGGGAAACGTTTCGTCCAAGTCTCAAATACACCGGTTTTCAGATAAGGCTTATCGGTAGGTGTGATCGCCGCCATGATCTCGATATCCTCGGTAGCCTCCTCGTTAATGACGTCGATAGCGTCATCGACGGTAATAATACCTACAAGTCTGTCCTCTTTATCAACGATAGGAAGTGCCAAAAGTCCGTATTTCGCGATAGTATCCGCCGCGTACTCTCTGTCGTCCACGGTTGACGCGTAGATCGGCTCTTCGGTCATAATGTCGCCGATAAGCGCGTCGGGCTTGGCAAAAAGCAGATCCTTGAAGGAAACCGTACCCTCAAGCACTCGTCTTTCATCGGTAACGTAGGCAATATAGACGGTTTCTTTATCAATTCCCGTCCGTCTGATATACTCAACCGCCTGAGACACGGTCATTTTCGCGTGAATTCCGATATATTCGGCGGTCATAACGCTTCCCGCGCTGCTTTCGGGATATGCAAGCAGCTTATTGATCTCGGCGCGAGTCTCGGGGGTGACGCTCTTCATTATTCTTGACACGATATTCGCGGGCAACTCACTGAGGGCATCGACCGCATCGTCAAGAGCCAGCTCCTGGATGATCGCCGAGGTTTCTTTATCCGAAAGCGCCTCAACTATCCTCTTTTGAACGTCTCCGTCAAGCTCGGCAAAAATATCCGCCGCGCTGTCCTTTTTCAGAAGCTTGAACACGGTAGGGATTCTCTTCGCCTCTATCCGGGAAAAGAAATCTGCCGCGTCGACGGGGTTAAGCTCGTCAATGGTTTTAACGAATTCCGAATACCGTCGACTGTCCAGCATCTCCACCAGAGAATCAAAGGTACTCTCTATCTCTTCCTCACGAACTTCCTCGGCACTTTCGTATTCCGCATCCTCAAGCTCTTCTTTTACAAGCTTTTCGATTTCTTGTGCTTCATTTTCAAGCTCTTCAAGCTCTTCGGCTTCTTTTTCAAGCTCTTCGGCAGCGACGTTTTCGCTATTTTCTTCCTCAAATTGCTCTTTTTCAAAATCCGTCATCTCTTTTCCCTCCTTTTCGCAAAATATACGTCCCCGACGTTATTTTTAACAAAATAACATCCTTTTATTAGAATATCACTATTATTATTCTATTTCAACAGCATTTATTTTCCATTCTGTGAACAAATTCGTAAATATTTTCAAACTTCAAAATATGCAATCATCCCATTTCGTCGGCAAAGCCGACAGGTGAGGGTGATTCTTAAGAGGGAGAGGATGTCGCAAATCTCAAAAATGCGGCTTGTCTGCGTTTTTGAGATTAAGACCCTCTTCCTCTTAAGCGGCGTTTCTTTGGTTCGTTTCTTTCCGCTGCTGGAAAGAAATGAACAAAAAAACAAACACACCGCTAAATCGCAATTTATCTAAACATATAAGCCAAAAATCGGGCAGACCCGAAGGTCTGCCCTCTATTTTCTCAATAATTATTCAGCCTGAGCAGGAGTCTCGTCGATAAGACGAACGATAGCCATTTCAGCAGCGTCGCCACGACGTGCGCCGATCTTGAATATCTGAGTATATCCGCCCTGTCTCTCTGCGTACTTAGGAGCGATCTCGTTGAACAACTTAGTTACAACGTCTTCCTTGGTGATGTATGCAAGAGCAGCTCTGCGGCTTGCAAGAGTGTTCTTCTTGCCGAGTGTGATCATTTTTTCTGCGATGGAACGAACCTCTTTCGCTCTGGTGAGAGTAGTCTCAACCTGTCCGTTCTCAAGCAGCAGGGTAACCATTCCGCGAAGCATAGCTTGTCTGTGTGCGGTAGGTCTGCCAAGTTTTCTGGTTCCGGGCATAATTTGTCCCTCCTTCTGCTTATTTTATAATCTAATTTGAATTACTCTTCCTCGCGCTTAAGGTCAAGACCAAGCGAGTGGAGCTTCTGGATAACTTCATCAAGCGATTTCTTACCGAGGTTACGAACCTTTATCATATCCTCTTCGGTGCGGTTTGTGAGGTCTTCAACAGTGTCAATGCCTGCGCGCTTCAAGCAGTTGAAGGAACGGACAGACAGGTCAAGATCGTCGATGGACATCTCAAGAATCTTGTCTCTCTTGATTTCTTCGGGTTCGACCATGGTGACGGAGGTCTTTGCCTCGTCAGACATGTCTA
>JAZKYL010000060.1:0-16778 GCA_045612105.1 Eubacteriales bacterium
CCAAAAAAAGGGAAAAATTTCACCAATGATGTCATTTGAAACCATATTGATTTGAACCGAAGTTTATCTTCTATCGTGTTGCAAGTTTATTTGAAACTGTTTAAACAAAAGAGTTTGCAAAAAACTCGAAACACGATAGCAGTGGAGCTTTGATCAAAATTCTCACGGTTTCACAAGATGAAATGGCTACACTTTTAACCATTTTTCAGGGAAGCTTTTTGGCTCCACCTTTTTCTCGAAAAAGGTGGAACGCATCCCCCCGCGTCCCCGACAAATCAAAATTTGAATATTTACAAAAAAACACCGAGCAAGGTTTTTTCCTTACTCGGTATTTTTCGTGATAAGTAAATCTTATCTGATATCAACGTTGACCTTCTTATTGCAACCGTTAGCGGCGGCCTTAATAACCATACGGATGGCCTTTGCGATGCGTCCGTTTTTGCCGATAACCATTCCCATATCGTCGGGAGCAACACTCAAGGTGAGATTGATACTTGTTTCGGTCTCGTTTTCAACCACTACGACCTCGTCGGGGTTGTCAACGATGGCAACTGCGATGTTGCGCAGGGTTTCCTTCAAATCTACCATGGGTATCTCCTTAAAAATCGGTATTTTCGTATTGATCGTAGGATCAGTCAACGATACCGGACTTCTTAAGCAGAGACTTTACGGTTTCGGTAGGCTGAGCACCGTTTGCAAGCCAGGTCTTTGCCTTATCAGCGTCGATCTTGATCTCTGCGGGCTCGGTAAGGGGGTTGTAGTAGCCGATCTCCTCGATGAAACGACCGTCTCTGGGGTAGCGGCTGTCAGCAACAACTACACGGTAGAAGGGAGCCTTCTTTGCGCCCATTCTGGTAAGTCTGATTTTAACCATTTTTTTTGTCCTCCAAAAATTTTGATATAATAATTTTTTTATTTTCCATTAAAAGCCTTGCGGCTTAACAGCGAGATTTAGTTTGTGTTTAACACCTATTAAAAGGGAAGCTTCATTTTGCTCATGGCTCTTCTGCCTTGCTTGGTTCTTCCCATATCAGAGAATTGCTTCAT
Organism: Eubacteriales bacterium; assembly: GCA_045612105.1. Taxonomy (GTDB): domain Bacteria; phylum Bacillota; class Clostridia; order Oscillospirales; family CAG-272; genus SVTX01. The sequence continues at coordinate 1,048 of JAZKYL010000060.1, forward strand.
CATCTTCTTGATCTGATCGTACTGCTTTAAGAGCTTATTGATCTCCTCTACGGTGGTGCCGCTTCCTTTTGCCACTCTTTGCTTTCTTGATGCGTTGAGTGCCTCGGGATGCTCACGCTCGTATCTTGTCATGGATTTGATGATAGCTTCCTGGTGGATAAGCATTTTTTCGTCCAGCTTTGCGTCCTTAAGCGCGCCCGGCTTCATTCCCGGGATCATACCCGCAAGCTGCTCGATGCCGCCCATGTTTTTGAGCTGAGCCATCTGCTCCAGGTAATCGTCGAGAGTGAAGATCTGCTGACGGAGCTTTTCTTCCATTTCGGCGGCTTTCTTCTCGTCAAACTGCGCCTGAGCTTTATCGATAAGGGTGAGCACGTCGCCCATGCCGAGGATTCGACGAGCCATTCGGTCGGGGTGGAAGGGCTCGATCTGATCAAGCTTTTCGCCCACACCGATGAATTTTATCGGCTTGCCCGTGATATAGCGGACGGAAAGCGCCGCACCGCCTCTGGTATCACCGTCAAGCTTTGTGAGGATGACACCTGTGATATCCAGCATATTATTAAAGGTTTCGGCAACGTTTACCGATTCCTGACCGATCATAGCGTCGATGGTGAGCAAGATCTCGGTGGGCTCGGTCGCTTCCTTGATATCCTGAAGCTCTTTCATAAGAAGCTCGTCTATCTGAAGTCGGCCCGCGGTATCGATGAATACGGTGTCGTAGCCTTTTTGGTTTGCAAGCTTTATGCCTTCTTTTGCGATCTTAACGGGGGATTCCTTATCTCCCATTTCAAAAACCGGGATGCCGAGCTTTTCTCCGACGACCTGCAACTGCTTGATCGCCGCGGGACGGTAGACGTCGCAGGCGACGAGCAGGGGATTTTTGCCCTGCTTTTTAAGCATTCCCGCAAGCTTACCTGCGTGGGTAGTTTTACCCGCACCCTGAAGACCTACCATCATAATTACTGTGGGGGGCTTTGAGGATACCTGAAGCTTGGAGTGGGTTGAGCCCATAAGAGATGCCAGCTCTTCATCGACAATTTTAATTACCTGCTGACCGGGGTTGAGGGATTCAAGCACCTCGACACCGACGGCTCTTTCGGAAACTGTCTTTATAAAGTCGCGAACGACCTTGAAGTTAACGTCTGCCTCAAGGAGCGCGAGCTTGATCTCACGCATACCCGCCTTGATGTCGGCTTCGGTCAATTTTCCCTTGTTTTTGAATTTTTTGAAGGCATTTTCTAATTTTTCGGATAAATTCTGAAACATAAAACTGTAAATACCTCCTGAAATTTAGTAAATAGTGAAGAGTGAAAAGTGAAGAGGTGAGGCTGAAAACCGCGGGCGGTTTTCTTCATTAGAATTAATAATTAATTCTGCACTCTGCATTCAGCACTCAATTTAGCCTACGCTCTCAAGTAAGAGACGGATCTCGTTCTCGATCTCCTGCGATTCGGCTCCGCTTTCGCACAGAGCAAGTGCGCGTTCGGCGTGTTTTTGCGCGTCCTCGAATTTCTTCGCGAGTCCAAGCTTATCTTCATAGAAGAAAAGCTCCTCCTCGGCTTTTTTGATCAGGTCGCGGACTCCTTGACGGGAAATTCCCATTTCCTCGGCTATCTCGGAAAGCGACATATCATTATTATAATAGAAGTCAAGTGCGTCGCGCCGTCTTTCTGTCAGTATATCGCCGTAAAAGTCGAGCAAAAAACCGATATTCAGATCTTTTGTGAACATTTGGGGCTCCCTCCGACAGTTTTTGTTGTTTTTTATCGCTTTTCGGGGTGTAAAGCGATTTGCTTTACAGATTATATCACCTTTTTTTGATTCTGTCAATAGGTTTTTGAAAAATATTTTTCTTTTTTTTAAATGTTTTTGGGAGGGTGAAGAGAATGGAAAAAATGAATGTATGTTTTATGAATATACATTTTTATTTGTGTTGCACAAAAGAATTTTTGTGATGTGGTGTAATTCAAATAAAATCAACGAAATTTATTAAAAATATCAAAATGTCTTGACAAATTATTAATGTGGTGATACAATGTTATACATCCAATTTATTAATTTTTATTCATTCAGGAGGAAATAAAAATGAAAAAGATAATTGCTTTGACGCTTGCCGTACTTATGTTGGCGGCTATGTGCGTTTCTTTCGCAGCTTGCGCACAGCCTAAGGTTGAGCTTGTAGCTATCGACGCTACCGACCTTCTCAAGGAAGATTTCGGTATCGCTGTTAAGAAGGGCAACACCGCGCTTCTCGAAAAGGTTAACGTCGTTGTTAATGAGTGGGTTGCTGACGGCACTATGACCAAGTACGTTGATTATTACGATGCTATTGCTAAGGGCGAGACTCCCGACGCAAAGGGACTCAAGACCACTTGGGATTTCGGTAGCGCTACCGAGGTTCTTACCGTTTACACCGAGAGCGGTTTCGCTCCCTTTGAGTTCGTTGTTGACGGCAAGGTAGTTGGCGTTGATATCGCTATTATGAACGAGGTTGCTGTAAGAAACAATATGAAGGTTGAGGTTAAGGACGTTGCCTTCGATACCATCACCACCTGCGTTAAGTCCGCTGAGGGCAACGCTGTTGGCGCGGCAGGTCTCACCATCAACGATGAGAGAAAGGAAGAGGTCGACTTCTCCAGCATCTATTACAGCTCCACTCTCGTAGTTGTTTCCGCTAAGGACAAGAGCATCTCTTCGGTTAAGGATCTTGCAGGTCTTACTGTAGGTGTTCAGGAGGGAACCAGCGGTGACCTTATCATTTCCGCCGCTAAGAGCGACAAGGGTCACGTATTTACCGATTACGACGAGAACGACAACGAGGTCGAGAAGGTCGTTAAGATAAGTGCTGAAACCGAGGTTAAGCAGTACAAGCAGTACGCTCTCGCTCTCGCTGACCTTAAGGCGGGCAGAATCGACGCGATCCTTATGGATAAGCTTCCCGCGCAGACCATGCTTGCGGCAGCTGAGGACTAATAGTTAGTTAAACATTGAATGAGAGGGCTTCAGGGCCCCCTCATTCTTATGCGTTAAGCGAAATATTTGGAAGGTTAATTATGCAGGAATTTTTTTCTTCTCTCCTAAAGAGATTTGACAAAGCGTTTTTCGTTGAGGACCGTTGGAAGCTTTATCTGGAGGGACTTGGAAACACGCTTCTTATAGCATTTATGGCAGCCATTATCGGCGTGGTGCTTGGAGTTATCTTCGCGCTTATAAATTACGTAAACAAAAAGACGGGCAAGCTGAAGCCTCTAGCATGGATATCGAATCTGTATATCACCGTTGTAAGAGGTACTCCCGTAGTGCTTCAGCTTATGATAATGTATTTCCTTGTGTTCGTGTCTTGGAATTTTAAGGTGATGATAGGCGACTTCAAGCTGCTTGACAGCGGTCTTGTGATCGGTGCTATCACCTTCGGTCTCAACTCTGCGGCATACGTTGCCGAGATCGCCCGCGCGGGATTTGAGGCTGTTGACGACGGACAGCGCGAGGCTGGAAGGTCATTGGGACTTTCCACGGCGCAGACTATGTGGTACATTATTATCCCTCAGGCGCTCCGCAACTGTCTGCCGCCCCTTTTCAACGAGTTTATTACTCTCGTTAAGGAGACGGCGATCGTGGGTTACGTGGGTATTTACGACCTGGGTAAGATCCCCGGACTTATTCAGTCGAGAACCTTTGACTATCTTTTCCCGCTTCTTATCGCGGCTGTAATGTATCTTGCGGTGGTGCTTGTACTGACGAGAATTTTGCGTGTGCTTGAAAAGAAATTCGCCAAGAGCGACAGGGGAGGTAAGTTATGAGTATGAATGAAAATAAGCCTCTTATTTCGGTCAGGGATCTTCACAAGGATTTCGGTGAACTGAAGGTATTGAACGGTATTTCCACTGACATTTATTCCGGCGAAAAGGTGGTTGTTATCGGTCCCTCGGGCGGTGGTAAGAGTACCTTTTTGCGTTGCCTCAACTGCCTTGAGGATCCTACAAGCGGTTCGGTCATTTTTGACGGAGTTGATATAGCAGACCCCAAGGTCAACATCAATATTCACAGACAGAACATGGGAATGGTGTTCCAGCAGTTCAATCTTTTCAACAATCTTACGGTGCTTGAGAATATTACCTTGGCGCCCGAAAAGATCCGTCTTAAGCAGATGGTGGCGGGCGGTATGACCAAGGCTGACGCTAAGGCGCAGATAAAGGAAAACGCTATGGCGCTTTTACGTCGTGTCGGTCTTGAGGACAAGGCTGACGCTTATCCCTCTACGCTGTCGGGAGGACAGAAGCAGAGAATTGCGATCGTTCGCGCTTTGGCTATGAATCCCAAGGTTATGCTTTTTGACGAGCCTACCAGCGCCCTTGACCCCGAGATGGTTGGAGAGGTGCTTGATGTTATGAAGGAGCTTGCCGAGGAGGGAATGACTATGGTTTGCGTTACCCATGAGATGGGCTTTGCGAAGGAGGTTGCAGATAGAATTCTCTTTATTTGCGACGGCGAGATCGCAGAGGACGCGCATCCCGACGAGTTCTTTACAAATCCTAAGCACCCCAGACTTCAGCAGTTCTTAAGAAGTGTGCTTTAATTAAATTAAATAAAAAATCCGAGAAACGGTTTTTGTGACCGTTTTCTCGGATTTTTTTTGATAAATTGCAATTTATCGGGGACGCGGGGGGATGCGTTTGCAACCTTTTTCGAGAAAAAGGTTGCGCCAAAAAGCTTCCCCCAAAAAAGGTTAATATTGCACCAATGCCGTCCTTTAAAACCATATTGATTTGAACCGAAGTTTATCTTCTATCGTGTTGCAAGTTTATTTGAAACCTTTTAAACAAAAGAGTTTGCAAAAAACTCGAAACACGATAGCAGTGGAGCTTTGATCAAAATCCCCACGGTTTTATAAAACAAAATGGCTACATTTTAATCCTTTTTGCGGGGAAGTTTTTTGGCTCCACCTTTTTTTCAAAAAAGGTGGAAACCGCGTATCCCCCGCGTCCCCGACAAATCAAAATTTGAAGGTTATTTTGTTATTACGGTAGCGACGGCGGAGATTAGGTTTTCGGATTTTGCGTAGACCTTCATGCCGATCGGATTTGTACCCAGCTTAACTGCGACCGAGATGCGACCCTCGCGCATTCTTCTGTCGGGACAGAGGAGATAGCCGTGGTCGGAGATGTCCGAGCCTGTGGAATAAATCTGACAATCACCCGTGGTGGAGAAGCTGACCATGGAGATATTGGCATTGAGGACTTCGTGACCGTTTTCGTCCACGACTGTGCAGGTGAAGATTGCAATATCCTTGTCATTTGCGCGCACGTCGAGGGTGTCCTGAGTCAAACACAAGCGGTGAGGCTTGCTTGTGGTTGTATGGCTATCGGTGGCGATAACCTCACCGTCAGCTCCGTATGCCTTGACTGTGAGAGTACCGGGGGTATAAGGCACCTGCCATTCGCCGTGACCGTATTTTTCAATCGTCTTTCTGCCGAGACTCTCGCCGTTCAGGAAAAGCTCAAGCTCGGGGCAGTTGGTGTATGCCCAAACGCTAATGATCTCGCCCTCAAATCCCTGCCAGTTCCAATGGGGGAGCAGGTGAACCATAGGCTCGTCCGAGAAGTGGGATTTGTTCTGATAGAACGCATCCTTTTTTTGCAGGAAGAGGTCGATGGCTCCGCTTTGTGAGCAGAGTCTGGGCCAGACCGCTTCTCCGCGATGCTCAAAAGCTATCCATTGATAGCAGCCAAGTACAAAGGGACGCTCTGTGAGGAATTTCCAGGTCTTTTCACGACCCAAGAACCATTCGTTCGTGTCCTTGTCATAGGCGGAGATGTATCCGCGTGTGGGGTCGTTTCCAAGATATTGATTTCTTGTTGTGCCCGTTGCACAGCATTCGGACGCGAAAACTCCCTTGCTTGGATATTTTTCGTGAATTTCGTCGTAGAATTTCAGATTGTAGTTGATGCCTATGACGTCGTTCAGATCGTAGACCATTGACGTGGTGGGCTTGTCAACGGCGGTCATTATAAATCGGGTGTCGTCAAGTTTTTTTGCTTTCGCCATAAGGGTTTGGCAGATGTTTCTGCCTTGCTCGGTTGCGTGATAGGGCTCCTCGTTGCCTACCGACCAAAATACCACGGAGGGGTGATTTCTGTCGCGCTTGATCAGGGTCTCCATCTGGTCGATGCCCTCGTCGGTGGACTCGAACCAGCGGATCTCGTCCATTACGATGAAGCCCGACTTATCAAGCTCGTCCATAAGAGCTTCGGCTTGAGGATAGTGGCTTGTTCGGTAGCCGTTGCCGCCCATTTCCTTCATTAACTGTACCTTGTAGCGGTGGATGTTATCGGGCACAGCCTTGCCCATAAGTCCGCAATCGGCATGACCGCAAAATCCCTTGATGAGATAGTGCTTGTTGTTGATGTAAAGTCCGCTTTCGGGATCGATGCGGAGGGTTCGGAAGCCGAAATTCGTGCTGTCGCGGTCGATGATCTCGCCGTTTCTGACCACCTCGGCTACCATTTTATATATATAGCCGTCGTCGGGCGACCAGAGGTTGGGAGAGTCGACGTCAAAGGTGTACTTGACGGTTGCCTTATCCTTTTCGGCAACGGTAACTTCACCCTCGGCGACAGAAATCAGCGCGCCGTCGCGGTCGAAAATGCTACCCTGAACGGTTACGTCTGCAGAGGAGAGAGAATCGTTGCGCAGAGTTACTTCGGTTTCAACTACCCATTTTTCACCGTCAAAAACGGGCTTTGCGTAGATTCCGTAAAGGTCGATAGAGACAAGATCGCTTTTGCAAAGCCAGACGTGGCGGTAGATTCCACCGCCCTCGTACCACCAGCTTTCGTGCTCATTACACTCAACGTGGATCGAGAGTATGTTGCGCTCGCCGAATTTGACCATATCGGTGATATCGACCTCAAATGGGGTGTAGCCCGTGAAGCTATGCTTCATAAGGCAACCGTTGAGGTAGACAGTCGCGTGGGTGGCGATGCCTTCAAAATAAAGGGAGATTCGTCTGCCGCGGTCGGTCTCGGGGAGGTCGAATCTCTTGACGTACCAGGCATTGTCGTAGTCGAAAAAGCCTAAGGCATTGTTGTTGTCTTCTTTGGGGAGTCCTTCTATTACGTAGTCGTGGGGAAGATGGACAAAACGCCATTTTTCGCCTGTGTGTACCGCGTTTGAATCGAAGGAATCGGGGTCAAAAAGGTAATTTTTACTTGCGGGACCCGAGTGGTAGCGTTCGGTTTTTGCTGAAATGTATGAAAAGCCCTTGTAGGGAGGGTATTTGGTTTCGACGTCGCCTTTGTGGAAGAGCCACCATTTGTCAAAATTGATCTTTTCTCTCATAGAAATCTCCAAAATAAATCTTATGGATCAATTATATATCAAAAATTAAGATTTTTCAATAAAACATCTTGAAATTTATAGACAAAATTGATATAATTGATATATAACGGCGAAAGGAGGGCGAAATATGCAGATAGTTTACGCGAGAGGCTCGGGTGTGACTGATTTTATGAGCGAAAAGCCGCTTTACGTCAACAACTGCGGTTTTTACAGAGACCTTGTTTCGGATATTACCGTCAATCGTCCCTGTGGCAGAGACGATTATCATCTTTTGATGGCTTCGTCGGGGAAGATCTGCGTTGGGAATCTGGAGCTGACGCAGGGAAAGATATATCTTTTTTATCCGTCGTCGCCACAGCATTACAGATATGAGAGCGGAGAGGGAACAGAGTATTATTGGCTTCATTTCAGCGGTACCAGTGTTTCTGAATATATTGACTGCTACGGCTTATGCGAGGGGATCATCGATGTCGGAGCTTCACGGGGCGAGGTCGAGAGACTTATAAAAATGATGCTTCGCGCGCTTACCGAGAAATACAAATACGCGGACGGATTTTGTGAGGGTCTGCTTGGCTCTTTGCTTGCTTTGATAAGCGCGCCGCCCGTCATCAGCTCGCCTTACCACAAGGCGATCAAGCTTCTCGGCGACCCTGCGAACGAGCAGAGCATTGAAGAAATTGCTTCAATTTATAATATGAGCCCCAATCATTTCATTCGCAGCTTCAAGCAATACGTGGGGATGTCGCCCAACTCTTTCAGGATAGCAAAGCGGATGGAGGTAGCTTGCGAGATGCTTATATCTACAGATCTTGCGATTGAGCGTGTTGCCGAGGCTTCGGGGTACGTTGATCCGCTGTATTTCAGTCGCGCGTTCAAAAAGCATACAGGTGTGTCACCGTCGGAATACAGACGAGAAAAAGCCGATATATTTTCTTGATTTGGAGAGGTTATGACTATTTACATAACGAAAAATTTGAAATTTAATTTTAAGGGTGACGGAGAGCGGTTCAGAAAGATCCTTTGGCGGATCATTTTCGCGCTTACCGTTTTGGCGGTGGTTTTGGCTGCCGTTTGTATTATTGGTTCGCATTTTGACGCTACAAGGTCGGACGTTTCCGCCGAAGTACGTGAGTTGTTGTGCGGAATGGGCACCGATCTGCCGAGGGCGGAGGATTTTCTTGTGCCGAGCGAGGGTTCGGAGAAGCTTAAAGGTGAATTTGTGGAGGATTTCCCTGAAATTAAGCGCCCCGGCAGGTATTCCGCGAAGGTCAGGTTTATTGACGGAGAAGGGAAGAAGACCGAGGTTTTTGAGGTCTTTGTTTCGGTGATCTCAGATACCGTGCCGCCCGAGGTTGAGATACTTGGCGACGTGGAATTGACTGTTGGCGATGAAAAGCCGAATTATTTGCATCTGGCGCGCGCGAGTGATAATTGTATTGGTGAGGTTACGCTCAAATATGATGACAGCGGTGTTAATTATGAAAAGAAGGGTCAGTATTCAGTTAAGGTGACGGCGACGGATGCTTCGGGAAATAAAGCTGTTGAAAAGATTAAGGTCGTTGTTGTTAATAAAGAATAGTTTTTATTTTGGCGGGATGATATCCCGCCATTTTTATGCGTTTGGGAAATTGTAATTTATCTGTGTGTTTATTTTTTTGTTCATTTCTTGCCCGCGTCGGCAAGAAACGAACCAAAGAATCGCCGCTTAAGAGGACGAGGGTTTCGATTTCAAAAAAGCGACGAGTCGCTTTTTTCAAATCTTCAACATCCTCTCCCACTTAAGAATCACCCTCACCTGTCGGCAAAGCCGACTTTTTCTAGACATTTTCTTGCTTCAACTTAGTTGAATTTTGATTTAAAATAAACGCTTTGGCTGGGTTTAACACCCTTTCAACCAAGATGCGATCGTGAGGGATTTTTTTAGCTCCGCAGGAGCGAAAAATCCGTTTTCAGCTTGCTGAAAACAGGTCACATACTAGAGCACCCAAAAATTCCGAAAGTTTTTGCGGAGCTTTTTTCTAAAAAGCGACCCGCCGGAGGCACGCGTCCTCCCCGACAAATCAAAATTTGAAGATGTTTTCTGCCTGAATTATGGGTTGTTTCCTTGTCTTTCGCGGGTGGGTCACGCGACGGTCATTTGGAGTGGATTTTTAGCACTGTTTACAAAAAATTCATAGATTTATTGAAAAAGGGGGTTGACAAAATCCCGAATTTGGGGTATATTATTAGCGTAGGTTAGCACTTACAATCAATGAGTGCTAAAAATACATCAAAATTTACCGAATTTGAGTAAAAATACCGAAAAGGATACCGAGGGGAGCGCAAAAAGCTATGGCAGAGAACCACAAGCAGGAATTAAGCGAGCGAAAAAAGCGAATACTTAAAGCGATAGTCGATGCTCACATTGTTGACGGCGAGCCCGTAGGTTCCAAGTATATTATGCAGGATGAGCACTTGAATTGTTCGTCTGCTACCATCAGAAACGAAATGGCGGAGCTTGAGGCCATGGGTTATCTTGAACAGCCTCACACTTCGGCGGGTAGAGTGCCAAGCGAGCTTGGTTACAGATTCTACGTCGATTCGCTGATCGAGAGCTACGCTATGACCACAAACGAGATCACCGAGATCAACAAGCTCTTGAAATCCAAGATGAACGAGCTTGATCAGATCCTTATGGCGGCGTCAAAGCTTGCGGGCAATCTTACCAACTACACAAGCTTTGTTATGAAGCCCCGAGCAAGCTCGGTAAGCATCAAGCGTTTTGACGTGATCTTCGTTGACAGACACAGTCTGCTTCTCGTTATGATAAGCGATGGCGGCGCGGTGGTGACCAAGCGGCTTTCGATCGAGCAGGGAGTAAGTCAGCTGACCGCCGGCGATCTTGCTATGGCACTGAACGATCATATTGCCGGGCTTTGTGCTAACGAGATCACGCTTCCGATCATTGTGGAGCTTGAAAACGCTATGGGCGACAAGGCGGGAATAGTCAATCCTATCATTAAAATTATATACGAGAGCATGAACGAGCTTGACGACGGCGACTTGAAGATCAGCGGTATGGACCGTCTGCTTCAGTACCCTGAGTACAGCAACAAGGATCAGCTTCGTGAGTTGCTTGGCGCGCTTGAAAATAAAGAGGACATTCTTGATCTGGTATCCGATAACGATCACGACGGTGTAAGTGTGGTCATTGGTTCGGAAAGCTCGGTCAAGGTAATGAACAATTCCGCGCTTGTCTTCAAGCCGGTCGTAAGAGACGGTAAGACCCTTGGTGCAATCGGCATTATTGGACCCCGCCGAATGGACTACGCAAAGGTAGTTGCTACTATCGAAGGGCTTGCGGGCAACGTTGAAAGCATATTAAACGAGGGTAACGCTATACCCGAGAAGAACGGAGGACAGGACGATGGATGAGAAAAACACCGTTGACGTGGAGCAGGAAGTAAACGCTCCCGAGAATGCCGAGGAGACAGCTGCGGCTGAAAAGCCCGAGGCTGAAGCCAAGGCGGATAAAAAGAAAGCGAAGAAGCTTGATTCCAAAATCGAGGAGCTTGAAAAGGCACTTGAGGTGAAGAATACCGAGCTTGCGGAGCAGAACGACAAATATATGAGAATGATGGCGGAATACGACAACTTCCGCAAGAGAAGCGCAAAGGAAAAAGAGGGAACGTATGCTGATGCTTATGCTGACGCGCTGACCTCGATCCTGCCCATCATTGACAACCTTGAAAGAGCGGTCGGCGTCAGCGAGGCCGAGGCAGTGCTCAAGGGTCTTGAATTGACTCTCAAGGGTGCTGGCGAGGCACTTACCAAAATGGGAGTTGAAGCCTTCGGAGCCGAGGGCGAGCAGTTCGATCCCAATATTCACAACGCTGTGATGATGGTTGACGACGAAAACCACAAGGAGGGTGAGATCGTCAGCGTGTTCCAGAAGGGATACAAAAAAGGCGACAAGATTATAAGATACGCTATGGTTACCGTAGCAAATTAATTATAAAAAATATTTAACAACATCCATAAGGAGGATATAATCATGGGAAAAATTATTGGAATTGACTTAGGTACAACAAACTCTTGCGTAGCGGTTTACGAGGGCAGCGAGCCTATCGTTATCCCCAATCCCGAAGGCGCGAGAACTACACCTTCTGTAGTTGCTTTTTCCAAGACCGGAGAGAGAATGGTAGGTCAGGTCGCAAAGAGACAGGCGATCACCAACCCCGACAAGACCGTTATCTCCATTAAGAGAGACATGGGCTCTAACAAAAAAGTAAACATCGACGGCAAGGCATACACTCCTCAGGAGATCTCCGCAATGATCCTTCAAAAGCTGAAGGCAGATGCTGAGGCGTATCTCGGAAGCACTGTAACCGATGCCGTTATTACCGTTCCCGCATACTTTACCGATGCTCAGAGACAGGCAACCAAGGACGCAGGTAAGATCGCAGGTCTTAACGTTCAGAGAATCATCAACGAGCCTACCGCCGCAGCACTTGCATACGGCGTAGACAAGGAAGACCAGAAGATCATGGTATTCGACCTCGGCGGCGGTACCTTCGACGTATCTCTTCTTGAGATCTCCGACGGCGTATTTGAGGTTCTTGCAACCGCAGGTAACAACAAGCTTGGCGGCGACGACTTCGACCAGAGAATTATCGACTGGATGGCAGAGCAGTTCAAGAAGGAGAACGGCATCGATCTCCGTAACGACAAGATGGTTATGCAGAGACTTAAGGACGCTGCAGAGAAGGCTAAGATCGAGCTGAGTGGCGTAGCAACCTCCAACATCAACCTTCCTTTCATTACCGCAACCGCGGCAGGTCCTCTCCATTTCGAGGCTACTCTTACCAGAGCTGAGTTCGACCGCATCACCGCAGACCTGGTTGAGGCTACCATGGGCCCCACAAAGCAGGTTCTCCGTGACTCGGGTCTTTCCGCAGGCGAGATCGACAAGGTTCTTCTCGTTGGTGGATCTACCAGAATTCCCGCTGTTCAGGACGCGGTTAAGAAGTTCATCGGCAAGGATCCCTTCAAGGGCATCAACCCCGACGAGTGCGTAGCTGTCGGTGCGGCTATTCAGGGCGGCGTGCTTGGCGGCGAGGTCAAGGATCTTCTTCTCCTTGACGTAACACCCCTTTCTCTCGGTATCGAGACTATGGGCGGTGTATTCAACAGAATCATCGACAGAAACACTACTATCCCCGTAAAGAAGAGCCAGATCTACTCCACCGCGGCTGACGGTCAGACCTCGGTTGAGATCCACGTTCTCCAGGGTGAGCGCGAAATGGCGGCTTATAATACTACTCTCGGACGCTTCTCCCTCGACGGTATCGCTCCCGCTCCCAGAGGTATTCCTCAGATCGAGGTTACCTTCGACATCGACGCTAACGGTATCGTTAACGTAACCGCTTGCGACAAGGGCACGGGTAAGGAGCAGCACATCACTATCACTTCTTCCACCAATATGTCTCAGGAGGACATCGACAAGGCTGTCAAGGATGCAGAAAAGTTCGCTGAAGAGGACAAGAAGGCGAAGGACGCTGTTGACACTAAGAATCGCGCGGACAGCATGATCTTCCAGTGCGAAAAGATGCTCTCTGAGCTCGGCGACAAGGTTGACGCGGCTGATAAGGCTGACGTTGAGGCTGCTATCGCTAAGCTGAAAGAGACAGTTCAGGGCGGTGATACCGAGGCTATCAAGGCTGACACCGAGGCTCTCGAGAAGGCTCTCTACAAGGTTTCCGAGAAGCTTTACGCACAGCAGGGCGGCGCACAGGGATTTGATCCCAATATGGGCGGCGACGCAGGTGCTCAGGGCGGTCAGGACGGACAGTTCTACGACGCAAACTACGAGGATAACTCGAATAAGTAATATTTATAATGATGGGAAAGCCCGATTTCGGGCTTTCCCATAAAGTGCAAAATTAAAGGCTACAACTTTCAATAGGTTTTGCAATATGCAAACGGCATAAATAGGTTTATTTATTGAAGGTTTTTGGAGAGGGGGCAGGGAGAACCCTTTTTCCCAAAAAGGTTCTCCCTGCATATATATCATAACTAACATGGCAGATAAAAGAGATTATTACGAGGTGTTGGGTGTCCAGAAGGGGGCATCCGATACCGATATAAAGAAAGCATACAGAAGTCTTGCGAAGAAGTACCATCCCGACGTAAACCCAGGCGACAAGGATGCCGAGGCGAAGTTCAAGGAGGTCAACGAGGCTTACGAGGTTTTGTCCGACGCTGACAAGAAGGCGAAATACGATCAGTTCGGTCACGCGGCATTCGATCCTGCGGGGGCGGCGGGCGGATACGGCGGTTTCGGTGGCTTTGGCGGTGGATTTGACGTTGATTTGGGCGACATTTTCGGAAGCTTTTTCGGCGGTGGCGGCGGTTCACGTCAGAGAAGAAACGGCCCTCAAAAGGGTGATGACATTGAGGTGAACGTTACTATCACCTTTGAAGAGGCGGTTTTCGGTTGCAAGAAAGACATAAAATTCCAGAAATACGCAAAGTGCTCGGGCTGTAACGGGACGGGCAGTGAGGACGGCAAGAGTGAGACCTGTCCTACTTGTCGCGGTACGGGACAGAGAAGAGTGGTGCAGAATCTTGGCGGAATGCAGTTCCAGTCCACCACCACCTGCGATCAGTGTCGCGGAACGGGTAAATACATCAAGACACCCTGTAAGAGCTGTCGCGGCGCGGGCTTTGAGCGTGTTACCAAGAGTCTGACCGTTGATATTCCTGCGGGAATCGACCACGGCAAGGGGCTTGTTATCAGGGGCGCGGGTAACGACGGAAAGAACGGCGGTATCGCGGGCGACGCTTATGTTATGGTCAGCGTCAGAAGAAGCCCGATCTTCCAAAGAGACGGTTACAATCTCTATTGCGAGGTTCCGATCACTATCGCAGAGGCGACTCTCGGTGCCGAGATCGAGATCCCCACACTTGAGGGCAACGAAAAGTATACCGTTCCCGAGGGAACACAGACGGGAACTACATTCACACTCCGTCAGCGCGGTGTTCCAATGGTGAATTCCAGCCGTCGCGGAGATCTTTACGTTACCGTGAACGTCGAAGTGCCTAAGGGACTCACCGAAAAGCAGAAGGATCTGCTTCGTGAGTTTGCAAAGGCTTGCGGCGAGAGTAATTATGCCAAGAAAAAGGGATTTGGCAAGAAGGATAAGAAATAAATATGACAGAAAATATTGATAAAGATTACGTTTGCGGTGACTTTGGCGAGGTTACCGAGTGGTTGCAGATAAAAGTAACCGTTAAAACCGAGCGACTTGACGAGCTGGTTGCTCTTATGAGCGTTATCGAGAGCAATCTGCTGATCGATGACCTCAGCGACATCGATCTTAAGACCTGTTACGGCGATCTTATCGACGAAAAGATACTCAATGCCGACAAATCGCACGCTTCGGTGTCCTATTTCGTCCCCAAGGACGCGAATATTGCCGACGATATGGCATTTTTGCGCGACAGATTGGCAAGCGGCGGCTTTACCGATGCCAATATAGAGGTCATCGGTCTTTGCGAGGAGGACTGGGCAAACTCATGGAAGGAGTTTTACAAGCCCTTCAAGATCGGCAGAATAGTTATCGTCCCCGCGTGGGAGAAGTACGAGGCGCAGGACGACGAGATCATCGTGACTATGGATCCCGGTATGGCTTTCGGCACGGGAACTCACGAGACCACAAGGCTTATTATCGGTCTGCTTCAGAAATACGTCAAAGAGGGAATGAGCCTGCTTGACGTTGGTACGGGAAGCGGAATTCTTGCTATCTGCGGCGCAAAGCTTGGAGCAAATGAGTGCAAAGCTTACGATATTGACCCTATGAGTGTAAGGGTTGCCAACGAAAACATCCGAGAGAGCGGACTTGAGGGTGTTATTACCTGCGAACAGAGCGACCTTTTGCGTCAGGTGGAAAACCGCGTGGGCGGATATGATATTATCTGCGCAAATATCGTTGCGGACATAATAATTCGTATGACTCCCGACGTTTCTCCCTTTATGGGCAAGCAGACCGTCCTCCTCGCCTCGGGAATTATCTCCGAGCGTTGTGATGACGTTGTGGAGTGCTTTGAGAAGAATGGCTTCAAGATTGTTGAGCGCGCAGAGGATAACGGCTGGTGCGCGTTGGCGGTTATGTTATAATTTATGAAAGAGTGATGTTTTCAGCATCGCTCTTTTTTATAAATTGCGATTTAGCGGTGAGATGCGTGCCTCCGGCGGCACACTTTTTTGAAAAAAGTGTGTCAAAAAACTTCCCTGAAAAAGGATAAAATTTCACCAATAAAGTCTTTTGAAACCGTGGATATTTTAATCAGAGTTTATCTTCTATCGTGTTTCTAGTGCATTATAAACTATTTATTTACAAGCAATTTGA
>JAZKYL010000061.1:0-4797 GCA_045612105.1 Eubacteriales bacterium
CTTGAGATCTGCAGGAGCGGGAACGTACTTGTCGGGAACGGTGCAGGTATCCTTCTTGCCGACCTTCTTGTAGCCCGTCTTGGTGTACTCATCTTTGCCGCCTGCAACCGCATCAAGAGCATCATCGGAGAGCTCGCCGCTTTCTGCATTGATAAGCGCCATTGCCTCGTCAAGCTCTGCGTCGGTGGGCTCAAGACCAAGTTCCTTAGCCTTAGCTGCGAGTTCTTCCTTGGTGGTGCAGTCGTCAAATGCAACGATCTGCTCGGGTGTGAGTTTCTGTAAAATTGACATAATAATATGCCTCCTTTTTTATTAAATCCCCTTATGGGTGATTTTCATTTTTCATACCTATCTTTTCAGTATAGGTGTTATAATGCCGAACCTTATTAACATATTCGGCTATGAAATCATTGTCCGAAAGCGCACGCATTTTACCGTTGTTTGTAAAAACCGTAAATGTAAGTGTTCTGAAGCCGTCGGCAATGAGATCGGTATACGTCTGGACAAGCGGACACAAGAATGCGCCCGGAGGTGAATGCTTTGCCCTTGAGAGTAAGTGGAAAACGGCAGTGTCGCCACTTGTGTTGATAAAAGAAAACGAAACCGGCACTTCGTTTTTATCAAAAAGGCAGTAGGAATATCGTCCGTCGTATGAAGAGTAAAGCGCTGGATTTGTGTTATAGGCAAATTCCTCGCCCACCATATCGCTCAACAGATCAACAATTCCCTCTCCGCACTCATCAAAACGCCTGAGAGTGTATCCTCTTTTAAAAATACGGTCGGATATCCTTTTATATCTGTTTTCACAAAATTTTTCGTGTACCTGAACACATTTTTGAACTTCAGATATATATGTGGATGCTGAAAAATTATGCTCCAGCTCAAATTTTCTTACGAAAGCCAACAAAATTTCTTTATGCGGATGATCGTCGTATACGCATATGGAAACAGGGTTACGCGAAAATTCCATCAGCTGTGTAAACAGCTCGGTTGCTATTCCCCTTCCTCTGAAAAGCGGCTTTATGTAGATATACATCAGCTCGGTAACAATTAAGTTCTCCCTTGCCGCCACATATCCGATCGGGTACCCCGTTTCGGTTTCTGCCATGAGCATTACGCCGCTTTCCGCGGAAAAGCACATTTCTGCAATTTTGTCAGCCGTTGGCGCAAACGAAGGATATTCATTTTTCTCTATCTTGCGTATTTTAACTCCCATATTTATCACCTCGTCTATTTATACACGGCAAACACCAAAAGGTTAGAAGAAAATACAAAATTATTTTCAATTCTGCATTTTTCTTTTAAGTGCCGATCAGGTATCAAGTCTCTGTCTTTCTACCAATTCCGCAAACTTTCCGTTCAGCGCGATCAGCTCGTCATAGGTTCCGTCCTCAACGATCTTTCCTTTTTCAAGATAGATAATGCGGTCGCATTCCTTGATTGTGGAAAGTCGGTGAGCAATGACGATACGGGTGCATTTGAGCTTTTCAAGCGACTCGGAAACGATTCTTTGCGTGATGTTATCAAGGGCACTCGTTGCCTCGTCAAACATCAGAATTTTCGGTTTTGGAGCTATGGCACGGGCAATCATAAGCCTTTGACGCTGACCGCCCGAAATACCGCCCGATCCCTCGGAGATAATCGTGTGCATTCCCATGGGCATTCTGCGAATATCCTCGGCAATTCCCGACATCTCTGCCGCCGCCCAAGCTTCATCCATAGTAAGCTGGGGTGCGGAAATCACGATATTGGAATAAATATCTCCTTGGAAGAGCTTGCCGTTCTGCATCACTACGCCGATCTTGCGGCGCAGGGATTTGAGGTCGATGCCGGAAAGGTCTTTTCCGTCGTAGTAGACCGCGCCCTTTTGCGGCTTTTCAAAGCCGAGCATAATGCGCATCAAGGTGGACTTTCCGCATCCCGTAGAGCCGACGATGGCAACGTACTGACCGGGGCGGATCTTGAGAGAAAGGTCATCTACAACGTTTGGCATATTCTCGTTATAGCGGAAGGACACGTTGTTCAGTTCAATGCCGCCCGAAAGACGGTCTATGACAAGCTTACCCTCGGAAACCTCGGGAATCGCATCCATAATAGGCTTCGCCATCTCAATGGTGGGCTTAAACTGTGCTATTGTAGTTGCAATTCCTGCAATCGACATGAACGCGCCCGATACCATACCGTATGCGGTATTGAATGCGTAGTAATCTGCCACGCTGACACCGCTCTGTACCGCCATAAAGTACATAAGTATCATTCCGCCCATAGAAATGATAGCGCTGAATGCTCCGTTTGCACGGAGGAACATCGGCGGATTATAGGAAACCGCAAGCTGCTCGGAATAGAGCTTTGACCAACGGGCAAACATTCTCTTCTCGGCTCCCGAAAGCTTGACCTTCTGCACACCCGTGATCATGGAGTAGCTCATACCGGACTCCTCGGCGGACAGCTCCATATCCTTCTTGGTGTACTTCATCTGCCAGAAGGTTGTGACCAGCGAGAACGCGATGGTCGCAAAAATAACACCGAGAGCCGGCACGACGAGTGCAGGTGCATACTCGAATATCTGCGAGATATACATCAAAGAGAAGATCGAGGTAAGTCCTGTACTCAGCACGGTTGAAACGATCATATTACAAAGGGACTGTATGTACTGCGCACGGGAGGAAAGCTCACCTGCCGAATACTTCTTGAAAAAGTCTGCGGGCAAGGACAGAACGCGCATCATGGTCGCCGCCTGCACCGAAAGTAACATTTTCGTATTGATCCGCGCCATCAGGAGGGTTTTTACAGAGCCTATCAGTATCGTACTGATGCTGACGCTGATCATAAATACCGTGATACCGATGAGAAGCTGATAGTTTTTGCTCTCAACGACCGTTCCCATCAAGAGATTGTTAAGCTTAGGGCCAAGCAAACCAATTGCCGTGGTCGCCAAGGTTGCAAGCGCGATCAGCACGAAATCCGCCACGGAGAGGGTTTCGATGATATAACGCATCAAGGAGCGAAGCGTGAGCTTTGTGAGCGGGAACGGCTTATAGAAGCAGATTCCCTCGTCCTCAAAGAGCGATTCGTTCTTCTTTGTGAGCTTTACCCACTTACCCGTGGGAGCATCGAAATAAACGTAGCCGGAAAGTCCCTTGGGTATAAATGCGACCACACTGCCGTCATCACGGCGAGTGCCAAGCACCGCACCGATGCCGTCCTTGTACCAACCCTTCTCCAAAATCACGTTACGGCGCATAATGCCGTTGGGACGAAGGAGGTATTCAAGGCGATCGTTAAGTCCCTTTACGGAATCGGGCACTTCCTTTGGCTTTACGTGATAATATTTGAGGATTTCTTCGATTGCGCCCTGCGCCTTTGCCTCGTCGGTTGAAAAAGCCGCGCTCATCTTTGAGCCAAGCACCGCATCGGCAATGCCCACAAAGGCTTCGGAGAACAGATCCTCGTCGTTTTTCTTTCTTTGTTTTATTTGTTCGTCAAACCAACCCATAAATTTATCTCCGAAAATTTAATACAGAATGCTAAATCAAAATAATTCTTGAATTGTAATTTGACATTTACATACGTTCAATAAAATTACGTATTTTCGCCAAATTCATAATAGTTTCCGCAATCGGAGCAACCGCGACCGTATCCGAGCGTTTCCCAATAAACTCTTTTAGGCGGATTTTTGGATCCGCACATACGACAAACGAAGTTATGGGTCTCCTCTTCTTTTGAGTCGCTGCCACCGCATCCGCCTCCGACAACGTTTTCAAGATCGTCATCAAGGATTTCACCCTGTTGAGGGTTCAGCTGTGCAAAGCATGAAGACGCTTCATCGGCGGTCAGCTCCACGCCGCCTGCCTTTACGATTTCCATCAATTCTTCAGCTGTTTTTGCAGCTTTTGCCTTTTTTATCAGTTCACTGTTAAATGTTTTCATAAAAAACTCCTTTCTGCTTTTGTTATACCTTTAAATAAAAGATTCAGTATATCAATCGCTCGTAACAAGCTTGGTATAAAAACCGTTCAGCGCGTAAAGTTCCTCGTGTGTTCCGCGCTCGACCACGTTACCGTGATCCATTACGATGATCTCGTCGCAGTCGCGGATGGTGGAAAGACGGTGCGCAACCACGATACAGGTAATTCCTCTGTCCTTAATGGACTTGACTACCTCGTATTCGGTCTTGGCATCAAGTGCACTTGTTGCCTCGTCAAGAATGATAATGGTGGGATCCTGTGCAAGCACTCGCGCGATTTCCATTCTCTGACGCTGACCGCCCGAGAAATCCTTACCGCCCTCGGTGAGCTTGTAGTTATAGCCGCCGTCACGCTGCATAATGTCCTCGTGGAGCTGTGCATCACGCGCCGCCATAATCATTTCAAAATCCTCGATGGAGCTATCCCACATTTTGATGTTGTTGGCAATCGTGTCCTCAAACAGAATAATATCTTGGTCAACGACCGCAAGCGAGCCTGTAAACACGCTTCGGTCAATCTTTGTCATTGGCTTACCGTCAAAGAGAATTTCGCCACTCCACGGCTGATAAAGTCCCGAAATGAGCTTGGAAAGCGTTGACTTTCCGCAACCCGAAGTACCTACAAAGGCAACACGGCTGCCGGGCTTTAAGGTAAGGTTGAAGTCACGAATCAGAGGTTCACCAAGACGAGAGTAGCCGAAGGTAACGTTTCTCATTTCCACGTTACCCGAGAGCTTGTCATACTCTGTATCTTCACCCTCATCCGCTGCCTGTTCGCAAAGGACGTCGGTGGGATATTTCATAACGTCCTCGATACGCTCCATCTCGGC
>JAZKYL010000062.1:0-81797 GCA_045612105.1 Eubacteriales bacterium
GAATCACCCTCACCTGTCGGCAAAGCCGACTTTTTCTAGACATTTTCTTACTTCAACTTAGCTGAGTTTTGCTTTAAAATAAACACTTTGGCTGGGTTTAATACCCTTTCAACCAAGATGCGATCGTGAGGGATTTTTTTAGCTCCGAAGGAGCGAAAAATCCTGCTTCACTACTAGAGCGCCCCAAAATTCGGGAAAGCTCTTTGCGGAGCAGAGTTTGCTTGCAAACTCGTGCAAATCTCGCTTGCGAGTTTGCTGTTTTCATCTCGAGAAAGCGACCCGCATCCCCGCCGGAGGCACGCGTCCCCGCGTCCCCGTCGGCCGACAAATCAAAATTTGAAATTCCATACAAAAAACGCTTAAGAGCAAATGCCCTTAAGCGTTTTTTGTGAGAAAATTCAGATATTATTCTGCGGATTCCGTTTCCGCTTCGGGAAGGAACATATCATCATTTGTAATAACACCCTTTGAAGAAACATTACCCAAAGAAGCATATGCCACATTACCGGTCTCATCGGTCTCTTTTATAATAAGTATCTGATTGGTCTGATAATAGAGAGCTCCAAAGTTGAAATTACAGCTGGAAAGGAAAGAAACGTACTGTCTTTCGCCATCCTTGACGTAAGAAAGCATTATATCCTTGTCGTGAACCGCGTTCCACTTGGTAGTAAAATTGATAAATTCAAGATCAGCACCTTTTTTCAGAGACGAGATGCCCTCAAAAGTACCGTTCTGACATCTGATACCAAGTCGGTTGCCTTCTCTCTTGTTGGTAACGAACTTATCATAAATAGCCTCAACGCAGGTTCTTGAAACAAAGAAATCTTCAAGGAAATTAGGATTGTTCCAGGACAAGACCACGTCCTCGTCTTCGGAGTCGTAAAACTCCTGAAGATATTTGCAATAAGGATTGAGCTCGGTGTTCCATGTATCAAACTCACCGCTCAAAGGAGTAAAATAAAGCTCAAAAATCTCATCCGTTTCGCTTCCCAGATATACTATCCTCTCATCATAAGGGATCTCATCCCCTTTTCCCTCAAGAATAGCCTTGATCTGCTCTTCGGTTCTCGTAGTTGCAATATTTCTGAACTCAAATATATCTTCCTGCTGATAATACTCACCCATAAGTGCAACGTAATTTTTAGTCGCGTTATATATAGCCTCATGACCCGTAACGATAACACCTGCCTGAGAGCCGCCATTTCCGTTGTGGCCCTTGTAATTGTTAGCATCAAGGTTGGTACTGCTGAACCAAACACCGTAGTCGTGGTCAACCCCATCCTTGTCTCTGTAAGCCGTGACCGCACAGGTCTTAACGTGCATTACCTCCATACTCTTCTTGTCAGCATAGTCCCACTCAATAGGTCTGAAAGTCATATGATCGGCAACAGTATCGCCGGGAGCATATTTTTCGTAGCACTCATATGCCATACCCTTGTTGAAATACTTGATGTACGAAGGCTCTGCTTTAGAATATGTTTTTCCGGTCTCGTTGTCATACTGCTTGACCGCATACGCGTTAAGCTGACCGACAATAGTCACGTCAATGCCCATTCTTGCCGCCTCAAGAAGCAAATACACTACTCTTACAAAACCGTTAGAATCGTAATCTGCGTCGTAAAGTGAACGCATATATCCGAAATATGGACTGTTTGGATCAAGACAGACCGCCGCCGAGGGAGATATACGGAAAGAAGTAAAGGAAAGGTCAACGTCCTCCTCGGGATGAGCGATCTTGTACTGTATGCACTGATATATCAGCATACCGCAAGAATAATTGGGGTCGTTCAAAGCCTCTTTGTACTGGCGGTAAAGCGTGTCAACCATTACAGTCCCGCCATTTACGTTTTCATATACCGCCGTAGCATGGCTGTGAAAATTCGAGGTGTTCTGAGTTCTTGGAAACTCCTCATAATAGGGATTTATATATTCCCATTCGCTCTTGTCATTATCATAGGTGTTTTCTTCAAAAAATGAACTCAAAGTAGTAAACTTCATAGGATATACGGGATCAGCGAACCCATATTCTTCCTCATCCGTAATGATCGGGGCATCACCGCCGCGCATCGCCACCGCGATGGCGGTTATTGCCGTAAACAATACGGCAATAACAAGTATAATACATACTATTCCTTTAGTTTTATTCATAATCAACCCTCCGCGTCTGCCTTAAGCTCATTAATTTTTCCGCTCTTGCTGTTTTTCAGCAACTGTGACCAATCGGTAATATCAATTTCAGTATCAGTCTCCGCATCAAGCATCACCACGTTGTCCTTATAAATGTTCAAAACCGCGCTGGCATTTCCAATATCGGAGAATCCGCAGCTAATACTCTTAGCAGTATTGTTATTATATATCGTAGCACTGTTAAGTGTAAGAACCGAATTAGCCGACGTTACGTATATAACCGCACCCAAAGAGCCTGCTTTATTGCTCTTGGCGGTAATTTTTGTAACCGTAAACTCCGCAGCACCGCCTACGTAAATAGCACCGCCGTTACTTGCCTCATTGGACTCAAAATATGCGTCGGTCAAAACGACCTTGATTCCCGAACCGTAAGCCGCAATCGCGCCGCCGGAAGATGTAGCCTTATTGTTCTTGAAGCTTGCGCCCTCAACAACAGCAGATCCGCCCGCTACCGCGACAGCACCGCCCATATAGGAATAGTTACCGGTTCCGGTCAGATAGTTGCCGTCGAAGAGCGAACCGTAGAAGCTTGCGCTTCCGTAACCGCAAACCGCTCCGCCGCTGTTAGCCGTACTGTTGCCCGAGAAGCTCGAGCCCTTGTCCGTGCCCGCTTCTCCATCTCTATAGATTGCAGTTCCCGTAAGATAGATCGCTCCACCGTTATTCACCGAGCTATTTTCGGTAAACGTACAATTTGTGGTAACAACCTCGGAATTCGCCGGTGTTTGAGTCATATAGATCGCGCCGCCGCGATAGCCCGCGAAGTTAGAAATAAACTCACAGCTATCAACGGTTGCCGACGAATAATAAACGTATATCGCACCGCCGTTGTTGGTGGTGTTTGTCTCAACTGCAGCTTCGTCAAGCGCACGGTTTCCGTTGAAGGAGCATCCAACTATCTCAGCAGATGTATGGTTGAGATAGATCGCGCCACCTTGAGTAGTTGCAAAATTGCTTGCAAACTCGGCATTTTCAACAGTAATAGCCGCATTAGTATAGATCGCGCCGCCGTTACTTGTTACCGTATTGCCATCATATTTCGAGCCGTCGTCTGTGTAGATCGCGTTCTCAACGATATAGACCGCGCCGCCCATCTTAGCGATATTACCCGTAAGTTCACAGTCCGACAAAGATACGTTACCCGAATTGTTGATCGCACCGCCGTTATTTGCAGTATTGCTAGTATAAACCGAACCGTTTACGGTCAAAGATGCGTTTTCGCCAACAAACACCGCGCCACCAAGTCCCGCGCTGTTTTCGGAATAAGAGGAGCCGTTGTCAATCAAAGTCTTTCCACCAACGTATACCGCACCGCCTTCGTCCGCTGTGTTGTTAGTAAATGCGGTTCCGTTAAGCGTCGCAATTCCATGGCTCATAAGAGCTCCGCCCTTAACTGCAACATTACTCTCGAATGTCGAGCCGTTATTTCCATCTATGTCTCCGTCTCTGTAGATTGCGCTTCCGGTCAGATATATTGCGCCGCCGTTGTCAACCGAAGTATTGCCAACAAACACACAATTCTTAGTAACTATCTCCGTGCCCTCAGGAGTCTGAGTTGCGTAGATCGCGCCGCCGCGATAGCCCACCGAGTTTGCAATAAATTCACTGCTGTCAATGGTGGCAGATGAATAGTAAATATACACCGCACCACCGTTGTTATTGGTGTTTATCTCAACAGCAGCTTCGTCAAGCGCACGGTTTCCGTTGAAGGAGCATCCAACTATCTCAGCCGTTGTATAGTAAAGATAGATCGCTCCGCCCTGAGTGGTTGCAAAATTGTTTGCAAAATCAGCGTTCTTAACAGTAATGGTCGCATTAGTATAGATCGCGCCGCCGTTACTTGTTACCGTATTGCCCTCATATTTCGAGCCATCGTCTGTGTAGATCGCGTTCTCAACAATATAGACCGCGCCGCCCATCTTGGCAACGTTGCTTAAATATTCAGAACTCTTAACGTTCAGCGTCGCGCCTTCGGCAACGAATACCGCACCGCCGTTATTCGCGCTGTTCTCGGAATAAGACGAGCCGTTGTCTATCAAAGTCTTTCCACCAACGTATACCGCACCGCCTTCGTCCGCTGTGTTGTTAGTAAATGCGGTTCCGTTAAGCGTCGCAAATCCATGGCTCATAAGAGCTCCGCCGCTTACCGCAACGTTACCTTCAAAGGTCGAGCCGTTATTTCCATCTATATCTCCGTCTCTGTAGATTGCGCTTCCGGTCAGATATATTGCGCCGCCGTTGTCAACCGAATTATTGCCAACAAACACACAATTCTTAGTAACTATCTCCGTGCCCTCAGGAGTCTGAGTTGCGTAGATCGCACCGCCGCGATATGCCGAATAATTGGAAATGAACTCGCAATTATCAATTATCGCCGAGGATCTGTAGATATGAAGCGCGCCACCCTGATTATCGGTGCTTTCCTCGGTTGCAAGCACTCTGTTACCAACAAATACACAATCCGAAAGAGTTGCCTCAGTCTCATATATACGAATTGCACCGCCTTGAAGTGTCGCGAGATTTCCTACAAAGGTAACACCATTGATATCGGCAACAGCTCCAGTAGCTACGTATATTGCACCACCGTGACCGGCAGTGTTATTAACAATATTTCCTCCGTAGGTCTTGAGCGAACCGAGAACGTAAATAGCACCGCCAAAGCTTGCCTTACCGCCCGTAATAATACCACCCTTGAGCGTTACCGTAACCGCATTTCCCTCACCCGAATATTCACCCTCAGTCCAAAGACCGGTATCAGGATCGATATATCCGTTTCTTTCAGTGCTTGAAATATCGGAGAGCGTAAACTTGACGCCTTCACTGACCTCAATGACAGAAGCCTTATTTTCACCAACGTACTTAAGGATCTTTCCGTTAAGACTGAGTGTCATATCGGCAGTAACTACGATCTCATTTAACGTCTCGATATCAGTGTAGAGATAGTAATTTCCTCCAAGCTGCGCCGCCATTCTAAGCTCTGCCTCACTTGTTATGGGAACAAACTCAACAGATTCGTGACCCTCTCCGCAATCGCATACTTCTCCGCATATGGGACGAGATATCTTCTCGGCATAGGTCACAGGATCGCTTGTCAGCACCTCGCCGCTTTCGTATGTAACAACACACACGTATGTCTCTCCGAGAGTGCCCGCAAGAGTATTTGTTGTCTGACCCTCCAAAGCTTCACCAATAGCACCGTTGGAATAAACGTGCCAAGCATAGTTAGGCTCTCCGGGCACTTTTATAGTATATCCGTTAAAGATGCCTGGCTGTTCAAGAATAAGATATCCGGCCATAAGATTTCCATTGCCGTCGCCATATACAGGCATACCGGAATCGGAAACGAATCTGTCAGAATACAGAGAAGCATCTGTAACCGTGAGTCCATCGGGTCTTGCAAACGTCACGTCGGTATTTTCCGCGAAAACGCTTATCTTAGCTTCTTCATCAAGCTCGCCAATGACCGTAATATAGGTTTTCTTGTCAAGATAAACGTTACTTTCGGTATTATCCACGATCACAACGTTTCCGGCAACCCCAAACGTGCCATATTTGACGAAAACTCCGCGTTTGTTCTCGGTAACACTGCCGCCTATCATATTAAGACTGCCGTTTCCAACACAGATAATACCGTTACCGTTAGAATCATTGCCCATAAACACGGTTCCCATCAGCGTAACGTTACCGTGAGTCATTACGGCACCGCCCTCTGCAGCCGTATTGCCGCTGAAAACAGACTTGTCGGTTTCTGCCAGATCGTCTCCATCGCGCCAGACAGAGGTTCCCGTCAGATAAACCGCTCCGCCGTTGTCTGTGGCGCTGTTACCCGAGAAGGTGCAGTTCAACGTAATCACCGCGCTGCCTTCGGGGGTCTCGGTCATATAGATCGCGCCTCCGCGATAGCTTGACGTATTAGTATCAAAATCAGAGTTGCTGATATCAGCATTCGTACCATAAATATATATCGCACCGCCGTTAGCACTCTCTCCCGTAGTACCGTTCTTCTTGAACGTACACTTATCCGCCGCAAATGACGTATTTCCGGATACGCAAACCGCGCCACCGTGAGAACCCGAAACGTTGCTTGTAAATTCGGCTCCGCTCAAAGAAAGCTTACCTGCCGAATATACCGTTTCACCCGTTTCCTCATTCTCAGAAAGAACCGTTACGTTGACACCGACAGCTCCACCGCTCTCGGCAGCAATATTGCTATCAAATGTCGAGCCAAAAAGCTCTGCCGAACCGTAGACGTAGATAGCACCGCCTCCGATCGCGCTATTGTTCTTGAACACAGTACCGCTGTCAGTAACCGTCTTGTCCCCGTCAATATAAACACCGGTACCTGTTACGTAAATCGCGCCGCCGTTCTTACCGGACGTATTGCCGTCGAATACGCAGCTCTTCGTGGATAAAGCTTTGTCTTCTGGAGTCTGCGTCGTATAGATCGCACCGCCATTGTCTACCGAAGTATTATTTTTAAGCTCGGAGCCCTCGATCAACGCGTTACCGGTCAATAACTGTATCGCGCCTCCGTATTTTCCTGCGTTATTGCCATCAAACGTACAATTATTTATCTTAACGTCAGATTTAGTAAAGTATAGCGCGCCTCCCCCCTCGGTTGATGCGTTTCCGAGGAAATCGGATCCCGAAAGTTCAATGATCGAGTATTCATCATCACCGTCGGGTCCAAGCACGTAAATAACACCACCGTTTACAGCACGGTTGAGGTCTTCTTCGCCGTTTCCTCCGAAAATGTTCTCGACTTTATCACCGGAGAGCACTTTAATGCCGCCTCTTGTGTAGATAAATCCGCCGTTTCCGCCCGAAGAGTTACCCTTAGCGACAATTCCCTTAATGGTGGTCTCTGATCCAAAATAAGTCCAGATCGCGCCGCCATTATTACCGGCACGGTTATCAGTAAAGGAAACGTTTGTAAGACCTATGGTGGAATCGGTATTTCCTACTATCGCTCCACCATAATAGATAGCCTCATTGCCGCTGAACTCAACGTCTTCGGCAGAAAGGATACCTCCGCTGACAAGTATAGCTCCTCCGCGAGAGTCTTTCTCATCCGCATTGGCTTTGTTATTAATAAATTCTGAACCTTTGAAGCTTGCTTCACCGCGATTTACCGTAACTTCTCCGGTCTGTTCATCGGTCTCCTTGGCGCAATTTATGTAGACCGCGCCGCCAAGCTTCGCTGTATTGCCCTCAAAGCTTGAAGCCTTGTCAGACATAACGGTCTCCTCGCCAACAAACCAAGCGCCGCCGTTTTCAGATGCGGTATTTTGTTTGAATACGCTATCACCAATCACCTTGACCTCAGGGCTTTGAGAAACGTATAGAGCACCGCCGCTTCTTGAGCTGTTTTTCTCTGCGTTAAGTCCCGAGAGAACGGTTTTCGCATTGTTTATATACATTGCGCCGCCGCAATTGTTTGAGCTGTTGCCCGTAAGAGTAATATCGGTAGCGTTAAACTCTTTACCGTTCATACTGTAAGCCGCAACCGCTCCTCCGTAATCGGAAGTATTGGCACTAAACTCAGAACCGCTGACAAACAAGGTAGCCGTGCCGCTTGCAGCCAAAGCTCCTCCGTAGGTCTTGACTCCGGTCGCGCCCTCGGCAACCTTAAATCCGTTTTGGGTAAACTTGGATTTTTTAACGGTAAGTGAAGCGTTTATGCCGTATACAGCACCGCCAAACCTCTTAACGTCAACCGCCTCCGAGCCTACTTCAACAACGTTCTCGGCAAAGCTACAGTTGTTCGCAACGATTACTGCATCACTTCCGCCATAGATGGCACCGCCATTTTCCTTCGCAATATTTTCGCTGAATTCCGCGCCATTGATCTCAATCGCGCCGTAACCGCAGATCGCTCCGCCCTTGTTTGAGATATTAGCCTCAAAAACACTGTTAAGAACAGTCTCTCCCGACGCCACGGACTTGTCTGTATACTTTCCGTTACCGGCAACGTATACACCGCCGCCTATCGACGCGACGTTGCCAACAAACTCGCAATCCACAGTAGTGACTTGAGCATCTCCGTTATAGATCGCTCCACCTCTTTCGGTGGAATAAACTCCGTCCTCAAGCTTACCGTTGCCCGTAAAGATGCAGGAGGTCACATTTAACGTCTTCGCTCCGCTTGCGCAGATAGCACCGCCGTAAAGCGTTGAAATATTACCGTCAAAGCTGCTGTTTTTAATGGTGGTCTGGGTGTCGGTGGTCAGGAATATCGCACCCGCGCTGACAGAAGCCGTATTGCCCTCAAACGAGGTATCCGCCACAGTCATGCCGGTCTTCTTGGTAATGTAAATAGCACCGCCGCTTCCGTAAGAAGTCTTTACAACAGTCTCACCGGTCTCGGAATTTACAGAAGTGATCTCTCTTGAGACAGCTCTGTTATTCTTAAATTCGCAATCGGCGATTCTGAGCGCGGACGCTTCCTTGAGCTCATCACCTGCAGATATTATAATAACACCGCCACGGCCCGCCTCATTGCCTTCAAACAAACAATTATCAAGAGTTACGACGTGAGGCTCCGAGCCCTCGCCAACGTAATACTGGTAAACTACACCACCGCTCTCAAAAGCATAGTTATCAATAAAGCGGGAGTCTCTGAGCGTAATAGGTCCGGCAGTTGCAAAAACACCGCCAATGCTCTTCTCCGCCCTATTTCCTTCAAACGTAGCGCCGCCCAAAACCATCATCGGAGTGTAATGATATCCAAGGAATACACCGCCCTGGGAGGTCGCTACGTTGTTTCTGAAAATAACCGTGTCCTTTTCCGCTCCTACACTTCCGATAAAGGTCTCGGCATAGGGGCTCTCGGAGGTACATATCGCGCCACCCTTGTTGTGGGCGGTATTGTTCTCTATAACACCGGCAAATATGTTGATCTGCTTTCTTGTAAAGATAGCTCCGCCGCGGACCGCGCTGTTATTCTTCAGCGTACCGCCATACATATTAAAAGTGCCGAAGTTGTAGATCGCGCCGCCGTATGACGAAATATAGTTGGTATTATCTTCAGCGTTTCCGATATTCTCGATATTTACCGAGTTATTATCAATAACACCGCCGTACATATCAAAAACACCGTGAGTAATGAATATTGCCGCGCCGCCCATAGTGCAGCTGCTGCCAACGTAATGCTCCCAAAGAAGATTTCTTTCGTTGCCCGCCTTCATATTGTTTGAAATGCTGACACCGTCATATATGGCAACTCTCGCACTGTTGACGATAAACAGAGCAGAGCCCACGACCTGAACCTTCATATTATCACGGTTTCCGTCGACCGTAATGCTGACAGAACCGTCGGGCTTGCCTATAATAAGCTCGGCGGTACCGTTCTTGAGCACGTTGCTGTATCCGTCCGACGCTTCGCCTATAACAAACATATCTCCCGCGAAGCTCACATCACGTATAAGCTTGACAGCCTTATTGGAAATAAGATTTGTCTTGCCCGTGAAATAAATAGTACGGTCTATGATTATATCATTGGTGACAAAAATAACGTCAGCACCGCCTGCCGCTCTCTCCTCAAGCTCTTCAACGGTCTTCGTTTCAAGAAGCTCGAACAAAGGTGTAACGGTAACGTCGGCTTTATGTATACCCTCGCTCGGAAAATCCTTGCCGTCGGCATCCACCCACTTGATAAATCTGTATCCTGCTTTTTCGGGATCGGGAAGCTTGTATTCACCGTTTTCGGCAATCCAAAACTCGCCAAAGCCCTTCATAGTTACA
The DNA here is from genome assembly GCA_045612105.1 of Eubacteriales bacterium. GTDB lineage: Bacteria > Bacillota > Clostridia > Oscillospirales > CAG-272 > SVTX01. Next base: position 9,931 of record JAZKYL010000062.1, read on the forward strand.
GTATACGCTATAGGAAGAACTTCGATAACATCCTCACGGGTAGCCCCGCACAGTGTACAAGTATGAAGACGAATTCCCTCCTCTTTACAGGTGGGTTCTTTTGTTATAACACCTTCATCATACTTGTGACCCTCTTCAACAGGTATCTCCTCTTCTTCAACATCACCGCAAAGCGTGCAAGTAAAACGGCGAAGCCCCTTTTCAGTGCAGGTTGCCGCCTGAATTATCTCGCCTTCCTCAGGGAATGCGTGTTCGCCGATCGGAGGAATAGCCTCGGTCTTTGTCTTTCCGCATACAGAGCACGTAAAGATCAATTCACCCTCGTTTCCGCAGTACGGCTCTTTAGTAATCACACTTTCACCAAAGCTATGTGATTCACATCCACCCGTCTCGGTCTCGAATTTCGTTTCGGACTCCGACTCGGTCTTGTGATCCGACTCATTCTCGGTGTTATTCTCGGTTTCGGAGACGGATTCGGTTACGGTCTCAGATCGAGAGTCTGTTTCTGATCCGGTTTTCGTTTCTGTTCCGGTACATCCCGCAAAAAGAACGCACATAGCTATCATAAGGGATATAGGGATTAAAACATTTAATACCTTTTTCATTTTGTTACCTCACGTATGTTATTTCGATTATACGTTATATATGTAAAAACGGTCAGAACCGTTGTGGCATTTATCAACAAATAATCTAAACAAATATAATTTTATTAATTATATCATATAATATGTAAATTGTCAATATTTGTAGTAATAGAAATAAATACCTCTAAAAAACGATTCCCGACTCCAAACAACTCAATATAAGTGAAAGAAGCGGATCAAGCCTTAGTGTTTGATCCGCTTTCAAAAACATTAAACTTCTCAAATATTTGTTATACTTCTCTGAACAAAGCGATTTGACCGGGTGCCATAAAAAACGTGTAGGTCTTGGTCGCTCCCCCCTTGTTGTATTGCTCACCAACGGGATCGGTCAAGGATGTTGGACAACCAAACCGATTCCCCATATAGCATCTCTCTATTTCCGAATCATTTTTGACTCGCAAAGTAACGCTTGCGGTCTTGTCGGGATTGTTATTACAAACAGCAAAATATTTGCCGCCCTCGCTGTCGTGGTATCCGGAAATGATCAAGGGCAGATCATCTCTTGACTCTACCTCAAGCACACAACCGAAGGGCTTAAATAAAGGCATTCCGCCGTAAGACTTATTTACGTGGTAGCATTCGTCGATCTCAAGCTCTGAAAAAACTCTTCCGCAATATGCGTTAAAGGTTCTGTTGACCTCGGAAAGCGCGTAATATTCCAGAGTTCTTTCGCCAAGCAGGTTTATTGGCGCATTTCGGTAATTATAGCCGTCGGGGATATCGAGAACAAACCATGCAACCCCTTTTGCACCATGGGCCACAGAAGTACTGAGCTGCCACCAAAGATCATCCTTCGTCGGGCATTGATAATCATAATGACCTGTGCAAAGTACTATATTCCAAAAAGGCAGACCGTTTCGCTTTGACGCAAGGTAATGCTCTCGAAGATTGTTATAATAATCATTATATCCCACCTTATTTACATACATCTGAGCATAACAGTCATAAGAAAGCAGCTTTAACTTTCCTTCCCTTGCCACACGGTCAAGATAAGGACCGTAAGCAGGTGTCCCCATTCTCTCGGAAATCCAATCAAACCAAGGCAAAAGGTTGAGATATGCCGTCAGATGAGGGGCTAATTCTTGATTTATGGCGCAAGCCTTGAGGGCAACTTCTATATTGTCAGCACCGGGTTCGTCGGTGATGTAAAAGCCGAAAGTTGCAGGGTGTGAACCAAATTCGGAGATCAGCACCCGCATACACTCACGGTAGAATTCCTCACCATTGATGCGAAGGTTGTCCATATTGGCATCCCAATCCTGAATTATCAGCTTCATTCCGCATTTTTCAGCCTCATCAAGGAGTGCGCGGGTGCGTGCCCAATTATTCTTGTTACTATGGGCGATCATAACGGTAAGACCTAATTCGTGCCATTCCTTGATCTGTTTTTCGGGTGTTCTTTCTGCGGTGTGACAGCACCATCCCGATATTGTGAAATCCTTGGTATATTCCATAAAATCAACCTCCAACAAACGGAAAATCCGCTTCTTTTAATTCTATCATAAAGTTTTAAAAAAATCAATAAAATCCCCAAAAAACACGTAAAATTCATCAAATTCAAGAATACAGTTCTTGAACTTAGAAACAATTAATTGTTTTTTAAATCTTTTGTTGTGTTTTGGGGAGAGGTGCAAAAAAACGCAAAAAAGAAAATCGGCCTAAATGACGATTGGGAATCCGGATGGCAAGTGGTTAGAGGAGGCAGCACAGCTGTGACGGTGACGGTGACGATGACGGTGGCGGTGACGATGACGATGACGATGACGATGACGGTGACGATGATGGTGACAGTGACAGTGACAGTGACAATGGCAGCGACAATGACGGTGACGGTGACGATGAGGGTAACAACGAGGCTAAAACCGAAAAAGAAAAATAAATAAGAAAAATGCCCGAAAACAGGCAAAAATTTATCGATTATTCAAATATTCTTATTGATTGGTGGTTGAAAACCGCAATAAGGTTTGTTAGAATGAAACTGTAAGATGTTTTTAACAGACAGTACTGAAAACCAGGCGAGTTAATAATACCGCTATTTGGTTCATGAAGTTAAAAACGATATGATTTAGTATTAATTCAGGAGGTTTCTTATGAAAATCACTAAAGCTTTAAGAATATTTCTTATTCTGCTTTCTGTAATGATGGTACTCCCACTGTTTGCGTGCGGCGATACTCCCGAGGAGACGACCACCAAGTCTCCCGAAGAGTCCACTGTTGCAAAAACAGAGAACTCCGCAACCGACATTCAGGTCGAAACTACGGTAGAAACCGACAGCTCAACGTTTGATGACACTATAAGCTCAAATACCGAAAATACCGACTCCGAAGAGACTGTCGAGTCGGTTATTGAAACTACCGAAGTCTCCACCGTTGAAGAAACCGAAAGCTCTACATTTAGTAATACCGATGAATCCACAGTCGAAAAGACCGAGGATCCCACATCTCAAGATACCGAAGAATCCACCGTTGAAGAGACCGATAATTCAGCCGAAGACACAACAGAGGCAGCTACTCTCACCGAAACCGAATCCTTCACCGATGAGGAGACTGTGTCCGAGGAAAAATCCGAGTCTGAGTCTCTTACCGGAGAGCATGCAGAGCTCATAGAGAATGCCGACTCACTGAAAAACAAGGTTACGGCATACTATACCGATGGCAACCGAGATCAGGTCGTTTTTGAGAATATGGATATGGTTCTGGATTACAACTTATCCTCAGGTTCTTCCCAGCTGGTCTCGTCTCTCTCAAACAAAGCGGGCGCGTCCTACGTCTTGGACACTATGGACGTCTTCGTTCGAATGACCGACGGCAATACTTATTTTGCAAGCGGATCTACGGCAAACGCGTTCTTTAATATCCACCGCTTAGGCTACTATTTCTATCAGATGAGAGTTGAGGGGCAGGATTTTATCGGTGGGCTCGAAGTAAAGTCCGAAATCGATGTGAACATTGACAATCCCACCTCCAAGGCATATATTGACGCTTACAAATACAGAAAGACTGACGGATATGCAGAGGTCAAAAATGCTGACCTTGCCAAAGACCCCCGTATCGTTTACGGTGAGCTTGAGATCCCTGCCGACAAGTACACCGTTCTTGAGCTTACCATAAAGGCTGACGAGAAATGCTCCGCCAACACCGACCTGTTTTTCGTGGCGGGAAGCTACACAGGTATAAACAGCACTCAGCGTCTTCGTGTCCAACTTATCACAGACGGTGAATGGCACACCTACCGCATTCCCATGTACACGGGAAGCGACTACACCGGCACACTCACTAAGATCGCTCTTGACATTAACGGAAGCGGAGCGAGATATTATATAAAGGACGTAAAATTCCTCGAGATCGACATGGAGAACGTTCCTTCAGATCTCAGTCTCTGCAGAACCTTTAACGTATACTCCGACAAGATGCACCACGTAGTTCAGGTCGCTACAACCGCCGAGACCTCGGGAATCAAGGAGATCGGTATGCAGACCGTGATCGAAGCCGACAAGGTGGCAAAGCTTGTCGCTATGGACGCAAACGGTCTTCATTATTCTATCGACGAGGTAGATTGGAGCTCTGCCGAATACGTAGGATTTGACATTATAGACGCGGGCATTTTTGGCTACATACTTCCCTTCGACGGCAAGGGCGGCTCTATCAAAGTAGAGCTTGTTGATGACAAATACGTGATCGAGCAGGTAATGGCTCCCGCAAACGGCACCATTAAGCCCTCCAGAACCACCTATGACACCGTGAATCAGCGTTACAACTGGGTGCCCGGCGGAAATACTAACGACTTGTTTATGGGTCAGCGCATATACACCGACGACACTCACGATTTTTCAAAATTCCTTGAGGAAGCTTACTGCGAAAGAAATCCCTTACCCGAGAATAGTTTCAGAATATTTACAAACAGCTCTACCACAGCCTCCTACGGCGGCTACGACTCGCTTCGCGGCATCTACAAGATCAATATTGGCGGTGTTACCGGCTTTAATACACCTTATTACAGCACCCCCAACCGTCATTACAGAGCTAACTTCAGCGTAAGCGGTGACGAGCACGACCGAAAGATCTACGCTATGACCTACTACACCTCAGGTCAGCTTGAGTGCGCAGTTCTTCTTGATGAAAACGACGTGTTGATCCCCGTACCCCTTGAGGTCGGTAAAAACTTCAGCGAGACGTATGGAGAGAGAAATCTTTATAACCTTGCTGACGCTATGTACAGCGAGACTATCTTCCCTCTTGTGGTAACCGCTGACGAAAGATATCAGTACACCGTTATCAACCTTTATCAGAATTGGGGTAATTATCCCCTTAAGCAGATATCCTGGATACAGTTCTTCTCTCCCTATTATCATTTGTCTACGGGTGTTACCGAGACCAACTGTATTCTTCCTTGGACCTTCACTAACCAGATCTGGTATAACACGCTCCCCGACTTCAGAGGTATGTCGGCACCCCATTGGGATGATGAGCCTCAGCACACCAGCGCGGGTGACCACGATTGGCTCCGCTACGTTGACAGCGAGGGCAACGTTATCAGAGCCGAGAATACATATAATACCATTGATTCCTACGGTCCTACCTATGCCGACGTTAAGATGGATTACGTTACCTACGACGGCAAGATGAAGATCAGCTACACTCACACCGAGATGCCCCAGACCGACGAAAACAGAACCTATTACGAGATAAAATACGAGGTTCTCGGTGATATTACCATTAACGACGTTGTAAACAATCTTCAGCTTTACAAGGTAAATCCCAACGACTCGGTCGGAAAATACAAGAGAGTCGGTTATCTCAATTCGGACAACGAAAGCGTAGTAGTTGATGCCAACGAGACCGAGACTCCCGTAAAATACACCCTTGGAAACGAGTGTCCTTACTTCTCCTTCTTTGACATGGATAACCATTCGAACGAGAAGGGCTACGGAAATCTTGCGTTCCTCCTTTACAATTCAGAATTTATTATCAGCGGAGAGAAGGCGGAGCCCTCCTTTGCCATAGTCAATCATACCGACTGTGTTTATCTGACGCTTGATCTTGAAAGCCTTACGCTTAAGGCAGGCGACAGCATTACTATCAACTGCATTCTTCTCCCTTGGGGTTCTCAGCAGCTTGACGACGGTATTATTGATGCGGAAAACGGCAACCTTGAATACACTATGGAGCTTGCTGACGGTAGCCTCTATATGGACAAAAACGTCCGTGACGTAAGAGAAAACACCCTCCTGAACCCCTTGAAGGCAGTGGCAGGCGAGAACAGCGAGATAATTGAAAGCGTATTCCTGCCCAAGGTAAGAGCCACTGACGGTGAAAGCGCGGAATTTACGCTCAAGGGCGGCTATAACAACGTAGCTGTCAGAGTTTACGGATTCAAAAAGATGACGGTTCCCACGATCTACGAAAAGATCGACGGAGAGTGGCAGAAATACGACGTAAGCTCACAGCACGATGAGAAGTATCCTCACAAATACGACGGTTATCTCGTCCACTACGACGGTGACGGCACCTTCTCTTATTCCTTCGTAACCGATATGGACGGTGAGAATGACCGTACCTTCAAGATAGTCGCCGACGGCAACTACGAATCTTGGAGAAAAGAGACTGTGGAGCAGGTTGAAGAGCGCAAGGATCTTCTGAATATTTACGCAGACCCCGTAGAGCTTGCGGCTTTGATAAGCAGCAAGAGGGTCAGCAAGAGCGAGGTGCTTGAGGAGGAGAGCTTCGTCAGATTTTATGGCGCGGGTCCCGACGCGGAATATGCCGAGGCATACGTTACCGCATACAAGGTGGGAGCTATTCCCAAGGAAAGCGGAAAATACGTTGCTTTCAAATACAGGATCCCCGCGGAGAACACCGAAACTATCGCGCGCTTTGATATTTTTGTCAGCACTACCGCAACGGTTGCGGGAAATGATAACGTGGTCTACTTCAAAAACGTAAAAAATGACGGCGAATGGTACACGGTGATCATCGATCTTGAGCATGTGGCAACCGAAGCCTTCAAAACCGGTTTTGCTGCCGACAGTGAGGGTAAATACTATCCTAATTTCCTGAGATTTGACTTCTTTGACAGAAAAATGAGCAAGGAATCTTATATCGATATCGCCTTCGTGGGAATGGATGACTCTCTTGCGGACATCGCCGCGCTCAGCCAGGATTGCAAGAATATCACTCTTATTGAGGGAGAGAATTCCTTTGAGGTCGATGCCAATACAGGCGAAAAGATCGATCTTACCGTCAAGGTTCCCGACGTGCTTGTAGACCCCTCCTCGGGATACACCAAAGCGGAGCTTGAATATGGCGCGCAGATGGATTATATCAACGGGGTTTTGGTCAGCACGACGGGCGGAAGCAAGAAAGGCACAGCAGGCATTATGCACAACGCTTCTACCATTGCGGACCGAAGCGTGACTGATTGCGCCACCGTTGAAGGCTACAATCTCGTTTTCGGCGGCTGGTGCGTCGTTGAGGGCGGAGTTGATCACTACGTTTGGTCTGCCGACGGCGGCGTGACGTGGCACGAGACCGTGGACTTTGGAAAATCCACCTCGTCCGCTTCGACAAACAATATAACCGTTGCCAATGCCCGTTCAAATCAGACCTACGAGTTTACTCTTGAAGCCGATGGCGCAAACGGCAGTTTTTCCGGTACTGCCGGTAATAATCCCAAGGGAATTGCGGCGAATCTTGAAGCCTATAAGGGTCAGACAGTGGACGTTATATTTGCCGCTGTTCCCGCTAAAGATACCGGCACTATACTCCCAATCTTCTATATCGCAAAGGTAAAGGTAGCGGAGTAATATTCAGCTGTTTAAAATTTTGATTTAGCGAATAGCTTTCTCCAGCGGAGAAGGCGTTTCGCACCGCTAAATTGCAATTAATAATACTGTTTTATAACAGGAGAAACATCAAGTATGAACACAAGATACAAAATCAAAGGAAATGAAGAAAATTATGCGCTGACCGATATAAGTCACATCGGTTATATCAAGCGTGAGGGCGACGAGTGGCTGACGCTAACCAAGACCTTCACTCTCTTATCTCTTCCCGAGGTTGCATCTATAAGATTTGACTCGAGAGGTGTCAGCGCGGCTTATATAAACGGTGAGTTTATTGCCGCAAACACCGGCAGATACGCAAATCGCATTACAAATGCAGAGTGCACATCAAAATTAAAGGTTGGCGAGAACGAAATAAGGATCGTTCTTGGCGGTCACTATTATCAACCCGTTGAAGAGAGCTTCTACACCCGCCGAGGTGCGCGTTTTCAGTCTGTCGCGGCTTGCCTTGAGATGATGATGGGCGAGGAGATAAGCACTGTATGCACCGATGGTTCGTGGATATGCGAAAGCGACCTTGGAATTGTTCCCGTACAATGCTTTTCTCAGGTAACCGAGGCTGAATACGACCGTTTCTGGCTTTCGGCGGCACTTTGGAAGGAAGAGCGTGAGATCAAGGCTCCCGAGGCGATCTTAGAGCTTATCGGCGGCTACAAGGACTATATTTCTACTCCCAAGCAGATATATGCCTCACCCTGCGAGGTAGTCAACACAAATATGGAGACAGTGGATGACACTCTTGTCTCCGTGGCAGAAAAATCCAACGTTCTTTACCGTTTTGACAACATATACTGCGGTTACGTGGAGGTTGAATACGAAGCGGAAGATGACGGCGTGCTGGAGCTCAGGTTTGACTATACCGGTTATCCCGAGGACATCGATTTCGGTGGTCCCAAGGAACATGCCAACGCTAAGAGGCTTGCTATAAAAAAGCCCATCTATGCGGGCAGACACACTTTGAAGCTTATTCGTCGTAGGGCTTGTATTTATATGATGCTTTGCGCAAACGTTAAGATAAAGATCTTTTCGGCAAAATTCCGTCTTGATATGCTTAACCACGACAAGCTGGGTTACTTCAACTGCTCCGACGCGCAATTTAACGAAATGTGGGAAATCGGAAAATACACGCACTACATCTGCAAGCATCAGGAATATGAGAGCTGTCCCAGAAATGAAATGAAGTATTTCACGGGAGACGGCATCCTTGCCGCGTTGATCGACGCGTATACCTTCGGTGAAGGCGACCATACCGTAAGTTCCCTTTCACTTACCGAAATAACCAGCAACACGGGGCTTATTTATGACAGATTCATGAAAAATATCGGTCTGAACGAATACCCTGCGTGGAGGATCGTTCAGGCTTATAATCACTATTTATATTACAACGACAAGCATTTTGCCTGTGAGCATTTTGAGGAGCTTCGCGGATGTCTCGATTGGATGATAGGCAAGATGAATGAAAATTATCTCATTTATCAGTATCCAATTCTCGCGGGCGCGTTCTGTATGACCACCGCATCGGTAGATTATTCGCAGCACCACGACAGGCTTGGCGAAAAGCCTTTGCTTAATGCGCTTTTCTATAAGTCTCTGATCTCGATGGCAACTCTTGCCGACGTTGTTGGAGATGATCACGGAGAAGCTTGGCGAGAGCTTGCGAAGAAGGTCAAGGATGCCATCAACACTCGTCTTTGGAGCGAGGAAAAGCAGGCATATTACGAGCCCTTCAATTCCCACTATATCCCCCAGGACGGCAACGCGCTCTGCGTTCTATTCGGAATTGCCGAGGGAGAGCGAGCAAGGGCGGCGATGAAAACTCTTGAAGAAAAGCTTTGGACACCATACGGCTCGACTATTATTTCCGAGCCCGATGCTCACAAATACGGTGGCAACACCGTGGTCTCGCCCACTATGAATACCCACGAGGTTGAAGCAAGGTTCCGTATAGGTGACGAAGACGGCGCTATCGAGCTTTTGCGCCGCTGTTGGGGCTCTATGATGAAGCGAGGCGCTAGGACATTTTGGGAATATGCCGATACAAGTGACGGTCCCCGTCCTCCATACTTCACGGTCTGCCACGCTTGGGGTGCGGGAAGCACCTATCTGCTGTCTGCCTTTGTTTTAGGCATAAGACCTCTTGAAGCGGGTTATGAAAAGCTGCTCTTTGCCCCTTCGGGCTCATTTGATAGCCTTGAGGGTGTTGTTCCCACCGCCAAGGGGCTTGTAGCGGTCAAGTGTGAAAGCGTGGACGGTGGCAAAAAGAAATTTACTCTTGTGCTGCCGAAAAATGTAGAATTCGAGGCGAATTTGCCCGAAAACTCCGACATTGAAGTCATAGAATATTGATTTTAGAGGTGAAAAATATGTTAAAAGCAGGATTTGCAAGACTTGATATTACTCCGCCTTTGGGCACTCCCCTAGCGGGATATCAGCGTCCGAGAAGCACTATGGACGTACTTGACCCTATTGAGGTCAATGCCATTGCGCTGAATGACGGAGAGAAAACTCTCATTATGATCGCCGCCGACGTTGAGGGCATGGACGTGGCGGATGCCAAGCACATCAAAAAATTGATATTTGATCGACTGGGTATTCCTGCGGAATACGTAGTTTTGAGTGCGCTTCATCAGCACACCACGTATATTATGAAGCACAAGGTGATTGAAAATCTTTCGCCCGCCTTTGCCGAGGTGGTTTATTCGAAATTCTGCGACGTGGCGCAGATGGCTGCCCAAGATATGTCGGACGCGGAGCTTTCATGCGGAGAGAGCGAAACGGCTGAAAAGCTTGCTTTCGTTCGCAGATATATTCTTAAGGACGGCAAAACGGTCACCAATCCAACGCCCAAGCAGATTCCCGAGATCGACCGCCGTTGTGCCGAGGCTGACAACACTGTTCGTTTGCTTCGATTTACGCGCAAGGATAAAAAAGATATTGCTTTGGTCAATTTCTGTACTCATCCCGACGTGGTTCACGGTGAGAAAGTCTCGGCTGACTGGCCCGGCTTTACACGTCGGTTTGTTGAGGCAGATAATAGCGACGTCTCTTGTCTTGTGTTTGTTGGGCCTGAGGGTGACTCCAATCACCTTGACCACATAGGCGGAATCAAAAACGGATATGAACACAGCATACATATGGGCAGGGTTATTGCAGACGCGGTAAAGAAGATATGGGGTAATACCATTCCGCAGAGCTGTGACAAATTTTCTGCCGACGTTCAGACAGTTTACACCAAATCCAACAACGAGGGTGAGGAAAAATACGACGAGTGCAAGGCTTTTCTTGCCGCGCGTGAAGCAGGAACGCTGGGATACAATCCCGAGATCGAGGAGGTTGCATACGCTCGCAGAGTGGTAATGATACGCGAGAGCATGACTATATATCATCCCCTTCCCGTCACAGCCGTGACTTTGGGAGACGTGGTTATCGTCGGGCTTGGAGGCGAGCCCTTTACCGAATACGGCGCGTCGATAAGAGAGGCTGCGGGTGGCAGATTTGCGCTTGCATTTGCGCTGACTAACGGTCACCAGGGTTATCTTCCCTCGGACAAGGCATTCCTTGAGGGTGGATACGAGGCAAGGGGCTCGAGATTCACCGCCGGCTTGCAGGATCAGGTGATTTCCAAGGTCAAGGAAATGCTTGACGCGACTTGATTTTGAAATAATACTATAATAAAAAACCTTAGAGCGGCTTAAATACTCTAAGGTTTTTTGCTTTCTGATCGATTTTTCGATCCTATTTATACGTTAATATTTCCTCGCCTGATGTGCGTTTGGTTTTATCCTTTTATAACGTCAGGTATCCTGCAAAAGCTTCTCAAATGCATTGATGCTCTTCTCGTAATTAACGCTTCCCTGCACTTCAAGAAAGACAGGCTTATGATTGATCACACCTTTTTCCCAACTATAGAAAAAGGAAGTGTAATTTATTATCGGTCCGAGCCAGGTTTCGATTGCGTTATGATTGCTCATTCCTCTCTCGCCTGCAAGCACCTGATGAATATGATATGCCACGGTCTTATTTCCCATCATTTCATACCAGCGGCTTACGGGATAGATCTGCGACAGATGTCCGTTATTTCTCGCATGCCCCACGTCAAAAATATGACCGACACGGTTCGGTTTGTTCAATGCGGTATTAAGCATATCTATCCAAGCCGATACTTCTGTAGGAGTATAACCGAAGCTTCGCTGTATATTGTCGCCTTCTCCTGCCTCCATATGCAAATTCTCAATGCCTACAGCAACCTGCTCGGGCATTTTTTTGATCGTATAGAGATACATTTGAGCCAATGCGTTCCATACCTCTCCGCCCTCGGGAATATCACATAGTTTCACTCTTCTCGGAGGATGCATAGTCAAGCCGTCGGCTTTGATGGCGATAGCGTATTCGGTCGCCGCTATCCACTGCTCCTTGCCCGTGATCTCGCCGTTTTTATACCCAAGATTGGGGAAATGGACCGAAAGATAGCCTCCCGTCCTCTCTCTCCACCTTTCAATGAGGGGTATAAGCGAGAGATCGGGCGTCCAATCTGCTCCGTTGGTACGAAGCTCTACGGCATACACCTCATTTTCAAGGGCATAGGTCAGGTCTCGCAGATTATCGACGCAGGAAATGCCGAAATGCGCTCTAATATCCCCAAGGATGCTTACGGGGGGGTTGATTATGATCTCCTCGTCCTTGACACCATCTCCGCTGAAGTCGAAATAATCGATGCAGGGGTATCCGCCGATGGATTTATCGGGATCAAGGGCGCGGAGTCCTATTACTCTTGACCTTCCCAACATATAATCACGTTTTTTGTGCTGATGTCCGACTATTACCGTCAAAGCCTTGTCTTCGCAGACACCTGTGAGAAACTCGCGGCTGTCTTTTTCCAAAGCCTCGACATAATAGTGCATAACGAACACGTCACCGTTCTTAAGGCGGCTGATTTTTTCGCGGTCGGATTTCTCGATCACACCGTATGGAGTATCCACACCTATGATCGCTCTGCCGTCACGCTCAATAAGAAATCCACCGCTCTTTTCAAGGAAAAAGTCCTTGGTATTTTCGTCTCTCACGTCCGAATTTCCGATAACAAAGTGGTGGTCGAAATCCTTCAGATCTTCAAGATACGTGAGAAAAATCTCTTTTTCGCCAACGGACGTAATATCGCCAAGGCATATGACCGTTTCGATCTTATCCTTCTTCATTCTTTTGATAAATTCCGAAAAATAAGCATACTGCGCCGAAGCCCTATTATTTGGCAAGTGCATATCGCAAATAAACGCAATTTTCATATATTTGTCCGTCCTTTATAATTCCACCGTCATTCCGTCCTCGCAGATGACAGCAGAGCCTCCAAACAGCTTTTTGACTCTTTCGTTACACTCTTCAGTTCCGAAAATGATCTCTCTGCCGTTGTGAGTGAAGAATATTCTTCCAATATTTTTGTCTCTTGTGTACTCGTACACATCCTGAATGACAAAATGTCCCGTTTCGATGATAAGGGCATCGCAATACTCTCCGATCAGCTCGTCAAGCTCGCTATAGCTTGCCAGGTCGCCCGAATAGACTATCTTTTTGCCCTCCAGCTCTATTTTGTAAGAGAAGGACTGCCAGGGCTCGAAATTTTTATCTCTCAGGTGGCGGTTATGGCTTGCTGTCACCTTCATTCCTCCGTCGTCGAAAATCAGTCCGTCGGCTACGGGATTATCCTTAACAATGAAATCGCATTTAAAGTTGTCATCGCTGTTACGAAGGATCTTCATCACTCCCTCAAAGGTTTCCGCCGTAGGTATATAGACGTTGATCAGATCGTGCTTGGTTTTGTTTCCGTAATGATAACGCAGCTTTCTGACGGTCCAGAGCAGATTGCAAAGACCGCCCACGTGATCGAGATGGGTGTGGGAAATGACGATATTCTTGGTCTTCAGAAGGTCAAGTCCCATATTATGCGCGGTATAGGAGCATCCCTCGCCCGCGTCAAAGAAATAGAGTGAATCTTCAAATTCTATTACAGTTGACGTATGTTTTCTTGTGGGCATCGGCTCTGTTCCCGCGCAGGTGCCTAAAAAGTGTATTTTCATAATTCTTCTCCCAGGTTAAATTTGTCTTAAAAGTCTTACGGTGCCAAGCAGACCCGAAATCAGCTTTTCTTTATCTCGCTGAATATTATCGTAGTTCCAGTATCTGTTCCAGCCGAGAGCCTCGCCCTCGTCAAGCAGCATAAACTGATGCTCCACGCCCGCGGAATTGCTTACTATGACGGCGATCTCATTTTCTCCGTGGCGCAAAAGCTCGGTCACGTCAAGGGTATAGGGTGCCCAGACCCTTTCGCCTGCCTTTTTACCGTTGATCCACACCTCGGCTTGGTGAGACACCTTGCCAAGATCAAGTATATATCGACCCGTTTTTTCAGTCAAGCTGAAGCGGTTTTTATAGGAAGCAAATCCCGAATACCACTTAAGTCCGTGAATCCGCCAATCGCCAAGGTCGTATTTCTGTGGGACAAGCTCCACCGAAACGGGTGCGTGGAGTCCGTCGTGCCCGTCATTTGCTATCAACGATATCTGCATACGGTGATCCTTTCCGTCGGGAATGACGGAACAGCTACCGTCATTGAAATCTGCGGGCGCACCGTCGATCAATATTTCGATCTCCTCACCGCTGACTATGGGGTATTTTACCGCCGACGTGCCTTTGGGCAGCTCGATGCCGTAGCAGACCTTTTGAGGGTACGCAAGTGATTCGCCAAATAAGGGAAGATCGCCAAAGGGCTTCATAGGGGGCTTCCCGCGTTCCCAAGCATACGACCACCCGTCAGGCTTCATAGCAGGTGCCTGGTTCAGGCGCGCAGATGGGTCTACATACGATGCTGAAGGCTTATAATCGATGCTTGTCCAATCCTTTGTTACAGACTCGCAGACAATCCAATCGCTATCTGTGCAGATAAGTTGTTTTTCATCACCAAAGGTCAGCTCTATTTCGGTGATCAGGGAGATCAGAAGCTCCGAGATCAGCTCTTCTCTTTGCAAAAGCGTTCCTTTCTCAAGAGGTGTTGGGTTATGCACCGCAATAGAGATAAGGTTCTCACCTTCGCGCAAATATGAGGAAATATCGAGAGTTTTGGGTATTCTTCCTTCGCTTGACGAGGAGACAAGCTCACAATTGACGAATATTTGCCATTCGTTTATTGCAGACAGGCAGATCTTCGCGCTGTCGGGCTTTTTATCCAAAGAAAAACTACGTCTGAAATACAGATCTTTACTTGAGCAGCTATCCTTCCAACCCACGCGTCTTGTGATCCAATCGGCACTCCAAAGGCTGAGATGTCTGCCAATATTACCGATCTCGCCAACCTTATTCCGGATTCTTATCTGTCTTTCCTCATTATGAAGACTTGACGTAAGCGTTGCCAATGGAATTTTCAGCTCGCATCGCTCTTGCTTTATCTGTTCTTCTCCGCAAAGGTCTGTCGACAGGGGCAAAAATTCCCATTCACCCGATATAACCGTTTCTTCGACTGTGTTTTTTTCAATAAATATCTCAGATTCTTTTTCGTGATCTATTACGATCCAAGCACTCTCGTCCTCGGAAAGTGAAAGACTGACAACCGTGCCTTCGTCGCATATTTTGTATTCTACAGCGGAAATTTCTCCGTTTTCGGGGCTCAGTTTACTTGCAAAGCCTTTTTCGCGGAGCAAAAGAGTAAGCTTGCGATATTTAGGGGAGCTGTTTGCAATAAAATAGAAGTCCTTATTATCAATTTTGCGATGATTTACAAAAAGATCGGTTTTGTCGCCGTTTATGACGCACACGTCAGTCCGAATCGCTTCGGCAACCGTCTTATGGATCTCTTCGGGGGCTGGAAAGCTACTTTCGACGCTATTATTCGTTGCGTAATATATGATCTTGCCGCCCGATTTTTCAAAGTGGGTAAGCTTTTCCGACAGTTTGCAATCAAGCTTTACGACGTCGGGGATCAGCAGCACGGCAAAGCTTTCCTTATCTCCGCAAAGCCTGCCGTCGGAAATCTCTGCCTTCAGCAAGCTTTCGCTATCGATCATATCTACGTCGATCTGATTTTCGATCAGGCAATTCAGGGCGGTATTGAAGGCAGAATCTATTGACTTGCCTTTTTTTGTTACACCCTTTATATAGGTCTCTTTCTGCATATCCTCAATAGGATAATAGAGTGCCACGTCAACAACGGGTGTTCCCTGCGAATTCATATAGCAGACTCTTGAAATATAGTCGGCAAAGTGTCTGAAATAACGCCAATAGGGGTTTTGGAAAAAGAAGTTTCCCGGCCAATCCGATTGCGAGCCTTGGTGATCGATATCGCTATAAAAGCCGTGAAGCGTAAACATTGAGATACCCATGGCTCCCGCCGTATTCACTCCTCGCTTGAATTCTTGCAGAGTGCAAGCCCATCCCGCGCCGCCGAAAGCCTCGGACATAGCGCGCTCCTTACCATATGCTCTCGACACCGACACGGCAAGCTTCGGCTCTCTGTAGGTGATCTTTCTCGGGAAACGGTAGCGATAATCGTGGCAATCGGCTCCCGGGATATGAAGATTTCTTACTGTATTGAAATAGTTGCCTTGACGGGAGGGATGCAACCAGATATCCTCCTCGGTGTGTCCGGTCAGCTTCAGGTCGTTTTTTTCACACCACTCTCCGATCTGACTAAAAAATGCCTCTTCGTAAAGCTCTGCCACGGTCTTATAAAAATCTCCGCGCACTTCTCTCTCTCTTTCCCCTCCCTCGGCGGCAAGAGCATAGAGGCAAGGCAAAAGGTCGTACCCACGGCGCGAGACAAACTCTTCGGGAAGCCTGTCTGTCCACGGAACGAAGTGGTTCATATAGATCTCGTCAAAGAAAACACCCGGAATTCGTCTGCCGAAATGCTCTCCGTAGCGTTTTTTATACTCCTCGTGAGTATAGTTCAAGAACTCGCGGATAGTTTCCCTGTTCATATAGTCCACAAGTGTTGGATGCACCTTGACGTAAAAGGCAAAGATCTCGCCCTCGGCAGTGTCCGGGGTCTCTATGGTGCAAAAGTCTGTTCCGTCGTGGCAGAAGAGGCAAAGAAGGCTTTCGTTTTCATCGGAAATCTTACTTTTGCGATAATCTGTGACCGACGCGAAACGGCGCAAGACCAAACTTTTTGCCATATTCTTTTTGCCGCTCGCAAGTGTTCTCGAGGGCTTTTGATAACCGTATGGGAACGTGCTTCCCGCAGTTCCGCTAGGCCAGGCATATTCATCGTACAACCAAGGATAAAAGCCTGTTTTTTCGCTCTCGTCCACGCAAGCCGATATGGCATTCCACCACTCATCACCAAGATATGGTGTTTTCAGATACGCGCGTGGGTGCATAAATCCGTTATACACTCCCTGCTCGCACATCAGAACTATCTGACGGCGAAGCTCATCGGGATCAAGCTCACCGTACCAGAACCAAAAGGCGGCGGGGCTGAATTCACTCGGCGGATGTTTGATCTTATCAAAAATACTCATTCAAAATTCCTCCATGAAGCTAAAACAGAGGTAGTCATACCCGTGATATTCGCGAGTATGACTGTTATTCATTTTGCTTTTTCAAGAATGGCGGTAGGATCCTCACAGATACCGATAAACGCGATATCTATATAGGAATCGAGGGACATCTTACCTTCGAAAAAGTCAAATCTCATATATTTTGCGGTATACGTACCGTCATCGGCGGGGGTGAAGGTGGTAGACGTTGCAAAGGTCGTGATATCGATCACAAGAAGATGCCATTCTCCGTCGGCAATAACATCCCTGGTTTGGGCAACGTCTGTTCCCTTGGGAGAAGAATTGACCGTACTGGAGAATATATCAAAAACCTTGCTCGTTGCGGAGTTTGTGGTGGGAATTCGGTATTTTATTACGAAATACTTACCCGATACTGTCTCGCCGCCCGAATATACTATGGCATAGGCTTCGTCTGACTCATTGTTTCCAAAAATACGAACGTATGCGTTCTCCTCGCAAAGCTCAAGACTGCCAACACCCTTTGAGCCGTTAGCGGTTTGGAATATCTTAACGGGGCTGATATAAACGTTGAGATCCTCAGCATATACGTCGTTGGGAGAGGTAACGTTTTCGATCTCCGGCTCTTCAATTTCACCGCTTGCCGAGAGCAGCACTTGTCTTATACCCTTTGTTTCAACGTAATCAAGCTTTTCGATATCTCTGTTCATCAAGCACAGCTTTAAGAGATCGTCGCTCATGGCAAGATAGGCAATATCAATATAGGAATTCTTGCTTGTGATATGGTTGAGCACGTCAAGACGGATGAATTTCGCGCGGTAGACACCGTTATCGGGGGTAAATGTGGAAAGTCCGTATTTTCCGAGGTCTACGATCAAAACGTGCCACTCACCGTCGGCTATTACGTCCTCTGCCAGATTGTCACCGTTTCCCGTGGGGGATGGGTCTTGAGTACTGGTAAAATAGTTTACTGAGAATCTTGAGTCACCGTCAGCGGCATATACTCTGTATTTCAGCGCTACGTACTGTCCCGTGACCTTGCCGGACTCAATACCAACAGTGACTCTTGAATCCATTGGGTTACCCGAGCTGTCTCCAAAGAAGCGTACGTAGGAATTGTCTTCGGCAAGCTCATGCCTTCCAAATCCCTTACCGTCAGAGCTTACAAGGGTATTGAGTCGGTCGGCAGGCAGCATCAGATTAACGTTGATCATATCCTCGACATCGGGCCACTCCACAAAGTCCTCTTGTACCTTGAGCCAGAAGCTTCGCTCGGCACTGTCTGTCATAGTTGTAACAAAAGAATAGGAATAAGTGCCGTCACCGTCGTAATGGACGCAATAACCGTCATAGGGATGGCAATTCCCCGCGCTATCGGGTGTAGTCAAGGAGCTGACATCCAAAAGCTTCCATTCGCCGTTGATCTTTTCGTAAAGCTCGGGGACTGTAAGCTTTTCAAATCCGTAAACACGGAAGGTAACGTTACCCTCACCGCCCGACAAAGTGAACACGGCGGATGAGCCGTTTGTTGATTTGATCTTAGGCATAAACACGCTGTCGACAACCTCGCAATATTTGACCGCAGAAGGCTTTGCCGGATCAATGATACTGTTCATTCTTACATCGCGGACGTTTTTATCAGGCACATCGCTTGTATAGTCGGTTTCCTGAGAGCCCCAGGGCATTATGATGGCATTGATTGAGAAGCTATCCCCAGCCTTAAGGGTGACCTCTTCAAGATCGAGAGAAAGGCTTAAGGTATTATACTGATTATTGATAACAAACCTCGCGTCGCTCTGCTTTCCGCCGATAGTGAAATCCGAATCGTAGATCAGGAAGGAAAGATTGACGTAACCATTGGTATAGTCGGGATGACTCTCGTCGCCGTGAGGGCCGTCGGTTATCTGAAACATATCAAAGTAGGGGTGATCGTTTCCGAGAACGTATGTAACGGTATCTGCGGTGGCATTATTATCCCTGATCGCGGAGGTGTTGTTCTCATCAAGATAACCGATCTTTTTATAGTCACCGTAGCCTTTTGCACTATAGAATGAGAAATCACGGCTGAAGTCCTTGAAGCTGATATCTTCAAGCACCTCATATTTTATCTCATAATAGGTACGGTTTTCGTCGGTCTGCGGCATCTCCATATGTGAATAGGTGACCTTGATTCGTCCGTCGTCGGAGAGGTATGTCATATTTACGTCGGCATAGGTGGGACCTGCCGATTCTATGATATTCAATACGTTTTCGCTCGCGCTATAGTTTCCGTCGGCATCGGTATACTGCAGGAAATAATGATTTCCGCCCGAGGTATGCTGTGGGTCATTTGACCAAAGGGGAGCCGACATAGCTCTGTGGTCGGGCAGAGTCCAAAGATCCTTGCCGTGGACGTAATGAGTCGCGATACAGTTGGTCTCAGTGCATCCCGTGGAGAGATGATAATAGGGTGAATAATACTGAATGGACGAAAGCTGCTTCAGAGGATATTTTCCCCAATTCTGATAGAGGTGCAATACCGTCATAGTCTTGCTCTCGTTAGCGTTCAATAAGATAGGAAGATAAGCTTCGCTATACTTGATATCTCCCCAGGAATATACGGGGACCTCAAACTCATGTCCGAAATTCTTTGCCACCTCAACGGGGATCGGCAGCATCATATCGTTTTTATCAAGCACCGCCGCGCACTCAAGTCCTGTGGTGTAAGCGTACACCAGGACGTACATATTTCTTTCGCGGTCGTCACCTGTAACCGTGAAGCTGACACCGTTATGCTCGTTTGGTGTCTGATAG
Source organism: Eubacteriales bacterium (assembly GCA_045612105.1). GTDB lineage: Bacteria > Bacillota > Clostridia > Oscillospirales > CAG-272 > SVTX01. The sequence continues at coordinate 29,713 of JAZKYL010000062.1, forward strand.
AACGCTCCGTTAAAGCCTTGGTGTTTTTTGGAAGTAAAGCAATAAACTCCGCGGATAGGATCGTATCCGTCGTAGGTCGCTTGGTGGTCGCTTTCGTCTACCGTGATATTCTCGGCTGACAGCGGATTTCTCTCTACCTCCGCGACGGCAATAAAGCGGTTAAAGCTATGGTAGAGGTCGGTGTATATCCTTTGACCGAAATAATGGTCTGTTCCCGACTTATAGATGCTGAGGCTATCGGAGGGATAATTTTTGATAATCTCATCACCCGCTTCAACGGTAACCGGAGCCTTGACTATTCCGTTTGCGGGGGTAGAGATCTGGGTGATTACGTAATTTTCTCCCTCGAGAGATACGGTTATTTTTCCGCTGTTTTCGTGATCCAAGAGTATGTAGCCGAAGATTCCGACTCCCTTGATATCAAATCCCACGTATTCTGCGCTTGCAAAGTCTACTTCATAAAGGTTGTTATGAAGTCCGTTTTTGTCCTTCACAACAAGCTTTGACACGGTATCCGCGGCGATTTTCGTTACCATACCCAGCTCAAGGATTCCGCTGACGTCCTCCTCGGCAATAATTCTGACGATATGATTGGCTTTATCGGCAAAGGTATGAAGATTACGGTCGAGGCGCAGGGCGGGAGCACCGTCATTTTCAAGCTGGACGGCTTTGATCTCGCTGATCAACACATTCTCTCCGACCGTCGCTCCGTTAAGATCAAGGCGAAGTAAAGTTACGTCACCCGTGTAATCCTCAAGACCGCCTATGGGCAAGGTATAGGTATGGTATTCTCCGTCGCTGATCAGCGGAATATTAACTCTCTGCTGCTCGTTAGCTCCCTTATAGCTTCCCGCTGCAATATATAGTGTAAGGCTTGTAGACGACTCGGTGCGCATAGTTACCCTGACAGCGTTATGCTCTTCGGTCGAGAAACCTACCTTAGCTGAGATATAGGGGTCATCGGTAGAAGTGACCGCAAAGGACAACGCTCCGTTTGCCGTTTCGGGCTCCGTGACGTCAACGTAATTTTTAAAGAGGGAGAGCTTTATCTTTGTTTCTTTTGTTGTGATCACATTATTTACGAAGCTCTGATCGTACATGTGGGCATCATAATAATAATACCCGTATCTGAAAAGGTTTGCGGTGGCAGGGGACGTGGATCCCGAGGCATAATAGGTCTTTCCGTTGTCCATTTTTACGTAAACGTCCATGGTGTCGGAAACGTAAACTCTGCCGTCGGGGGTACTGACGGTTGCCAGCTGATCCTTTTCCGCGGTCAGAGTATAATCAAATACCATGTGGTTGTTGACTACGCGGAAGGCACTTCTCTTTCCGCCGGTATAATAGGCGGTAACAAGATTTTTCAGGCGATCGGCATTCTCAATGATATCGGCATATTCACCGTCGATCAAAGATAGGATAGGCTTATCGGTCTCCGACTCGGTCTCGTACTCTGCCGTTTCCGACTCCAAAAACTCGGGAGCAGAAGATTCCAAGTCTGTACAATACTCGGAATCACTTTCTGTAGTGATATCCGAAGGCTTCGATTCCGAGGTTTCGGTATCAAAAGACTCTGATTCCGCAGATGAGTGAGCTTCGCTCTCCGTCTTGTCCTCCGAGGATTCCGCGGATTCGGAATTTAATGACTCCGCAGATGACTGAGCTTCGCTCTCTCTCTTGTCCTCCGAGGATTCCGCCGATTCGGAATTTGATGACTCCGCAGATGACTGAGCTTCGCTCTCCGTCTTGTCCTCCGAGGATTCCGCTGATTCGGAATTTAATGACTCCGACTCCGCAGACGACAGAGATTCACTCTTTCGTGTCTCGGTTTGTGTGGTATTTTCCGACAGATTTTCGTTTGCTTTGCAAGCGACAAACGCGCACAGCATAATCAAACATACGGTAATGAACGAGATCAGTGACAGATAGGATCTTTTCATAAATATGACCATTCCTTTCCAAAATAAAGCAGAACCTTTTAGCTTATTTCCCCTGAATATATTATCATTAATAGTAAAATAGCGAATTACTATAATTCATTATACCACACACATTTTAAGTTGTAAATACAAAATCAAGCACGTGATATACAAAATCTTGCAAGCCGACATCTTGAAATTTGCTATAGTAATTTTATAAATGACTGTTGATTTCTCAAGCAAACGGTGTTATACTAAAATTAAAATCAAGGTTACTGATCAAGTGAGGTAATATAGCTATGCGCGTAAAAGACTATAAATTAAAGCACCACAGCTTTGCCTTTGCACAATGGCTGATGCAGCCTGCACCTAAGGACACTCTGCACGGTCCCGAATCACACAGAAAATTTGAGATCATATACATATCTCAAGGCTCTGTCAGGTACAATATCGAGGACGAGCAGTATCTTGCGCACGCGGGAGACGTGATCTTCGTTATGCCCAATGAGATACACACGCTGGTTATTAACAGAAGTGAGACGTTTGAGAGAATACTTGTATATTTTGATTTTGAGCTCCTACGCAAAATGTTTGCCGTTGCTGATATTGAGATCGACGACACGTTTTTGTCTCTGCGCAAGCTCAACAGAATACTGCCTGACAGACTTGTTAGCAAATACGGGATAAAAGACACGATTTACGATATTGCCGATATCGATCCTGAGGACAAAAACGCCTGCTTTCGTTTTATGTCGCTGATATTTGACCTGATAATAAGGTTAAATAACAGCGCAGCGGACACGGGAGAGGTCATTCTTCCGATATCAAAAGATCCTATGATCAAAAACGTTATTGATTACATCGAGGCACACATTTCCGAGCCTATCAAGCTTGACGATATAGCTGATCATCTTTATATCAGCAAATCCACGCTCTGCCACAAGTTTGCCAATCATATGAATTTAACGATCAACAGATATGTAGCCATAAAAAAGATACACTACGCGGAGGAATTGATACGGAGCGGCGTGAGCGCCACCGAGGCGGCGATGGCGGTGGGTTATAATCATTATACTACGTTCTACCACAACTACAAGCAAATTATGGGATGCTCGCCGACCTCTAATGAAAGCGGGATAAGGTAGTTAGCAAAATAGAAGAGCAGACTGAAATGATATGCACCCCAAAAGTTAGACACTTTTGGAGGTGCATATCAAAGTCTGCTCCTCTATGAATTTGCTTTATATTACAAGGCTTTCAGATATTACTTGAAGTATCCATAAGCTCTATGGGATCGATATAGATGTCGAGATAGTCTTCCCTTTCATTACTCGAAACATCCTCCTTTTTCCATTCGGTGTAGTTACCGTCGGCAACGATCTTGAACTGTCTTTCAGCACCTTTCTCCATCGTTGCCATAAAGGCATAGGAGAAGGTATCGTCGCCGTCGTAATAAACGGTGTAGCCGTCATATTCGTGGCGATTTCCTCCCACATCGGGAGCTTTTGCGGAGCTGACCTCATATTCGACCCAAGTGCCGTTTTTGTTCTCATAAATCTTGGGAACGGTCAGCATATCGAAGCCGTATACACGGACTGCAATATTGTTTTCACCGCCCGAGAGGGTAAATTCCGCGCTCTTTCCGTTGGTGGTCTTGAGCATGGGAACGAATGCGGTGTCGATAACCCGGCAATCCTTGTTTGCAGTTGCCTTTGCGGGATCGAGAAGGGTATTTTGACGAACGTCGCGCACGTTCTGGTCGGGAGCCTTACCGTTAGAACCGTCGTATACGGTGTCCTGAGAGCCCCAAGGGAGAAGAATGCAATTGATGGTGATCTTGTCTCCCTTCTTGAAGGTGACCTCCTTCAGATCAAGGGAGAGCGATACCACTCCGCCAAGGTCTGCCGCCACGAAATTAGGTTCTGCCTTTTCTCCACCGATGATAAACTCATATTCACCGATCAGAAGCGCAAGGTTGATGTATCCACTCTTATTTGCGCGATCCTCGGTCATCTTCATATAGGAGAAATAGGGGGCGTTATCACCGAGAGTATAGTAAACGGCATTGTCGCCCGCCATTTTGGCATCCACTATATGATGCTTGTTGTCCTTGTCCAGATAGCCGAACATCGTGTAAACGCCCACGGGGTCGATGGAACGAACCGAATAGAAAGAGAAATCCTTTGCAAAATCCTTGAAGGAAATATCGTCAAGGAATTCATAGGACATTTCGTGGTAGGTTCTGTTTTCGTCGGTCTGCGCCACCTCCATGTGATTGTAGGTGATCTTGATCTTTCCATCGTCGGAAAGATAGCCCATGGTCACATCGGCGTACTGAAGACCGAAGGAGCCGAGAATATCGTAGGTATTTTCGGAGGTGTAGTAATTGCCGTCAGCATCGGTGTACTGAAGGAAATAGTGCGTACCGCCGCTGTTTCTCTGCTGACCGCTAAAGGGTGCGGCACTCATAGCACGAAAATCGGGAAGAACACCAAGACCTCTTCCTCTTCTGGTTTCGTAGTAGGGCGTGATACAGTTGGTTTCGGTCTCGCCTGTGGAAAGATGGTAGTAAGGATTACGGAATTGGATCCAGGAGATCTGCTTGAGGGGAAATCTGCCCCAATTCTGATAAAGGTTCAGAATGTTGTAGCCGTATTTTTGCTCTGCGTTTACAACAAGCGGGAAGATCGCCTCGCTGTACACGGGGTCATCGATATTGTAGAGATTTCGCTCACCCATCGCCTCGCTGAAGTTCTTGCCTACTTCGATGAGAATGGGAAGCATCATGTCTCTGTCGTCAAGAAGAGCTGCACCTTCGACGGTTCCTACGTCAGAATATGCCATTACGTAGATCTTTCGGTCGCTCTTGTCGCCGATGACCTCAAATTTTACGTTTGGATAGTAGTTGGGACGGTAATAGCCCGAGCCCGAGCCCGAGAAATTCAATACGTATATTCCGCGGAGCGCATCGTAGCCGCCAAAGCTTGCGGATGCGGAATTTTCCGTGTCGATGACAAAATTCTTTTCGTTCAGGGGATGTCTTTCCTCTTCAGCCTCGGCAAGGAACTTGTCAAAGGTGTGAGTGATATCGGTGTAGAGACGCTGACCCATAAAGAGGTCGTTTGCGTTGTTGGTATCCTTTTCGGAAGGAAGGATCGTGCCGTCCTTGGGGGATTTTGCTTGCTCAATTACGTAGAAGCCGTTCTCAAGGGTGACCTTCATCCATCCGCTTTGGTTGTCGTATGGCATAATGTATCCGAAGATACCCGCCTTCTTGATGTCAAAGCCGATATATTCGGCGCTTGCAAAGTCCACACCGTCAAGAGTCTCGTGGAGACCGTTTTTATCCTTTACGATCAGCTTTTCAACGGTGTTTTCGGCAATTTTCGTGATCATACCGATTTCAGCTATACCTTCCTGAGGAAGCTGTGCGCTGACCTGAAGCATATGATGCATTTTGTCTGAGTAAACGTTAAAGGTACGGGCAATGCTGATGCTTGCGGGCAGATTCTCCACGTTTGCAGAAAGGAGCTTGATCTCCTTGATGGTGTAGGTAGAGCCCCGATTGCCGTCAAGGTCAAAGCGGATGCCCTTCAAATTTTCGGTATAATCGGGGAGCAGGAAAAGGGGGATCAGATAGGTGTGGTAGTTGCCGTCTGCCACGATGGGAATGTCGGTCTTCTGGGTGTTGTTGAATCCGGACTTGCTTCCCGCAATGATATACAATCCCGCGCTCCTGATGCCGGGATCTGCCTTGATGGTGATCTGCATCATGTTGTAATCGTCGGCAGGATGTTTTGCGTCGCTGAGGCAGATGTAGGGGTCGTTGGTAGAGATCAGCTTGATCTGCAGCTCGTTGTTTGCGATCGATACTCTTTCCGTGTTGTTGAACTGCGAGACCTCCATATGGTTCAGCACCTTTTCTGCGGTCACATTTTGCGTGCTCAGGAAGTTCTGTCCCTCATAGCGCGCCTGATAGAAATAATATCCGAAGCGATAGAGGTTGGTGGTAGGATTATCCTCGGAACCAGAGGCATAGAAGACATCGCCCGACTTCATACGGACGAAAATATCCATAGTGTTTTCCAGATAGGTGGCTCCCTTATAGCTCTTCAGACTGCTGACCTGCTTATTTCCCGCTTCCGTGAGGGCATAGATCAGGGACATCTGCTTGTTTTCGAGAATAGCGCTTTCTCTCTTGGCATTGGGGTAGTAGTAGCTGACACCGTTTGCTATACGCTCGGCGTATTCGATCAGCTCTGTGTTATTACAATCTAACATAGGGGTAGTGTCCTCCTCTGTAATGGTCTCGATGGGCTCTGTTTCTTCGGTATTTTAGTAGCAGAGCTATTTTATTCCGTCTCATTGGCAAAGCCTCTGCCACCCATGTTGGCTTGTCCAATTATTAAAATTGAATGTATCATAAGTTTTAGTTCCCTTTTTGGATGAATCTTACGGGTATTATAGCACATATTACTGTCTTTCGAAGTATATATCTCAATACAGTTTGATGATACTATTATACCTCCTTATCCATTCTTTGTCAAGGATATTGATTGTATTCCAATCGCAACCTTTTCGCAAACAACACACAAAGCCTGTTCGCAAGAACGGGCTTTTTTGATATAATTAAAGCAAGTCCATTTTTGCTTCCAAAAGCACTTCCAAAACGCAGGCTTTCGCCACGCGAAAAGCAGTGGAAGTTTCCAACAAAATTCCACTTTTTGGACTTAATTCCCTCTTTAGACGACAAAAAAGAAGAGCAGACCGAAATCTGCTCCTCTATGAATTTGCTTTATAACGTAAGGCTTTCAGAATCAACCGAAGTATCTTGCGAGAAGTCCCTCGAGACTCAGCCGTGTCTTGCTTCGTCGACATAAATTGGCGAGGACTTTGGGATAAAAAGCTTTGCGGTGTATACTTTTAGAAAGATCAGTTGCGTGGCGCAAACAAGGAGATCTCCAATAAAATTCCAATAGGAGGACTATATGACAAAGACAGAATCAAAGGGTGTGTATCAGCTATCAAACGGCACTTGGGGCTTTAGGTATGCTTTCTGGGTGGACGGTAAGCAGAAGGACATCAAGCGCACGAAGGACGAGAATGGAAAACCATTCAAAACAGAGAGAGCGGCTACCAAAGCCAGAGAGGCAGCTGTTATCCAAGTTCAAGCCGAATTGCTTCAGCCACCCAAGACCGCAAAGAAAAGAATGACTGTGGAAGAGGTCTATGCCGAGTATTGCGAAAAGGGTCGGCATGGTAAAGCCTATGGCACTATACGAAAGCACGATACTTTGTGGAATCAGCACATCTCAAAAAAATATGGGAAGCGATACGTAGATGATATAAGCGTGGCCGAGATAGTGGATTATCTGAGTTTCCTTTATTATCAGGAAGGCAGGGCTTACGGATACGTGGAGTCATTCTTGAAAATGTTCTACCTTATCTTCGGACAAGCGTACTCAAGAAACTATCTTGACGTAGACACATATAATATGCTTTGCGTAAACAAGAACACAAAAATACATATGCCCAAAAGAAGAATCGACGACTACGACGAAACAGTATCTTTCAGTGTACAAGAGACCGATTTGCTTGATGAGTATTTTAAAGGAACAAATGCAGAAACGGCTTATCTGCTTGGAAAATGTTGTGGCTTACGTGTTAGCGAATGTTATGGACTAAAATGGAGCAATGTTGACTTTGATAATGACTGCATTCATATTGAACAACAGATGCAGTATAACGAGGACGGTCTTATAACTCTAACTCCTTTAAAAACAAAAAACGCCCGGCGCACGCTATATATGAACTCTAGAATAAAGAGCCATCTATTAGCAGTTAAGGCGGAGATTGACAACGCTCCTGTTTCAATCACGAAACTGAGAAAGCAAAATCAGAAAATGATAATAGACATAAACGGAAAGTCTATCTCTTCCCTGCTACTTGTCAATACTCTCCCCGACGGCAAGATACAAACTGTCAACTCGATGAAATATCACTCCAAAACTATCAAGGCAACTTTAGGAATCAACTTCAAGTATCACTATCTCCGCCATACCTACGGCACAAGACTTGCGGAACAAAACATACCTATGCACTTACTCTGTAATCAAATGGGACACGCCAGCAGTAAGGTTACAGAAAAGTATTATATTGCGGTATCGAAACATGGGACGGAGATTATTAAGGATAAGATTGAGGGGATATAGCGTGATAGCCTAAAAATGAAATTAAATATATAATTTCAAACCTTTATTTCAATTTTTGCCTGTTTTTTGAAATTAGTTCAAATATTTATTTCAATAACTATTGATATTTTAAAATAATCGTGCTATAATACGTATAGTAATTTCAATTTGGAGGTCCTTATGAGTAAATCAGGAACACAAATATCCAATCTTTCGGGCGATGCGGCATACAAATCCTTCAGACCCGCACCACTGCCCCCGCAGCTTAATATAGACGATGAGATGCTCTCGTATTTGACGGGCGCCACCAAAGCGCTCGCCACACTTGATGCCTTGGCAACACATATACCAAATATGAATTTGTTCGTTTCGATGTACGTTCGCAAGGAAGCATTGCTTTCCTCACAGATTGAGGGCACTCAAGCAACTCTTGAAGACGTGCTTGATCCATTGATTGAAAAAAATGCAAATCAAAACGTTGCTGACGTTGTGAACTATATCAAAGCAACAGAATTTGCGCTTGACCGCATGAACTCATTGCCTCTTTGCAATCGCCTACTCAAAGAAACTCACGCGGTTTTGATGCAAGGCGTAAGAGGTCAGGAAAAGAATCCGGGCGAGTTCCGCATATCTCAAAATTGGATAGGCGCACAAGGTAGCTCAATCAAAAATGCTCGGTATATTCCGCCAAATCCTCAGGATATGATTGAAGCAATGTCTGACCTTGAAAAATATATAAATGAGGATGACTCACTTGATGTGCTTATCAAGTCTGCGTTGATCCACTATCAGTTCGAAACTATTCACCCTTTTCTTGATGGCAACGGTCGCGTAGGCAGACTTCTCATTACTCTGTTTCTTCTTGATAAACAGGCTTTGCATTATCCTGCTCTTTATATTTCTTATTACCTCAAGCTCAACCGCATTGAATATTACGATCGTATGAGCGAGGTCAGGGCCAAGGACAATTACGAGCAGTGGGTAAAGTTCTTTCTCCTTGCAATAAAGGAATCGGCAGAGGACGCGGTAGAAACAATTCAGAAGCTCAGTGCTCTGCACAATAAAAACATTTCGATAATAGATAATATGGGACGGCAAACAAAAACTGCTCGTAAGATATTTGATTATCTTGAACAGAATCCTATTATTGATATAGGAAAAACAGCCACCGAGCTTGATATCTCCTTCAACACTGCATCAAGCTATATCAATCGTTTAGTGGACTCGGGCATACTCGTTCAAACAAACAACGCAGAGCGCAAGCGCGTTTTCGCATATGAGGACTACCTTGCTATTCTTCGAAAAGACACCTAAACAATCAGCCTGTGCTTCGGCACGGGCTTTTTTCTTTGAACTATCTGCTAAATTATATAGAATGACAATATTTTGTCCTCTGTTGTCGTTCAAACAAATTACAGATAATAAGGATGAATTAATGATGGAAATTAAAGAAAAGACTACTGAAAAAGCTCCGGCAAAAGTTGTCAGTAAGACAACTTTATTATTTATGTTTAATATTCAGCCCAAATAAGTCTGATTATTTAATCACTATAGTCTAAATTTTGAACCATTGATATTCAAAAATTGAACTATATATTTTAATACACCTGCGCCCCCAAACGCAGGTGTGTATCTTTTATTGGGCTTAAAAAGATATTTCAAAATCTTCATCTTCAGTATCATCAGCTGTGTTAGAATGCAACTCGAAGTCGTCATGAAGCTTCTGAACTGCCCCGAGGTCAAACTTAAAATATCTTTTCTTAGGCATTCCATGATACTTGACCTTAATGATGCCGTAGTTTTCAAGCTCTTTACAAGCCACTAATTGCTGATGCCTACTAAGTCCCGTGTTATAGTACATATTCTCCACCGTGCTGTAGAACCAACCGCCCGGCTGTAGTCCCTTGTGTTCTTTCCAATAGGTGTATTCAGAATAGATCTCTGATAACACAACCGCTGTGTTCACATTAAACCTTCTAATAAACGGACGAGGCAACCTCAAAAAATCACTCTTAAACATATTATCCAAATTTGCTTTCATTTGCTTTTAGAGAGGGCCTTGAAAATTTATATTATATAATAAACCCACTCCCCTTTCTTTATATAATACAGCAAATGGAAACACTTTTGATTTTGGTATAAATGCCCCACGATGAGCTTAATTCAGTATCAAAACAAAGTTTGCAAAAGTTATACCGAAAGTTAGCGCCTAATTAGCAATAATACGACATAATTATAGCATCAAAAGAAACTAGAGAAAGATCTAATGCTAATCAGGAGGCCATTATGACAACATACGCTTATTGCAGAGTATCTACCACTCACCAAAAACTAAGTAGACAGATAACCAACATCACTTCTCTCTACCCTGCCGCCACTATCATTAAAGAATTCTACACAGGCACCAAGCAAGACCGCCCTAATTGGAACAAACTTATAAGTCAAATAAAAGCAGGAGACACCATCGTTTTCGATAGCGTCAGCCGTATGAGTCGTAATGCCGATGAAGGCTTTAAGGATTATAAGATGCTCTATGAGTCAGGAGTAAACCTCATCTTTCTCAACGAACCACTCATTAACACTTCCGTCTTTGACTCCACTAAGAACAATCTTCTCAATATTAATATAGAAACCGGTAATACTGCTGTTGATGATTTCTTCAAAGGTAACGTTCAACTCATAAATAACTTTATGATGGCATTAGCCGAGCAGCAGATCAAAGCAGCCTTTGAGCAATCAGAGAAAGAAGTTACCGACCTTCACTCGCGTATTAGCCAAGGCATGAGAGAAGCTAAAAAGAACGGTGTCAAGATTGGTCTGCCTCAAGGTACTACCCTTACCACTAAGAAGTCAATAGACTGCAAAGCTATTATCAAGAAACACTCCAAAGACTTCGGCGGTAGCCTCGAGGATCCCGACGTCATCAAGCTTTGTGGCTGCTCGAGAAATAGTTATTATAAATATAAGCGAGAGCTTAAAATTAATTAATAATAGATATCCTTGCCTTACTCAAGACAGTATGAACTCGAAGAATTTCTACGCGATAAATCCGAGTTTTGATAAGTAAGGATCTCACGATATTTTATAACAAAACCGCTCAGGCACAAGTCCCGAGCGGTTTTGTTTTCTCGATTTGTTACTATTGAAAGAACTGTATCTCAAGCTCTCAATCCGAGTTCAAGAGGTTAGGTTTTGTTTAAATCTTCAATCATACGCTTCAAATTTTCAGCGCTTATCTCGACTGCCATCATCGTTTCCTCAATGCCTTCAAATTCAAGCGAGACGTAGCCGTCATAGCCCGATTTTTTGATGGCGGCAAGTATCTGATAGGTCGGCACGTCTCCGTGACCGAAGATGGTGGAGCGTTTAAAATTACCGCCCCGTGTACGGCCGTAGCCCTTTCCGGGATCGTATGTCATACCGCTTTTTATAAAGGCATCCTTTGCGTGAACGAAGCAGATATGCGGAAGTAGCTTGGATACCGCCGTAGCGCAGTCCTCGTCGGCGCCTCCGAAATTGCCGATGTCACAAAGCAGACCGTAATTTTCGTGGTCTACCTGATACATCAATTCTTCAACGCGGTAGCTGTCCTGCATAATTCTTCCGTGATTCTCGGAGCAGACCTTAACTCCCTTCTCTTTTGCATAATCAGCAAGACGACGGACGTAAGGCGCGGCGATCTCAATGACCTTTTTGGGAGATTTAGAAGGCTCGTCACCTATAAATTTGTATGCGATGTCAAATCGCATAAGCGGAATTCCAAGCTCGCTTGCAATATCCACCATTGAGCAAAGCCTTTCAAGCTCCTTTTCGGGCTCCGCGCAATACAGGCAGGAATCCACCGTAAAGATCGGCACCTCAAGTCCTTTTTCAACTGCGTAAGTGTGCAGGGCTTTGGCATAGCTTGCCATGGTCTCACCCTTCGGCACAGCGGGATTGAATATCTGAAGCTCTACCGCATCAACGCCGAGAGCCTTTATGGTATCGATGACCTGATAATGATTCATTTTCTTGGCTATTACAAGACTCCAATAGCTATACAGACTGATACAAGATTTCATTATGAGCCTTCCTTTCTTTTACTCAAAAATCTCGGATATGATATTTTCAATATATTCTCTCGATTGGATAATATCTCCGTCGCGGTCGGGGCGAGTGTACATTTCGTGCTCGATAACAACGTCGCCCTTATATCCAAGCTCCTTAAGCTGAGTCAGGAGCCGTTTGAAATTCACTTTACCCTCACCGACAGGTGTTTGTTTGCCGCCATACTCTCCGAATTTAGCGGGGACTGCATCCTTTACATGAAATCCGGTAATTCGGGATCCAAGAAGCTCCATAGCATCACAGGGGTTAGTGGATCTGCCTCCGCTTATAAGATTTGCGGGGTCAAAGTTTACTCCTACGTTATCAAGTCCTATTTCACTCATCATAATCGAAAGTGTCAGAGGAAGCTCCTCTCCCGTTTCAAAGGAGAAGGTCTGACCGCGCTCTTTAAGCTCGGCGCAAAGCTCCTTGAGAGCCTCGATCACGCCAATATGCGCCTCCGCAGTAGGATCATCGGGAATATATCCGGTGTGGGATATAATGTTTTTCACTCCAAGCTCATATGCAAATCGACCGCCTTTTTTCAGCTCCTCAAGCCTTTTTGCGCGGTATTCCTTTGGCACGAGACCGAGAGTGGTGTATTTATCGGGATATTTCCATACCACCGGCTCGCTCCAACCGCACCAAAGGTCGGTGACGGTGAAATCAAGCTCGCTCAAGAGATTTTTCAGCGCCGAGAGATTTTCATCGGTGTAAAAATCCATATCCCATATCACAAGCTGACCGAAGTCGAAGCCAAGCGACTTGGCATGTCGTATTTTTGCCTCATAATCTTCGGTTATATCAACTAAAAGTCCGACTTTCATAAGCTAACCTCGTTTTATTTTTCAATTTTTACAGGAATACCCATACCGTCGGCAGATTTTTCCTGAGCGCGCATAACGCTAACAACTTTCTTGGTCTCCTCGGGGGGACAGTGATCAAAGGGCTCGTCGTTTGCAAGCTGATTGGCGAAATATTCGATCTCGTCGCGATAGCCCGATTTTACGGCGCGATAGCGGTCGGAAAGGTTAGTCACAGAACCATCCGCATAGCTTACTGCTGAAAGCTCGGCATTCGCGCCCACCTTTCTGATAACGTAACCCTTTTCAAAGTTGATCCTTGTGTATCTGTGGTCGTGCTTGTTTTTAGGGATTCCCCAATCGCACCAGACGTGAACGAAAAGACCGTCATTATATATAAGATTGGAGCTTATCGAGCCATATCCCGTAAAATCGGGATCGCACTGCTTTGCAACAGTAGAGGTGCGGTCGGGAACACCGAAGAACCAGTTGATAAGGTCGATGGTGTGCGCTTGGAGGTCAAGCATTGCGCTACCCGATCGCTTTTCATCAGCAAACCAGTTTTCAAAGCCCCACGTAGGCTTACCGTCAGCCGCGGTAAAGAAAGCCGAAACGGGTTTTCCGAAGCTGCCTTCTTCTATGAATCTCTTCATAATGATCATATCCTTGCCAAATCGGCTGCACTGCGCTATCATAAGTCTCTTTCCGGTCTCTCGGGAGCACTCGATCATTCTGTCACAGTCCTCGACAGTCAATGCCATAGGCTTTTCGCAAAGGACGTTAAGTCCTGCCTTCATAAGCTTGATGGAATATTCCGCGTGAAGATAGGTAGGAATGCAAAGGCAAACGAAATCAAGCTCCTTTTCCGCTTCAAGCATATCGTCAACGCTTGTATACAGTCTTTCTCCGTTATTCTTTTTGAGCATTTCGGGACGTATATCGCAAATGGCGACAAGCTCGATATCGACACCCTCTTCTTTAAACATGGAAAACGCCGCTCTGTGCGCGTTTCCTATAAATCCGTTTCCTATAATTGCTGCTTTCATTGTTTTTCTCCTTATAGTTGTTTGATCTCATATTCTTTTTGCTATTCTGAGTGCGGTTTGTGCAAGCTCGCGCTCAAGTCGGTCTCTTTCGTCTCCTACGGAAATGTCTTTCGGAACGCTTGTCTCCAATGACATACAGCCGTCAAAACCAATTTCCTTAAGGGCATTGCTGAAATCATCCCAATCCACATTACCAAGACCCGGACGAAGGTGCTGATCTCCTCTTCCGTCATTGTCGTGAACGTGAAGCGCACCCAGATATTCCTTGCCCAACATTCTTACCATTTCGGCAGGATTTTCACCGCAAAAGTTAGCATGTCCGGTGTCAAGGCAAACCTTAAACATATCGCTCCCTGTTTCCGAATTCATTCTTTTTGCCATTTCAAGACACTGCGTCGTATTATTGATAGGCATGGCGGGAAAGGGCAGATTTTCTATGTCAATATATCTGACACCGTATGCCTTTGCCTCCTCGTAGAGCCTTTTCATAAATTCAGCGTTTATGTTTCTTTGCTCCTCTGGATCCTTGTCGCTGTTTACTCCGAAGGGCATTATCGCGTGCATAACGAAGTGAGTCGCGCCGATATATCCTGCTCCGCGGATGGCCTTGAGGAATTGTTCAAGTCTTTCGTCTATTTCCTCCGGAGTGCCTTCGCGGGGGGGATAGCGCCAGGGGGAGTGTACCTGCCAAGCAATTATATCCTCAGATTCCATAATGGCTCTGTTTTTGAGAATTTCCGCTTTGAATTTTTCTTCGGGAAGATTGAAGAAATTGGTATCGGTATTTACGAAATAGCCGATATCATAACATTCGTAGCCCTGCTCGTGAGCGCGTTTGGCACCCTCGCTGATGCCGTAGTAGCGAGTGTAGTTCCCATCTTGAATTCCTATTTTCATTTTTAGGCTCCTTTCTGAATCTGTAAAAGGTTTTTTATCAAATTTTGATTTATCGGCCGTACTTTCTTTGAAAAGAAAGTAGGCAAAGAAACTTCAATTATCGTGTGACGTTGAATTAGATTTGATGCATTTCTCTCGATAGTGGAATCTTTTCAAATTTTGATTTGTCGGGGAGGCGAATCATAGCTTCGCACCGTAAACGGTGCGACAAATCGCAATTTATCTCACTTTAAAATCTCGTAATAATAGACCGGCAACGCGCTCCAACCGTGGCAAAGGCTTCCGGCAGGAGAAGTGTTCGCTACCTCGGTCTCCCAAAACGTGGTTGCGCCCGCATCAAGCATTTTTTTGTACTTTTGGCGGATATTGCAGAGAATGTAATCCTTGTACTTCTCTGCATTCACCTTAAGAAGCGCGTCGTACTTGAAGCAAAGCATACTAAGCGTTATTGGTGAAAGCGGCGACTCATCCGAGACCAAAAGCTCCGCGATGCGCTCGGCTTCTCTGTCTGTGGCGACGTCCGACAAAACAGAGAGCGAATTTACAAGATCGCTGATGCCGTCTTCATCCTCGCGGTTGCGGAAAAGTCCCTTGTCCGCATCAAAAAATCTCTTTCTTATCCCCGCCTTGATATCGGGTATCAGGCGCGAAAATTCGTCCTTTTCTCCGATCCGCTCGGCAATATACGCCATATTGCGAAGGGCTATTATCAACAAACAGTTCAGAGCCGCCTCGAATGCCTCCTCGTCGCTCTCACCGAGATGACCCTTGAGACCCTCGGTCCATTCGTAAAAATTCCAATGCTCGCGACCGGTAAATGATTTGACGCAACCGTCCTCCATTCGATCGGTAAACGTCTTTAAGACCGAGCAAAGCTTCGGATATGCCTCTTTTGCAAGGCTCAGGTCTCCCGAATGATCGATATATTCCCGCATTTGCGTAAAATAGTGGAGCGAAAACGACGGGATAGACAAACCCTTTGCCGTGCCGTAATTTCCTGCCGGAAAGCAGAGTGAAAGCAGACCGTCGTAGCGATCGTCCATACTCATCAGCTTAAGGCTCGCTCGCGCGAATTCATATTCCTCAAAGCAATAGTAGCCGCAGAGCATCTGATTTCGACTGTCCATACAGTAGAGCGCCTGCTCGCGCCACGGGCAATCCTCATAGTGCTCGTGCATGCAAAGCTCAAGAGTTCTCACACATACCTCGTATATTTTGCGGTCAAGCTCGTCCTCGGGAAGATTCCCGACCTTTTTTACGGGATAAAATACGGGAGTAACCGTAATATATTCGGGCTCAATGGGCTCTTCGGCAAAGACCTCGAGATAGCGAAGACCAAGACGGCGGAAGGGGTTCATATATACGTTCTCGCCCTCGCCAACGGTGACCTCGACCGAAAAGTCGCGGTCTCTTATAATGCGGCGCACACCTCCGTCAAGGATATGCTCGCCGTAGGTTATAGTCAGCTTTTGCTTGGCAGACGATCTTAGCTTAAAAGTAAGATACCCCACATCTTCGAAGCCAATGTCGTAGAGAAAATGAGTGTTATTTTCGCTTTTGATAAGCTTTGTGTCGGACGGCTCACCAAAAAGAAGCTTTTTGATCGGTCTCTTTGAGATAGGAAGCACCTGCTCCACAACACTTGCCCTTTCAAAGCCCTCAAGGGCTCCGTCTCTCCAGCCGTCATTTTCCGTCAGGTCACAGTGAAAGCTGTATCCCATTTGCGTAGTGATAAGCTTGCAAAGGCCGCTCTCATATTCCCGGCTTACCCTGCAAAGGGTGCTTTCGTCGGAGACTGCAACTGCCTTTTCGTCCACGCAAAGCTCATAACGCACGGCAGGCTTTCCGGGATAATAGCAAAGTGTTGCCTTACCGTGATACCACACCGTAATTGCAATATGATTTGTTCCTTTTTTACAATATTCGGTAATATCAAGCTCGTCGTATATCTTATAGTGCGGATAATCTGCATATTGACCGCTTTCTAGAAAAACACCGTTTATATACAGTGCGTAATTTGTGTCAGCGGATACTTTAAGCGAAGCCTTTCCACCATCATAATCAAAGCTATCGTAAAAGTCGCAGTAAAGATCAAAGCCCTCGAATCCGTCTTTCCAAATCCATTTAGATCTGTCCGTCATATCTGTCTCTCCTCAAAATCCGAAAAGCGCGTCTGCGAGGGCCTTGTCGGGCTGACGACCGTATTCGCTGAGCTCAAACGCCTCGGCATAACGTACCTTAACTCCCTTTTCTTCACCGTATTTTTCTATTAATTCGCAGCGAAATCTTGCGGCAGTCTTTGCAAATCTCACCGCATATCCGCGGCTTGCCGCCATCACCTCGACATCTGTGGTATCGGAGGTGATCTCCATTCCCTTGAGAAATGCAAATCTCTCTTTTTCCCCCTCGGGTACTGCCTCATCGTGGGTGTAAGGCAACCATTCGTAGACCTGACTCTCGTTGAGATGGGCGATATGGAGCTTTGTGTCGATCTCGTCGTCCATACCCACAACGTAGGTCGCGCAAAACTCGGGATTTTTGAACCTGTCCTCGTTGTAGACGATGACCGGCATGTGCCTCATTGCAGGCACGTCGGGGCAGGTGTGTGGCACGGTCAAAATATAGGAAGCGTCCGCCACAAGCTGTGCCGAGGCTCGGTGATCCGCGTGGTAATCGTTGGGTCTGTGCGCGATGATCAGATCGGGTGCAAACACTCTAATATAACGGATAAGACGCATTCTCGTGGCAAGATCTGCCATAAGGGTGCAATCGTCGATATCCCATATGTCGTATCTTATTCCGAGATATTCCGCCACAGCCGCCGACTCCTTGGCACGCCTCGCGCTGGTCTCCTCGGGAGTCATTATATGATGACCTCCGCAACCGTTGCACATACTGAGAAAACGCACCTCATATCCCGCTTTGACCCATTTGCTCGCCATTCCGCCAACGCGAAATTCATTGTCATCCTGATGAGCCCCAATTGCAAGTATTTTCATTTTTTTTGCCTCCTTCGATTAATCGCAAATGCCTATTGACATTATCTTGCTATTATTGTATAATAAAAACAATAATAATTCAACAGTTATATTGATTTGTTTTTTAACTATATTGATATTTGAAAGGAAACCGCATGTCAGAACAAGTATACGAGCATCACCTGTCTCTAAAGCAGGATAAGCTTTGTCCTTTTAAGATCAAAAGCTCTAAAAATCTGCGAAATTCCATATGCAATTGGCATACAAACATCGAAATTTTGCTTGTAACAAACGGCGAGGGACATATACAGTATAACTCCTCCGACTTTAAATTAAATAAGCATTGCATCATAGTCGTAAACTCCGGAGACCTGCACCGCATATATAGCGAAAG
Source organism: Eubacteriales bacterium (assembly GCA_045612105.1). Classification (GTDB taxonomy): domain Bacteria; phylum Bacillota; class Clostridia; order Oscillospirales; family CAG-272; genus SVTX01. Next base: position 48,027 of record JAZKYL010000062.1, read on the forward strand.
CGGGATAAGCTTTGATTATATGATAATCGACGAAAGCTTTTGTAAGGAAAACGGTATACACACCGCAGAACGCCTTTTTGAGCATATTTTTGAATGCGATATCACAGAGCAAAATTTTCTTCATACGCATCAAATCTATCAAAATTACAAAAACGAGCCAAGCCCTCTGAATACCGCTCGGTTAAGGCGCGCGGTTCTTGATCTGCTTATAGAGCTTTACGAAGATCATTCATATGATGCTCACGTAAACACTGCTTCGGAAAGCTCTCCACGAGATTATGTAAAAAACGCCCTTGATTTTCTTGCTGAGCATTTTACGGAGCCCTTGACCCTTGAGGATGTGGCTGACGTCTGCGGAATAACAAAATTTCATTTAGCTCGGGAATTTAAAAGATATACGGGGCAAACGGTAATCACCTACATAAATATTCTTCGCTGTAAAAAAGCCGAGGCGTGTCTGTCAATCGGAATGACGGTAACTGAGGCGGCGTGCGAAAGCGGATTTGACAGCATTTCGTATTTTTCACGAACATATAAAAAGCTGATGGGCTCGTCGCCGTCAAGCCAGAAGAGGAATTGATAAATTGCAATTTATGGGGAGCGTTTTTGCCACCTTTTTCGGCAAAAAGGTGGCGCCAAAAACCTTCCTATAGGCAAGAGAAAGATCCTCCATTTTATAATCGGAGACGGGTTTGATACAAATTCTTTCGGCTCGCGCTATCGTGTTGCCAGACCGCAAAAAAAATTTAGGGGTAAAATATCAATTTTCCTTACGATAAATAGCATTTTTATGATACACCAAGAATGAAATCATAAAAATTTGCGCAAGGCGAGGCGCGGGGAGAGAGGGATCCTTAAGGGAGAGAGGATGTCGCAGGGCTGAAAAATGCGGCTACGCTGCTTTTTTTCAGTCCAAGACCCTCTTTCCCTTGAGCGGCGTTCTTTTGGTTCGTTTTCTGCCGACGCGGGCAGAAAATGAACAATGAAAACTCCCCTACAAATCAAAATTTGAAAATCTCCCTTGACGAGAGCGTCAAGGGAGATTTTTTGATCGTTAGATAATTATTCGGCTGTGGGGACTGCTACGTCCTTGAATCGATAGAGCAGACAGAAGGAATCTTGCTCTGCCGCGGGGATAGCGGCAATAACAACGTCAACCGTTTGTCCCGCATATACGGACAGATCAACACTTATGGCATTAGCGCCCTGGAAACTTGAGTTTTTAAGTGATGCTTCGACATCCTCGTAGCCCTTTGAGGTAGAAAGTGCCTTTGCAACACCGATATTCTTTTCGGGAACCGAGCCCACGTTTTCAAGGTTTCCGCAATCGTTCCAGGTCAGTCCTCCGTCGGCGGACCAGACGTATTTTTCAACGCCGCCACCGACTATGCACCAGCCCTTCAATGTAATCAGACCGTCCTCACCAACCGTTACGGCATGAGCCTCTACGGGGCCGCCCGCCTTTGAACCCACGTTAATTGCCTGTGTAACTCCGTTTGCGCTGTCAAGGGCAGAACCGTAAGGAAGTGCTGAAAGCTTAACGTCAGCCTCGGGATCGATAATTACGTCAAAATGTGTCTCAAAGGTAAAGGTATCAACAGTTCCGACGATAGATCCTGCGTGTATCGGAAGCTCACTAAACTCTTCCTGATTGAGCTTGCATATCTCCTCAAGGCTTGAATCCATCCCGATATAAGCAATATCAAGTTTTACGCTCTCCGAGTGCTTTTTATTGAACATATCCAATCTGATATACTTGCAGCTGTATTTGCCATCTCTTTCGGTAAAGGAAGGATGCGAATACTTTGAAAGATCAAGGATAGCTACGTGCCATTCACCGTCCTGAATGGGAGTAAACGTGATAGCATCGTTTTTGTTTGTATTCTTATTTTCCGTGCTTATGTAAATATCAAAAGCGTTAAGCTTTTCGGCATTGTCAGTGGGAACCCGATATTTGATAACAAGATACTGACCGGATTCCGACTCTCCGTTTTTGTATACCATAGCATAGGATTCGCCGTACTGACAGTTGACGACAGGCGTTACCGTCACGTATTTTCCATCCTCGCTTACAACTGCCGAATCAAAGAAATCAGTTGCCTCGGATACCTTTTCTGCTATTTCCTCGGGATCAACGTATAGCTTAAGATAATCGGGATTAGCTTCGGCCACGGTCTCCTTTCTCCACTCCTCGTAATTTCCGTCAACTACGATTTTGAAGGTTCGGTCTGTCTTACCGTCCATTTCGGTCACGAAGGAATAGGAATAAGTACCGTCACCGTCGTAATACACGCAATATCCGTCGTATGCGTGCGGATCCTTTTGAGAAGCCTTTGAGCTGACATCATATATCTGCCACTCGCCGTTAACCTTTTCGTATATCACGGGTACGGTCATCTTCTCAAAGCCGTAGACTCTGACCGCTACGTTGTTATATCCGCCGGTCAAGGTAAATTCAGCGCTTTCGCCGTTAGTTGTCTTGACTTTCGGAACGTATACGCTCTCAATCGTCTCGCAATTCTCTCCCGCTATCGCCTTGAGAGGATCAAGCAACGTATTCTCTCTCACGTCTCGAACGTTTTTATCCATATAAAGGCTTCCGTCGGGAAGAGTCATTGTGTACTCAAAATTATTCGTTGCCTCATCAATGATTCCGTCGTCAAGCTGCTGAGAGCCCCAAGGAAGAAGAATAGCATTGATCTTAAACTTATCTCCCGCCTTCAGCATTGTCTTTTCTTCAATATCAAGAGTAATATAGACAGTATCGGAATAGTTGACGATAGCAAAGCTCGGGTTTACCTTCTCGCCGCCCATAACAAATTCGGAATTATACACAAGGAACGCCAGATTGCCGTAGCCCTGAGAATAACTGTGATTATCCATATCGAAGAAGGAGAAATAGGGGCATTCATCACCAAGCACATACTTTACAGGTGAGCTTGTGAGGTTTGCATCCACCACAACGCTCTCATTTTGCTCATTAAGATAGCCGACCTTCTGATAGAGACCTGTTGAGTCATTGGGGTCAACCTTATAGAAATGGAAATCGGTAACAAAATTGTTTACGGTAATATCCTCAAGCACCTCGTAGGTCATTTCGTAATAGGTTCTGTTCTCGTCGGTCTGAGGCATTTCGGTATGAGTATAACTGATTTTAATCTTTCCGTCGTAGCTGATCGCTTCAAACGTAACCGATGCATAAGTGGGTCCGTAAGAATCGATGACGTTTTGTCTGTTCTCCCACCTTATCTCATTACCCTCTTCATCAAGATACATAAGCCAATCGTGCTCACCCGCATAGGTGTGCTGAGGCTGATCCTTCCACAAAGGCGCCGACATTCCTCTGTGATCGGGGAGGGTGTTGTACCATGTGCGATCGGTAAACATCCATGGCAAGAGACAATTGGTCTCGGTAACACCGGTTGAGAAATGATAATAGGGTGAGTGGAACTGTATCCAGGAAACCTGTTTCAATGGGTAATTGCCCCAATTCTGATAGAGATTAAGAACTGTATATTCGTATTTAGCTCCCGATTTGACCGCTATCGGGAATATGACCTCGCCGTATGTGGCGTCGTCAAGATTGAAAAGCCCTCTCTCTCCGTGCTGCTCGCTGAAATTTTTGCCCACCTCAAGGGGAACGGGTATCATAACGTCATTTTCGTCAAGAAGCGCGGCGCACTCAAGCTGTCCGGACTTAGTATAGGTCATAACGTAGATATCTCTGTCGCGGTCGTCTCCGCGAAGCGCAAAATTCACTCTTAAATGCTTACCCGGTTCTTTGTAATAAGCGGTACTGAAATCACTGCCCGAAAGAGAGAAACGGTAGCATCCGCGCAAGGAATCGTAGCCTACGTATTTCGCACCGGTGGAATAGCCATTATAAATCTTAAATTTTATTTCATCTAAAGGATTTCTCTCGCAGTAGGCTTCATTGAGAAATTCTTCGAAATCGTGGCGGTCATCCGTATAAATTCGGCTACCCATATAAAAGTCGTTGACATTTCCGCCATCAACCCAGTTATAATATTGCTTTTCTTCATTATAGTCGGTTCTTGACGGAATTATCCTGCCGTTTTCCGGAGTCATTGTCTGCTCAACGATATATTTTTCATCGACCAACTCTATGTTGATGCTACCTCCCTTTCCGTCAAAAGGAAGAATATAGCCAAAAATACCCGTATCCTTTATATCAAATCCAACGTACTCTACAGTTGCCCAGTCAACTCCGGCAATGCTCGTGTGAAGCTCCTCACACTTGTCCTTAATGACAAGCTTTGCGACGGTGTCGGCATTGATCACTGTCTGAATACCGATCTCTTCGATTCCCGACGTTTCGTTAGTCGCCGCAACCTGAACTACCTGATACATCTTGTCGGAGTATACCCCCCAGCTTCGGCAGAGGCTGAGTCCCGTGGGCGCACCGTCGGTATCAACGCTCAGGAATCTGATGCCGCTGATCTCATAACAGGCTCCGTTTCCGTTAATATCGAAGCGCAACGCGGTCAGATCTCCGCTATAATCCGCTCCCATATAGAGAGGCACCAAATACGTATGATACTCGCCGTCGGTGTTCACGCTAAAGCTAACTCTTTGCCCACCGTTGAAAGCGTTTTGCCCACCTGCAATGAAATAAACATCGGCCTTTGTGTCGGTGTTGGCGTCTGCCCTCATAGTTATTTCAAGAACGGTATATATGCTCGTGTCTACTTTAAGCTTTCTTGTAATAGAAACGTACGGATCAGTAACGTTGTCATCGTTCACAACGTATACCGAGCCTTCTCTTCTTTCAAGTGTTTTTACCTGGTTTTTGCCGGTAATATTGTTAACATCCACCTTGAAGGTGTCAACATTCCCGATCTCCGCGCCGAATGTCTGCCCCTCTGATCTCATTTCATAATAATAATATCCAAGTCGGTAAATATTGGGAACACCATCGGTGTAGGAATTCTTGGCAAAGTATTTGTTGCCGTTCGTCATCTTTATGAAAACGTCCATCGTGTTTTCAAGATAGTTGCTACCGCTCTTGTTTTTCAAAGCGGTGACCTGCTGAGGGAGAGAAGCGTCAAGAGCATATTCAAGAGACATATTCATATTTTCATAGACCATACTGTCTCTTGATCCGTCAGGAAAGTATGCGGTAACGTTGTTTTTCAGCGAATCCGCAAGCTCTATGATATCGGCGTGTTCACCGAACAGCTCAATATGCTCGCTAACGGTCTCACTTTCGGCAGAGCTACCCTTATCCGCGCTATCACTTTCGGAAGCTTCGCTTAATTCTGAGCTTTCCTCCGACGCGGTGTCGCTTTCAACCGCTTCGCTTGATTCCGCGCCATCTTCTGTCGCGCTATCACTTTCGGAAGCTTCGCTTAATTCTGAGCTTTCCTCCGACGCGGTGTCGCTTTCAACCGCTTCGCTTGATTCCGCGCCATCTTCTGTCGCGCTGTCGCTTTCAACCGCTTCGCTTGATTCCGAACCTTCCTCCGTCGCAGTGTTATTCTCTGTGGTCTTGCTTTCGGACTCTATCTGAGTATCTTCGGAAGGGGTATTACAGGAAGTAAAAGCCCCTATAAAAAACGCGCAAGCCAAAATAAGCGCAATAAAGCTGTTTTTTTTCATAACTTTCTCCTTTCAATAAGTATCCTGGTAAAAAACTCAAGCCCACTTCATATTAATTTAATTATAATGCTTCACGAAATGATTTTCAAGTCATATGTTGACTTGTTTTTTAACTATATTGCTATACCCCCAGCAAAAAAGCAACTAACACATATAAATTTGCCGTTTGATATATTTTTATTAAGGCAAAATATATTACAGATAAATAAATATTGTCTCCCATCACTACCTCCGGTTTTCACTATTAAACTTTATTATAATTATACCATATGAATATTTTTATTTCTACCCCTAGACAAATAAAATTTATAATATTGTAACAATTCCGCAAACAACTATAAAAGTCCATTCGCAAGAACGAGCTTTTGTGTTATAATGATACCATAAACAAGACTTCCATTTCAGCTTCCATTTTCCCTTTTCAAACGCCCAAACTTCCACAAAAGTTCCACAGTTTAAGCCCGTTTTAAGCCAAAATAACGCAAAAAGGAGCGAGCCGAAGCTCGCTCCTTGATTATTCAATTCAAATCAGTCTTCCTTCTCGAAAGCGTCCTTATCAAGTCCGCAGACGGGGCAGACGAAGTCGGCGGGAACATCCTCCCAAGCAGTGCCGGGGGCGATGCCGTTGTTTATGTCATTTATCTCTTTTGAGCCTTGTATTATTCATAACCGCTCTTTTATCAACCTATATAGATTCTCAAAATAATGCTCAAATCCACGGGAATTCGGATGGAGATATTGGTCCGAATAAAATTCTGCGTTATGCGGCACTAAATCGAATCCGTCTATCACCGTCACATTGGAAAGCGATTTCGTCGACTCCTTTATGTCGACGGCAACGTTTTCAAAGCTTCCGAAAGCTTTATTATCCCTATAATCAGCTCTCCAGATCGGAGTTATGGCGAAAATTTTGGCTCTTGGATAATTTTGTGCGAGATTTTCAAAAAAAGCTCTACAATTCTCTTTGAACTCCGCCTCTGATTCAAGCGCGTTCCAATCGTTGGTTCCGTACGCGACGGTAACGTAATCCGGCTCAAAATTATCGCGGAGCGCCGCCAAGTCCGGGAAAAATATATCTCCACCTATCCCCTTGTTATATTCGTCCGCTCCAAGTGCCTCCGCAAGCCTCGAAATATATCTTTCCGAGGAGCGAAAAGCGTCAAATCCCTGAGTTATAGAGTCTCCGAAGGCTATCAGCCTTTTCTCTTTTTTATCTGCTTCCACAAGTGCTCCGTCATCAAGACTCATTTCCGCAAGAGAGCATATCACAGACCAAGGGAGATGAACGCACACCCTCTTTTTGCCTTTGCCGAGATCAAAATTTTTCGAAAATTCCCCTTGAGACAGCTGAAGCGCAATATATCTGTCGTCAATAACCGAATCCGAAAAATTATCAAGATATCCCAAGGCCTTACCGTTAACAAAAACGTCCACAGAAAAGTAGCTGCGAGAGAGCACCTTCTCAGTTTTTATCTTCAAAAACAGATTTTCACTGTCGGTCTCAAAGCATAGCTTTACTCCTGCCGTACACAGGCTTCTTCTGTGAAGCTCGGGATTTCTGATTTTATAGCGTTTATCCTGCTCTTCAGTATATCTAAAAAAGCCGATCTCCCCGTTATTCTCCTCAACACGGGCGGCACCCGTGGTTATTTCTCTTAATTTTTCTAAGTTTAATCTCATTTTCAATCCTTGATTATATTTTTAAACAAATGCCGTTTTTCAAAAATCATCTTTGAACTCTGCCCGAGCCGTCGCCGCCCACAAGCGCAAGAATATCACTCGGCTTTGAAAGATTCACGTCAAGCTCTATCGTTTGCTTGAGGCAGGATGCCGCTGCCGCAAATTCAATCGTTTTCTGCTCGTCAAAGCCGTTATGTATCGCGTATATAAGTCCCGCGCCAAAGGAGTCTCCTCCACCTACACGGTCAACGATATGAATTCGGTACTCTTTTGAAAAATACGCTTTACCGTCTTTGTAAAGGAGTGCCGACCAATCGTTATCGGATGCGCTGATGCTCTTTCGCAAGGTTATGGCAACCGTTCCGATACCGTACTTTGCGGATATCTTTTCTGCCACCTCTACGTAGCCCTCGCGGCTCAGCTCGCCGCTTATAATATCTGTATTTGAAGCGTGAATATCAAGCACGTCTGCGGCATCTTCCTCGTTGGCTATCAAAACGTCTACATAGCATAGCAGCTTCTCCATTACTGCCTTTGCTTCGGCACGCGTCCAGAGATTTTTGCGATAATTCAGATCACAGCTGACCAAAAGTCCAAGCTCCTTTGCGGTTTTGCACGCCTCAAGACATATCTCGGGAAGCTTGCCTCCAAGAGCGGGAGTAATGCCCGTGAAATGGAAATGCCCCGCGCCCTGCATAATTTTCTCCCAATCGTAATCCTCTGCCGATGAAGACGAGAAGGAAGAATATTTGCGGTCGTAAACGATCTTTGAAGGTCTTTGCGACGCCCCCTTTTCGAGATAGAATAAGCCTATTCTCTCTCCTCCGTACGCGATATGCTCGGTACCGACGGAAAACTTTTTCAGAGTGGCTACAGCACACTCGGAAATCATATTGTCGGGGAGCTTTGTAACAAATTGAGTCGGCATGCCCATATACGAAAGAGAGGTTAAAACGTTAGCCTCCGCACCCGTGTAAAAGACCTCGAAGCTGTTCGCCTGAATAAATTTGAAATATCCCTGCGGATTGAGTCGCACTATGTAATCGCCAAATCCCACTACGGTTTTCGCTGCCCCTTCGGCGGTCTTCGGCTGAGCTTTTTTTAAGCTCGGTTCAGATCCGCACGAAATATCTACCGCTCTTTTACAAGCGGCAGTAATAGCTTCAAAATCACCGCGCTCGATCATATCCTTAGTCGCCATAAAGCTGCCACCGCAGGCAAGAACCTTTTTATCCCTAAGATATTTGCCCAAATTATCAAAATTGATACCTCCGGTAGGAATGAATTTAACCTGCGGGAAAGGACCTGACAGCAGCTTAATAGCCTCTATGCCTCCGCTAAGTTCCGCCGGGAAAAATTTCAAAACCTTAAGCCCCTGCTTAACCGCCCTTTGAATCTCACCTGCGGTTACACATCCAGGCACGATATTTATGCCGTTTTTGATACAGTATTCAACTGTTTCTTCGTCATATCCCGGCGAAACGATAAAATCTGCACCGTTTGCAATTGCTCGGTCAACGTCAGTGATGCTCAACACCGTACCGGCGCCGACGGTCATATCGGCAAACGCTGACTTTATATTTTTAATCGACTCCAAGGAGTCGGGCGAGCGCAACGTTACCTCTATGGAATTGACGCCGCCCAGGCGCAAGGCTTCTGCAATTCTTACCGCAAGCGAAGCATTGGGAACGTTAATTACCGGCAATATACCGGTATCCTCATAACTACCTGTCTTTTTCATTACTTTTCTCACTTTCCGTATATTTTTACCTTTATAAATTAATTATACTGGCAATTTGAGAAAAGTAAATAGCAAAAATTGCTTGATTTTTTGCTCAAATTAATGTATAATGACAACGGGGGTGATACTATGCTGAAAATCAACGAATACTTTTACCGCTTGCAGGGCAAAGACCTTTTCGTACACAAAAACCACTCTCACAACGAGATTGAGTTTATTCAGGTCATCAGCGGAAGCGGAACAGTTATAAAAAAAGACAAGACCTTCGTCCTTCAAAGTCAACACATTTATGCAATAGACGCAAGAGAAGCACATATCGTCTATCCGCAGCCGGAGGACTGCAAAGACTACGTGCGAAACAAGATAGTTATTGATGCAGACTCTTTTGTTGACTTTTATAGAGACATAGGCGGAATTTCAGACAAAATTTTTGACAGTAATCCCGTGTGTACCGCCTCTAATCCTGAAATAGACAAAATATATAAAACAGTTTCCGAGTTATGCAGCTCAGGCAAAAAAGAAGACTTAACCTTTGCTGCGGCATACGTAACTCAACTCATTCATTGGATTTATTTGAACTCCGAAATCAAATCAAATAATGATGAAAAAGACACTTTCCAAAAAATGCTAAGCATTATTAACGGAAAAGACGGAACGACTTCGCTCAGGGAAATAAGTGAAGAAATTCACCTGGACAAGCATTATCTCTGCCGTCTTTTTAAGGAAAGAGCAGGCGTAACATTATCGGAGTATTTGGCAGAAAAAGCCTTTGAAAAAAGCCGAAAGTTACTTGAAAGCACTGCGTGTTCTATAGAAGACATTGGTCAAAAATGCGGCTTTGCCTCACAAGCCTCTTTTTCGCGCTTTTTCAAAAACAAATGCGGCATTTCTCCTTCAGAATACAGAAAAAGCTTAAAACAAAAAATAAAACTGTTTTTCTGATATTTATTCAGTGTTCAAACATAATTGATAATACCTATCGGGAGAAAATGTAACCCCTAAATTTTGGGTAATTTAATCGTTTCTCCGAGAAGGCGGCTGACCCATCAGCTTGACGTATGCCTTATAAAAGGATGAATAGTCGCTGAAACCGCATTCGGCGAAAATCTTCGTGGGCGGATTTCCGATAGAAATATATCTGTCGGCAAGAGCTATCCTTTTTTGTGTGACGTATTTGTGGAGCGAGATGCCTAATTCTGCTTTGAAGGTGTGGGAAAGAGTGGAGGGAGAGATTCCGAGAGCGTGAGACAGTGTGCTCAGGGTGAGATCATTTGAAATGTTATTCTCAATATAAGAAAGCACTTCCGCAATCAGTCGGCCTCGGTGACTTTCGCGCGGCTCGTCGGCGCTCGTTTTAAGAGAGGAGAGCAAAAGCAGAAAAGCGCCGTGGATAAAAGCTCTGTCTTTTACGTTGTCTTCGCCCTCGGCAAGCCTTTCGCAAATACCTTTAAGCGTTGCCAAGAGATTTTCCTCAAGCTTTTCAAATAATCTGACAGAGTAAAATTCCTGCCCTATAAGCTCGTCAAAGCGGCTTATGGAAGTAAAGCTTATCTTTAATCGCTCAAATTTTTGGGCATTGTCGGGTTTGAAAAGGTGGTAGGTTTCCTTGGGTATCAGAATCAGCGTGTGTGGCGAGAGCTTTTTGGTAAATCCGTCGCAAATAAAGGTGGCATCGCCGTCAAGGTAATAGAGGATTTCGTGGTACGAATGTATCTCACGCTCGTCTATGACGGGGCCTCGCGAATAGCAATATTTGACATCGGGAGAGGTTTGGGTGAATTTAAAATAGGTTTCCATAAAAGTATGATAGCATATTTTTGCAGAAATTTCAATGATTTTAACAAAATAATCAATTTACATTTCAAAATTTGTATGTTATTATTGAACCGTATAAAGAATTTGAGGAGGAATCAAGATGGAATATCCTCGAGGCTTGCTTTTTGACGAAGATTTCGTCAAGGAATTAAAAAGCAAATTTTATATGGTTGACAGTGACCCCGAGATGGGAGAGCGACTCTTTTTCGACAATTCGGGAGGCTCACTGAGGCTGAAGAGATGTGTTGAGGCTAAAGCCGAGCTTGAAGCCTTTCCCGATTGCCCTGAGAGAGGGCACGAGAGGGCCGTGGTGTTGAAAAAGACGGTTACCGACGGCACCGAGACACTTCTTCGCACGGTCTTCGGCGCGAAAGAAGGCTCTGTTATCACTGAGCTGACGGCATCGCAGACGATGTTTCAAATGGTCGGCATGATAATGGAGAATATCCCCGGCAAGAATGCGGTGGTTTCCTCTCTTGAGCACCCCTCGGCCTTTGACGCGGTGGAATATTATTGCAAAAAGACGGGTAAAGAGCTCCGCGTAATACCCGCCAATCCCGTGACCGGCGGCATCGATCCTCATGCCGCGGCTGAATTGGTGGATAATGACACCTGCCTGCTTTCGGTGATGTCGGCATCCAACGTAAGCGGCGCGATCAACGATATAGGCGAGATCGTCCGACTTTCAAAGAAGAAAAAGCCCGATCTCTTTATAATCAGCGATGCGGTTCAGCACGCGCCTCACTGCAAGCTTGAGGCGGAGACGCTTGAAATCGACGGAATGAATTTCGCACCGTACAAATTTTTCGGAGTTCGCGGATGCGGATTTGCTTACGTTTCGCCCCGCGTTGCCGCGCTTCCGCATCACAAGCTGATCGCCAAGGATCAGAGCGTTTTCGAGCTTGGCACTCCTGCCCCGGGCAATTTTGCGGCGGCTATGGAAATCGTCGAATACGTAAAGGAAATAGGCGCGCATTTTTTGCCTTCCGTGACCGATTGCGATAGGCTTTACGCTGAGGGAATGAGACGGATACACCTTCAGGAAAGAGGGCTTTTGGACAGGCTTCTTGAGGGTAGTGAGAATGCCGTTGGTCTGAGGCATATCGAGGGCGTGCACGTCTTTGCCGATCATCCCGATCTGACCGCGCGCGATCTTATTGCGGCGATAGCGATCGACGGATTGACTCTTGCCGAGACGGTTGAGGAATATTACAAGAGAGGCGTTGTGGTCTGCGACAGACCGAGGACCAGTATGTACGCTCGCCGTATCGTTGACGCGCTTGGCATTGACGGCGCTATCCGAGTTTCACCGATGCACTGTCACGGCAGAGAGGATATAGACAGGTTTTTGAGAATAACGCGCGATATAGCGGCGATGGCTTGTCGATAAATCAAAATTTGAAAAGGATATTTACTATGAATTACGGAATGGATATGGTGCAGATAAACGATGCTTTGACTCAAACGGCGGCTTGCGCCTCGGAGATCGCTTACGACAAGGCAAACGGACTTGTTTTCGTCTCTTATATGACGGGAATTCGTAAGCGTTACGGCGAATCTACGGGAAAGATCTGCCTTTCGGTCTTTTCGCCTTCACAGCCTCACAACGTCCGCCACAAGGTCATCGATGTGGGGGTTGGCGAGTCGCGCGGATTTTTGTGCAACGCAAACTATATTGTGGGCGATGGAAAAAACCGCATAATCTTCACCACCACCAAGGGAGAGCTTGGTACTTTCTATCGAGACTACGATTTCTACAGCGACACCGTATCCGACAGGGTAGAGGTGTTCCTTCGCACCGAGGAGGGCGACGTGCGTCTTAACAACACTTCCTACAAAGCATATCTTGCGAAGCTCGGACTTCACGTTGAGAGCAACAGTGCGCCTATTATCAATAAGGTGACGAGATACAAGGGAGAGCTTTATACCGCTATAAGCGAGGACGATGTGGGATATCCTATCCTTTGTAAGATTGAGGATAACATTCTTGTTCCCTTTGCGGTCTGCCCCGAGCCTATGACCTACGAGTTCAGATATTTTGTGAATGACGACGGAATATTCGGTATGTACCGTTTCCCGCCCGATGACAACGGCACGGGGCACGCGGCTTACACGGTGTCAAAGGACGGCGGCAAGACCTGGAAGACCGAGATCTTTGCCGACGGAGTACAGTCTCGTCCCGACATTATGGAGTATTACGGCAAGCCGCTTATCGTTTACAATTACAAGAGCGACAAGAACGTGGAGAACTGGCCGATCATGCACCATTTCCGCAATTCGGTAAAGATGATCTACGACGGCAGAGTCATATTCGATTGGTTCACCAAATACGGTATCGTTGAGCACGAACTGGTCAGCATCTGCGGCGACCTTTATATGGCATTTTCGAATTGTCCGCAGGCGCTTTCGACCGAAAACGGTGGCGCGTGGTTTGAGTGCGGACATTTCGTTGAGCAGGGTAAGGAAGCGATTCAATGGATGAAGATAGGATATCTTTTGGGTGATAACAAATAAATTGTAATTGAATTTTGATTTAAAATTATCCCTCCGATTGTCAATCGGAGGGATTTTCATTATGATTCTATATGAGTTGATAATCTCGCTTTTTCATTATATCACAAAATTCAATACATTGCAACCTTTTTGCAAACAATTCCCTTTTCATATTCGCAAGCGAAGGCTTTTACGATAAAATAATCTCATAATCACCGAGGAGGGAGAAGTATGAGATCAATTTTAGATGAATTATTTTACGGCAACATATGCGGCACTGAGGACAGTTGGAGCTGCACTGACGAGGTCAAGGAGCTTTCGGGTTATATCGCTGATCACCACGACAATCTTCGGAAGTCACTCACGGACGAGCAGCGAGAGGTTCTTGACAAGCTGAATGACTGCCAGACAGAACTTGAAGACATCGCAGAGCGCGCGCTGTTCGCCTATGCCTTTAAGCTGGGTATGAGGATAGCATTTGAGGTGTTTTGTACGGATAAATAACAAGAAAAGCATTGAGATTTTGTTTTCTCAATGCTTTTTCTAGTTTGTTGCGCAATTTTATGAGAATTTGATGTTCAACTTACTGCTCAAATTTGCGGTACACTTTCTTGTGGTGGGAGTGTATACTTTGAACTACAATTCTCCTTATTGTTTTACCTTTAAATTCCGTGTTATTATTTCCACAAAATTCAATATGAATATTGTTTTTTGTTTTTTTTGTGGTATAATGAATATAAGTATATAAACAAGGAGGAAAATATGTTTTTAGATTATTTGTTTTTAGATTCTATCACTCCTCCTAAAAAATACAAACCCCAATTAACCATTAACAAAAGATATGAATACATCTCACGTTCAGAGAACATAGATTTAAACGAGATAAGGAATATTGCCATTTTCTTGTCATCAATCAAAAAGCGACACAATCTATCTTTTTTACCCATAGATATCGATTTAGGTAATCGAATATTCACCGATAAACTATCATATGTTTTGTTAGAGTGTTTGTGCTACTATTTACTGAAAGAAGAAAAATGCAATTTGAACTTGCATTTCACTTGCCAACACACTATTTTTAATGAAGGTATAAAAACTTCTTATCTAAAAGGAATAACCTCACCAAAAGGAAGAGCGGCATTTGTAAAGCATTTTGAATTTGACATATTTAAGTCACATTATAGAAGAATAATACCATGCGAAGATCAAAGTGGAATATGGACCACATTAATAAAACAAGACATAGATGCTTTCTTAAAACCTTTTGATATTCAAGAAATTTGTAGAGACAGTGCAAGTGATGTTATATGTGAGCTAGTTGATAATGCACTAGAGCACTCTTCATCTGATTGTTTAATTGACATTGATATTACTAACGATTACACTAAAGATTTAGAACCAAATAAAGAAAATCTATATTGCGGATTAAATATAGTAATTATAAATTTTTCAAACATATTAATGGGCAATGGGATTGCCAAGAAAATTTCTATTCTTGAAACTGGCAGTGTTGAAATGACACCAAGATATAAAGATGTTCTTTTGGCAAAATCTTATCATAAGAATTTTTGGGGCAATAATTACACAAAGGAAGATTTTGATATTATAACATCCTTTCAAAACAAAATTTCAAGTAGAGAAACATGTTCTACGGGTGGAACAGGGTTAACTCAATTAATTAAGGCCTTGGAAGAAGAGACTGACGCATATAACTGTTATATGATTTCAGGTAACAGAATAATAAACTTTATTAAACAGTATTTACACAGCCCAAATGGCTGGGTTGGATTTAATGAAGAAAACGAATACATTAATGCCATACCTAACACGGAATGTATTAAAAAAACTAGATTATTCTTTCCAGGAACTGCCTATAACTTAAATTTAGTATTAAAAAAGGAGCGCTATGATGATGGCACAAGAAATTAAACTCAGCTTACCAAAGGATTTTACAAAATTAGCTGGAAACAAATACGGAAAAGGAATATATCAAACACAGGTTAAAGATAATATTAATCTCAATGACAAAATAGTTTTTATTTTCCCTGATCAAATTGACAGGGCTGCTTCTTCTTTTGTTCAAGGATTTTTTGACGAAATCATTAAAAAAATCGGAATAGAAGGAATAAAGTCACAAATAGATTTTGTGACTAACATTCCAAATTTTAAGCAGTTTGTTATTGACAACTTGGAATAAAGAGGTTGGTGCTATGGATGTGGCAGCTTTGATTGTTTCTATTATATCCCTATGTATCTCCGTTTTTGTTGCTGGGTGGCAAATTTATTGCTCTAAAAAACTAAACGATGCTAATTTGCAAGCCGAGTTTACTAAAAAAATTTTAAAAGACTATATGACGACCGAACTTCCTGAAGCATATTCTGTTATCAAATTCCCTGAAAATAAACTTTCAAATATTGATTGTCTGCAAAACGCTTTAAATCATTTTAGACAAGAATTGAAATTTTTAAAATTCTCTGATGAGCGATTTTATAAAAAGTTCAAAAAACACACTCAAAGCTTAGAAGACTATATTGTTATTAACTGTGGCAAAGAGTTTGACAATGATGAGCAAGGAGAAGTTTTGAAAAACATAGCAAAAAAACTATCAAGAATATATAAACTGGTAAATAAAAAATATCAAAACGGATAAATTTCTTCAGATGGCATATTCTTCAAAAAAGAGTCTTGTGACAACAGTTTCACAAGACTCTTTTATTTATAGTTTGCATCATGCATTGGGAAATTTCTTGTTTCATGCTAAATTTTGGTTTCCATATCGCAACGTTTTCGCAAACAACACTCAAAGCCCGTTCGCAAGAACGGGCTTTTTTGATATAATAAGGCTATCAACAAAACTTCCACTTCCCCGGCTTCCACTTTTGCTCCATTTCGATCAATCCAATAGTCCAAGCTTCCACAAAAGTTCCACAGTTTAAGCCCGTTTTAAGCCAAAATAACGCAAAAAGGAGCGAGCCGAAGCTCGCTCCTTAAGTGGTTTAGTATTTAATTTTGGAATCCTTTTTGATTATGCTTCCTCAAAAGCGTCCTTATCAAGTCCGCAGACGGGGCAGACGAAATCTTCGGGAACATCCTCCCAAGCGGTGCCGGGGGCGATGCCGTTATCGGGATCACCGAGGGCGGGGTCGTATTCATATCCACAGGGGCAAACGTATTTCATAGTAAAATGTCCTTTCTTTATTTGATGTTTTCATTATTGCCAAACATGGCGGTTTTTATTAAATTTTTAGGTGGGGGACGATGGAATTGCACCACCCATGCCGCTTGGATCCTCCATGTACAACGGGAGCAAGCCCCCGTTGCGTTGCAATATGATTATATTAGCCGAAATATCTCTCAAGAAGTCCCTCGAACGCCTTGCCGTGTCTTGCCTAGTCCGCATTCTTTGTATGATTTTATCCAACTGAACTAAAAGTACCGGTATCACAGCATAAAAATACAACCTTTTAATATTGTATCATTGCCATGCTATGCGGAGGTATTTCAATTTTACATTGATCACCATTTTTTGATACAGACAGACCTCTAATATCAAACACATGATGCGGCAAAAGGCTCTTTCCTTCATACAGTTTGCTTGATAATATATCTTTATTACATTCAAACGAAAGCAGTTTATTAGTATCGTACGAAGGATTTATGATAGTAATTGTTACTATTCCGTCTTTTTCCGTTGCTACCACGCAATCATCGGCATAGTGGAGTACGCCTCCCGCGTGCGATTTCATAAGCGCAAGTGCCTGACCTGTCGCGGTAAGCGAAGCACCTTTAGGCATAACCTTGATCGCACTTTCGTTGACAGCTTCAAACTGACACGCAGCTCCTATTCCGCTACTTTGCGCTTCTTTGATAAACATATGCATCATCATACCGGTGAAAATGCCGTCGATCACACAGGACGGACGATACCAACCGTACCACACGTTCCACTCGTCAAATGATATTTGGATCTTTTCATCTCCAAGAAGAGCTCGCATAGTTAGCACCTTGCTCCTCGCATTTTCCACCGCGCCAACACAGTCATTATACGATTCTTTGATTTCGTCCGCGGAAGAGTACGAAGAACCGTTTTTATATCTGCCTGCATAAAAATGCAAAGAGACAAATTTTGCTATATCGGCAAGCGGCTTTGCAGAATAATCCACCCATTCTTTATTAGGATAAGGTCCCGACGAACAGAACGTTAGATTTGGGGACACTTCCAGCATTTTTACACCGTTTGCCTTTGCAAGACGTGAATATCCGGCGGCAGTATTGTCTCCTTCCATATGCCCATAGCCCGCCTCGTTTCCAAGCGACCACAATAATACATTATACGGCTCTTTATGTCCTCGCTCTGCTCTTATCCTGCCATATCTTGTCGTTTCTTCCCCGTTGCAGTATTCGACCCAAGCAGCATTTTCTTCAGGAGTGTTCCAAGCTATATTTATGGTAATAAACGGCTCTGCGCCTATCTCACGACAAAGTGCTATAAAATCATCCGTATTGATCTCATGAAAATCATATCCAAGCGTGTGCGGTTGAGTCTCCAAATGCAAATAAGATTCACACGGCGCTCGCTCATCAACGGGAAGCAAGCCGTCAAACCAGTTATATTCTCCCGCAAAATTTCCTCCGGGCCAACGAAGCAGCTTTATTCCTATCTCCTTCATAGCCTCAATAACGTCAAGACGCATTCCTCTGAAATTCGCTTTGTTCATAAGGGATACACAGCCAATATCAATACACCCCTCTGTGCAAAACGTAATTCTTATATCCCCGTCAGGATCACTCTGTATAGGAGATAATTCAAGAGTGTATCTTGCCCAGTTATCATCTTTACTGATCTTTAAAGAATCTCTCGCGTATATATTTTTTCCCCATCTGTCCGAAAGACTTACTTGAAGCTCCATATCAGTCGCGCATTTTAAAACGACAGCAAACTCATACGTCTCATCAGACGAAATAAATATCTCGTGCTGTCCTATTCCGCTTTCCGTTCCATCGCAAAAATTAATTACCTGCTGTGAATTACATTCAAGCATTCTTTTCATATGGTAATGCTCACTGAAATGATGTGTATACGGAGCTGAAAATGTACAATACGTCATCTCGCCTATCACATACCATCCCTGTGCTACGCCCTCCATAGCCGACGGCTTGCCAACAAATTTGCGATTTTTAAGCATCTGGGCAGAAAGACCGTTGCAAACACTTGAACGCGTATGCTCAAGATTGTTGCCGAAAAGATAAGGTGACACGATTCCGAAATTTTTTTTGTTAGAAAACTCAATTTTCTCTTGAGATTTAAAGTCAATTTGAGACATATTATCATTTGAATGAAGTAAATTACTACTCAACTCAAAATCAGCTATATTTCCTTCAAGTAGTTGTGCGATACTGACCTTCAATTCAACGGAGATCCTGTTAATTAAAGAAACATCAGGTGCGCTCAATCCTCTTTCCCATTTTGACACGGCTTTTCCTGAAACACCAATTATCTCTCCGAATTCATCCTGAGTGTATCCAATATCTTTCCTTCTCTGCGCGATCAATCTGCCAATTTTGTTCATATCCATAACCATTACTCCAAACGAAGAATTTGTATAATAATTATACACTTCTTTTGCTTTTTCGTCAACCGACTGTTGGTTTACCGCGTGCGCTTTTATGGAGTCGATTGTGTAATTTCCAAAATGCTTTCCAAAAGCGAGATTTTCAGACATCAAAAAGCAGTGGAAGTTTCCAATAAAACTCCAAATTTTTGGACTTAATTCCCTTTTCAGACGACAAAAAAGAAGAGCAGACCGAAATCTGCTCCTCTATGAATTTCCTTTATATTACAAGGCTTTCAGAATCAACCGAAGTATCTCTGAAGAAGTCCCTCGAATGCCTTGCCGTGTCTTGCTTCGTCGCGGTAGGTCGCGCGAATTTGGTGTTTACTTAACGAGTTATAGGTCTTTGAATAAGCTTTGATACGCAAAGAATTTGGAACGTTTTGGAAAGTCCAGTTCAAAAGATGATCGAAACGAGCGTTTTTGATAAAGATCCAGAATTTTTCCACGAACAAGGAGGATAACAAATGGCGAAAACAACGTCAACCGGTGTGTTCCAGCTACCCAACGGCACGTGGGGCTTCAGATATGCCTTCATGCTTGACGGTAAGCAGAAAGACATCAGGCGCAACAAGGACGAAAATGGGAATCCATTCAAAACAGAGAGAGCGGCTACCAAAGCCAGAGAGGCAGCCATTATTCAAGTTCAAGCGGAATTGCTTCAGCCACCCAAGCCCACAAAGAAAAGAATGCCCGTAGCCGAGGTATTCAAGGAGTACTGCGAAACCGGGCGATGTGGAAAGGCTTACGGCACTACCAGAAAGCAAGACAGCCTTTGGAAGAATCATATATCCACAAAGTTCGGCAAACGATACGTGGATGATATAAGTGTCGCCGAGGTGGTAGACTATTTGAGTTTTCTTTATTATCAGGAAGGCCGTGCTTACTCCTACGTTGAGTCATTCCTGAAGATGTTCTATCTCATATTCGGACAAGCATATTCCAGAAACTACTTGGATGTTGATACCTACAATAATCTTTGTGTTAATAAGAACACCAGAATTCATATGCCCAAGAGGAAGCTAGATGAAGATGATGAGATCGTGTCATTCAGCATTGAAGAAACAAATGATTTAGATGAATATTTCAAAGGTACCAATGCCGAAACATCTTATCTGTTAGGTCGTTATTGTGGTCTACGTATTAACGAGTGCTATGGACTAATGTGGAGTAATATTGATTTCGATAACGACTGCATTCATATAGAGCAACAGATGCAGTATCAAGAGGGCATTATTATGCTCTCTCCACTCAAAACAAGAAACGCCAAGCGCACTTTATATATGAACTCAAAGCTTAAGACCCATCTGCTCGCAGTCAAAGAAGCAATTGACGAAGCAAATATTCATAATGCCAAGGTCCGAAAGCAAAACCAAACTATGATAACAGACACAACTGGAAAGTCTATCTCTTCCCTGCTTCTCGTCAATTCATTAGATAACGGCAAGATTCAAACTGTCAACTCAATGAAATATCATTCCAAAAAGATCAAACAGACACTTGGTATAGAGTTTAAATACCACTATCTCCGCCACACCTACGGCACTCGCTTGGCTGAACAGAATATGCCCTCTCACCTACTCTGTAATCAAATGGGGCATGCCAGTAGTAAGGTTACTGAAAAGTATTATATCGCTATGTCCAAACATGGAGCAGAGATTATCAAGGATAAAATTGAGGCTATATGATACTTAACTCTTCTTGTATCTGCTAAATTATATAGAATGACAATATTTTGTCCTCTGTTGTTATTCAAATAAATTACTGATATAAGGATGAATTAATTATGGAAATTAAAGAAAAGACTACTGAAAAAGCTCCTGAAAAGATTGTCAACAAGACCACTGAAACACTTATTAAAGAACTTGAGACATTGAGTGATAAATCATTATATGATTTGTTTTGTTTCTTTTATAAACTGAATCACACCTACGGTCAAATGATTGATAATGAAACTTTCCAAGAGTTTTTAAAAGCATTTACAAGTAATCCATTTAGACCACCTGAGAATGCGAAACTTAGAAAAGAACTCATAGATAATATGGTTAACTACTCCAGAGATCATATGAGTCTACTGACAGCCACCCTACTGCTCAAGAAGAAGTTTACTATTGATGAAGTCATCAATAATTATTATTCAACTGTAGATGCTTTTGGATATGATATGTTTTAAATAAGGTCATTTTGATAGGACAAAATATCAAAGTGTTTACTTATAAATTAAGTTGGTGATCTTTTCAGATCACCAACTTTTTTTGAATAATTATGCGGTAATTATGCGCTAAATTAAATGAAGAATATAAAAGGCTCAAGATATAGTTGGGCTTAGAAATGAGAGGAATTAAGAAATGGATAACAAAACAAAGATTCAAAAAAGACAGTTAAGAAACACATTAGAGCGGCTTGATAAACATCAGTTCAAGCTATTCTTAAACATCATCGTTCACTACTGGGCGAATTATAAGTTCTTTATGAGTAAGATGAATTTCTTTCACTTATGGTGTGAGTTGAATGAGCTTTGTCATGAGACAGATGAAAGCTTTCCTGATCAACACACGGATCATAAATTGATGAAGGATTTCTGTATTAAGCACCCCTATTATTTTGCAGATATACTCGACCTCGGGCTAGTCAAAAAACTCTTCTGTGAGTATATGGATCAGGACCTAGATACAATTATAGATGCAACAATAAAACTCCACAGAGAAGGTTTAAGGGCTGCTTATGAGTACATAAACGAGGTCATGGGCTTGTCTGAAGACATTGATAAATTGGTATCTAATACTGAAGAACATATGAAAGAGTTTTCTTAATTTCTAAAATTTCATATATAACTCAAAACAAAAAGACATTGAGGGCTCGAGGGCTTTCAATGTCTTTTTGTTTGAAAAAAGTCGGGCTGTAAAAAATAAATATTTATTTATATAATTAATACATTAGTTAACAAGTAGAATTTGATCAAAGCAAAGCTTAATATGAAGCTATCTGAACTTGTTAACTAATGTATATAAATAATAATTTATTATATAATTTTTTACTCCGCCACTTTTTACGTTTTACACCTAATGTATAACTCTCTCTATCTCTCTATCTCTCTATCTCTCTATCTCTTTATATTTCTATATCTCTTGCTTTTGCAACTGTTACTTATTGTATATAATATAGCTTCTCTTATCTCCATATCTCACTTCTATTTCTACCAACCAACGCCTTAAATTCCACCACATATAGACTGTAAATTTAAACTGACAAATATGTTTTAAATATTTACTGACAAATTCTTTAGGATCACTATACAGCTTTTAGATCTAAGATTTTTACTAGTAATTTTGATAGAAATTACTAGTAAGCTTCGTAAGAAGCATTTTGATTAAAATATTATTATTTATTATTATTCTTTATTATTATTTATGTTTAATATTCAGTCCAAATATGTCTGATTATTTAATCACTATAGTCTAAATTTTGAACCATTGATATTCAAAAATTGAACTATATATTTTAATACACCTACGCCGGAACGCAGGTGTATATCTTTTGTTGGTCTTAAAAAGACATTTCAAAAGCTTCATCTTCAGTATCATCAGCTGTGTTAGAATGCAACTCAAAGTCATTATAAAGCTTCTGAATGGCTCCAAGATCAAACTTGAAATATCTCTTTTTAGGCATCCCATGATATTTGATTTTGATAATGCCGTATGCTTCAAGCTCTTTACAAGCCACTAATTGCTGATGCCTACTAAGACCCGTGTTATAGTACATATTCTCAACCGTGCTGTAGAACCAACCGCCCTGCTGTAGTCCCTTGTGTTCTTTCCAATAAGTGTACTCAGAATAGATCTCCGATAACATAATCGCTGTATTTATATTGAATTTCCTTATAAACGGACGCGGAAGCCTCATGAAATCGCTCTTAAACATATTATCCAAATTTGCTTTCATTTGCTTTTAGAGCGGGCATTGAAATTTTATTATATAATGAGCCCACTCCCCTTTCAATATATAATACAGCAAATGAAAACACTTTTGATTTTGGTATCAATGCCCCACGATGAGCTTAATCCAGTATCAAAACAAACCTTTGCAAACAAAGTACTAATTTTTGCCCAAAAGCGCTTACAAATGGCTCAAAACACGGCATAATTATAGCATCAAAAGTAACTGAAGTCAGATCTAATGCTACACAGGAGGCCATTATGACAACATACGCTTATTGTCGTGTGAGTACGACACACCAAAAACTAAGCAGACAGATAACCAACATCACCGCTCTCTACCCTACTGCCACTATCATCAAAGAATTCTATACCGGAACAAAGCAAGATCGCCCTAATTGGAACAAGCTCATAGGGCAAATAAAAGCAGGAGACACTATCGTGTTTGACAGTGTCTCCCGTATGAGTCGTAATGCCGAAGAAGGCTTTAAGGATTATAAGATGCTCTATGAGTCCGGCGTCAATCTTATCTTTCTCAACGAACCACTCATTAACACTTCCGTCTTTGACTCCACTAAGAACAATCTTCTCAATATCAATATAGAAACCGGTAATGCGGCAGTCGACGACTTCTTTAAAGGAAATATCCAGCTCATAAATAACTTTATGATGGCTCTCGCTGAAGAACAGATCAAAGCCGCCTTCGACCAAAGTGAAAAAGAAGTTACTGACCTACATAGCCGTATATCTCAAGGTATCAGAGAAGCTAAGAAGAATGGCACACAGATAGGTCTCTCTAAAGGCACGACGCTTACGACCAAGAAATCCATTGATTGCAAGGCCATCATTAAGAAGCACAGCAAGGACTTCGGCGGCAGCCTCGAAGATCCTGATGTCCTTAAGCTCTGCGGATGCTCGAGGAATAGCTATTACAAGTATAAGCGTGAGCTTAAAACAGGTTGAGAATCGCAGAAACACAAATTTAATTACTTAGTTTTCAACCATGCGGCGATTTCCGTATTCCAATCCTTACCTGCCGATGAATAATCCACAAGATAGAATTCGTCGCCGTTCTTATCTGCAAAACGCATCTTCAGAAGGCACGGAACGCCGTCTATTATTTCTCGGTCGGTACACAACTCGCCTGCGGGTTCAAAATCGAATACAGAATCCACCGCCTTGACCTTTAAGAAACTTTTTTAATTCTCATATAACAAATTTGCTTTTTCTTCCTTTCGCCTTGATTTTCTCCCGAATTTATACTATAATTTAATCAACAAACGATTAAGGAGATCAAGAATGTCAAATATCGAAAAATATATTGAGCTTATAAAAAACTACTCCAAGGATTCCTACCTGAAGCTGACCCGCAAGCCAATGAAGCGCTTGAAGCACCCCTTTATCGTGCCCGGTGCGGTCTATAAATATCAGCTCTGGGATTGGGACAGCTGGCTTACCGACGTAGCAGTCCGTCAGATAATTGCAGACAACGGCGGTACGGGAGAAGCCGAATTTTTTGAATGCGAAAAAGGCTGCATTCTCAATTTTCTTGAGCACACCGACGAAAACGGCAAGATGCCTATCATGATCGACGGCGACCATCCGCTTCCGTTTATCGAGGAATCAAAAAATGCCCACAAGCCTTGTCTCGCTCAGCATTTAGCATTCATTTTGCAGCAGACCGATAACGACACCTCCTGGTTTGCCGATCAAACGTACAAGCTGGAAGCCTACGTAGATTGGTACCGCCGCACAAGCCGTCACACGCCCACGGGGCTTTATATCTTTCTTGACGACACCGCAATCGGAGTTGATAATGACCCCACGGTGTTCTTCCGTCCAAACGGAAGCTGCGCGTCTGTCTACCTCAACGTGCTGATGTACAAGGAGCTCCGCGCAATGGCGTATATTATGGAAGCGCTTGGCGACGAGGAGAAGGCAAACGTTTACGATATCGAAGCAGCAGAGCTTAAGGATGCCATAAACGAGCACCTTTACGATGAAAAATGCGGAATGTACTTTTCTGCCGACGTAAATCTCAAGCCAATTGATCCCAATAGATTTCTACATAGCGGAAAGTCCCGTCATTGGGATTGCCTTATAATGAGAATCGATACCTGGGAAGGCTTTATGGCACTTTGGGCAGGAATTGCCTCCCCCGAAAGAGCGGCAAGGGTGATCGAAGAAAATATGCTCAACGAAAACACTTTTTTGGGCGAATACGGCATCCGTTCTCTCTCGAGGCTTGAAAAAATGTACGCAAACTGGCCATCAGGAAACCCCTCCTGCTGGTTAGGGCCTATGTGGGCAAACGCAAACTATATGTGCTTCCGTGCGCTTTTGAACTACGGCTATACCGAAAAAGCAAAAGCTCTCGCCGAGACTCTTATAACCGTATTCGGCAGAGACATAGAAGAGTGCGGCGAAATGCACGAATACTATCACCCCGACACAGGCGAGGGCATCCACGGGCAGGGCTTCCAATCCTGGAATCTGCTCGTCAATAATATGATCGCCCTGATCGAAGAGAGGGCGACTGTCGAAGAATTCTGACTCTCTTCAGATTTTTGATTTTTCTCTATTACATAAAAAAATATTTGTGTTAACATAAAGGTGTAAGATTCCAAGATCATTTGAGAATCCTACACCTTTATTACATATTCAATTATCTCACATGAGGACATTGCGAATCGTTTACAGTACAAAGCAGTAATTATCAGCCTGCACCGCTCACAGCATACACTTCATTATTTGTTTGATCTTCTGTATTCAGCAGGAGTTACTCCCTCGCTTTTAAAAAACAGCTTTGAAAAATAGCTTGCGCTTCCAAACCCGCATTCAAGCGCGATATCGGAGATCTTCATCTCACTGCTGACGAGCAATCCTTTAGCATTGGATATCTTGATGGAATGCTTATAATCAGTTGGGGTAATACCGGTAGTGCTTTTAAATACATGGCAAAGATAATGAACACTGATATTCATCTTATCTGCTATCTCCGCCATAGAAACGTCGTCCGAAAGGTTAACTTCAATCAGCGCCTTTGCCCTTTCAACGATCGGTGCTATGGAATGCGATTCAGCCTTAGCTGAGCGTATAGTTCTTATTATTTCAAGAACCGCCACGTCTTTATCCAGCTTACCGTCGATAACCCCGTTTATCAACCCGTCCAGCCTTTCACGATCGATCTTGTGCATATTACAGCAGTTAATATTATATTTATCAAACAGTATGCAAAGAATTTCATCAAAATCCTTTTCAATCAATAGCTTCTGAAGCTCTGTATCGGAATACTTTTCGATCTCCCTATAGGGATTCGTATCCTCAAAAGCATATTTGCCCAGCTTCATAACGACATGCTTCAGCCGACCTTTGGGTGACAGTATTTTTCCGGCAATTATATCTTCCTCTGTTATTTTTGCTATAAGGATCTCACGCGCGGAGGCATATGCCTTTTCCAACGAGTCAAGGAAGGCTCCTCTTTCACGGTCGTAGGTGATATAGATATACCCATCATTGGCTTCCTTTGCATCGGGATAGGATACGTTGGCTCTTTCATCAAGCAAAAGCTTATAAGACCAGGTTTTGCCGTCATCCTCGGAAAGCATCGCCGTCAGATTGTTTCTGCCTACGTAATTGAAATGATTTATAAGTAAAATCCTGCCTGATTTAAGTCTGCATATAAAGAAACGCGAGCACGGACCGCCAAGACCGCTGTTTTCCCCCTTTGTCCAGGTTCTACCGCGATCATAGGAATAAGAAACACCTATACCGTATTTGGTGCGGACGTACATAGCAAGCCTGCCGTCGTTAAGCTCAAGGATCATATGCTCATCAAATGATCTTTGAGGCACACTGCTACCTCCTAAGCGTTCAAAGCTTTTGCCACGATCAATGCTCTTATAAGCAAATGCCAATCGCTCGGTGAGGGTCGATTGCTTGCCTGAGGGATCGGTGACTCCGTTTGCTCCTCCCGCATTCGCTATAAGATCCCACACGGCTATCGGGAAAAGCCACTCTCCCGAGGAAAGAACGGTGGGCTTGTTCATCATAACCTCGCGACCTATAAGACGAGGTTCGCTCCAAGTAAGCTCTTCCGCATCGGGGTCGTCGCATATCGATGCTAAGACCGCATGATCGGGAGCTATTCCCCAAGTAAACCAAAGCCTTCCAAGAGGATCTATCCAAAGGCAGGGGTCGTAGCATCTGAAGCCTTCCCTGTACGTTATAGCTATATCATCAAAATGCTCTCCGTCATCGCTCGCAGAAAGGATACAATAATTCCCTAATTCCTCCTTGGTACCGCCGGAATAATAGGTGAGAAAAATTCTGCCGCCTTTGGTTACTTCAATAGACGGAATACCCTGCCAAAGCCTTCTTTCTATTCCGAACATTTTCAGCAAGCTTTTATCTGTCAATAACATAAAAATTCTCTTTTCTTATGAGTGATTTTCTTTAATCTCTCATATCCACGGTTAATGTTTCGCCCGCGCGGATATGAACACATCGAAATGCTGTTAGACATTTATAAGGAATATATTCAAATTTTAAAACCGAATAATCGGTATCAAAATCTCCCTTGTTAGAAAGCTCAACGATATTTTCGTCAATGTATGTTTCCTCGATCTTGGAATATGTCAAGCCGTGACCGAAATCGTACACACATCGACCCTTGAAAAATTTGTAGGTGCGATTTTCCATGCTGTAGTCCTCGAAATTCGGCAGATCATCGCAGGATCGGTAAAAGCTTACGGGAAGTCTCGCGCTGGGAGACACCTTTCCAAAAATAATGTCTGCAAGAGCGTTTCCGCCTTCCGCCCCGGGATAGAAGCACTGAAGAACTGCGTTGAAGTGCTTGTCCTCAAATTCAAGATTCATGCAACTTCCGCTTACATTGATGAATACCGTAGGCTTTTTGAGGGCGGCGATTTGATCTATCAGCTCTCGCTGAGATGCAGGAAGCTCAATGTCGACCTTATCCCCCGCACGGGTGCCGTTGTATGCATCACCCTGCTCACCCTCGATTCCGGGGTGAATTCCCATACACATAACCACCACATCAGCATGCTTTGCCGCAACAATCGCATCAGGCTCCAATCTTTCATCACCGCCTGTGGCAATCTTGGTAATATGACAACCCTTAGCATAGAGCACACGGCCATCGAAATGATCCTGAATGCCCTTGAGAAGCGTGGAGTATCTGGAAGGATAACCGTTATAATTGCCCAACAAAACATTTCTTTCATCAGCATTGGGGCCGATCACGGCAATGGTTTTAACATCCTTCTTCAAAGGAAGAATTCCGTCATTTTTCAAAAGAACGATGCTCTTTTGCGCCATTTTGCGGTTGAGATTGCGGTGCGCCTCGCAATCGATCACATCATAGGGGATCAGGTCATATTCGCAATCGTCATCGAACATACCGAGACGAAAACGTGCTTCAAAGAGCTTTTCTACTGCCGCGGTAATGGTCTCTGCAGTCACCAAACCTCTTTCATAGGCAATTTTCAGCCATTCGTAAGCCTTTCCGCAGTTCATTTGGCAACCGCAATTAACCGCCCATGCCGAGCTTTCGGCGGCATCGTTTGTAAGCTTGTGATATTCGTGAATATCACGTATAGCACCGCAATCGGACACAACGTACCCCTTAAATCCCCATTCTCCGTACAAAATGTCACGAAGAAGCGTTTCGCTTGCACAACAGGGCTCCCCGTTTATGCGATTATATGCACCCATAACTGCGGAGGGATCTGCGTGATCGATGCAATATTTGAATGCCCAAAGATAGGTTTCGCGAAGATCCTTTTCATTGACAATTGCGTCGAAGCTGTGTCGAAGCTCCTCGGGACCGCTGTGCACGGCGTAATGTTTAATGGTTGCGTCAAGCTTGCGGTATTTACCATCACCTTGCAAGCCCTTTATGAATGCAGTTCCCATACGTCCGGTAAGATACGGATCTTCTCCATAGGTCTCATGACCTCTTCCCCATCGTGGGTCACGGAAAATATTTATGTTTGGTGACCAAAACGTCAAGCCTTGGTAAATACCCGTAAAGCCATTTTTTTGATATTCATTATATTTTGCCCTTGCTTCGTCGGAAATTGCAATAGCAACCTTATGCATAGTTTCGGTGTCAAAGCTTGCAGCCATACCGATTGCCTGAGGGAATACGGTGGCAGTACCCGATCTGCCCACTCCGTGCAGACACTCATTCCACCAGTTATATGCCGGAATACCAAGTCTTTCGATTGCGGGAGCCTCATATTTCATCTGGGACATTTTTTCCTCCAGAGTCATTTTAGAAACGAGCGTCCGGGCTCTTTCGTAAAAAGTCATGTCTTCACCTCTCGTTTGTGATCGGTTGTTTTGCTTTTGATAAAACAATAACCTCTTTTTAATATTGTAACATATAGCATTCAGTTTGTATATAACAAAATTGCGATTTAATGGAATTTCTATTTTGTATTCTTAGAAAAATTAAAACAACTTACATCAAATATATCAATAACATTCAACACAATCAACAGTTGCAACCTTTCCGCAAACAATTTCCTTTTAGCATTCGCAAAAGCATATATTTTCGCTATAATTAAAACAGTTCCAATCAGACTTCCAAAACTCGATTTTTGAGCCCTCAAAAGTTCCAATAAAATTCCACGAAATTATTGGGAAGAAGCGCGTTTAAGGCTTGGGGGTGAGGCTATAAAAAAGAGAGCAGAACCGAAGCTCTGCTCTCGTGAAAGTCTTTAGTTGTAAGGCTTTCAGAATTAACCGAAATATCTCTCAAGAAGACCTTCAAATGCCTTGCCGTGTCTTGCTTCGTCGCGAGCCATTTCGTGAACGGTATCATGGATAGCGTCGAGATTCAGCTGCTTAGCCATCTTAGCAAGCTCGAACTTACCTGCGGTTGCGCCGTTCTCTGCTTCAACTCTCATCTCGAGGTTCTTCTTGGTGGAGTCGGTTACGACCTCACCGAGGAGCTCTGCGAACTTTGCAGCGTGCTCTGCTTCCTCGTAAGCTGCCTTTTCCCAGTAGAGACCGATCTCGGGATAGCCCTCTCTGTGAGCAACTCTTGCCATAGCGAGGTACATACCAACCTCGGTGCACTCGCCCATGAAGTTTGCGCGAAGACCCTCGATGATCTCCTCGGGAGCGCCTGCAGCTACGCCTACAACGTGCTCAGCAGCCCACATTCTCTCGGACTCTTTTACTTCATTAAATTTTTCAGCAGGAACTTTGCACTGGGGGCATCTTTCGGGAGCGGACTCACCCTCGTGAACGTAACCACATACGGAACATACAAACTTTTTCATAATCAAATTCTCCTTTAAATGTAAATATAATTTTTATTTTTGATTTATAATATCGGCGATATCGGCATGACTCACGCTTTGATCGTGAAGCATTCTGACCGTTATCTTGCCGAGATTGTCAAGTAAGCTTTGGTTGATAGCGCCGAAAGCTATATGCATTTTGCACTCCAACTTGCAGGGGTTCCTTGAGCATTCGTGGTCGCATTCGAGGCACTTGGAAATTCTCACGGGACCGTCGATAAGCTCGATTATCTCAAGCACCTTAATTTCATCCCCCGGTCTCGTCAGCTCATAGCCACCTTGAACGCCCTTATAGGACTTGACGTATCCCGCCGTGTTCAGCTTTCTGAGCACCTTGAGCGCGATCTTTGGAGTGATGCAGGCGAGGTCTGCGAGTGCCGCTGCGCCGGTCTTCTCTCCGATACTGTCCAGGATCAGACACATCCGGATGGCATAGTCTGCTTCTTGAGTTACTCTCATATTGTTATGCCTCCTTTTTCGAATGTCTACCTCCTTGGTACACATTGATTATAACACACAAAAATCGACTTGTCAATAGGTTTTCGAAAAATTTTTCAAAAATTTTTACCAAATTAGTAGACTTTTGCGAAAAGGCTTATAAAATAATAAAAATTTAATTGCGACATCGCCGCAATTAAACTTTCATTGAACTAAAGAAAAACGGAGATTTTCAATTCTCCGTTTTTCTTTATAGTCATACTTGTGTGCGCAATTTTGCACCCTTCGAGGGAGAATAACCGATATGCCTTTTAAATGTTTTCCCGAAGTATGACAGATTGCCAAATCCACAAAGATCCGCTGTCTCGGTAACAGAATATCCTTCCTCCAAAAGCTCCTTTGCCTTTACACACCGATAATAGTTCAGATATTCCGTTATGGTCTGCCCCGTATATTTTTTGAACTCTCTGCACAGGGCATATTTATCGTAAAGTGCGGCACCTGCAATCTCGTCCAAGGTGATTTTGCGGCTGTAATTTTGGCGAGTGTATAAAATCACCAATTTTATTATTTTGCTTTTCGCAGTATCGATCTCACACACAGGGGTGGCGGTGCCGTGGTGCTCGGCAAGCTCGATTAAAAGCTCAATAACCAGCTTGTTCATTTTAGCCGTTCGATAGGGAGCCGAGCTGTCGGCATAAAGCTTTTTCAGTTCAACAAATAATTTTTTTAAAACCTCACTCTTTATTACCGGCTCAAAAAACACGGCCCGTGGCAAGAATCCGATATTCCTGCAAAATTCGGTACTGATAATCAGACAACTATACGTCATTTCCGTTTCCGCACCCGTATAGTGTATCACGTCGGAATTTGCAACGACTATATCGTTCTTTTCTATTTCATATCTCTCCGCATTGAGCAAAACGTAACCGCGCCCCTCATCACACAGCTGTATCTCCAGGTTTTCATGCCAATTGCTCTCCTTGCTGTAATTGACGTTGTCCCTATTTATATTAATGTGCAATAAAAACGGAAGTCCATCAATAAAATGACGGTATTCCTCGTGTCTTATTCCGAGCATACCCTTCTCCTTTACCAATATAGTGTTAATTTTATCCAATATAAGCTATTGATTTTATTTTTTCGCTCCAATATAATAATGATAACACATATTTTGATTTTTTTCAAGAAGGAATTCATATAAAACATGGAAATTGTTTCGTTAATTTTCGGCGTAGGAGCCATGGTCGCTCTGTTCTCCATATATCAACAGAAGACCCGCAAAGGAATACTCTTGTCAAAGCTATCCGCAGACGTATGCTGGGTGATACATTATTTATGTATCGGCGGCACGGCAGGGGCAATTCCCAACCTGGTGGGTATATTCAGAGAATTGGTTTTTGTTAACCGCAAAAAGCACAAGTGGGCCAATTTCTTTTTGTGGCCAATAATATTTATACTCATAAATTTTTGCCTCGGAATCAGAACCTTCTCGTCGCCAATAAACATCCTTCCCATTGCGGCATCCGCGCTTGTTACCGTTGTACTTTGGATAGATAACCCTCTGCTGACAAAGCTTTTATCCATTCCCGTTTGCGCATCGTTTATGATATATGACATTTATATCGGCTCTTACATAGGAATAATAAACGAGGCTATTTCAATACTGTCGATCATAATATTTTTTATTAAATTTTTTATAAAACGGAGGAACGAAAAATGAACAAAAGTATTTTTTCCGCTGACTGCAAAACCGAAAAGGAGCTGTTGATTTCGGCAGGCGCGCCCATCTCGACCGTTGCAAAAAGAATAAGCGCGGACGTTGATGAGAGCATCATCGAAAAAGGTAACACCTTCGCCCAGGAAATAACCGATCGCTTCGTTTCGGATTTCGAAAAAGAGGGCGATAAAATGGCTCACGTATCAACCTTCAAGGTTATCGGAGACACGGTCTATATGACCTATTACGCAAACACCAAAGAACCCTCCGAGGACCCAAAAAACCAAACCGCAAGATTCGTTTACGCCGATATAAATGATATTGACAACAAGGTATTTATCGATCTCCAGACCACCGGCGACAAGGTGGGTGACAAAACCATTGATATGGTTTACGACAGCATTTTTATGCAAAAGGACGAGGACACGCTTTTCATTCTTTGGACCGCGCGCACTACAGACACAAACTATTATCGTTTTTATTGTCCCTTCACCATCTCAAGCAAGACCATGGGAGAGATCGGGGTAAACAAATTCAAGGTTGGAGACGTTGTAAACGATCTTTCCGTTAGCGGCATTAAAAGCGCACTCGCCGCAAACAATATCCCCTGCAAAAGAATGTATTCCGACATCGGCATTATGCAAAAGCAATCTTACCGAATCGAAAACGGGAAAAATTATTGCTATTCAGGACTATATAGCGGAGACTTCACCTGCATTATCAAAAGCTGTGACCTTATAACCTGGGAATACGTATCTCAACCCGATTTCACAAACGATTCCAGATGGGAAAACGCAACCTACGTGCTGGACAACAAGGTTTATTATTTTGTGCGACAGCAGGATGCAAATAAGTACGGCTTTTTGACCGTATACGATATTGACAGCAAAACCTGGGAAACACCTATTGAGATAGAGGATTGTCAATCCAGAGGCGATATGATCCTTTACAAGGGCGAATTGTATCTGTTCCACGCCCCCATCGATCGTGAGCATATCGGAATAGTAAAAATCAATACCGATGATATTACGCTGAGTGAAATTGTTCTGCAAGCAAAGATGCACACAAGTTGCTTCTATCCCTTTATACAGTACTTTGACGAAAATGAGCTTGCAATGTCTTACACCGTTGAAAGAAAGCACATTCGTCTGGCACAATTCGATTTAGACAAATATCTGTAACGCACAGCCGGATAGGGACTTGCTCCCCCGCGAACAAACGATTTGAACCGACAAAACGGCTACATTTTCAAATCAAAACTGTTCGTCAAATCAAAATTTGAAACCAAAAGATCCGCCGAAAATCGGCGGATCTCAGACTGTCGAAAAAGCTGTTCTACCGCAAGCGGGAAAGCAAAAGAAACGGGATATACAAAAAACAAAA
>JAZKYL010000063.1:0-10486 GCA_045612105.1 Eubacteriales bacterium
CGGCGCATCCTCAACTGTAGCTTTAAAACCCTTATCACGGCTACAAAATTGCTTCATTTTCCGCTTTGCGTAAGCCTTCCCCAAGGCAGGGGAAGGGGGACCACGAAGTGGTGGATGAGGATGCACCGTTCAGATTTACAACAGTTCTACAAATCAAAATTTGAACATCTGCCGAACAGTTAAATGCAGATTTGCCATTGATAGGGCAAATCGAATGCGGCGGAAAGAATTTGATGCGGTTATTATCTAAAAACACTTGACAAACATGGTATTTTATGATAAAATTTATAATTGTATTATAATATTTATAAAAATACGAAATTATCCGTATTTTTGGAGGTCAAAATGAAAAACACTGAAAAAACAATGGACAAAATCGTTGCTCTTTGCAAGGGCAGAGGCTTTATTTTCCCCGGTTCCGAGATCTACGGCGGTCTCGCTAACACTTGGGACTACGGCCCTCTCGGCGTAGAGCTTAAAAATAACATCAAGAAGGCTTGGTGGAAGAAGTTCGTTCAGGAGAACAAGTACAACGTCGGTCTCGACGCGGCTATTCTTATGAACCCCCAGACCTGGGTTGCTTCGGGTCACCTTGCGGGCTTCTCCGATCCCCTTATGGACTGTAAGGAGTGCAAGGAGCGTTTCAGAGCCGACAAGATCATCGAGGACTGGTGCGCAGAGACCGGCTTTGAGCTTCCTAAGCCCATCGACGCTTTCACTCACGCTGAAATGAAGGAATTCGTTGAGGAGCATAATATTCCTTGTCCTTCCTGCGGCAAGCACAACTTCACCGATATCCGTCAGTTTAACCTTATGTTCAAGACCTTCCAGGGCGTTACCGAGGACGCAAAGAACACCGTTTATCTCCGTCCCGAGACCGCTCAGGGTATCTTTACCAACTTCGTAAACGTGCAGAGAACTACCAGAAAGAAGATGCCCTTCGGTATCGCTCAGATCGGTAAGTCCTTCCGTAACGAGATCACTCCCGGTAACTTTATCTTCCGCGTCCGCGAGTTTGAGCAGATGGAGCTTGAGTTCTTCTGCAAGCCCGGCACCGACCTTGAGTGGTTCGCTTACTGGAGAGAATTCTGCCACAACTGGCTGCTCTCTATCGGTCTTCGTGACGAGAACATCCGTCTCCGTGACCACGATCCCGAGGAGCTTTGCTTCTACTCCAAGGCAACTACCGACTTCGAGTTCCTTTTCCCCTTCGGTTGGGGCGAGCTCTGGGGCGTTGCCGACAGAACCGACTACGACCTGACCCAGCATCAGAACGAGTCCAAGAAGGATCTTACCTACTTCGATCCCGAGACCAACGAGAGATACATTCCTTACGTTGTTGAGCCCTCTCTCGGTGTTGAGAGAACAGTTCTTTCTGTTCTTTGCGACGCTTACGACGAGGAGGTTATCGACGAGGCGAAGAACGACGTGAGAACAGTTCTTCACTTCCATCCCGCGATCGCTCCCGTTAAGGCGGCTATTCTGCCTCTTTCCAAGAAGCTTTCCGACGCTGCGGGCGAGATCTACGCAGAGCTTTCCAAGTATTTCGTGGTTGACTTTGACGAGGCAGGCTCTATCGGTAAGAGATATCGCCGTCAGGACGAGATCGGTACTCCTCTTTGCATCACTGTTGACTTCGACACCGTTGGAGATGCCGAGAAGGCAGGCGACGGCTGCGTAACCGTTCGTGACAGAGATACTATGGAGCAGGTCAGAATCCCGATCGCAGAGCTCAAGAGCTTTATCGAGAAGAAGATCGAGTTTTAATTGAAATTATCGTGGCAGAGGTATCAATAAAAGGGTATCTCTGTCACTTTTGAAAATGAGATTTCAAGTTTTGATTTGTCGGGGACGCGGGGGAGGACGCGTTCGAGAAACTTTTTGAAAAAAGTTTCTCGAGCTCTTCAAAAACTTCCCCGCAAAAAGGATTAAAATGTAGCCATTTCGTTTCATAAAACCGTGAGGATTTTAATCTAAGCCTTTCTGCTATCGTGTTGCAAGTTTAGTTGAAAACTCTTTAATCAAAAGAGTTTCCTATACACCTGAAACCCGATAGAAGATGAACTTTGATTCAAATCAATATGGTTTTAAAGGACGGTATTGGTGCAATATTAACCTTTTTTGGGGGAAGCTTTTTGGCGCAACCTTTTTCTCGAAAAAGGTTGCAAACGCATCCCCCCGCGTCCCCGATAAATTGCAATTTATCATTAAACATCACTTCTTTAGGAGATTTACTATGAGCAAGAATATCTTTAACGTAAAAGACTTTGGCGCTATCGCCGACGGTGTTACCATTAACACCGAGGCCGTTCAGAAGGCGATCGACGAGTGCGCCGCGCAGGGAGGCGGTACTCTTCTTTTTGAGGGCGGTGATTTCGTGCTTTCTACCGTGTTTTTGAAGGGGAATATCACGATTTGCATCGACAAGTCCGCAAAAATCCTTGGCGCACCCAGTTTTTACGATTATGCGCCTCAGGAGAAAATCGATTATCCTCTCTATCAGGATGCCAGCCATTCTTACTTCGACCACTCTATGTTCGTCGCTAAAAATTGCGACAATCTGACCTTTATGGGCGGCGGTGAGATCGATATGAGAAGCGTTTGGGACGAGGACAACGTCCGTGAAATCGTCGGCAGAGGCCCTAAGACCATTGCGCTCCGTGAATGTAATAATATTAAAATATACGATCTCGAAATCAACAACACCACCGATTTGGCTATCTATTTTGCGGGCTGTGAGGACGTTGAGATATATAATATCAAAATGCGCGTTTACATAGACGGCATTTCTCCCGACAACTGCAAGAACGTCTATATCCACGATTGCGATATCGAGAGCGGTGACGACGGAATCGTTTTCAAATCCAGCTATACTCTCAACCGCCTTGGGGTTTGCGACAATATTACCGTTGAGAATTGCCGCGTTAAGAGCCGTTGCTCGGCGGTTAAATTCGGTACCGAGTCTAACGGTGGATTCTACAATTTCACTATTGATAATATCGATATCCGTGAGACGAGAATTACCGCGATCGCTATCGAGAGTGTTGACGGTGCCATCATCGACGGTCTCACTCTCAAAAATATGTACATCCGCAACGCGGGCGCGCCCCTCTTTATCCATCTTGGACTTCGTATGAGAGGCCCCGAGGGCAGGGAAATAGGCAGGATCAGGAATATTACCCTTGAAAATATCGTTGCCGAGGGACCCTATGAGCCTTGGGAGGCGATTGCTTGGAATATGAGAACGCATCACGAGGGTGACACGTTGCAGTATCCTTGGGACTTTACCTCTGATCACGTTTACGGCCCTCAGCTGACCTCAAACGTCTGCGGTCTCCCCGGCATTCCTCTTGAGAACATAGTGCTGAAGAACGTGAAATTCGTTGTTGAGGGCAACGTATTTGAGTGGAGACGGGAGGTACCGGACAATGCCAACGGATATCCCGAGGTTCACATCTACGGCAGACCTCTGCCTGCGAAGGGAATTTTCTTCCGTCATATCAACGGTCTGACACTTGATAACGTCACCGTCGAGAGCTACAAAGAGGACGGACGCGAGGATTTTGTCTTTGACGACGTTGAGAACCTGACGATTGTATAATGATAAATGAACTCCCCGTCAAAGAGGCGGGGAGTTCAAATTTTGATTTATCGGGGACGCGGGGGATGCGTGCCTCCGGCGGCTTACTTTCTTTGAAAAGAAAGTAAGCAAAGAAACTTTCCTGAAAAAGGGGGTTCTCTAAGGGTGGCGCAGGATTTTTCACTTCGCCAATTTAGGTTAATTTGTTAGCAAATTAACCTAAATTTATGCTCAGTTAAAAAAATCCCTCACGATCGTTTTCCTCCCTAAGGGTGTTAAACCCAGCCAAAGCGTTTATTTTAAAGCAAAATTCAACTAAGTTGAAGTAAGAAAATGTCTAGAAAAAGTCGGCTTTGCCGACAGGTGAGGGGGATTCTTAAGAGGGAGAGGATGTTGAAGATTTCAAAAAAGCGACGAGTCGCTTTTTTGAAATCGAAACCCTCGTCCTCTTAAGCGGCGATTCTTTGGTTCGTTTCTTGCCGACGCGGGCAAGAAATGAACAAAAAATAAACACACAGATAAATTGCAATTTATTATCCCGAAACAGAAAATACCCGTGTGGCTCTGCCACACGGGTATTTCTGTTATCCAAAATTAACAGCTAAATAATTATAAGTTGAATAGGTAAGATCGAGATTTAAATTACTTGATCTCAACGGTTGCGCCGGCAGCCTCGAGGTCAGCCTTGAGCTTGTCAGCGTCTTCCTTGGATACGCCTTCCTTAACAGCCTTGGGGCAACCCTCAACCATGTCCTTAGCTTCCTTAAGGCCGAGACCGGTGATCTCGCGGATAGCCTTGATAACGTTGAGCTTCTTGTCGCCGAATCCGGTAAGGATTACGTCGAACTCGGTCTTTTCCTCAGCTGCGGGAGCTGCTGCGCCACCTGCTACTGCAACTACGCCTACGGGAGCTGCTGCGGATACACCGAACTCTTCCTCAACTGCCTTTACGAGGTCAGCGAGCTCGAGAATTGTAAGTGTCTTAATTTCTTCAACAATATTTGTGATCTTTTCGGATGCCATTTTAAATTACCTCCTGAATATGGAAATATAAATTCTTTTTGTTTGTGTTTGGTACGTGACCGATTATTCTGCAGCGGGTGCTTCCTCTGCGGGAGCTGCTTCTGCTGCGGGTGCTTCCTCGCCCTCGTTCTTCTTGTCGACGACGGCCTGGATAGCGTAAGCGAAGTTGTAGATAGGAGACTTGATAGAGCCGAGGAACTTCGCAAGGAGAATTTCCTTGGAAGGAATCTCTGCGAGGCTGTTAACGCCTGCTGCGTCGATTACCTGGCCATCACAGTAGCCTGCGAGGATCTTGAAGGACTCGATCTTTTCAGCGTATTCCTTGAGGATCTTTGCAGGAGCGATGGGATCTTCGGGGCTGGAGATAGCGATAGCGGTCATACCGTTGAGGTACTGCTTCATATCGCCGTAACCGCACTCGTCGCAAGCTCTGCCGGTGAGGGTGTTCTTCATAACTACGTACTTAACACCTGCTTCACGAAGAGCCTTACGAAGAGCAGTGTCACTATCAACGGTGATACCCTGATAGTTAACAACTACACCTGCGGCACTTGCCTTGATCTGCTCTGCGAGGTCTGCAACTACCTGTTTTTTCTGTTCGAGTATTGCATTACTAGGCATTGTTTTTAACCTCCCGTGATTAAATAAAAAAACTTTCTTCCCGAAGCGTGACACGCATACCGAGAAGAAAGATGTAAAATGCCATAGTGGCAGTATTATATCGTTTTGATTCTTCCTCGGCAGGGTGGCTTGCGCTTTTACGGGAACCTGCTGTCTTTGGATAAGAGCTTTTTCAGCTCACTACGGCATTATATCATAAACAAAACGGTTTGTCAATAGGTTT
Source organism: Eubacteriales bacterium (assembly GCA_045612105.1). Lineage (GTDB taxonomy): Bacteria > Bacillota > Clostridia > Oscillospirales > CAG-272 > SVTX01. Next base: position 5,448 of record JAZKYL010000063.1, read on the forward strand.
TTGAAAAAAAGTTTGAAAAAATTAAGTTTTTTTAAAACGGTTTTTGTTTTCAAATTTTGATTTATCGGTCTGTTGTAAAACTAAATAGGGCATCCTCACCCACCGCTTCGCGGTCCCCCCTCCCCTGCCTTGGGGAGGGCTAACGCAAGGCGGAAAGTGAAGCGATTTTGTAGCCGTGATAAAGGTTTCAAGGCTACAGTTGAGTATGAGTCTCAGTTAAATCTAAGCCCTCCCCAAGGCAGGGGAGGGGGGACCACGAAGTGGTGGGTGAGGATGCCCCTTTTCGAAGAACAACATCGCGATAAATTGCAATTTATCAAACAGAAAAAGCCGCAAAGCGGCTTTTTCTGAATCAATTAAAATTTATTATTCTTAATAATATTCTCCGCCAGCTTGACAAGTCTTTCTCTGATCCACATAGGCTCGACGATCTTAAAATCCGAGCGCAGAGTGATAAGGACGCTCAAAAACTGCTCAACGTTGTGGAATTCGCAGACATACTTGTTGCGAGGCTCCTTGGAGATGATAAAATTCTTGAGAGACAGCACTGAGAGCTTGTCGGGGATCTCCACGGTGGCGGTATATGGTATCTGCATCTGCACAAAGGTGTTTTCCGCCTGCATGGATGCGCCGGACACACTGTCGGCAAGCTCGTTGAGAGAATCGTCGTTGTCACTGGAGAGGACTAAGGGCAGGGAATACTGCTCGGTGTAGTAATAACCCTTATGCTCAAGACTGTATTCCATAGGCGCGCCCAGCTTCTTCTTGAGGTAGTCGACGTCGCGCTGTGCCTGGCGGTGGGATATGTTGAATCTCTCGGCAAGTCTCATTGCGTTGGGATAGTAGTTGTTGGCTATCTTTTTGTGGAGCCACTGTATTCTTGTATTAGCGGAATTTCCCGATGCGGTCTTCATATTTTTGATCGGTTCCTTTCATTTATATTATATATACGGTTATTCGTCGTCGTTTGTGTCGTTGTCGTCGGAGACGGTCTCGGTGATGATCTTATCTATTGCCTCTCCAACGGAAGGTCTGTCGCTTTCGGGATCGGGCTCGTTGTTTTCCGTCTTGACGACCCTTGCTTTCATAAGCTTGACTAATGAGGGGATAGCGTAAGACAGAGTAAACAGTGAAGCGACAAGGTATATGACTGTGTATTCTTCGGGGGCGGTCAGGATCTCGATAATGGAGGCTACGGTAGAAACGATAGGAATAAGGATCGCGCAGATCTTGGTGAACAGGTAGAGCCCTGCGTGGGATCTGCCGATAAGGATTCGCAGATCGGAGAGAGTGCCCAGAATTACCGATGCCAGCGCAAATTGAGCGAGGAGCTTGATCGGGGCATTCATTTCAACCGAGTGATCGAGATAAAATTCGGATATTATCAGGATACATAGAATGATCTGAAAATACCCAGAGATCAAGGTTAAGGATTCGCCTATGGGGATCAGCTCGGAGAGAGAATAGATTACGACGAAAACCGCCGTGAGGATTATCAATACGTCGAACACGGTGGCCGTGCTGCCGCCGGCTTTTTTGACGATCTCGGCGATGCGTGTAATGATCAGGCAGATCGCTCCCGCGCCGAGCAGGGAAGACAGAATGGGTGCTCTGCTACTCTCACCGCGCTCGCCGTGGCTTATGCCGTGACCCTTGAAGCCGAAGATCGCCGAAATGGCAAAAATGCTCGACAGAGCTATAAAGCCATAGAACAGATAGGTGAATATGGTATCCGACAAATACCTGCTTTCTTCCTTTGCTCCTGCGATAAACGCGGCGGCTGTGGCGACCACTGCCAATATTACATAGATCAGAGTGCTGTACCGATATATCTTTAACTTGCTTTCGTATTTTGGATTGGGTTCGTTCATTGTGAGCTCCGTATATATAAATATTAATGATATTTTTGTGTTTCTAACCTTATTATATAACTAAAATGTTAACGGAAAATAGACAATAGAGGATATTTTTGATTTTTTATAAATATTTTCGCGCACTGCTCCACGCGTTTCTTGGAAAATGGCTGTTTTTACGGCAAAAATACGCCGATTTGTGAATATTGCACAAAATCAGCTTGAAAAATTCTGTAATTTTTTATAACCGAAAAGAAATAAATATTTTACCCCCTATTGACAATCGGTAAAAAATAGTATATAATATTGGAGCTTGATATGCGATGAAACGAGAGGTTGCTCTTAAAGGGACGCCTTTAAGAGGTAATTTTCGTGGAGTATGTCCGTATGAACGGGCGACGTAGTCTTTCATACACACACTGAGCAACATGCGGCATAGTGGTGCTTTGTGTTTGGTCCCTTTCCTTTAGGTCGGAGTTTGTCTGTCAGATGCTGATGCAGGCAAAGTCCGTGTTTTAATGGAGAGAGAAAGAAACACACGGCACGGTGTACGAAGAAAGCGTCCCAACATTTAAAGGCGATTCGCTTCATTCTATTATATATGCGTGTGCGAACGCCAATATCTGAAAGGAGGCACCTAACAATGGCAGTTAATGAAAAAATCAGAGTTCGTCTTAAGAGCTACGATCACACCCTCATCGATACCGCTGCGGAGAAGATCGTAACAGTTGCTAAGGCAAACGGCTCCGAGGTTTCCGGTCCTATTCCGCTTCCCACCGAGAGAGAGATCGTTACGATCCTTCGCGCGGTTCACAAGTACAAGGACAGCCGTGAGCAGTTTGAGATGCGCACTCACAAGAGACTCATCGATATCATCAAGCCCAATCAGAAGACGATTGACGCACTGATGAACGTTGAACTCCCTGCAGGCGTGGAAATCGAGGTTAAGCTTTAATCTCAAAAAACAAAATTATTTGTCTTATCAAGCAAAGCAAGGCAACTTGCAAAACAAAGACAACAGCCGGCGGTGAAGAAAACGCCGTGTCGGTAACTTTGTAAGTCATGTTGAGCGGACAAGAGCCGTATCAACCAATAATTTACAGGAGGAAAAAGAAAATGAAAAAGGGTATTATCGGTAAGAAGATCGGTATGACTCAGATTTTCGACGAAAAGGGTAACGTGATCCCTGTAACCGTTATTCAGGCAGGCCCCTGTGCAGTAGTACAGAAGAAGACCGCTGAAAAGGACGGCTACGATGCAATCCAGCTCGGTTTTGTAGAAGCTAAGGAAAAGCACATCACGAAGGCTGAAAAAGGCCATTTTGAAAAAGCAGGTGTTTCTTTCAAGAGACATCTCAAGGAATTCCGTCTTGACGACTGCTCTGCAGTAAACGTTGGCGACGTCATTACAGCCGATACCTTCGCCGCAGGCGACAAGGTCGACGTAACAGGTATGACAAAGGGTCGCGGTTACACCGGCGCGATCAAGAGATGGAATCTTCACTTGCTCGGCGCAACCCACGGTATTGGCCCTGTACACCGCCAGTCCGGATCTATGGGTGTTATCGACCCTGCGAGAATCTTCAAGAACAAGAAGATGGCAGGTCAGTACGGTAACGAGCAGGTAACTGTTCAGAATCTTAAAGTTGTAAAGATCGACAGCGAAAAGAACCTCATCGCAGTTAAGGGTGCTATTCCCGGTGCGAAGGACGGTATCGTATTCATTCGCGATTCGATCAAAGCATAATCGGAAGGAGGAAATAAATAATGCCTACTATTAAAGTTGTAAATATGGCCGGCGCAGAAGTCGGTTCCATGGAGCTCTCGAACGTACTTTTCGGAGCTGAAAATGTAAACGGCACTGTCCTCCACGCCGCAGTAAGAGCTTACCTTCTCAATCAGAGACAGGGAACTCAGTCCACCCTCACTCGTTCCGAGGTTTCCGGCGGCGGCAGAAAGCCCTGGAGACAGAAGGGTACAGGTAGAGCTCGTCAGGGTTCCACCCGTTCTCCTCAGTGGACACACGGTGGTATCGCTCTCGGTCCTAAGCCCAGAAGCTACCGCACAGGTCTCAACAAGAAGACCAAGAGACTTGCTCTCATCAGCGCGCTCACCGATAAGTTCAACAACGGTAAGCTCATCGTTGTAGACGACATCAAGCTCGACGCTTATAAGACCAAGGTTATGGCTGATATGTTCAAGGCTCTCGGAGCTGAGAGAAAGCCTCTCGTAGTTCTTCCTACCGTTGATGCTTTCGTAGTTAAGAGCTGCGCAAACATCCCCGGTGCAAAGACTTGCCTCTACAACACCATTAACGTATACGATATTCTGAATGCAGATACATTCATTACTACCGTTGCGGCTGTTAAAATGCTCGAGGAGGTATATGCATAATGAGAATGCTTGAAGATGTAATCATTAAGCCCATTATTTCCGAGGCTTCTATGGATCTTATGGGTCAGAGAAAGTATGTATTCAAGGTAGCAAAGACTGCTGACAAGGGCGAGATCGCTCGTGCAGTTGAGGCTATGTTCCCCGGCACTAAGGTCGAGGCAGTTAACACCATTAATATGAAGAGAAAGCCCAAGAGATACGGTGTGCACTTCGGTTACACAACCGCTTGGAAGAAGGCAATCGTTACTCTGACTGCTGATTCCAAGACCATCGAGTTCTTCGAAGGCATGAACTAATGAGGGAGGTCGAAGAGAATGGCTACATTAAAGTATAAACCTACGACACCCGCGAGAAGACACATGTCCGTACCGGTCTACAAGGATATCATCACTAAGGATGTTCCTGAGAAGAGCCTGGTAGTAATCAAGAAAAAGCACGCGGGCCGTAACAGCTACGGACGTATCACTGTTCGTCACAGAGGCGGCGGAAACAAGGTTAAGTACAGAATTATCGACTTCAAGAGACTTTCTACAGTCCCCGCTGAAGTAATCGCAATCGAGTACGACCCTAACAGAACCGCTTATATCGCACTTCTTCAGAACGAAGAGGGCGTAAAGAGCTACATCATAGCTCCCGAAGGTCTTAAGGTTGGAGATAAGGTGTTCTCCGGTCCTGATGCAGATATCAAGCCCGGTAACGCACTTCCTCTCGCAAACATCCCTGTAGGTACCTTCATCAACAGCATCGAGCTTTACCCCGGCAAGGGCGCTCAGCTCGTTCGCTCTGCAGGCGT
>JAZKYL010000064.1:0-49661 GCA_045612105.1 Eubacteriales bacterium
TTCAAGGATTCCACATAGCAAGAGCGCAGAATAATGCTCTCCCCTTGCAATCCACCGCGCCAAACCGGACCGGAGGTGTGGATCACGTATTTACAGGGCAATTTGTATCCGCCTGTAATCTGCGCTTGGCCAAGGCCCAAGAGCGGCAGGCTTGCGCATTCTTCATCAAGCTCGGGACCGGCAACAGTATGTACGGCGAGATCTACACCACTGTATCCGATTTTTTCTTCATTCGTTGTATTCACTATGGCATCGACCTTCATCTTTGTGATGTCGTGCCGGATTATTTGTAGTGGCATAGATGTCTCCTCTCATCTTGTTGGTTTTGACCTTTTCTTGGGTGATTTCGTTGCCTCGAAGCTGACGTTGACGAGAAATTTTACCACGTCGTCTGTCGCATCGGGCAGAAGCACCGATATCCAATGTAGCTTGTTCATGTGATACGCTTGGTAGACACCGTCGGCTGCACCAAATGAGCCGAACATTTCGGTAGGCAGCTTGAGATTGACCACGTCGATCACCTCGTCGCTTTAAAAGCCAAACTTATGCCGTGATACTCGCATCACTATCGCATACCACTTGCGGTTGTCCGCGTGCCTGAGCACAGCAGTTTCAAAGTCTTCATCAAACGGATAGTCCGGCGATGTACCGTATGTATCGAGACAGTATTCAAAGAATTCTTGTTTTGTCATCGCCAAACCTCATCAAAAGTTGTTTTCAACATCAGAAATGTTTTGTGAAATTGATCGTTTTTAGGTATGCTATTAATAGTTTAACACAATCTTTCCGTAATACTTTTCGCTTTGACATACCATGATGTAAATAATTACGTTTTAAGTGTTTAGGTTCATTTTCAAACCCATATGCTTTTTCAAAAAGGACTTTAATTTATGTTTGATAATTTAAGAGTTCTAAATGAAATAATCCTGGCAATCCATATCTGTCAGTTTTTGAGATGCCGTCAACTATACGTTCGCTGGCTTTAATACCCGTTTTTTTGTTTTCGCTTGCTGATGTACATTTACAACGGATTAATTCGCCGTCTATCAACGAAATCAACAAGGAAGCGCAAGCTACATAGCAGTTATTATCAAAACAAGTAATTGCTTCATTATATAGCCGACAATCGTTTGAAATCTCCGAAAGTTCCGTTTTGAGTTCTGATATTTTTGCCTTATCCAAGACTCGCATTACAGATTTATCTGCATCTATTTGAGAACTCGGACAATTATCCCAAAAGCCAAAAGGAACTATAGAGCAATCGGTTATCCAACCATATTCTCCCCAATTGCGATATGTTTTTTCTATAGCCTCCCAATTGTAGTTTTTTGCTGCAATATGGACATTTTCTGAGAAGCGACGCAATTCATTTTCATCTCGTAATTGTTCAAACAATTCTTTTCATTCTGATGTTCCTTTAATTTCATCTATTGCTAAAAGCAGGCGAGGTTCTTCAACTATCATCCTACACAATGAAACAGTAAATGCTTTCAAAGTATCATCGATATCAAAGTCGTTTAAAAAATCTTTACCCATCTTAGTCTGCCAAAGCTTGTTTATGCCGCCGCGTTGGCATTTATCTGATCAATGATCCTCTTGATGCCCATCCAGACCGAAATGTCGGTAAACACCTCAACAATGCTTCCGTTATCGGTAAAGGGAGCCTCCTGAAGCACCGAGAGGTCCTTCAGCACGCCGTTATGAACAATATACTCAATGATCTGATTGACAAAATAGATCTGACTTGCGTCAAGACTGACGTCATTCAGATAATCCGCAAATGCCGCCTTAGCCGCCGCCATATCAAGACCTACGATCTCGCGAACAAACTCGCCAAGGGGCTTTTCGCCGTATTCCGCCTCATAGTCCTTCTTGCTGCCGACCTCGCTCCACAAAATGCGCTCAAGTGCCTTTATATCATCACTATTCAGCGGAACGTTGCTTCTGAGCTTGGCAATAGCCTCCTCGTCCTGATGCTGACGAACGTAAAATTCCGCCTTCGCTTTGTAATTCTTGAGATCATCACTTTCAAGATTCGATTCGTTCCAATCAACCGAAAGAATCTCATCATCGAAATTGGTAATATACTTCACACCAATTCTCGGAATATACTTCATCAAATCGCGCAAATTCTCGCGAATATGTTCAAATTCATTGATGCCTGCGGTATCCAAGTAATCGGTATGAAGAATCTTGTTGATAAGCTCGGACTGAACCATAATTTCGGGAATATTCGCTACACTTGCGATACCACTAACCTTTTTATACAGATCGGTTCGTGCGCGTGAATACTTCTTCCCTGCAAGGTACGCAAGCTCTATGCCGTACATAAGTGCATCGAAGCGAACCGCAGAAGCCTCGTCCTCATCGGGCGTAATCAATGGAGCAAGCTCTTCTGCCATTAATAACGTATCTTCATAAGTGAGCGAATTGTAATTGTCGGGATTTGCATACTGCTCCACATAGCGCAAATGCTGACGAACAGCAAAATTCTCCTTGTTGAGCTCGCGCACCTTGCGCACCATATCATCAACCAAAGTTTTTCTGAAGGCAATAAGTTCGGTTGTTTGATAAGCAAGATCCTGCAGTTTGAATGCAATCTGCGCTTTGAGCTTAAATATAGCTCCCTGAAGAGCAATCTGATTTGCCGTAGGTCGACCTTGATTCATGCGGAAGAACTCAAAGTTTCCGCAGAAATCGAAGATATAGAATTTGTCTTTATCTTTGCCATCCATAAGTCCGTCGCAACGGCGAGTACCACGACCGATCATCTGCCAGAATTTCGCCTTACTCATTACCTTTTTAAAGAAAACGAGATTCAGCACCTCGGGAACGTCAATACCCGTGTCGAGCATATCCACAGAGATAGCAATTTGAGGCAATTTCTTGGGATCAGAAAACTCATCAATCGCGCTCTGCGCGTAGGTCATATAATTGTCGATAACCTTGGTATAACCGGGCAGATTGGGGTATTCCTTACCAAATATCTCGTGGATCTTTTCAGCGTGCTCGTGATTTTTTGCAAAAATAATCGTTTTTCCGAGCTTTTCGCCGTAATCGATGCGAAGACCGTCATGCATCAAGATATGAAGCACCTGACGAATGGTGTCCTCGTTAAATACCCACTCGTTAAGGGCGGATGATGCTATACTTTCGGGCAATTCACCATTCTCGTCCTCAAACGTATCCTCATACGCTGCTTTATCTTCGTCCGAGAGGTCGTCGTACACGATTCCCTGCTCGATAAATTTCAGCTTGCTCTCCACCGACATAAAGTCAACGAGAAAACCGTCGGTAACTGCCTGACCAAGCTCATAACCATAAGTAGGAACACCGTTTTCAAGCTCGAAAATCTCATAAGTGTTCTTGTCGATTTCGTCCTTGGGCGTAGCGGTAAGACCCACCAGCGGCGCATCGAAATAGTTGAAAATATCCTTGTATTTGTTATAAATAGAGCGATGCGCCTCATCCACAACAACAAGATCAAAATGTCCAACTGTAAAAAGCTTCTTTTCGTTCTCGTCCTTAACCGTATCAATGCAGTTCATCATCGTCTGATAGGTTGAGAACACACAACGAGAATCAAAGTTTTCCTTGTCTTCACAAAGATTGGTTACAGAGAGGTCGGGAAGATTATTGACAAAGGAACGCTTCGCCTGAGTAACCAGCGAATTGCGGTCGGCAAGGAACAAAATGTTCTTCACCCAGCCGTGATCAAGCAACACCTTGCAAAGAGCAATGACCGTTCTTGTCTTACCCGAGCCCGTCGCCATAACGAGAAGTGCCTTGCGACGATTTTTCTTGTCAAACGCTTCGCAGACCGCCTTGATAGCACCTTCCTGGTAGTAACGTCCGGCAATAACCTTGTCCACCATCACGTTCTTAAGGCTTGTCCGCATGGTATGCAGATTGAAAAGCTTTTCAAGGTCACGCTTGGAATAGATCGACGCTACTTTGCGCTCGGGATAATACTTATCATCCCAAATACGCGTGTCAAAACCGTTGGAGAGGAAAATGATTGGTCTGCGACCGTATTTCTGCTCCAGAAGGTCGGCATAGAGCTTCGCCTGCTGTCTGCCCTTGGCAACGTCAACACAAGTGCGCTTTGCTTCAAGCACTGCAAGAGCCTTGCCGTCGTCGCCATAGAGGACGTAATCGGCATAACCCACTCCGCTCTGATTGGGCATACCGTAAAGCTCGACCTCATTCAGCCAATCCCTTCCCTCTACCCAGCCCGCATCACGAAGCATAAAGTCGATATAAATCTTTCTCGTCTTGTACTCGGAAAGGTCAAGGGGCTTGGGAACGTAGGTCTGCTGCTGCGCAGTACGGTGTGCCGTAAGCTCGTCCTTCAGCGCCTTGTTCTCCTCGATCAGCTTGTTTACGTCGATCTCGGTGTCGGGAACGAATTCAAGCACCTCGTCAACCGTCAAGTCAAGCAAGGACTTATCAAACTGCTGCTCGGTGTATTCGGGTGCGTAAAAATAGGCGACAAGATCAAGGAAAATGAAAAGATTTTCAAGGCAAAGCTCGGCTTCGTCCTTGGTGACCTTTTTGCCGCCGTGAGCCGCATTGTTGCCCACCTGACGAATAAGATCCATGCGCTTCCAGACGTCCTGCCCAACGATGGCGCGAAACTCCTCGGCATTGATCATCCTTTGGAGATTGGTCTCAAATGGGATGTCAAGGTCCTTGTCGACCGAGTACATCCACTTGACCGCAAACTCCATAGCGCGCCGACAGTTGATGGCGCAGGCATCCACATCAATATGTAATATTTTCTCCGCCGATATCGCCACGTCCGCAAACGCATCAAAATCGGGGGTGCTTTTTAGGAAATCAAAGTTGGTCATTTGATATCTCCATTATAATATTTTTTGTTTCTTTTTCACTGCTAATAACTGTGTTAATAAATAATCTCCATACTGCGTTAATTTCCAATATGTTTGTGTATCGCTGGCTGTTCTTTTTTTCTCACTCAAGCATATTAATCCTAGTGCTCTAAATTGAACTTTTATCAAATCAAAAGAATCATCCGAAATCTTGAAATTCCTAGTTCCATTAAATGATTCAAAATCAGGACACTCTCTCCAAGTGCTATTTTTTGACACAAGGCTATTTAGGTTAGTTCGAAACTCATATTCGCTACATTCATTGATCATACTAGGGGCAACTGCAATAAATAGATTATTCCACGATATTTCGTCAGAATATCTGCAATTAAATTCTTTTGTAGAATAATTTTGTTTTTGGACTCCAATAAAACCATAGTGAATTTCAACCAACTCATCACCTTGCGAGAACTTTTCTGAGCCTTTAGGCGCAACGGTAGCAACCTTGTTTAGTTCTTCCTTTAGTTCGGAAATTTCTTTTTGCAATTTAGCAATTTCATGAACAGATTTTTCGTCTATTGCACTACCGCTTTTCACCCACCCCTCGGCAGGAAATTCTTTGATGAGTTTTATCATACTTCTCGAAACTTTAGAACCAAGATCAGCCGCGTTTTCCCAATATTTGATCATTTTTCTTTTTGCAAGTTCTTTAAATTGGTTTAGTTTTTCTTCTTTATCGTGATCTCTATCAGTCTTACCGGATTCAATTTTTTCTGGATTTTGCGGCAAAAATGATATTATTGGTTTACCGATTTCAAGTGCATATTCAAACTCCATTTGGGTATAGCTTTTTCCGTCATCATTAGTACTTCCATATCTTCCACCGATTATCAATAAATAATAATCACAATCGTCAATGACTTTCTTTATTAAAGTCCACTGATCGTCACTTGATGCAGGAAAAAGCTCCATGCCAGACGGAATGCAATCTAATTCAAGCAACGCCTGCATAACTTCTGCTCTTTCTTCTTTTAAGTCTTCGTAGGTCGAGCTAACAAATACTTGATATCTTTTATTCATATTATCTTATATCCTCAAACAAAGTATTTTTTTTCATTACCAAATAAAACGCATTTTTTTATAATTCAAACATTTTCGGATTTTTTTCGTAAAGTTCAATCAACCACGGTTGCGCACAATACATCTGCAAATTGTTATATACGTCATCCTCAATAATTGTTTGTCTTGGAGAAAATATAAAGCCCTTAGCTATCAAATACCGCGTATCTCCTGAAGTGTTGTTTAACTTTATCGACTTGGTCTTTGCTTTACATAGTTGATTAATAATAATTTTCTGATTTCTGCTCAAATTATTATATGATTTTTTTAATTTGTTTTTCAAATAACCGTTTTTAATTCTTTTTGCGATTAAGCTAAACATACTTGATATAATTATTGTAATTATTAAACTGGTTGATAGCAGAAAAACAATTCCTATAGTAATTCTTAAACCGTCAGGCAAACTACCTAACCCTAATTTGTTTAAAAATTTAATAGGTAGAAATAGAATCGCACTAGATACAATCGCTAAGACAATTAAAGCAGGGGTTATCTTTTTAAAACCATCAAAAACTTTATCTATAATTTTATCAAATGATGTATTGCTCACTCGTTCTCACCTCACCCAAAATATTTTTGCATCAATGCTTTTTTTAGTGTTTCGAGCTTTTCAAGGCTCTTTTGAATTTCAAATTTCGATTTGTCGACTTGTTCGACGAACTTCGCAAACTGTTCTTGCAGTTCCATAGATGGAATTACAATCGGCATTTTTGCAAGTGCTTTTGCTCCAAAGTTTTGCTGTGCTACACCTACTTTGGATTGCTCAACATAATCCTTGCCAAAACTCGAGTTGATGTAATGGCATACATAATTGGCATGGGCCAGCGTAGAGTCTTTAAGACGAACAATCAGCGTGGTAAACGTCTGGCATCCCTCATATTTTTTGGGCACTAAACACGCCACGCCAGGATAACCCGTTCTTATTACCAGAATATCATTTTCTGCAAGTTGCTTGCTACCGTACTTTTGTGCAAAGTCGGGCGTGATATATATAAGGTCATTTTCATCGAGATAGTTTTCTTTGATGTTCTGATTTCTCAACATCACAATACCACTGTCTGCGTATGCATGTGTTGCTGAGTTTGCAATGCCTACGGTAACAAAGTCCGATATTTCTTCAAGACATACCTTGTTGCTGCTGTGACCCCTGTCACCAAACAGTTCGATAAATCGGGATTTTACAAGCTCGTCCAATTTTGAAAGTTGTTGCTTGCGGAGAGAAATAATATTCTCTATTTTACTCATTTGCTGTGCGATTTGCTTCTGAACTGTATATTCAGGTAAAGGTATTTCAATATTTTCAACAATAGATTTTGATAATTCTTTAAATGTAGCTCCGCGACCCAAAGAATTGAGATATTCTGTTTTTCCTTTTAAGTAAAAATATAAATATTCATTGTAAATCTTATCGGTGCATATCAAATTTTTAAATCCTTGATTGCAACACATCTCGCACCCTGCGATTGCGGTCTTCCCAATGGGCGCTCTTGAGGAAAGAATTACTGTTCCTATCGGCATATATGTAAGACCTGTTTTGTTCTTTCCTTGCTCAGTTATGTGGCGAACAGAGTCCGTAATGTAAAAACTATCCTCATTAAGTTCCGCGGGGGTAATCCATTTTATATCTCCATCCCAATATTCTGCAACACTTGTACTTGGTGTAGATCCAGATACAATCGTGCATACGTCACCTAATCTTGCCATCATCCCACCCCCTTAAAAAGTGCTACCAATGCAACTATTAAAGCTGCAAAACTTACAATTCCCGAAAAAACTGCAACTATAAAATTTTTGTCTTTCTCTTGTTCGATTTCTTTGGCTGCTCTCCACATAACAATGCAATATGCGCCAAACGCAACTAAAAACAGCCCAACAATCCCCAAGGCAAACACATTGGCAACTATGTTATTTGCTGGGGTCCAAACAGCGGTATTGATGGCGTATTGAATAATCGCAATAAAACCAATTATACATACTGCTATGCCCAAAATCGAAACAAATCTAAAAAACAACGAAATCCAAAAAGCAAAGCTTTTTGAAACGAAACTTTTTCTTTCTGTTTGTTGCTTTTCCGCATCGTTCTGTGCCTCTACTATTGCTTGTGCAAGTTTTTTATAATCAATTTCAAGATTCAATTCTTGAATATTAACTTGCTGTTTATCTTTCTTTTTAGCCATTCAACATCCCCTCCAACTCCGCGAGGCCTTTAGTTATCTCGATCTCCAACTCATGCAGCTCCGCTAAAATCTGTGATGTGGGCGCATACTCCACCGGCTTATATTCGGTCTTTTTGTACTTATTGATCGAGAGGCCGTAGTCGTTCTGCACGATCTCGTCCTTGGGTACAAAGAAGGATTTATCGGTACGCGCGCGGTCGGTTTCTTCTTCAAGGTTATGGAAGCGTGCGATAATATCGGGAATATCATTTTCTTTGACCTCGGTGCGCTTATCGTCAAGGCTGAATCCGTCGGCTTGCATATCGTAGAACCAGACCTTATCTGTGCCGCCGTGTCCTGTCTTGGTGAAGATCAAAATTCCCGTCGAAACACCCGCATAGGGCTTGAACACGCCCGAGGGCATGGAAATAACGGCTTCAAGTCTGTTGTCATCAACGATTGCTTTTCTGATTGCCTTATGAGCAGTAGATGAACCGAACAGTACGCCATCGGGAACAATTACCGCGCATCTACCACCCACGCGGAGCATACGGAGCATCAACGCGAGGAACAGAAGCTCTGTCTTCTTGGTCTTGCAAACCTTTAAAAGATCCGCAGAAACGGTATCATAGTCAAGGCTTCCCTTAAAGGGGGGATTTGCAAGAATAAGCGAATATTTCTCCTTATCCGCGTTCTGATCGGACAAGCTATCACGGTACTCGATATAGGGGTTGTCCACACCGTGAGTCATCATATTCATAGCACCGATGCGGAGCATGGTTCTGTCCATATCGTAGCCGTGGAACATTTCATTCATATAGTGCGACTTCTTCTGTCTGTTGAAGAAGATCTCTTCCTTGCGCTTTTCCTTGAGATAGTCACCTGCGGCAACAAGAAATCCCGACGTACCGCAAGCGGGGTCGCATATAACCTCGTCAGCCTTGGGATCCATCAACTCCACCATCATACGAATGATATGACGAGGGGTGCGGAACTGACCGTTAAGACCCGACTGCGCGATCTTGGAAAGCAAATATTCGTAAACGTCTCCGCGGATGTCGCTGTCCTTGATCTGCGCCATCTGGGCATAGATATCGTCAAGAATGGTCACGATCTTGTCAAGAAGCAGAGGCGTGGGGATCTTAAAGATGGCATCGTCCATATATTTGGAATATGCGCTGTCCTTATCGTCGTGCAGGTTTTTGATAAACGGGAATACCCACTCCTGAACCGTGGAATACATCTTCCCTGCGGGAAAATCGTGGAAGGTCGACCATTTGAGCTGATTGCCATCGATCTCTCGGTCGCCAACCTTTACCTTATCGGCAAAAATGCTCTTATGAGGAAGCCCCAGCATGACCGCCTCCTTAGCGCGCATATTGTCGGTATCGTCAAGGTCGCGGATAAACATCAGATAAGTGACCTGCTCAATTACGTCGAGGGGATTCACAAGTCCGCCTGCCGCAAATACGTCCCAAAGTCCGTCAATTCTATTTTTAAGTTCGCCTGTAATCATTTTTTATTCCTTTCCGTGATTCCACGTGTATGCGGTATAACGTCCACCGCCAATTTTCAAAATTTCGCCGTTTGTTACCAGATCATTGAGTGTTCTCTGCACCGTAACTTGGCTGATATCGGGGCATTTCTCCATAATTTCGGTTTTTGTAATCTTGCCGAGCGTGTCCTTGATCATCTCTCTTATTCGCTCGGGCTTTGACATATTGCTTGTGGCAAGAGACTTCACTCTCGTCGAAAATTCTCTGTATGCGGCTACGATCACTCCGAGGGTGTACTGAATAAATGGGATATAGTCGTTTTCGCCCTCGTGCCAATTAGCCGAGCTGTTTTGTAGTGCCTCGTAATAGGTTTCTTTTGTCTGCTCTATCATTTTTTCGATACTGGTATACTTGCCGACGATATAGCCTGCGCGGTAAAGTAGCAAAAGTGTGAGCAGGCGGCTCATTCTGCCGTTTCCGTCGTTGAATGGGTGAATGCAAAGGAAGTCCAGTATAAACATTGGTATTATGAGGAGCGGATCGGCATCGGTTTGCGACATCATCTCATCAAATGCTTCGCATATTGCGCTGATTGCCCCAGGAGTTTCAAAAACAGGCACGGGTTGGAATCGAATGTGCTTATTTCCTTCACTATCCTCCTCCGCTATCACATTATCACTTCCTTTGTACGCTCCACCGATCGACTTACCGCTGAATTTGTACAGATCACGGTGAAGCTGCAGAATGATCGAGGGTTTTACGGGAATATAATCGTGATTTTCGTGAATCGTCGCGAGCACGTCACGGTAGCCTGCAATCTCCTGCTCGTTTCTCGTTCTCGGTGTCGTTTTGTTGGTTACAAGACTTTTAAGTCGATCGTCTGAGGTGTAAATACCCTCAATTTTGTTGGATGCCTCGGTACTTTGTATTTTTGCCATCTCAACAAGCTGCGTCAGCGTGTCGGATTTCGCTTCTATGAATAGGGTCTGCTCCCCCTTGTATTCATGAATCTGTGTCAACAGTGACACGATCTCGGGCGTAAGCAGCCTTTGCCATTTGTTTTTGTAATTGTAGTTACGCATATAGACCCCGCCTTACATATTTTTATCTATAATATAGTATATCACCAATTTTATCGCTTGTCAAGTTTAATTTGATCATTTTTGTGTAAATGATCAAATTGATTTTTATAATGTGTATTAATGCAGTTACATGACAAACCCGAGCTTTGACAAGAAATCATACAAAATTAATTCTTTCAAAACCAAAGCCCCACATAGGAGAAGCTTATTTCGCTTCACCTATGTGGGGTTATGTTAATATTCTTAAACCGTATATTCGCAGTCATCAATGAAGAAAAATCTTCACCAAGAGCGGTTTATCACACTTTATCAGGTATTCTTTGCGATACGGCGGTTGCTCTTACTTGTTGGCAAATTTACCCTAAAAACGCAGGATTCGTAATCAATATTGTCAATCTGCGCGGTTTTGTACGACGACAATGGTTTGTAATAACAACAGTAAGTCACCTCACCGTCCTCGCTCTCGACCTCGCAATCGATGAATTTGCAGTTTTTTATCTCTTGGACATCCTTTTTCTTGCCATAGACCGAATAGATCACGTAGCCGTCATCACCGAGTGCCGTGATCGTTTCAAAGGTACAGCTTTCAACGCTTCCTACGTTGTCGATGGTCAAAAGCGGACCTTGCGAGCAGCACTGAACAAACGCGCAACCGCTGAAATCGGCAAAATGCCCGCTGATCTCCGATACGTTGCGGAAGGTGCAGTTCAGCACGTTGCCTTGCGAAAACTCAATCGCCTGCGTGTCTTCAAAGATGCAATTTTTGAAATTAGTGCCATCTGTCGTGATCGTTGGGAAATTACGGAATGTCACACCGTCATAATCCTCGTCAACGCTCACAAAAACGCGCCCGTATTCC
The DNA here is from genome assembly GCA_045612105.1 of Eubacteriales bacterium. GTDB lineage: Bacteria > Bacillota > Clostridia > Oscillospirales > CAG-272 > SVTX01. Next base: position 11,545 of record JAZKYL010000064.1, read on the forward strand.
GTGTTTACTCTGAAACCCAGCTCCTTCAATTGATCTTTGTCGTTGTAATCGATAATCATTGTTTACTCTCCTTTTTACTTTTTATTCGATCCTCATAGTTTTCGTCCTTAGCCCCAAGAGGAGCGTTTATAATAGCTTGAATCCAAAGAAGCTTTTTTGAAGAAGTAATATCCTCGCTTGATATCAGTTTTTTGATAGCTTCAAGCTTCTCTACCACTTCCTCGCCTTTCCCCTCGTCGGTGTTAACCTCTCGATCGTTCATATTGTTTCTCCTTCACAAAAAAATCTCCCTGCTTGGTATCTATATGATACCAAAACAGGGAGACAGAGGGGTGTCTTGCTATTTATTATTATTCGAAGTTTTTGTTGAAGAATCCTCTTTCTGTTGCGGCATTCCACAAAAAGGACAGATAAGTCCCAAGTTACCGACAGAAAGATTATATGTAAATTTCTTTTTACAAAAGCAACACTTTTTGAACATAGGTAAAATACTCATAAACCCTCCAATATTACATTTTGCTTACAAAATCATTACTGCAAAAAGCCCCCGCAGGCATCATAATATTCTTTTTGATGCACTTACACTTCTGGTTAATATCATTTATTTTCCAAAGACCAATTTGGGGGGATTGCGGAAAAATCGCACTGTTTGTTGGGTCATACCAGTTTTTGCAAAAAGCGCATTTTTTCATTTGTTCGATGTTTACTATTAGTGATGACATATTTGTTCTCTCTTAAATCAAATCATATTAATGAAATAATTACATTTATCAATACTCCAGCCAAAGCAGAACCGGATACTGCCAAAACAATATATTGAAGTTTTCGTATTAATACGTTTTGTTTCTCAATCCTTTCGAATCGAGCATTAAATTCTTCATAAATTTGTTTATCGTTATTTACTAAATCCGTATTGTTGCTTTTAATCAGTTCTTGAATCATTTCGTAAAGATGCTTGTTTTGATTGTCGTTATATTCCTTAAGAGAATTGCTCTGATCAACAATCACACCTTCCAAACGCCTATTTCCCTCGTTTAAAGCAATACCGGATTTATCTGAAAGCTCATTTAAATCCGCACGAATGCTATTTGTCACCGTTTGACAAGATGACTCTATTTTATCTTGTAGATTATCATGTTTTTCTTCATATAACGTAGAAAGCTTTTGTGCGTTAACCAAAATATCTTTCAGATCAGTCTTAATATGTTCAATTTCAATCTTGCTCTGATTTACTAACAAATTTAACGAGTTATCAATTTCTTCTCCATGTTCTGAAAAATTCCTTATTAATTCCAAATTGCTTTCTTTAATACTTGATAAAATATCACAGGCATTTTTATAATCATTTTCTGCCAATTCCGCAAGTAAAATAACAATCTTTTCTTTAACAAACACCGACAAGGAATCAAGTGTATTTATCGCAGATTTAGTGTCTTGATTATTTTGGTATAAATCTTCTTTTATTTCTTCAATTAAAGCGTGCGACTCGGAAATATTATCGAGTATGTTGTTGGTGTTTCGGAGATCTTCAATAATATAGTTATACACTTCTCCGTTTTTGCCAATGTTCTTTCTAAGATTACTTACTTTATCATCAATATCAGATACAGAATCAATAATGTTCTCAATGCACACTCTTATAGTATCGCTTTCAAATTGATTGTCAAAACGTTCAAATTCTTTTTTCAACGGTGTCAATTCTTCAAGTAATTTATTAACCACAAAAGTATCAAACACGTTTTCTATTCTTTCCGACGTAATTTTAGACAAGTCTTTATTCATCAATCTCCTCCAAATAAGGTTTAATATTCAAATATATGGCGCTGTAAGCAATAAACAATGCGGTTTTTATCTCTTCATCCGTCTCAGCATTCATTCTTTCAAGCATTTCCTCCTTCTTTTTGTAAAAATGTTTTACAAAAACAGCCGTAACCTCATCTTTGCTGTGTCCAATATTTTCAATTTGATTCATAAAATATTTTATGTTTTGCTCGTGTGACAAAATCAACTTTTTATCTTCGGCAATATTTTTTTGATATATTCTTTGGGTTTCATCAAAAATCTGTTTTTTTCTTTGTACGTCAAATAATTCTTTATTGAGAAATTCCTTTTTTTTGTTCGCATTGGAGTTTAACATCTCTAAAAGAATACCCTCTTTACATTCTTGTTTAAAAAGGCTATTTCCTCCACACAAACTTGTAGTTAATTTCCAAAACAAATAATCAATTTCTTTAATATGATTCTTTTGAAAGCGTCCCTTGGAAACCTCCGAATAATTCAAACGAGATACCTCTTCATTGATTTTCGCATCAAACCCTTTGCACAACAAATGTTTAGTTTTGATATTTTCTGAAAAAAATGACGTAAATCCATTCATCAATTTTTTTATATCGACATGCCATAACGCTTCTTTATATAGACAATTAAACAAAGAAGAAGGTGTATTTTTATCTATCAACATTATTTGAGTAGCAATCGAGCTACGTTCTTCTTCCAATTTTTTCATCTCACTGTTTATTTGTCGAACAAGTCTATCATACTCTCTCGATTTTTCTTTGTTTTTTTCAAAAATCTCGCTGTTTACAGATACTTTTTTTTCCAAGTCAGAAATAATTATCCTTAAATCATCAACTCTTTTAGAGTATAATTCTTCTTGCACTTGAAGTTTTTCTACACAAGCCTCTATTGAAGTCGTATTGCGCATAAGATCCATTCGTTCTATCAATCTTTGAGCAATTATATCAAAAGCTTCTCCAAGTTCAGGCATGTTAGGAAATTCACTTCGTATCCACGATGTCTTTTCCAATGGAAAAACAGATTTATTATCAGAAAACTTACTATCCGAAATATATTCATCATCTACCAATTTTTTATAAACGTACGATGTAATAGCATCTGCCAAATCTACGGCATTTTTACAATTGGCAAAATGAAGTGTCCTGGAAATAATTTGTCGTTTCATCTCGCTATCTACAGAAAGCGCATGTGTAATCGCGATAGCCAGGTGGTTAACATGATGACTATCTATAAAAAGTTTGTACTCAGATTCAAGATTCGCTATTTTTTCCGCCCTTATCACGGCAATTGTACCAGCAGAAAAAGAAGACAGGCGTTGTATTAAAGCATCAACTTTATCATACATTTGCGCGTTTTTTTCGCCAAATCCTGGAAGGTCTAAAATCTGAATCTCATTTTTTGAATGGTCTTCTTGATAAAAATCATAAGGAATATAATAATACCTTACGCTATCTATATCAAAATCTCTTCCCGATTTATGTCTTTGTGTGGAATTTATTTCAGCAATTGCTTTAGCAAAATCACCCACAGAATATTCTTTTAATGTTCCTTCAGTCACAGCATTCTCATTTCCTAATGCTATTCCGAATTTATCACTGTTCCAACGGTTATAAATTATTGGTGTGCTTGTGGAAGAATTACCCTGCTTAGCATCACCACGAAGCATTTTAGATAATTCTTCCTTTTTTTCTTCTTTAATGCCAATTAAATTCATAATCATCGTTGTTTTGCCCATCTGTGTTGCACCGTAAACAATGATACGTTTTATTCTTTGATTAAGTTTAACTCCTTGAAATCCAAGAATCTCATTTATTGGAGCAGATTCCCAGCTTTCACACTCTGACAATATTTGATTTATAGTATGATTTTTCATTTATTCTTACTATTTTGATAACGACATAGCATACTGCTTATCAATATCAGCAGCCAATTTAAAAATGTTTTCTACCGAATATCTTGCATTTGCCAATCTATATCGTTGCTCATCTATATTACATCTCTTCTTGTGAACATCGCAAATATATTCTAAAAGTTTTGTGCAAGCATCATCATATACATCAAGACAAGCTTCTTTTTGATCCTCAACAATTCCTTGGAGCGAATAAACCCATGCATTGCATAACGAATTCTGTGCATCGATCATATCATTATACAGTTTTACACCCAATGTTGTTACTGCTGCTAATGCAACTGCCACACCTACATAGGGTAACGCAGCACTAACTCCTGCTATTTCTCCTAATTCTATAACTGTCTTAATAATATCCGGAGAACCGTCCAGCATATCTATTAATGCAATTGCACCAGCAATTTGACTCTTACTTTTCTTTTTTGAAGCATTATTCATAGCGCTGTCAATTGTATCATAAGAATGATATACATTTGCATTTTTTTCCACATTAGTAATTGCGCCATAATAATACAATTTAAACTCTGTTGCGACAATACTGGCAAATGCTTTATAATCAGGCGTTATATCATTCGGTAAAGTTACATCCTTGTTAAAATAATATGCAACTAGCTTATAAGCATCCTCTTGATTCTGTTTGGTAAATTGGACATTCTCGCCTTCTTTAGAAATACTAATCATTTTATTTCTATCGTTCAAATAATGATTATTAATCTCATTTGAATTACTGCGTATTTGTCCGACCACATCTTTGGATATTTTATCAATAAAATGAGTTCGGTTGTTTTCTCCATCCACAAAAAGACACTTCTCGGCCACACCGCGAATTATCTTTCTATCCCTCATTTTTTCGCCCTCAGTTTTCTTTACAAAAAGATATTTTTTATCTCTTTTTACTTTTTTGTCAATCATGTCAAATTTTTTCGCAAAATCTTCTTGTAATTGTACTTGTACTTGTTTACAAATATCATCAAGCCTTCCTTTTATTTCTCTTCTGGTTTCTTCGAGTGAATCTTGCAAATCATCGTATATTACGGGGCGATCGTTAATTTCTATTTGACCGTATTTAATCTCAATAGAATCTTTTATCTTGTTTGCGCATTCGCACATTTCTTCAGCCATAGGACGGAAAAATAAATAGTTTTTTTTCGATGCATTATAGTCTATATTTGTTTCAATGCACTGAAACAGCTCTTGATGCCAATCATTATTTTTTTCACCGTACGTACATACTATTTGAGATCGATTTATCATAAGCTGATGTTCTCTGCACTCATTAAACAGTGTTTCCTTAAGCTCCTCACATTCAGCAGCAGTTTTCAAGTCACATTTAGATACAGCAAACACGCAGTTTGTTGCCGAAAATTTTTCTCCCAGCATATCAATAAGATCACCAATATCTCTATTAGCAAGACCAACATCATCAACTACCAGTAACACAGCCTTAGCAAAATGCAAAGTATATTCCATAATACTATTATAAACAGTATTAAATTGTTTGTGTTCGTCTTTTTCAAAACCGGGTAACAATACAAATTTTGCATTATACTTTTCAGGCACAAACAATTCTACAAAAGCAACCTTACTCTTACCCTTACTATAGGAAGCGACTTTGCTTACATCCATTTCCTCTCTGCACAAATCTCCCGTATCTCTATCTATAGATACTCTTTCTGCACGATATTGACCATCTGCAAGATTGGAATCCTCGGATATAAACACCGGGATTCGTTCACTCCTACCAGTGCTTATATCAAGCAAATCACGCGGCAGTCCGTAAAGGCAACTGATTATGGTCGTTTTTCCCGTGCCCTGCATTCCTGCAACTGCAATAAAATCATCAGATTGAACATATTTGGATGTCTCCATTTTTTCAGATAACCTGATAATACTATCTACAGCCTCTCCATTCACAGAATCCAAGTAACTTCTTGCACATATTAACGCAGAAATACTTTTTCTCAATCTGTTAAAATCGGTAAATACGTCATTAGATACTATTTTACCGCCCACTTCGTTTGAAACCTTATCATTAGTCATTATCGTCATTTTTTGTTTCCTCATCAAAAGTTTGTTTTTTATTATTTTTATTTTCTTTAGATTCAGCAATTGTTTCTATTGTTCTGCTTATAGATCTCGCAAATTTCGATATCCCTTGACAGATCTGGCCAAATTCATCTGAGGAATCGATATCGTCATTGCCTCCATTATTGGCACAAGCATCACATATTCGTTCATATTTACGCACCTCATACTGCGCTCTATCAACATAAAAACGTTTTCCGCATTTTCCACAAACAATAGTTTTCATATCATTCATATTATCCTCTTTATACAAGAATTGCTACGAGAATAGCAATAATGATTCCTACGCTCCCTAAAACATTGCTCATAATTAATTTTCTTTTAATTAGTTTTTGATATGCAACATTCTCATCTTTATATTGATTTAACTGAGATTGTAAATTTGATACTGATTTGTTAAGATCAAATTTCAACTCTTCAACTTGATGGTATGTATCTTCGTATTTCTGCTCGATTTCCTGAATTGATGTTTCAAAAATCTTTTCTAACTCAGCGATTCCATTTTCAATTTCTTCAATACTAGTGAAAATCATTTCGTTGTTAGTTCCTAATTGTTCACAAGATTCCTGATTTCTAATTCTTTTTCTTTCCTTTGCATCGGAAATTTGATTACAAATAGTAAATCCTGCTTCGGCAGTATTTGCGGCTGCTTGTGTCGCATCTGCAATTTGTTCGGCATGATCCAAAGCCCATTTTCCTCCTCGTGCAGCACCTTTTCCGATTGTTTTGACTATGTCCAAAAAAACCATTTTCTATCTCCTTTTTAATATTTTTCAATCATTTTCTTTAACTCTTCCCTCATCTCACACACAAACTCCTCCGGCTCCGTTACCTTCACCCAAGCGCCTTGGCTCAACAACCACATCTTAATTCCGTCGCCGTAGGTTTCTGCTTCAATGAGGTATTTATTATCGCCGAGGCGTTCTATGATGCGGGCGGTGGGTAATTTATCAAGAACGGCTTGCACCGATGGGCCCGAGAACTCAAAGCGGATTGTACGTAGCTTGCCGGGCCACATAAAGAGGCTTCGTTTGCGGAGCAATCCTTCGTCAAACTCGGGGATCTCGTCGGTTGCAAAGCGTTTTCTATGCTCGGTGACGTCTTTTATTCTATCAAGCCGGAAATAGTAGGGTTTATCGGTATTTCCGTCGGTCAAAAAGGCTATCAGATAAAAATAATAGTCGGTGAACATCACGGACGCGGGTCGCACACGGTGTGTTTTCCACTTTCTGTCCATTCGGTAGTATTCGATGGTGATCTCCTTATGCTCGGTGATACAATTCACGATCTGCCAAAGTCTGTCCTCTACGCTCTCGCAATCGTGCTTGACCTCGGGATAATGGTAAAGCTCCTTGCGAATAAGCTCGTTCAGTATGGGACGGTCCTCTGCGGTGGTGAAGCGTTTGAGCTTGTCCGTAAGAGCGAGAAGCTCCATCTTCGAAAAAGCTCTTGCGCCTATCATAACCTCAACGAGGGCAAAAAGCTCCTTGTTGGTAAGAAATTCGTCCATATAAAGGCGGTAGCACTTGTCCTGGTGGGAATATTCAAGCTCGGTGTTGCCGACAAGCTCTCTGTGGTCGGCAAGAAAGGCTTTCAAGTCACTGATATTTCGTGAAATACTTTTGGTAGACACGTTATATTCATTGGCAAGCTCGGCAACCGAAATATCTTCTCCGCGCATAGCTCGAAAGAAGATCTCAAGTATGCGGTATTGTTTGGTATTTTCCATAATAATCGCCTCCAATTTTGATATTTTATTTTATCAAAACAGTAAGACAGACGTGCGTCCGCTTGAAATGATACAATAAGCTTAAAGTCATATGATCCGCAGCCGTTAATATAAAAAGGCGCGTCCCGCAATGAGACGCGCCGAAAAAGTGCATCTCTCATTGTTGCCACACAATCCTTTTCCAACCGTCAGGGTATGAAAAGATAGAGAAAACACTTTTTACCAAAGTATTTCCCCTTGACGGCAATTTATTCGGATCATGTGGCTCTTTTATTATACTACAACTTTCACACTTTTTCAAGGTGTTTTGACAAAAAATATGATTATTCACAAACAAAAAAATCAAAACATTGCTCGCCTTGTGTTCCGTAACGTTTCGCTTGATTATTTGTACTATATATTCCTTATTTTTAAAATACACATCCTTATAAAAAATCACGCATTCCCTTCCCCCACAAGGGAAACTCCCCATCTGTTTGAAAGAGTAATATCGGCGACGCCCTTCGCATAGCACAGGACAGCATGAATTCGAAGAATTTCTACGCGATAAACCCGAGCTTTGATAGATAAGGCGAAATTTCAATTAAAAAAAACCGCTCCGGTGAAGCTTAATTTGCTTCCCCGGAGCGGTTTTTTATAATTGAATTCACATTATGTGTGAATTCAATGTTTATCTAATGGATGTAATCTAATTTTAAGATTTTCTATCAAATTCCAAAAGGCAAAGAATTTTCATCATCTTCTGTCATCAGCGAGAAACAGACCTCCAGACCACAATTTTCACCCGCCGTAAGAGAGATAAATCTCTCGCTTTCAGGATGCTTAAGCTCGCTTAAACCAATTGTAGAAATAAGTCCCTCGGGAAATTTATTCTTGGCTTCATCAGAAACGTCTATACAAAAATATTCAAGCATTCCATCATCATCTCCATAGAGACGGAAGGAAAAACATACTCTCTCATCCTCAAAACAAAGAAAACAATATTCACTTTCTTCTGCCGCATGTTTGTTTTCAAATGTTGCGGGATCCTTTAGAAAATCTCTGATAAGTTGCTTGAGTAAATCAAATTCCTCGGGAGCACCGTCAAGGTAATATTCTTCACAATAGGAATTGATTAAATCCTCACACTTTTTATCCATGCCCTCGAATTTTTCCACAATGGTTTCGAACATGGCTTTTTTTGCCATATCAAAGCCGTGATACTTATGTGCACCGAACACACTTCCTCCAAACATTCCACATTCTTGGGGAATACTTCTTACAATTTTGTACATTTCACTCATTTTTTAATTCCTTTCTTTTTGAGTTTTATTTTTTGTGATTGTATCTTTAATGCTTATCGTTTATTACAGATATCAAACCGGTTCTGTCGTCAGCATGTTGTTTCCTTTCTAAAACTTTATTTGCAATATTGTATCATAAATAATATAATATTTCTTCATACGGAATACCGTGTTCCTTTGCATATTCAAGAGCATAGGAATTCCATGGCGTTTTTATGTGCAAGAGCTTACACTCGTTAAATACCCTCTCGCCAATTGACGTAACGCTCCACGGAATATAAATGCTTCGCAAAAGCCCTCCCCTAAAGGCGTCATCTTCAATCGTGGTTATTGAATCCGGTAAAAACAATTGTGATAAATGAGTGTTTTCAAAAGCATTTTCGGATATGATCTCTACTCCGTTCGGAATCGTATACTCGCCGCGTTTCATAGGAGGACAACAGATCAGACGTTTGCCTTCGCCTGAATACAAAACGCCTCTGTATGTTTGTGCGCCCTCGCATCCTTTTTCAACCGTGAACTTTTTGAGATGCGGAATATCAGCAAAAGCGAGCTTTTCTATGCGTTGAATATTTTTAGGGATATAGACCTTCTCAACAGTAAAAAGCTCATCCCAGGAAAGCAAATCTTGGCCGATTGGCAATCTGTCGGGCGACCAAGGACTCATGCAATATGATGCAACGCTATGTACATTGGTGGGGAGCGTAATCTCTTTGAAGCAAAGTCCCGGAATGTACTTTTTCAAAATCCCGTTTTCAATATGGTTTATATATATCGACATTAAATTAACACCCTCATAACCTTATTAAAAACATCAGGATAATTCGTTTTATACCAAAGCAACTCGCACGCCTGCTTAAAATACACCAACGAGTGTGTTTTGGAATACATAAAAGTTACCTTTTTGATATAATCAAAGAACCAATCTTCAAAGCCAAGATTGCGCAATCTCATTTCGTCTTCCTCGCTCATTCCATCGGTTGCATAGCGTCCGTAATGAGCATAAAAGGCGACCTTGCGAGTGAAAGCTTGTTCATCAATTCCCTTTTCCTGCATTTTACTTTGAGCCTCTATCAGCATGTCCTCATGATGCACGGGAATTTCCGAAAGCTTACAAACACCGTTATTCATAAACACTTCAGCGTTGTCATACCAAGCGCCCTTACTGTTCGCAAATCCAAAAAGCTTCAGAAGTTCGTAATAATTTTGGGGATTTGTCTTGTTGAAAACTTCCTTTGTAAAACTTGAAGGAATATCAAAAAACAAGTGCAATATATGTGCAAGATCATCAAGGGAAAGATCTGACATTTTCATTTCATCGACTGTCGGCGCGTTGCCAACCTGTTCTTTCATCATTTGTAAGGTGTCAAGATTATCCGGGGAGAAAATTTCAAATCGTTCACCGGCAATTTCCTTTGCTTCTTCTTTGAAGCGTTTTGACGTGCAAACATGCGTAGCGATCAGTGAGTTTTTATATGAATCAAACGGAATATCAAATCCGTCAGCCCGCATTTCGCCTCCGCAATCACAAGGCTTGAGAGATATGTCCCACGGCAGCAATTTTTCGTCAATATACTCCATCTTTTTACATTTTGGACAGAAATAGTGCAACGGCAAGGGATTTTCATCGATCGCGCCGAACAAATATGCAATCAGCGAGGCTCTTTCCAAGCCAAAACAATAAACATGCTCTCCCAGAAATGCCGCGCGTTCTTTTAATGCAATCAGAAGATCAAGCTTACTCCCTCGCTTTTCATTCATGCAAAAATATTTTGTCTCTCTATAAAACCGAGATAATATAATCTCATTCGGTATCTCACCGTATTTTTCCCGTAATTTGTCCATTGCTCTTTGCAGTCTAAAGTGCTGCTTGACTTTTCCATTAGCTTCTTTCATTACTTCGATCCTTTCTTTTGTGATAAATTTATTATACAACTTCAGGCAAGACAAAAAAAGGACACAAAAAAGCGACAGCCAATACCTTTCGGTAAAAGCTGTCGCTATATAGTTAATATTTCGTTTAAATAAACTTAAATGAGAAGCCATTTTCTTGCGCGAATTTATGTGCATAGGAATTGGCAGGAACCTTAAATAATACCTTTCGTTCACTGTTTTTTGTCACTCTCAAAAAGTTTTTGCCAATTTCTTCAACGCTGGTTGGGAAAGTGATTTCAAAATACTTACTGTCACCATCCAAGAAATCCGGCAAATAAGTAAAATCAAAAGAAGTAGATGCAACACTTTTTACTCCCTCTTCCAAAACGACCTCTTCAAGATAAAAGTTGTTTGCGCAAGTTTTTAATGGAACCTTTTCAATATTTCCGCTTATAATAACTTTTCTAACGTTTGCTGCCGCAAGAAAATATTTTGGAATTTTGGAAGTTCCGCCTGGTGTTTTAACCATATCCCAAACGAAACAATCATCATCCTTTTGACGATGTTCCAACACAGTATTATATGGCATCGTGTACAAATTGTAACCACAAAATGTACAATCGAAATCCAATACTCGCTCGGGTAGAATTACTTCGCTCATTACTTGACGGTTATCTCCAAGTTCATCAAGTTCTCGCGGAAACACAACTTTATTTAATCTGCAACCTGCAAATACGTCACTTCCAATTCGTTTTACATTTTCGGGAAAAATAACTTCTCTCAAATTACTACAATCACGAAAAACATCAGAACCAACGGTTTCAAGCGTTTTAGGGAAAGTAACAGACGTTATTTGTGTTCCCAAAAAAGCTTTGTGATGAATCCGTGTAATTCCTTCGGGAATGACAACATCTTTTTTTGTTCCCTCATACTTAAATAACACTTGTCCTAAATATATTAAACCTTCTTGGTTGATAAAATTATAGTTCATACCAATCCCCTTTTCCTTGCTTTCTTATGCCAACAATATGAAAACAAGATTTCATAAGTATTATCCGTTTTCATACGGGTTCTCTTCGACATATTCGTATTTGAAACGCATTTTCTTGGCATATTCTATCGCATAGGATCCTTTTGGCGCTTGAATGATCAATCTATTTTTTCGTTTTCTTTGGTCGAATGCAGTTTCACCTATAAATGTAACGCTTTGAGGAATATATATTCTCTCCAGAGAATCACATTTTTTGAACCCCCCATTTCGAATGGCTTCAATTCCGTGCGGAATCGTGATATCTGTAAGATTATTGCAGCTTGCAAATAATCCGTAGTCCAACACGGTAACACCTGTGGATAACGAAACGCTCTTTAAGTTTTTACATTCAAGAAAGACAGCTTCGCGTAATTTTTTTACACTTTGAGGAATAGTGACCTCTTCCAAGCGAGAACATCCGTTAAAAGCCTGGGAACCAATTGACGTAAGCTTTTCCGGAAGACGGATGCTTGTAAATCCACAATATTCAAAAGCATAAAGAGCTATTGTTCTAAGGCTTTTCGGGAATTCTATATCGACCAGATTACTACAATAGCTGAATGCGCTATTATCTATATATTCCAAATTTTCCGAAAGCACAATTTTTTCAAGAGAGCTGCATCCGCTAAAGGCATACGGATCTATACCAACTACCGTATTGGGCATGATAACGCGTTTTATAGATTTATTTCCCTGAAAAGCTGACTTTCCGATTACGGTTACACCCTCCGGAATAATGACTTCTTCATCCGTTCCGCAGTATTCATTCAAAAATGTAACAGTATTAATTTTGAAATTATTAGAATCAGTAGACATATTTAACCTCCTTTTTACACTATCATTTTTTACTTTTTGCCCATGTTGATGAGCATGCCCGTGCAATCGCCGTGACCGATGACGCGGTTGTAAAAGTCGGTGGTCACGTCACGCGATGCAACGTAATAGCCGAGGATATTGTTGTAGAAGTCCCTGACGGTTTTATCTCCGTTGGGTTTCTCTTCTACTCTCACAATTATCCTGCCGTAAAAATCTCGAATTTCTGCCATAGTTTTTTCTCCTTTCGAATGTGATAAATTCATTATACACTATGGCCGTCGACAGAAATAGAACATTTATCTTTAATACGCTCCAAAGGGGAACTTTTCTTCTATTTTCTTTATTAAATTCTCCTGTGTTTTGCTCTCAAGAATATCGCTCTCCGCAATACAGTTTTTCAAAGTATCAATATCTGCTTTGTTTAACGTGTTTCTTGTATCAAATGCATATCCTCCTTCTTCCTTTTTAATGGGAAGCCCCATCGCCATCATTGCCTTGATATTATCGGATATCGCCACGCGTCCTATCTTCAACTTCTCACCATAATGTTTCTTGATCAGATCCTTGAGGTTTTCCTTCTTATTAGACGTAACGAGCATAGGACGATCGCACAGACGAAGCATGTTGAGTATGATAAGAGAATAATATCCTGCCTTCCAGCTTTTATGACAAGGCACAGGAACTGCCGATTCCTCCAAATAATCCTCAGCATAGCGGTAATATCCCGACTCTTCCTCAAACTTTTCAACAAGCTTGATTTTCAGGTCCTCATCAAGAGCAGAATTTTTCACACAGTGAAGAATAAGCTCAGCATCTCTCCTGCAAATAAACGGGGGGATATAATATCCATTTTCGTTCTTCTTTACTCCGTATCCAAGCACTTTCATAGCATCTATGTACCGCTCTATTGTGCGGTCGGAAAGCTTTATTTCGGCAGGTAGCACGAAATCCTCGTTCATTTTAGTATAGATTTCAGAGTTCAATTTCCACATAAGACATGCGTCGGGATCATCGTCACCAAATCTGCGTATCTGATCTTCTGTCAGGGCGATTGGACGCGGCTCAGTTTCTCTCAAAAGAATGGAAAGAAGCATAGCAGAATAGAAAGAACCCGAAAGCGTTGTCGGAAGCTCTCCCTCTGTTTTGAATATTCTTACGTCAAATGCGGTACGCCCTTTTTCCATAGGCTCAAAGCCGAATGCAGCCAAGCCTTCCTGACGGTAGAAGTAGCAAATGGTTCTCAAATCGTTGCGAGATTCCAGAAACTCCAAGTGAAAGCCGTTTTTACCTACGGAAAATATAAAGCCTAAGCTCCTATCATATGAAGAAACGTTTTCGTTACTGTAAAGCTCAACAAAGCCCAATGCTTTTTCATAACCCGTAACACATTCCGCATCCTCTTCATCGGTTTTTGCGGGAAAGGATCTGCTCGTGCCCCGATAATCCGAGTAATCGATCATATCGGCAGTTGGATATTTACCCGTATTAAATAAGGTATAAAGATACTTAAATACAGAAGCGCGATACTTGGGAGAGGGGAGACCGTTTTGAGCGATAGCGCTCAGTTCCTCATCCATTTTGCAGTTTTCTCGAATCAGCTTTTTCAGGTGAGTACAAGCCTCGGTCATTGTCTTGAATCTACCCTCGTAAGGCTGATAGCAAAGTTTTCCTTGAAGATCGTAGCATGTAGGCATAATTTGAACCTCCGAATTATAATGTTTTCACATTATAGCACATTAAAAAAAATAAATCTACTGTTTGGTGAAAAAAGTTCGAAATTTGTCGAGAATTTACACCTTATTCATTTTTGTTCGAAATCTGTCCTGAAAAATCAATTTTAGCACCATTCTGTGTTTCAAATCTGTCAATCAAGCTGTGCTATACTGTTATCATCACATTGAGAGGAGAAAAAATATGATCCAATACGGTATTTTTGATGAAAACGGAAAGGTAGTTGCGGAATTTGAAACGATTGAGGCAGGACTTGAGGCATTGTGGGAAATGAATGACGGAGAAATAAAGTCTTACGGTCCCGGTCCCGAGCCTGCCTATTACACCGAGCATTATGACCTTGTGCGCGGTCTTTATTCGCGTGTTTGCAAAGGTAAATCCGAATTAAAATTTAAGGACGGCGCGCCTGTGGAGTCGATTTCGGCTGAAAAGCTTGGCATTATCCTGTCCTATGAGCCCTGCGACGAGCTTGAGGATCTGCTCGTAACCCTTGATGTAGATAAAGCACGTTCTTTGTACGATAGCTTTCCCACTCCGCCGCTAACCTGGAATGAAGACACACGCACGATGACGGTTGAGTTCTATTACCTCGAAACCGAGAACACCACGGACGGAGATATGGCGCTTTATTATAAGTGCGCTCCGTTCATGTGCTAAATTTATCACACACCTTGTAGTATAATAATTAAAAAATAAACTAATAGAGGTATCTGATATGATGATTAAAAAAAGAAATTTTGACTTTGACAACACTTGGCCAGACGATGAGGTACCACTAGAAACATGCAATATGTGCGGTAAAAATTTCGATTATTGGGATTTTGAAGAAAATTTCCGATTTAATCACCGCTTTGGATACGGATCAAAGTACGATTTCTACCATCTTGATCTGAATCTCTGTTGTGAGTGTACAGGCAAAGTCTTAGATTGGCTTTTGCCGCAATGTAAAATTGACCCTATGACGTTTGACCCGGAACCGGTGTCGTTCCCACCTGCTACGGATGAAGAGCTTGACGAAATATATCGCGAACAATCCGAGCAAAAGTAAACATCGTTTGTGTCGCAAATTTGTCTTTGGGAAAAGAGTATAATGAGTAGTGTAATAAAAATTAAAGGAGAATGTTATGGAAAATCAAAATGTTGTTATTGTCAAGCACCACCCCCGCCCCATCACTCTCTCGAATCCGTTTTATACCAACCAGTGTCCCGACATCGCGGAGCGAGTAGTCATCAACCTGACATCCCGTAACCCCGACCGCAGCTTTGCGGAGCAGGTCAGTCCGTTCTACGTTGGCCCTGTTATCGGGACTGATGGAGCCTCGGCTGATAGACTCGAGGTGTTCTGGCAGGTGGGTAAGGTATTTCCTCATCACGATACCGCCGGACAACCCAATGCTGCCTACTTCAATTATAGGGAGAAGATGTATTCTGCCGAGCCCGGCGAGCTTTCTAAGCCGGAGATGCGCCACCCTTACCGTAAGTTTGGCTATGAGGCCGACGATGTGCTCTACTGGGCGTATTGGAACGCCGAAAAGGGGGAGTATGAGCGTCTGTCTTACCTCGAGGCTCGTAAAAAAGTTTACGTTCCCGAATACGCAAAACTGGTTGCGGATAGCGACGCTTTGAAGTGGTTGAAATCCCTGCTTGATGACGGAAAAAAGATTGCTCTGCTCGACTTTGATGGCTTTAATTATTATAATGAGGAGGCCATGAAGGTTCGTTATCGAGCATACGTAAATAAGTGTAGAAAGGAAAAACGTCCGATCCTTATGAGCGAAAAGGATTTTACGGATATTAAGGATATGAAATCCGCCGTGAACTTCGCCTACACTCCCGTGGGTCACGCGTTCGTAGTTAAGACGCTTCTTCAGAGCGACCTTGAGGTCAAGGGCGGTAATGTCATAGACCACCTTGGAATGTTGGCTTGATGATAAAAAAGGCGGGGCTCTGCCCCGCCAAGTCTCACGCAAACGATTGACTTAAACCGAAAATCGTAGTATTATAAAGTTAATAAGACAAAAAAGGAGCGCAAATATGGAAAAAGAAATTACCGTGAATAATGAGAATATAGAGGAAGAATATTTTGACGATTCTTTTTATGAAATGGACCTTAATGATAAAATTCACATTTTGAAGAAAAATCCTGAAAAGAAAATTTCACCCAATGATGTTGAAACCACATATTTTTGGAAGTTAAGTCAAACACTCACTGAAGCGAGCGAGAAAGAACTTTCGATAAAAATATTGGAGCTTTATTACAACGCAGTAATTGAAGCTCAAAGAGAACTGTTTTATCGACGAGTTCGTCCTTGCATTGACGCGATCTACGCCTACGGCATGCACCTTCTTGGCAACAAGATTACCCCTGCAGATGAGCTATCGGACAAGCTCATACACCTTTTCGTTGAGCTGTGTATAATGAATATGGCAATCTATGCAGAGGAAGTAGATGAGGTGTTGGAGAGATTCCCTCAATATG
This sequence comes from Eubacteriales bacterium, assembly GCA_045612105.1. Classification (GTDB taxonomy): domain Bacteria; phylum Bacillota; class Clostridia; order Oscillospirales; family CAG-272; genus SVTX01. Next base: position 28,279 of record JAZKYL010000064.1, read on the forward strand.
CCGAATTGTTTGATCTTCTGCCTGAGCTCTCATACGCAGATGACGATGCCATCTTCCCTCAGCTCCTTTGTAATATCGGTTGGGCATTTCAAAGAGGAACCAAAAAGCTTGAAAAGAACCCTGAAAAGGCACTTGAATTTTTCTTGGCAGGTGCTGAGCTTGATTACGAGCACAGATACGCTCTTTGGCCTCGGGCAAAAGCAGGCGACTGCGCATTTGAGGCTGCCGTGTGCTTTATGAAAGGAATTGGCGTTGAGAAAAATTTTGATGACGCTCTTAAATATTTTGAATTGGGCGCACATGGCTACGGCGAGCGAGCTGTGCCTGCGATGGCAGACATCTATCTTGATCCGGAATTTGAATGGGAGGAGTATTTTGAAAACGACGAGGATCGCCATCTTGCAGCATTTTCCTCGTTTAACGTAAGAGTGCGAAGTTTTGATGGTAGCTATATGAAGCCTGCTACTCACTATACAAGCGAGGACTGGGATTGCTATCTCGATGATTACGACGAAGATGAAAAGGAAAAGCAGCACGAACTCTTTATGGCTCGCCTTGAAAACTATGCAAGTTCGGGCTCTTACAAAGCGGCAAGGTGTCTTGCCCTCGCCTATGAGGAAGGAATCCTCGTGGAAGAAGACTCGGAACGCGCAAAATACTTCCGTGAAATGGAGGCGTTTTGGTTAGGTAAAACTTTTGAAGCGGACCTTGACGATGAGGAAGAGTTTGAAGGCGAAGAAAATTTATAATGCCATTTTATCATAAATTGTGTCTCCTTTTTGTCGGTATAGATATGCTATACTAAATACAGTTCACATTCCACATCACTTTAATATTATCTTATTTGGAGGTATCTATTATGAAGTTACACGAAATCGTATCCGCGCGCTACAACTGTTCTTTTCCCGCAAAGCTCAATAAACCTGCCATCGAATATTACAAAAACAACTCACCACATACCCGTTGTCTGTTTATCTTTGAAATGATGGAGTCCTTAAACGATTACACGCTCCACCGCGACGAGCTTAGGTATATGATAGAGGAGGCCCCCGAGGTATGGGCAGAGTTGTTTGAGGCATATCTCTACGCCGCTTACGAGGATGTAAAGAAAAACGGCAAAAAGCCGAAGAACCTCGTTATCGTGTTGGATGATGAAGTGTAATGCTTGGTCTTACAAAACTTGACAAAAGACAAAAAAACGATATAATTAAGTAAATTGGATTATTAGGAGATATTTTATGAGTAACATCAAAGATTTTAAAATTGAAAATGGCATACTGACACGCTATAACGGTGAAGATACCGAGGTAGTTATTCCCGACGGCGTGTCCATAATCGACGATGGCGCGTTCGAGTATTGCAGAAATATTACTCACGTCCGGATTCCAAATAGCGTGACTATAATCGGAGAAAGCGCGTTCCATGACTGCACAAGTCTTACACACGTCGAAATCCCGAACAGCGTAACCTCAATTAAAGATGACGCGTTTAACTATTGCACCAATCTTACAAACATTGAAATTCCAAATAGTGTGACCTCAATAGGAGCAGGTGCATTTTCCGTTTGCTCAAGCCTCACGAGCATTAAAATTCCGGACGGTATAACAAAAATCAACAAAACGACATTCTCTCTGTGTACTAATCTAAAGAACGTCGAAATGCCCGACAGTATAAGCGAGATCGGTTTTTCGGCCTTCTCTGAATGCAAAGCTCTTACGAGTATTGAAATTCCAAGCAGTGTGACCTTGATTGACGATTTCGCTTTTTTGTGCTGTTCAAGCCTTACGAGTGTAACGATCCCCAATAGTGTCAAAAAAATTGGACGTCATGCGTTCTCCTGTTGTTCACGCCTTACAAACTTTGAAATCCCGGACAGTATTACCGAGATCAGTGACTGTTTGTTTGCGGACTGCACAGCCCTTGCAAGTATAGAAATACCAAGTAGTGTAATCTCAATCGGTGAATCTGCATTTCGTGGTTGCTCAAGCCTTACGAATATCAAGATTCCAAGTAGTGTGAGTTCAATCGGAAAGTGTGCATTTCATTCTTGCTCAAGTCTTATGGATATTGAACTTCCGAGCAATATTACCAAAATCGCTTACGCTACATTCTGTGAATGCATCAGCCTTACGAACATCAAGATTCCAAACAGTGTAACCGAGATCGGTATGGAGGCATTCTATTATTGCGAAAATCTTAATAGCATTGAGATTCCAAGCAGTGTAACTAAGATTGATGCTTATGCGTTCTATTGTTGCGCATGCCTTAAGAGTATAGCGATTCCAAGCAGTGTAATCGAATTCGGTGCGGAGGTCTTTAATGGTTGTTTGAACCTTACTGTTACAACCCCCAAAGACAGTTTCGCGGCAGAGGTGATCGAATTGTATAAGACAAAGTATCAGATGTGGCTCGACATTAAGGTGAATTTGATATAAAGCGATATACCTTGTTATTGCGTTGGATGACGAGCGTTGACAGAATTTGTAAGATATGGTATAATAAATTTAGCGTATAATCTTAATTTTAAATTATTTTTAATTAAAGGAGAAAGAAAATGTTTAATCAAAATCTAAATGGTTGGTACAATCATTTTTGTAATGACTGCGACAACTTACAAGATGTATCTGAAATCATTTCCAACGCAGTTTCACTGTCCTATCGATCTTCCATTCAACACGCTTTATGGAAAGACGGAAAACATGTTGGATTTGACGGTATGATAAGAGAGAAAAATATGGCAAAAGCAGAATGTGAAATATATCTCTCAGCATTCCTGAATGAAGTTATTCATATGACCGATGAAAATGCTTTGTTTGAGCGTATTCAACAGGCTTGGGATGATATTCGAACAATTTATCATAATAACGGAATTACTTGGTATACCTACGGAAACGCACAAAAATGGACTGCGATGTCTATAAAATACTGCTTTGTAATTGCGTATAGAAATAACATGCTCGATCGCTCTCACATCTTTTTAAAGATATGTTTCCCTGTAGATCGCATTATGATGAACTCTGTGGTTAACGATTTCGGTCTTGCAGGGGTATCTCCCACCTGGTCTCAATGCGACGATAAGCAACAGTTTATCGACTACATAACCAATCTAAAATCCATTGTAAATGCAAGAAACGAAGACCTTTTAGAGTATGAGATAAAAAAGTGGGAAACCAACTAATACCCTTCACCAAGGTGACATTACCATCAGGTTCTAGTGAGGTTACCTTCGTGCAGGTTCAAGTCCTGTTATCCTACTATCGAACAAGGCTGACCAATATAGTCAGCCTTGTTTGCTTTATAAGATTATTTATTGTAGAATATCCAACCCTGATAACTCTAAATCGCAATAATTCCGCTCAAGCATAAAAATCCCAGACTCTTTACTGCATAAAGCAAAACCTCAATCTGTTTGAAAGAGTAAGATTGGCGACGCCCTCCGTCTTGCTCAGGACTCGATGAACTCGAAGAATTTCTACGCGATAAACCCGAGCTTTGACAGGTAAAATCAGAGTGTCACGCAAATTAAGCATATTTATAATCCCGTGCCTGAGGTGCGGGATTATGCTATTTAATATAGTTATTAACAACTTTACATTTCTATAATAAATTATATCATACCGTCGGTTCTATCTTAAAATAAAACCATGAGCTTCTCGCATTTTTAAAAATTCCACCATTCCTTTAAAAGCTCTTGAATTTTTCATATTTTTGTGGTAAAATATATTTAACGTGCAAATATCAATTTTAGGAGGTCATCGCCCAATGAATATTCTCCATATGAAATATGCCGTTGAGGTAGCAAAATTAGGTTCGCTCAACAAAGCGGCAGAGACACTTTTAATTGCACAACCAAATATCAGCCGTTCTATCAAGGAGCTTGAAGCCGATCTTGGTATTACGATCTTTCAGCGAAGCGCAAAAGGAATGGTTTTGACTCCCGACGGCGAGGAGTTTATGGATTATGCGCGTGATATTCTTCACCGTATCGATAAGATCGAGCAGTCCTATCGTGACGGCTCGCATAAAAAGCGTAAATTTTCAATCTCTGTTCCTCGTGCGTGCTATATTTCTGCGGCACTTGCAGAGTTCTCAAAGAATATCGGAGACTCCGACGTAGAAATATACTATAAGGAAACGAACTCCAAGAAGACCATCAAGAAGCTTTCGGAGAATGAATACAAGCTCGGCATCATCCGTTATTCCGAAAACTACGACAAGTATTACAAGACGATGCTTGAGGAAAAGGGTTTTGCCTACGAGTTGGTTGCCGAGTTCTCCTACGTTCTGATTATGAGCCGAGATAATCCTCTCGCCGAGAAGGAAACGATTACCTATGAGGATCTGTCCTCTTATATTGAGATCGCTCACGCTGACCCATACGTTCCTACGCTTTCGATGTCAAAGGTATTCCGTGAGGAGCTTCCTGATAACATTGGTCAGAGAATATTTGTGTTTGAAAGAGCAAGTCAATTTGACCTTCTCTCAGAGAACCCGAAAACCTTCATGTGGGTATCTCCCGCATCGCAACAAATACTTGACAGATATAATCTTGTTCAGCGCGTATGCGAAGGAAATAAGAGGGTATATAAAGATGTTCTTATATACCATAAAGGATACAAGCTCACCAAGCTCGATAAGGATTTCATTACCGCGCTCTGTGATGCGAGAAGGAAATTCGTCAAGTAATATATTTAATAATGATGGCTTTGCAGAAATGCGGAGCCATTTTCCTATTGATGCATCACATATCGATATTGATGATATGATTATTCCCGACCTTATTTTAACAAAATTCATTATTTTTCACTCAAGGTATTGCATTTTATCAAAAAATCTGTTAAAATGATTGTATAAAACAAAATTGGAGTGAACGATCATGCTTCTACGGTCACGTCCCCCTCTTTTTTCAGAATTTAAAATTATATGCGCCAAGCAGTTTCGTCGAAAGGACGAAACTGCTTGTTTTTATTGATACGTTATTTATCGATTATGGTTATATCGATAATCATAATACCGATATAACATTTTAATTATTCCCAAGAAATAAAATATATGATAGAATATGGACAGAAAATCAAGGAGGTGGCAAATGAACGGATATTCTATCCCAAAGGCAACGCTTGGAAGGCTTCCGCAGTATCTTCAATATTTAAGAGGTCTGCCGGAGTCTCGCGTCAGTACCATATCCGCAACGGCGATCGCAAAGGGATTGTCCCTCGGTGACGTTCAGGTCCGTAAGGATCTTCAGGCGGTCAGCGGCGCGGGAAAGCCTAAGGTCGGTTATGAAAAAGACAAGCTGATAGCCGACATTGAATGCCATCTCGGATACGAAAGGCTGACCAACACAGTTTTGGTCGGTGCGGGCAAGCTTGGGCGAGCACTTCTCGACTATGACGGCTTTGAGGAGTTCGGAGTAAAGATAATCGCAGGATTTGACAGCAACGAACGCGTGATCAGGATGGGCAACAGCACCAAATCCATCCTACCAATCAAGGATATTGAAACCTTTTGCAAGAAAAACGACGTAAAACTGGGAATAATAACAGTAGGACAGGGTTCAGCGCAAGAGGTTTGCGACATAATGGTCGCAAGCGGCATCGTTGCGATCTGGAATTTCGCCCCCTGCGCCCTGACTGTTCCCTCGGGAGTGCTTTTAAAGCAAGAGAACCTCGCCCTTTCCTTAGCACATCTCAATAATCAGATCAGTAAATAATTTTAGGAGGACATATAAAATGGAAACCAAAACTTACGAAATCGTTGATAGCGTTGAAGCGCTTCACGCGGCTCTCGCTCGTGTAAGAGCGGCGCAGAAGATCTTCGCGACCTACACTCAGGAGCAGGTTGACAAGATCTTTTTAGCGGCGGCTTCCGCTGCGGACAAGGCAAGAATAACTCTTGCAAAGCTTGCGGTCGAGGAAACCGGAATGGGCATCGTAGAGGACAAGGTGATCAAGAACCACTACGCTGCCGAGTACATCTATAACGCTTACAAGGAAACCAAGACCTGTGGCGTGATCGAGGAGGACAAGGCATTCGGCATCAGAAAGGTTGCAGAGCCTATCGGAGTTGTTGCAGCCGTTATCCCCACCACCAACCCCACCTCTACCGCTATTTTCAAGTGCTTGCTTGCGCTCAAGACTCGTAACGCTATTATTATCAGCCCTCACCCCAGAGCAAAGAACTCCACCATCGCGGCGGCAAAGCTGGTTCTTGAGGCGGCAGTTGCGGCAGGCGCACCCGAGGGCATCATCGACTGGATCGACGTTCCCTCCCTCGATATGACCAATACAGTTATGAAGGAAGCCGACATCATCCTCGCGACCGGCGGTCCCGGAATGGTTAAGGCGGCTTATTCCAGCGGAAAGCCCGCTCTCGGTGTTGGTGCAGGTAACACCCCCGCTATTATCGACGATAGCGCAGACATTCTTCTTGCTGTTAACTCCATAATTCACTCCAAGACCTTCGACAACGGTATGATCTGTGCTTCCGAGCAGTCAGTCATCGTTCTTGAGTCTATTTATGATGCGGTAAAGGCGGAATTTGCCGCAAGAGGATGCTATTTCTTGAATCCCCTCGAAACCGAAAAGGTTCGTAAGACAATCATTATCAACGGCGCGCTTAACGCAAAGAACGTTGGTCAGAAGGCGGCTAAAATTGCAGAGCTTGCAGGCGTAACCGTTCCCGCAGGCACAAAGATCCTCATCGGTGAGGTTGAGAGCGTTGAGCTTTCCGAGGAATTTGCTCACGAAAAGCTCTCCCCCGTGCTTGCTATGTATAAGGCTAAGGATTTTGCAGAAGCACTTGACAAGGCAGACAAGCTTGTTGAGGACGGCGGATTTGGTCACACCTCTTCCCTTTACATCAACGAGATCACCGAAAAGGAAAAGCTTGCCGCTTATGAGGCAAGAATGAGAACCTGCCGTATTCTCGTAAACACTCCCTCCGCTCACGGCGGTATCGGCGACCTTTACAACTTCAAGCTCGCTCCCTCGCTTACCTTGGGATGCGGCTCTTGGGGCGGTAACAGCGTATCCGAGAACGTAGGTGTCAAGCACCTTCTTAACATTAAAACCGTAGCCGAGAGGAGAGAAAATATGCTTTGGTTCAGAACACCTGAAAAGGTTTACATAAAGAAGGGTTGCCTCCCCGTAGCTCTCGATGAATTGAGAACTGTAAGAGGCGCAAAGAAGGCTTTCGTCGTAACCGACAGCTTCCTTTACCAGAACGGCTACACCAAGCCGATCACCGACAAGCTCGATGAGATGGGCATTCAGCACACTACGTTCTTTAACGTTCAGCCCGATCCTACCCTTGCAAACGCAACCGAGGGCGCAGCTCTTATGAGAGCATTCCAGCCCGATACCATTATTGCACTCGGCGGCGGCTCCGCAATGGACGCGGCAAAGATCATGTGGGTTCTCTACGAGCATCCCGAGGCAGACTTTATGGATATGGCAATGAGATTCATTGATATCCGCAAGAGAGTCTACACCTTCCCCAAGATGGGTGAAAAGGCATACTTCATCGCAATCCCCACCTCCGCAGGTACAGGAAGTGAGGTTACTCCTTTCGCAGTTATCACCGACGAAAAGACCGGTGTTAAGTATCCTCTTGCCGACTACGAGCTTCTTCCCAACATGGCAATTATTGATACCGATTTCCACATGTCCGCTCCTCGCGGTCTCACCGCGGCATCGGGTATCGACGCTGTAACTCACGCAGTTGAAGCTTACGTTGCTATGCTTGCAACCGATTATACCGACGGTCTTGCACTTCAGGCACTGAAGAACATCTTCAAGTATCTGCCCAGAGCATACGAAAACGGTCAGACCGACGTAGAGGCTCGCGAGAAGATGGCAAATGCCGCAACTATGGCAGGTATGGCATTCGCTAACGCATTCCTTGGTATCTGTCACTCTATGGCTCATAAGCTTGGCGCATTCCACCACCTCCCCCACGGCGTTGCAAACGCGCTTATGATCGAAGAGGTCATCCGCTTCAACGCAAGCGAGGCTCCCGTAAAGATGGGTACCTTCTCTCAGTACGATCATCCTCATACCCTTGCAAGATATGCTGAAATTGCCGATTATCTCGGTCTCGGCGGCAAGAATAACACCGAAAAGATGGAAAACCTCATCAAGGCTATCAACGAGCTCAAGACAAAGGTTGGAATCAAGGAGACCATCAAGGATTATGGCATCGACGAGGCAGATTTCCTCGCTCGTCTTGACGATATGGTCGAGCAGGCATTCGACGATCAGTGCACGGGTGCTAACCCCCGTTATCCCCTTATGAGCGAGCTGAAGCAAATGTACCTCAACGCTTACTACGGAAACCATTTCGTAGAGCCCGAGATGCCCGAAACCGAGCTTGACGTTATAACTCCCGACCCCATCAAGACACCTTATCTCAAGGGCAAAAAGGCGTAATTAAAGGAGGAAATCAAAATGAATCTTGATAGAGTAATTGCAGTAAGAAATAACAAGACCATCTACCGTGACGGCGACAGATGTATTAAAGTATTTAACGCAGAATATTCCAAGGCAGACGTGCTGAACGAAGCGCTGAATCAGGCAAGGATCGAGGAAACCGGATTGAACATCCCCAAGGTTCTTGAGGTTACTATGATCGATGGCAAGTGGGCAATCGTTTCCGAGTTCATCAAGGGCAAAACTCTCGCACAGCTTATGACTGAGCAGCCCGAGAAGAAGAACGAGTACATTGAGCTTCTCGTTGATCTTCAGATGAGCATTCACGCAAAGACCTGCCCCCTTCTCAACAAGCTGAAGGACAAGATGAGCCGCAAGATCGCCGAGACCGAGCTTGACGCTACCACCCGTTACGATCTTCACACCCGTCTTGAGGGTATGCCCAAGCACAACAAGGTCTGCCACGGCGACTTCAACCCCTCCAACATCATTATCGCCGAGGACGGCACTCCTTATATCCTCGACTGGTCTCACGCAACTCAGGGTAACGCTTCGGCTGACGTTGCGCGCACCTACCTTCTCTTCTGGCTGAACGGCGACATCAGTGGAGCTGAGCTTTATCTCGACCTTTTCTGCAAGAAGAGCGACACCGCAAAGCAGTACGTTCAGAAGTGGATGCCTATCGTAGCCGCATCTCAGTCGGTTAAGGGCAACGAGGTCGAGCGCGAGTTCCTGATGAGCTGGGTCGGCGTTGTTGATTATCAGTAATTGTTTAAATTTTGATTTGTTGGGGACGCGGGGACGCGTGCCTCCGGCGGGTCGCTTTTTGGGAAAATAGCAAACCCGCAAGCGGGATTTGCGCGAGTTTGCGAAGCAAACTCTACGCTCCGCAAAAACTTTCAAAATTTTTGGGCGCTCTAGTAGAGGCGCAGGATTTTTCGCTCCTGCGGGGCTAAAAAAATCCCTCACGATCCTTTCCCCTTGAAAGGGTGTTAAACCCAGCCAAAGCGTTTATTTTAAAGCAAAATTCAACTAAGTTGAAGTAAGAAAACGCTCAAAATCCGTCGGCAAAGCCGACAGAAGGGGTGTTTCCAAAGAGGGGGAGATGTTGAGCGTAGCGAAACCTCCTCTTCTTTGGCGGCGTTTCTTTTGTAACTTTTCTTGTCGCTGGTGACAAGAAAAGTTAGTAAATTGCTCACCCATAAATTGCAATTTCACGCATATCCTAAAATAATAAATAAATAATGAAAGAGGAATAGAATTATGATAAAGATCACAGTTTGTATCGGAAGCTCCTGCCATATCAAGGGTTCTCGCCAGGTAGTTGAGCAGCTTCAGTATTTGATCGCTGAAAACAATCTCGGTGACAAGGTAGAGCTTGGCGGCACCTTCTGCATGGGCAAGTGCCAGCAGGGTGTTTGTGTAACGGTAAACGACTCCTTCCATTCCGTTACTCCCGAAACCGTAGGAGAGTTCTTCGCTAAAGAAGTTCTTGCAAAGGTATAAAAAATATGTTGTTTGTTCAGGTTTGTGTTGGCTCATCTTGCCACCTCAAGGGCTCGCAGGATATTGTTGAGCTCCTTGAGAAAGCCATAGAAGAACATCATATCGACGACGAGGTAGTACTTTCCGGTAGCTTCTGCATTGGAAAGTGCAACCGCGTCGGCGTTACCGTTCAGGTAAACGATGACGTTCACGTTGGCGTGACGAGAGAAAATTTCAGAGAATTTTTCAAGAAAAATATACTTGATGTAATAGAAAGCGAAAGGGGTTGACGGATATGGCAAATTGCTTGACACTAAAAAAATCCAACTGCAAAAACTGCTATAAATGTATCCGTCACTGTCCCGTAAAGGCGATCCGCTTTTCGGGCAACCAAGCGCATATTATCGGCAATGAGTGCATTTTGTGCGGTCATTGTTTTGTCGTTTGCCCCCAAAACGCAAAGGAGATCGTTGACAGCACCGAAAAGGCGAGAGTTCTGCTTCAGAGCAAGGACCCCGTCATAGTCAGCTTGGCACCCTCCTTTATCGCGAACTATGAGGACGTTGGTATCGAGTCTATGCGCCGAGCTTTGAAAAAGCTTGGCTTTTACGACGTCGAGGAGACCGCTATCGGCGCAACCATAGTTAAGACAGAATACGAGCGCATGCTCCGCGAGGATGAGAGGGATATTATAATCACCTCCTGCTGTCACTCGGTCAATCTGCTCATCCAGAAATACTTCCCCACCTGCCTTGAATATCTTGCGGACGTTATGTCGCCTATGCAGGCACATTGCGCGGATATAAAAAAGAGATACCCGGGGGCTAAGACCGTATTTATCGGTCCTTGTGTTGCAAAAAAGGATGAAGCGGAATTTTACGAAGGGATTGTTGACGCAGTTCTCACCTTTGAGGAGCTTACCAACTGGTTAAAGGCAGAAAAGATCGAGCTTGAAAAGGAAGTGGACAACACTCCCGAGAGCCGCGCCCGTTTCTTCCCCACCACAGGCGGCGTGCTGAAAACAATGGCACAGAATGCTCCCGGATATACTTATGTTGCCCTTGACGGCGTTGAAAACTGCATCTCTGCCCTCAAAGACATCGAAAGCGGCAAGATCCACAAGTGCTTCATCGAAATGTCTGCCTGCGTAGGCAGCTGTATAGGCGGACCCGTTATGGAAAAATACCATAGGTCATCTCCCATAAAGGACTACATCACGGTTTCCGATTATGCAGGAGAGCGTGACTTTGACGTGGCTCAGCCCGACCCCGTAAGTCTGAAAAAGCACTTTTCAATGATCGAGCACAGACTCTCGCCCCCCTCCGAGAACGAGATCATGACCGTTCTCCGTCAAATGGGCAAAATCAAGCCCTCCGACGAGCTGAACTGTGGCTCCTGCGGCTATAATTCCTGCCGCGAAAAGGCTATTGCTATCATTCAGGGCAAAGCGGAAAGCTCTATGTGTCTCCCCTTCCTCAAGGACAAAGCGGAGAGCTTCTCGGACACCATAGTCAAGAATACCCCCAACGGTCTTATCGCGCTTAACGAGAATCTCGAGGTTCAGCAGATCAATGCCGCCGCGCGCAAGATCATGAACATCCGCTCCGAAAGCGACGTGCTCGGTGAGCCCGTAGTACGCATTCTCGATCCCGCGGTATTCATTAAAGTCATGGAGACCGGCAGAAGTGTTCGCGACCAAAGAGTCTACCTTGCGGAGTACAAGAAATACGTCAGACAAACGGTAGTCTACGATCCCGATTCCCGTATGCTTGTGGGCATTATGCGCGACATTACCGATGAGGAAGCAGACAGAGAAAGAAAAGCAATTATCAACAAGAAGACCGTCGAGGTTGCTGACAGTGTGGTTGAAAAGCAGATGAGAATAGTTCAGGAGATCGCTTCCCTGCTTGGTGAGACCGCCGCAGAGACCAAGATCGCGCTGACTAAGCTGAAGGAGTCTATCGACGATGAATGATTTGTGTGCAGATATAGGATATAAAAGCATCAATCACGTCGGCGAGGAGCTTTGCGGCGACCACGTAGACGTGGTGGAGGAAAACGAAAATTCCACCGTCATCGTGTTAGCTGACGGTCTTGGGTCGGGTGTTAAGGCAAGCATTCTGTCCACCCTGACATCCAAGATCATCTCAACGATGATGGCGGCAGGACTTCCCATCGAGGAATGCGTGTCTACCATAGCCGCAACTCTTCCCGTCTGCTCGGTGCGTGGTGTGGCATATTCCACGTTTACCATTATTCATCTTCTGAATAACGAAATTGCCGAGATCATTCAGTATGACAATCCTCACGTGATCGTGATAAGAGACTACGATCAGTACGATTATCCTATGACCGAAATGAACATCGGCGGCAAAAAAATATACAAATCCACCATCAAACTGCAAGAGGACGACGTGTTTATCGCCATGAGTGACGGCTGTCCTCACGCGGGTATGGGCGGAAAATACAATTTCGGATGGAAAAGGCAAGACATCGCCGACTATATGCAGGCAATGGTTGCGGGCGGATATACCGCGAAAAACCTTTCCACAATGCTGGTCGACGAATGTGACAAGCTTTACGGTCATAAGCCGGGCGACGACACCACCGCTTGCGTTGTCAAGATAAGAAAGAGAGAGCCTATGAATATTCTCTTCGGTCCTCCCTCCAACCGTGACGATGCCAACAGAATGATGGCTCTCTTCTTCTCCAAGGAGGGTAAGCACATCATATGCGGAGGTACGACCTCATCCATTGCGTCAAAATATCTGGGCAAGCCCCTTCAGGCAAGTCTTAATTTTGAAAGAAGCGACGTTCCCCCCATCGCCCACATCGAGGGAGTGGATCTGGTGACCGAAGGCGTTATCACAATGAACAAGGTCATTCAGTACGCCAAGGATTATCTTGGTGAGAACGAGCTTTACGAGGAATGGAGCTTCAAAAAGGACGGCGCGTCGCTTATCAGCCGACTTTTGTTTGAGGAAGCCACCGACATCAACTTCTACGTTGGCAGAGCGGTCAATCCCGCCCACCAGAACCCCGATCTTCCTATAAATTTCAACATTAAAATGAATCTTGTTGAGGAATTATCGTCTTGTCTCAAAAAAATGGGCAAACGCATTAAAGTTAGTTATTTTTGAGGTGTAAAATGCGTAAATTTGATACAAAAGTACAACATTTGAAATATAAGGTCTTACGCGAAGTGGCTCGCCTTGCGTGGGAGGATAAATTGCTTGAGAATATTATGGATATCCCCAAGAATATCGTCCCCGGTAACGAGCCTACGACGCGCTGTTGCGTATATAAGGAGAGAGCAATTCTCGGTGAGCGCGTTAAGATCGCCATGGGAGGCGACAAGAACAATCCCAACGTCATCGAGGTCATCGATATCGCCTGCGACGAGTGCCCCGTTGGCGGTTACGAGGTAACCAACGCCTGCCGCGGATGTCTCGCTCACCGTTGCGAGGACGTGTGTAAATTCGGCGCCATCACCTTCGACCGCGACCACGTGGCACATATTGACAAATCCAAGTGTAAAGAATGCGGTGCTTGCGCAAAGGTCTGCCCCTACACGGCGATCGTCAGCCGTAAGCGTCCCTGCCAGAATGCTTGCAAGGTCAAGGCGATCTCTATGAACGAGCAGAAGGCGGCGGCAATCGATAACTCCAAGTGCATACAGTGCGGCGCATGCGTATATCAATGTCCCTTCGGCGCGATCATGGATAAGTCCTTTATGGTCAACGCCATTGATATACTCAAAAAGAGCGAGCGCAACACAAGAGGCGGCAACTACAAGGTATATGCCGTTGTTGCTCCTTCAATTTCGAGTCAATTCTCTTATGCAAAGCTGGGTCAGGTAGTAACGGGACTGAAAAAGTTGGGCTTCCACGACGTTATTGAGGCAGCTCTCGGAGCCGATATGGTGGCTATGGCAGAGGCAAGAGAGCTTTCCGAAAAGGGACTTCTCACAAGCTCCTGCTGCCCCGCTTTCGTGCAGTACATTAAGTCTACCTTCCCGGGCCTTGTGGAACATATTTCTCACAATATGTCACCTATGGCAGTCCTGGCAAAGTACATAAAGGATACTACACCTAATGCCAAGGTCATATTTATCGGTCCTTGCACCGCAAAAAAGGCAGAGGCACAGCTTGAGTCTGTCAAGCCCTACGTGGACACCGTACTGACCTTTGAGGAGCTTCAGGCACTCTTTGACAGCCGCGATCTCGATCTTGCATCGCTCGAGGAAGGCGTTCTTGATAACGCATCCTACTTCGGTCGTATCTTTGCCCGCAGCGGCGGTCTTACCGATGCGGCGGCTCAGGCAATGAAGGAGCAGAACATCGACTTTGAAATAAAGCCCGTGGTCTGCGACGGAATCGAAGCCTGCCGTATGGCTCTGCTTAAACTGAGCAAGGGCGCGCTTGACGGCAACTTTATCGAGGGTATGGCATGTGTCGGCGGTTGCATCGGTGGCGCAGGATGCCTCACACACGGTGAGAAAAATAAAACCGAGGTCGATAAATACGGCCGCGAAGCTCTTGAAAAGACCATAGGAGATGCGGTTTCGATATTGAAATAGCATTCTTAGATATTCTCTTTACCGCTATCGTTCGTTTTCCAATGTTCGCGAAACCCCTTATCACTCAAAGGGGATCCCCTATCTGTTTGAAAGAGTAACATCGCTGATGCCCTGCGCATAGCGCAGGACAATATGAACTCAAAAAACTTCTACGCGGTAAACCCGAGTTTTGACAGATAACAGTCAATCTGAAGATAACCTCTAAATACCGCACCCCCGAGGATAAAAAATATCCTCGGGGGTGTTTTGTTATAAAAAATATTACGTTAATTTGGATTGCCGTATTACGTCAGCCCAACGTCGTTTCCCTTGTCCTCCTTCGGCGAGATCCCCAGTATCTTCTTGTAATGCCTGAAAAATCCCGAATAATCGGAAAAACAGTATTTTTGAGCGGCATTATTCGGTGACATACCGTTCATTATATCCGCGTGTGCGGCGTAGATCTTCTTTCTATTAATATATTGCTTCAAGCCTATGCCCATAACCTCGGAAAAACGGTTTTGAACGTAAGATCGTGAAAAATTCAAATGCTTTGCAATAATATCGGCATTCAGCTCCTTATCAAGATTTGCGGAAATAAAGGCGGTTATCTTGCTTATCAGCAGGTCTCCCACGGAGGAAAGATTCAGCTCGACCTCCTCCTTCTGCTTGTAGCTGAGACAGATAATGATCTCCCCAAGCAAATGCTCGCTTGCCCTCTTGAAATCCTCCAGGGAAAGAGTCTCGAAATAATAGTCAAGAAGCGAAAACATCCTGCGAAGCATTTTGTCACCCGAAATATTGATAATATAGGGCGGTGAAAAGAGGCTTTGCATCCTATCGGCCTCCAAAAACGGCGGCTTGATATTTATTACGTAGTTTTCGTAGTCCTCGTTTGACATAGGGATGGCAAAATGGTAGGTAGACGGAGGGATAAGCACCACATCGTAGGGCTTTAGTGGATAGCTGTTACCGTCCACGTTGTAATGTACGTCGCCCTTTATAAGCAAAAGGATCTCACAGCTCTCGTGAAAATGCCTGTCATAGTCCCTTGGGCTCTCCAGCGGTCTTGTTTTTACACTGTGACCGCAGTTCACCATATTCCGCGCATCCGTCTCGTGATTTGTGTATCGGATCACAAAAATCCCCCCTCACTCTCTGATTTTATCGCTTTTTTATTTAGTATAGCACATAAAAGTAGAAATTGCAATATTTTTGATAAAAATAGCAATTTAATAAAAACTATTACTTTGCTATAATAAAAACGCAAATGATTTTCTTTCATATATTTATTTATTTTTCACAAACTCATTTTGAAAGGACGTTGTATAATGACCGAACTTAAAATATTGAACTATTCGTCAGATCACGGTACGCTCTCTCACAATAGCAAGGGCGCGCTGACCTTCACTGTCACTATGCCCCCATTCAGGCAGGAGTATTCCTTTGAGGGAGAAGGCAGCTTCGATTCGAAAGGCTATTTTGTGATCGAATACAGCACTATGGGTTGGCGCCGCCCGCCCATTCACCGTCATCCCTTCATAGTCGCAATAGACGAAAACGGTGAGAGTATTACTCTCGTTACGTATGATGATCTTACCGCCGACGGAAGAAAATACACGGTTGCCGCGAAGATGCCCGAGGGCAAATACACAAAACTACGCTTTACATTCTGCCACGGAAAGCGAAAGAGCTTTGATTTTACCATACATAAAATATACACCTGCGCTCATGGCGAGCTGCCTACCTTTTGCGCAGACCTTGTCACCGAAAGCGCGAAGAATTTCACAACCGTCGACCTCACGGACAGCTTCAACAGTGAGTTTTCTGCCGATGAATTCGACGTTATGCTTGGCGGCGGCAGATTTTTTGAGAGCGAGCGCGTAAATCTGCAAAATATTCCCTTTTTGGTAGCAACAAGCGGTAAAAATTGCATCGCTCCTCCCCCTCCCCCCGCTGAAAACGACGATATCATAGAAAATTTCGGTGTTTCCGCCAAAAGGCGACTCTGCCGACCTGTCAGCCGTGACGGCGAGACTGAAATCGAGCTTGGCGGCAAAAAGATCAGCGAGATCTACTTCCTTATGGCGATCAGCGGCAGAAGATATCAGCGTTGCGGATTCGCCACAGGTACTACCATTCTCGGCTCGTACGGAAACGAGGTCACCCTGCCTCTCTATATCGACGATATCGAGGGCTTTGCAGTTGAGACCGTCTATGCCGACGGTAGACGTGACCTTTCACTGCCTTTGAAC
Organism: Eubacteriales bacterium; assembly: GCA_045612105.1. Taxonomy (GTDB): domain Bacteria; phylum Bacillota; class Clostridia; order Oscillospirales; family CAG-272; genus SVTX01. Next base: position 45,006 of record JAZKYL010000064.1, read on the forward strand.
ATAACACAGGGCAAGCACGGAATGAGTGGCGACCTTTCGCTCTATGCTATCCCCACCGACGGCAGTGCCGTGGAAAAGATCATTTTCCGCAATAGAAATCTCGATAACGATCTTTCTCTTGTCGCCCTGACCGTAAACGAGACAGACGAGCGTCTCTTCCCCGAGCTTCTCATCCCCCAGCTCCCCGAGAAGATAAAGCACACCGTTGACAGCGCAAAAAAGATCTCCCTTGACGGCGACCGCCTGACTCTGAAAAACGGTGCCATACTTATGAGCTTTGACCTCTCCAAAGGTCTATATCTCGATCGTTTCGAGAACCAATACACCCCCGATTTCGGCTTTACTCCCGACTCTTTCATCAAAATCAGACACGGAAACTATATGTCCGCGGATTTTGAGGTCACGGATTGCTCTGTTACCGACAACCAAGCTATCATAGCACTGAAAAGCGAGGATCTTGAATTATCGGTCACGGCAACATTTGAGGGTGAGAACGACGTTCTTTGGAGTGCAAACGTAAAGAACCCCACCGACTCTTCCTTGCGTCAAGGCATCGTATTCCCATATGTTTCGGGCGCAGAGTTTGCAAACCGAGCCGACAGCTGGTACTTCGTTCCCAAATATCAAAACATAAACAGCAACGAAACCGTCTATATTTATGAAGAATCCGCTCCCTCCTTCCCTATGCAGTTTATGGATATATACAGCAAGAGTCAGCAGGGCGGTCTTGCACTGACCACACGTGAGCGTGAGCTTGTAGTTCGTAAATACGCCCTCGAAAAGAAGGACAATATTGAATTTTTCGTCGAGTACCCCGATATGTACTGTGAGATCGGCGCGGGCGAGACCTTCATCTGCTCACCCACTCTGCTGAGTGCCCACGAAGGCGATTGGCGTGCGGCATTTAGAATATACAAAAAGTGGCTTGACTCCTGGTACGAGCCCTATCACTGCCAGGACAAGCAATGGTACAGAGAGTGCTTTTGGCTGCTTGCCGAGATCACCGACTTCTTTGAGACCAGAGAAATGTGCCGTTTCCCCATCTGGTACGAAAAGGATAAGGACAAATTCAACTATCTTGATATACTTGAGGAACAAAAAGCTCTCTCGGGCTACTATCCCGACATCCTCCATATGTGGGCTTGGGCAAACCGCTTCAAATCCGACGGCAGATTTACTCAAAAATGGGGCAATTACGGAGAGAGCGAGTACGACGACTACGGAGGACTTGAAAATCTTCGCGGCGCGCTCCACGAATTTATGGATAAGACCGGCGTCAAATCCTCGGTCTATCTTCATCCCACGCTCTTGACAAGCTTCTATCCTCAGTATGACAAATTCAAGCACCTTATGGTCGAGACCGCAAACGGTGCGAATATCAGCATCCACGACGACAGCTTCCGTATGTGTCACGCAAGCGAGGATTGGCGCGAATTCGCCCTTCAGATGTACCCCCGAGTCTATTCGGAGCTTCAGGTACCCATCCTTTACGTCGACGAATTCAGCCTTCGAATAGAGAACCGTTGCTATGGCAAGCACCACGGTCACGAGGTCCCATCAAATTTACTTAAAACAGACCGCAATTTCATATCACGCTTAAAAGACATAATGCCCCACGAGGCGATTCTTTACGGCGAGTACGCGGCGGTGGACGTCAACGCGAGATACATCGACTGCAACATCTCCTATTCAATTATCGACACGGTGGTGGATATGATCGAAACCGCTTGGCGCGCTTCGGATGGCGATGACAGATTCAGCCGCGTGCTGACCGATATGTACCGCTTCGCATTCCCCAAGATAGTGCAGCTGAATCTGCCTATGGCTATGAGAAATCTTTCATGGCATCCGCAGAAGTTCACATTCTTCAACGGAGAGGCAATATACGACTCATTCTGGGATCTTGAGGAATCGGCAGGTCACGAATTCATCTGCAAGGCATACGGCTTAAAGAAAAAATATGCCGATTGCTTCACCTCGGACTATCCCGAGACCATGATCGACACCCTCTCACCCGCAATATGTATGAACAAATTCCCGGGTAAGAGTCGCACCCTTTACACCGTTTACAACCGCGCATACACCACCTATCGCGGCAAGATTCTGCGCGTGAAGCACGTGGAGGGTGTGAAGTATTTCGACGCTTGGAATAATAAGCCCCTCAAGGTCGATATCTGCAACGGCTATGCAGAGATATATCTCGATATCCACGCGCAGAGTATGGGTTGTATAGTAATTGAGGATTGATTGTATATTGCAATTTAGCGCACCAAAGGTGCGCAATGAAATTTGCCTTTAGCAAATGAAATGGCTGCGCCATGAAATGTTCCTTTGGAACATGAAATGCGCAGAAGCGCATATGAATGAGGGCGAATTTCATTTCATGTTTCGCTTGCGAAACATTTCATTATTTTATCTCAACTACAAATCAAAATTTGAAACAAAAAAACATTCACATAACAACATAATTATTTGGAGGAAACAAAAATGAGCAAACCTATTAAAATCGGAGTAGTCGGACTTGGAAGAATCGGTATGAGCGTACACAGAAGCTGTCTGAAGGCGCGCCCCGACAAATTTGAAGTAGTCGCAGCCTGCGACCTTATCAAGGAAAGATATGAAAAATTCCAAAAGGAATTCGGTTGCCGTGGCTACGACAACATCGAAGACCTGATCAACGACCCCGAGGTTGAGGTCGTTGACATCGCAACTCGTTCCTGCGACCACTACAAGCACGCAAAGATGGCACTTCTTGCAGGCAAGAGCGTTCTTGTTGAAAAGCCCTTCTGCGAGACCTACGAAGAAGCAAAAGAGCTTATCGCCCTCGGCAGTCAGCCCCAAGGCCCCAGAGTATTCGTCCGTCATAACCGCCGCCTTGAGGCAGGCTTTATGAAGATCAACGAGATCATCGACTCGGGCATTCTCGGCATCGTTTACGAGGTCAGACTTGCGAGAAACGGTTATCAGCGCCGCGACGACTGGCAGACCATCAAGGAGTTCGGCGGTGGTCAGCTTCTCAACTGGGGCCCCCACATCGCCGACCACGCTATACAGTTCTGCGGCGGAAAATATGAATCAATGTTTGCTGACCTGAAGCGCGTTACCGCCGTGGGTGATGCCGAGGACCACATCAAGATCATCCTCAAGGGTGTCAACGGCAGAGTCGTCGATATGGAGATAAGCGGCGGCGTTGCCATCAAGACCCCCGAATATATGGTCTACGGCACAAGAGGAACCATCGTCAGCGAGGGCAGAGATCTTCGCGTGAAGTATCTTGACCCCGAGGTCTCTCTTCCCGACATCAAGGCTAACCCCGAAACTCCCGTTGAGGGCGCAGACTACGGAAGCAATGGCCCTCTCGCGTGGAAGGAGGAACTTATCGAAATGCCCTTCGATCCCCACGAAACCGAGGAGATCTGGGATTATTTCTACGAATCCTACCGCAACTACAAGCCCTATCCCATCACAAGCGAGCAGGCATGCAACGTGGTCAAGCTTCTTGAGGATGCCAAGATAGGCACCGAATTTGCCAAGTAATAATTTAACGGAGGAATTCAAAATGAAGATAGGAGCACAGCTTTATACTCTGGCAAAATACAATCAGACCCTCGAGGGCTTCGCTACCTCCCTTTCTCGCGTAGCCGATATGGGCTACAAGATAGTTCAAGTATCGGGTGTATGCCCTTATGAGCCCGAATGGCTGAAGGAGCAGCTTGACAAAAACGGACTTGAATGCGTTCTGACCCACGATTCTATGGACAAGATCACGAATCCCGACAAGTTGGTCGCTGACCACAACGTTTTCGGATGCAAATATATGGGCGTCAGCTGGATGCCCCCCGAATACCGCGATTCTCTTGAAAAGGTCAAGGGCTTTTGCGATCAGTTTGAGGATGCGTCAAAGCGTATAAAGGAACTGGGATCACAGCTTATGTACCACAACCATGCCTTTGAGTACGACTCTCTCGAAGGCACCACCATCATGGACTACATCTTGAACCGCTTCCCCGCAGAAAATCTCGGCATCACTCTGGACACCTACTGGGTCGAGTATGCGGGAGTAAACGTAATAGACGAGATCAAGCGGCTTTCGGGCAGGATCCCCCGAATCCACCTCAAAGATATGGAAATTCTCTCCGACGGCACCCGCCGCTACGCTCCCGTAGGCTACGGTGTGATGGACTTTGAGAAGATCTGCGCCGCCGCAGTTGAGGCAGGCGCAGAATATGCCCTCGTCGAGCAGGACGAGTGCTTCGAACGCGACCCCTTCGATTGCCTTAAAATGAGCCTTGATTACCTTAAATCAATAGGATACGAGGCGTAAGTACATATATTTACTCTTCAAATTTTGATTTGTCTGGGAGGCGGGGGGGATGCGACCTACTTTTCTTGAAAGAAAAGTAGGCAAAAGAACTTCCCCGCAAAAAGGATTAAAATGTAGCCGGATTGTCTTAATAAAACCGTGGGGATTTTGATCAAAGCTCCACTGCTATCGTGTTTCGAGTTTCTTGCATACTCTTTTGTTTAAAAGGCTTCAAATAAACTTGCAACACGATAGAAGATATACTTTGATTCAAATCAATATGGTTTTAAAGGACGGCATTGGTGCAATATTAACCTTTTTTGGGGGAAGCTTTTTGGCGCAACCTTTTTCTC
>JAZKYL010000065.1:0-22791 GCA_045612105.1 Eubacteriales bacterium
ACATTTTCAAATCAAAACTGTTCGTCAAATCAAAATTTGAAACCAAAAGATCCGCCGAAAATCGGCGGATCTCAGACTGTCGAAAAAGCTGTTCTACCGCAAGCGGGAAAGCAAAAGAAACGGGATATACAAAAAACAAAAGAAGCATAAAAAATGGATAAGCACAAGGCATTCATCGAGAAAGCCTTGTGCTTGCTTGCTTTTTTCGTTCTTGCACTCTGGCGTACCCTCGTACGCCGACGAATGCAAGAACGAAAAATATACCTACCTTTTTCGAAGTCTCCCAGCGTGTCGAGATTTTCTCGACACGCTGAAACGGCTTTGCGCATTTGCGCAAAGCCGTTTTGTTTTATTATATTCTTCGAATCTTTTTTGCAGATGCTCGGAAATGCTTATGTTCCTCTATTACGCTGTCTACCTCTTCGGGTGTTTCAACGGTGAAAAGAAAGTGCCTATCCGTAACACCTGCAGATAAAAGCTCTTGCTCCCTGTCCGACATCTGCGTGGGCAGACTGTTGAGCACGACGTTTCGGTGTGGAAATTCTCGAACTATGGGGAATACAAAGCCTCGTCTGTCCTTCATTTCCGCTTTGTTGTGAGAGCAGACGTCACAGCCGTGCTTATCGCCATACAGTTCCTTGATAACGCACTTTTCAAGAGTCATAAGCGGAATGCGTCCGTAGGTTATGACCGCCTTCGCGCCCTTAATGTCGCGTATCTGCGGTAGGGTCAACTCGACGGACAGTACCACACTCTCGAACCCGAGGTCTTCAAAGAATCTTACCGAGTGCGAGTTGCCTACGTTGAATCTGAAATCTGCGATCAAGGTTGCTTCGGGGGCATACGCTTTTAGCATTTCTATCTGACCGAGATTTGTGACTATTGCATATTTTGCCCCGTTTTCCACCGCTTTTTTGATCAGTCCGATCGCTCTTTCTTTCTCGGAATCGAATATAACGGGAGGCATAATAAATCCGTTGGATATAGGCTCAAATCTGTCAAGGGGAAGTAAAATTACGTCAAAAAACTCACGTGCTGAGTCGGTTATTTGCTCCACGGTACTAAATCTGCCCACGCGTTGTTTTTTTGCTGCACTGATGGGTTCAGGTGCATTGATCTGTTCAACCTTGATCGGGATAGGATCAATCATTCTTTCTTCAAGAGCCGAAACCGCCGACCTGCGCAGAGCGTTAAGCTGTGAGATTGGCATCATCAACCGCTCACCGAGATCGATCTCAATGTTTCCAAGGACGAAGCAGGAGTCTCCAAGCTTCGCCATACACTTTTTTACGGTGAATTCATCAATGGGAGCGTTGATTGCCGCTTGTGGCAGATCTCCCTCTACAGTAACGCTTTTGTCTCTATAAACAAGAGTCAGCTTGCTGGGTTTTCCGTTCTTCAGAGAGACCTTCATATCAACAGGCAGCTTTCTTGTGATCTTATTGAATTTTTCAAGCTCCCTTGATGCCTGCTTGTCCTCCTCGCTGCGGACACCGAGCATTTTTCTGTCGATGTTTTCGGTGTAATATCCGTCGGAAAATCCTCCGCGCGAAAATAGCTCCGCAAGCTCGCGCACATCATCCGACGTAGCATCTCTGCCTTCGTCGAGCAGTTTTCTCCATATTTTAGTAACTCCTCTGACGTACTCGGGGGATTTCATTCTGCCCTCGATCTTCAAAGAAGAAACGCCGCTTTCGATTATTTCTCTTACGTGAGTTGCAAGAGACATATCCTTCAAGGATAAAGGATATTTATCGCCAACTCTGTTATCGATGTTAGCGTAGGGTAATCTGCAGGGTTGGGCGCAAAGACCGCGATTACCGCTTCTGCCTCCTACCAACGATGAAAAAAGGCACTGCCCGGAATGGCTGACACACATTGCTCCGTGAATAAATATCTCCACTTCAAGAGGATTTTCGTCAACCAGCGTCTGTATATCTCTTTTCGAAAGCTCCCTTGCGGGAACGACTCTCGTAAATCCAAGCATTGAAAGAAGCTTGGCTCCGTCGGTGTTGTGAACGCTCATCTGAGTGCTTCCGTGAAGTGGCATATCGGGCAGACGGTCGTGAATAAGCTTTGCGGCTCCAACGTCGGAAACAATAAAAGCATCAACACCGATCTCGGCAGACCGCTCTGCCGCGCGCAAAAGCTCGCTTGTCTCCCTGCCGTGGATCATAATATTTATTGTCTGATAGACCTTAACTCCGTAAAGGTGAGCAAGCCTTATAGCCTCGCTTAATTCCTCATCGGAAAAGTTCTTGGCATTTGCTCGGGCATTGAAAGAGGCGCCCCCCACGTATATCGCGTCGGCGCCTCCGTCTATTGCCGCTTCAAATGCTTGAAATGACCCCGCAGGGCTCAATAGCTCGGGCAATTTAAAATCTTTCATTTTTATACCTATCAAATATCACTGAAGGTGAGCAGGTCAAACATAGCGCCGACACGGCTTTTACCTGAGCCCTTCTTCTTGGGGGCCGCTTTGTTTTCATTGTTGGAAGCGTCTTCGGCAACGATCTCCTCGACGATCTCGGGAGAAACATTATCCGCAACCGGCTCTTCAGGTTCTTCCTTCGGTGTCAAACCCGAATTGGATGCGTTCGAAGCGTCATCGATCATTGCGCGCAGACGACTATTTTCAACCTCAAGTCTGGCTCTTTCTCTTTCGAGTCTTTCGCAGTTCTTCTGCACAAGCTCGTGCTTTTCGCAGAGATGCTCAAATTTATCGTTTCTCTCCTCAAGAGATTCTTCAAGCTCCTCTACCTGATTCTTAAGTGCGATCTTTTCCGCGCAAAGATCGAGAGCGCAAAGCAGAGCCGCCTCGTTTCGGGTGCACTTTTTACTCTTAAGGGAGATCTCTCTCATTTTTCTGTCAAGTATTCCAACTATGTACTCCACGTCTTCCTGCGGAGCTTCGGTGATTACGTTTATCTCCATATCGGCAATGTTAATTGTGTATTTTTTCTTCATATCGTCCTCCCTATATCTAAATATTCATATTTTTTAATAATGTACTTGAAAAATCTTCGGTTTTGTTGTATAATTAACGCGTAAGCTATGCAAAATGCACCTTTTTATATATTATAATACAAAATTGCAAATTTTTAAAGTGGTTTTGCAAAATTTTTTTATAAAAGCGAGATTTTTTTATGAGTTTTTTCGAAAACTGCAGAAGAATAGTTATAAAAGTGGGGTCAAGTACTCTCACGCATTCATCCGGCAGACTTAATCTGCGCCGTATCGAGACTTTGGCGAAGACCTTGTCAGATCTTAAAAATTCCGAAAAAGAGATCATCCTTGTTTCCTCGGGTGCGGTAAGCGCGGGAGTTGCCAAGGCAGGGCTTGGTCACAGACCCGAATCTCTTGAGGAAAAGCAGGCTATGGCATCGATTGGTCAGAGCGAGCTTATGAAGATATACGACAGATTTTTTTCTGATTACGGCCACAAGGTAGGTCAGATACTTATGACACGCGACGTGGTGGATAATCCAATTCGTCGCACTGCCGCAGAAAACACCTTCAACACCCTGCTTCGTATGGGTTGCATCCCGATAGTTAATGAAAACGATGCTGTTTCGACCGACGAGTTGGTAAAATTCGGCGGCAATGACATACTGTCGGCGCACGTAGCGAATCTATGTCACGCAGACGTACTTGTAAATCTTTCGGACATCGACGGTCTTTTTGACAGTGATCCCCGTAAAAATCCCAATGCGAAGCTTATAGAGCGGGTTGAGGATATAGACGCGATCCTCTCTTTTGCAGGGGGCGCGGGAACCGAGAGAGGCACCGGCGGCATGGAAGCCAAGCTGACCGCCGCAAAAATGGTGACAGAGAACGGAATCCCTATGTTTATTATGAACGGCTCGGATCCCGAGATCTTGTATAAGCTTCTCGACGGAGAGCAGGTTGGTACTTATTTCGTAGCGAGCAAATGACCTAAAGATCATCAGAAAAGGAGTAATCGGCGAGATGAATGAAAACAAAAACGATATTATCGCCCCCGACGTTAAAGACGAGAATGCGTCAGCTATAGCTGAGCCTCTTAATACAGACGAATCCATTATTGAATCTGAGATCGTTGATGCAACCGATTCTGTTGATCCAGCCGAGGCCATTGATGAAACTGAGCCTGAGTTCGGCACCAAAAGTATCGAGTTGGATCTGAGCAGTATCAAATCAGCCAGGTCCAACGACTCCTCCGACAAGACAAGCAACGGATCGGATGCTAATGAAGATGATAGAACCGTACATGCTTCGGGTTCGCCTGAGAATCTTTATAGAGATACCGTATCACTTTTGGAATTGGGCGATATATCCACAGATACGGCAATTACTCTCTTAAAAAAGGCGGGTCAGAGCGGAAGTGCTCAGGCATATATTTACTTAGGAAATTTGTATTCCAATGAATCGAATGAGCTCTATAATCCTGCGATCGCTTTCGAGCATTTCACGAGCGCAGCAAGGCTGGAGACGGGTGAAGGGTACTATCACCTGGGCTTGTGCTATAATACCGGTCTGGGATGTGAAGCGTCACCCGATATTGCCTTCGAGAATTTTTTAAAGGGATCGAGTCTCGGTAGTGCCGATTGTGTCTGCGCTCTCGGTATCTGTTATGAATTTGGAATAGGCTGCGATATCGATTATACCGCCGCGGCAGAGCTTTATTCGAGAGCCGCCAAGCAGGATCACGCTACAGCGATCTGCAATCTTGGCGGATGCTATCTTTATGGACACGGTGTGGCTCAGGATAAAGAAAAAGCGGTTGAATTGTTCCAAAGAGGCTCTGAACTTAACAGCGACGTGGCGGAATGCCGCTTGGGTGTGTGTTTGGAGTATGGAGAAGGTTGTGAAAAGGATGAGGACGCTGCTCTTGCGTGTTATGAGGTGTCCGCAAGCAAGGGTAATGCTGTGGCACTTTACCGTCTCGCTCTTTGCTATGAAAATGGAATCGGAACCGAGCAAAATTTTGCCAAAGCTTTTAATTATTATAATCTTTCTGCCGATGCGGGTCAAGCAGAGGCGATGTATGCCAGCGCAATGATGAGCAAAAACGGAAAGGGAACAAAAAAAGACCACATTGCCGCATATAAAATGCTCTCTCTTGCGGCCAAGGCAGAGTATTCTCCTGCAGAATACGAGCTTGGCAACTGTCATTTTGAAGGTATAGGAACCGTAAAAAATCAAGATGCGGCTTTCAAAAGATATATGCGCGCTTATCAGTTTGATAATAACAACGCTAATGCCGCATTCAAGCTGGGTCTTTGTGCCTTGAACGGTTTTGGAACCGAAAAAAATGAAAAAGAAGCTTTCGATTGGTTTTGTCGCGGAACCGAGCTTGGCTCCTGCTCGGCGGCATATATGAAGGGCGAGTGTTTTTTCTTCGGTGTAGGCATAACAGAAGAGAAGGCGGTTGCTGCAATGTGCTTCGAAAAATCCATATCTTTGTCGCAAACCCCCGATGAAGCAATCCCGGCTATGCTTGCTTTAGCTCAAAGTCTTGAATACGGATACGGAATTCCTAAAGATCTTTCCCGCGCACGGAATCTATATAGTGAAGCTGCGGAAAACGGCAACATCGAAGCGTTGTATCAAATAGGGTTGTCCTTGTCTATGGGATCAACCGATAAATCCGACAATAGTCCAAGAAATCTCATTCTGAGGTCTGCGCGTATGGAGTATATACCCGCTATGCTGACTATGGGTATTTTTGCGGAAGAAGGTAGAGGTGTGCCTCGGAATATTGGCGATGCCGAAAAATGGTATTACAGAGTAGTGGATGCAGAACTGCCCAAATCTCCGAAGCTATACGTTTTTCCCAATAGGTTTTATGAGAACGTTACCCTGTGTACCGAAGCTAAGACCGAAGCGCAGTATAGGCTCGGTATGATACTTGCATCAAAGCAGGTTTCTGCTCAAAACTATATAAATGCCTTTGAATACATAGCTATGGCGGCATCTCTGTCCCATGAGGATGCGCAGATAGAGGTGACCAGATTCCATATGCACGGTGGCGACTTGAAGCACTATTATGAGGGCGAAACATTTAAAACAAACCGCAAATACAGTCCTGATAAGGACAAACTGGGAACGGCTATGAACCGACTCGGAGACTCCTATTTCGACGGAAAGACCCTGGTAAATAAAAACATCACCGCCGCTGTAAGATGCTATAAGATCGCCGCAGAATATGGAAACGCGGATGCTTGTTATAGCTATGGTTGGTGTCTCAGACATGGAGTAGGTATTACCGAAAATGATTCCGAAAGCTTGAAATGGCTAAAGCTCGGCGCAGACAAGGGTAACGTCCACGCAGCATACAGCTATGGACTTTGTTGCGAAGAGGGCGCGGGAACCGGAATCAAAAATCTCCGCGAGGCGCGTTCGTATTACAGAAAAGCCGCGGTGGCAGGACATACCGAAGCCGGAAAAAGATATATGGCTCTTTCATCTGAGCAGTATTGATATTCAAAAAAGCATGGAGCTATGGAAGCTTTATTACTTCCTTAAGCATCTGTGCTTTTTTCATAAAAATGTCATTTGACAGGGATTTTTACAAAATTTTACACCAATTTACGCTTAGATGTTGACAAGTCAACTTTTGTGTGTTATAATACCAAAAGCAAGAAGTTGATTTGTCAACTTCTTGGAATTTCAGAATATAAAAAGGGGCACTATTATGCTTGACAGATTCGAGCAATTTTCTTATTCTATCTCGAACATATATAGACACATAATGAAAATTGAGCGCGAGGAAATGGAAAAATACGGTCTGCGCGGCTCGTATGTTCAATATCTTGTGGCAATGACTCGCTTTCCTGAGGGAATAACTTCTTCAAAGCTCAGTGAGATATGCGACAAGGACAAAGCCGCCATCTCCAGAGTGGTGGCAGAGATGGAAGTACGCGGACTGATAACTAGAGAGAGCGATAAGAACAATCTCTATCGAGCAAAGCTAATACTTACCGAAGAGGGTAAAAAAGCCGCCGAATACGTTTGCGAAAGGGCAGAAAAAGCAGTGACAGCCGCAGGAATGGGACTTGGCGACGAGGACAGAAAGATCTTTTACGGTGCTCTCGCGATTTTTGAGGCGAATTTGAGAAGAATAAGCCGAGACGGTCTGCCTGAACGCAAGAATTCCGGAGTTAGCAAATAATAAGCTCCTTTAAGAAAGGAACAAAATGAGTGTAAAAATTATTGTTGATTCTACTGCTGATCTGTCTAAAAATGCCACTGATGCGGTCAAAGTGGTTCCACTGACAATTCGATTCGGAGATCATGAATACGTTGACGGAGTTGATATAGACCGCAGAAAATTCTATGAGATGCTGATCGAAAGTGATGTTATGCCGTCTACCAGTCAAGCAAATATCGATGATTTTGACAAGGTCTTTGAGGAGATAGTAAAGAATGGAGACACTGCCGTTGTCATAACTCTTTCTTCAAAGCTTTCCGGCACCTATAACAGCGCGAGGATAGCCGCAGAAGACCATGTCGGCAAAATATTTGTGGTAGATAGCCTCTCGGTGGCTATCGGCGCAGGAATACTTGCCGAATTAGCCCTGGAACTGGCTAACGACGGCTGTACCGCAGAATATATTGCGGAATATCTGACATCCATGCGCGAAAATGTAAAAGTCATCGCCATGTTTGATACTCTCGAATATCTCAAACGCGGCGGACGAATCTCTGCGGCGGCGGCTATCGCGGGGGGAATGCTTTCCATAAAACCGGTCATTACCCTTCGTGACGGGGAAATCGTAATTTTGGGTAAGGCGCGTGGCTCAAAGCAAGGAAATAATCTACTTGCCCGTGAGATCGAAGCGGCGGGAGGCATTGACTTTAGCAAACCGCTGCTGCTCGGTTATACCGGACTCAGTGATCTTTTGCTCAAAAAATACGTCGAGGACAGTGCCTATATCTGGCAAGACCACCTTGCCGAGCTTGAATCAACGATGATTGGAAGCGTAGTAGGCACACACGCAGGTCCCGGAGCCATCGCAGTAGCATTCTTTGAAAAAGATAAATAAATTGCGATTTAGCGAGGAATTCACGGCGTTGTCTTCTTGAAAGTTTTTACGTCGCTTTTTTCAAAAAGCGACCGCCGATCCAACGCGCGGAGCGTTGGTCGCCGCGCGCACGCGGCGAAATCTTCTATACGCGCTTTTTTTTGCCAAGCTTTTTCTTTTGCGCTTACTTTGCCAAAAGAAAAAGCGGATGAGCGAGTTAGAAATGCTTTGCGTAGAAAGAGAAACCCACTTTGCATATCTAAATCGACAGTTCGTTTTTTTTTTTGAAACCAGAGGCACAAAGAAAAAAGCTTAGCAAAAAAGAAATGCCGAAAAAGGAATTTCGCCCTCTGCGGAGGACGACCGCCGTTCGCGACGTGTTACTTCGGGCACAAGTGCCCTCGTCGTGAGTTTTCTTCGAAAACGTCACCAAGCGACGAGCCTTTGAAAAGGCTTGAGCGAAACTTTCAAAAAGACATCGCCGTGGCGTTTTCAACATCCCGATAAATCAAAATTTGAAAAAGCTGTCCAAAAAATCAGGTTTTGTATCAAAAAGCATATTGATTTATTTATTGATCGGTGGTATAATCGTATCGAATTAATTATTGGGTGGTACAATTATGAACGAAGAAATAGCCTTTTACGTAGCGCAGGGTATCAGTATTATTACGGGTGTTCTTGCTATTGTAATGATGCAGCTCAAGAATATGAAAACGATCCTTCTGTTTCAGATAATCGTAAATCTTACGGCATCGTTAAACTATCTTTTGCTGGGTGGTGACAGCGGAGCTCTTATCAGCTTACTTGCCATTATTCAATCGATAGTGATGTTTATTTACAACACGAAAAAGAAGAAGCCGCACCTTATTGTGGTGATAGCTTTTATTGCCGCTTATGTCGCTATATCGGGATATAATATGATATCCTCGGGAGAGATGATGGGAATTTTACCCGCGCTTGCGGCTGTCTGCTTCTCAATAAGCCTTGTGCAGGAAAAGCCGTCGGTATTCCGCGTTTGGGGATTCTTGAATCCATCATTCTGGTTGCCTTATGACATTTTCACAAGGTCATACGTTATGTTTGCGGTCCATTTCGGAATTGCGGTGTCGTCGGTGATAGCAATGGTGCGTCTTGACGGATTTTTCGGGCTTGTTAAGAGCAAAAAGGGTAATAGCGATGAACATTAAATTTTTGGCTTTGTTTCTTGCGATTCTTTGTCTGCCGTTTGGCTTTATCGGCTGTGCCGAGCAAAGTGACGTAAGGCTAGGAAATATTCTGATATTCGGAGACAGCTATTCGACTTATGAGGGTCATATTCCCGAGGGATACCCTGCTTACTATTTTGACGGAGTTGAATATATCAACGTTGACAAGGTTGAGGAGACTTGGTGGAGTATTCTTGCGAAAAGGTGCGAGTCGAATATTGCTTTGAATGAGTCTTATTCCGGCTCGACGGTCTGTCACACGGGTTACGGCGGAGATTGCAGGTCGACCTCATTTGTAACTCGCTTTGAAAGATTGGTTGAAGAGGGATATTTTGAAAAAAACGGAATCGATACCGTAATTATTCTCGGCGGTCTTAACGATCTTTGGTCGGGCGCGGCTTTGGGTGAGGTAAAATTAGAAGAGATAAGCGTGGAGGAGCAATATTCCTTTTTGCCCGCGGTTGCTTATCTTTTGCAGAGAGTTCAGGCGGCTTTGCCCGATGCCAAAATAATATTCGTCGTTGAAGAGGATCTCAGTGACGAAATGAAGTCGGGTGTTGGTGAGATCTGCGCCGAGCTTGAGGTTTTGTCGGTCGAGCTGAAGGGTGTGTCGAAAAAGCACTCTCATCCCGACAAAAGAGGAATGGTTACTATTGCGAAGCAGATCATATCTGCCCTTGAAAATGAATAATTAAACGGCGGTCTTGCAAAAGCAAAACCGCCGTTTAAGTTTAGTTATTCAAAAGAGCTTCAAGCTCTCTCATTTTTTCTTTTGTGGGTTCGGGGAGATTTCCGAAAGGGAAGACAAGATCCATTTTGTCGTATTTCACCTGACAGATCTTGCGGAATGAAAGCAGTTCCATCTTGTCCACGTTTCCGTGAGATGAAACTATCTTTTTAAGGGCAAAAACGTTCTCGTCGTCATCGTTTTTAGTCGGTATTATTACCTGACGGAGGGTGGTGGGGATGCTTTGCTCTCGAAGATAGCCGAGAAAATTCAGCGGGGCGTCCATAGAGCAGCCCACGTTCTCGCGGTAGAGCGAGTCGGTGGTGTATTTTATGTCAAGCAGCACTCTGTCGGTGACCTTCAGTAGGTCTTTGATCTTATCTGTCAGGATGCAGCCCGAGGTATCGAGGCAGGTGTTGATGCCGTTTTTGTGGCAGAGCTCAAACAACTCCTTGACGAATTCGGCTTGCAGGAGCGGCTCGCCGCCCGAAACTGTAACACCGCCGTCCTCACCGAAATATTCCTTGAAGCGTATAGCTTTTTTTACAAGCTCGTCAGCGGAATATTCTGTGCCGCCGTCCAATTCCCACGTGTCGGGATTGTGACAGCATTTGCACCTTAGAGGACAGCCCTGCAGAAAAATTACGAATCTTACGCCGGGGCCGTCCAAAGTACCCATGCTTTGGATAGAATGGACGCGCCCCGTTATTTTTTGGTCTGTCATATACTTTCGTGGAAGGTACGGCTGATGACCTCTCTCTGCTGCTCGCGGGAGAGCTTGTTGAAGTTGACCGCGTAGCCCGAAACACGGATAGTCAGGTTGGGATAATCCTCGGGATTTTCGTATGCCTTCATCAGAGTTTCGCGATTGAGGACGTTGACGTTGATGTGGTGAGCTTTCTTTGCGAAATATCCGTCGAGAATGTGGACGAGATTGTCGATTCTCTCATCTTCGGTGCGACCCAATGCCTCGGGGGTGATGGAGAAGGTATTACTGATACCGTCTCGGCAGTCGTCGTAGCTGATCTTTGCAACAGAGTTGAGCGAAGCCAAAGCTCCGTTTTCCTCGCGGTTGTGCATGGGGTTAGCGCCGGGAGCGAAAGGAGCCGCAGCGCGTCTGCCGTCGGGGGTGGCACCGGTGTTCTTACCGTACATTACGTTGGAGGTAATGGTGAGAACAGACAGGGTATGGATCGCGTTTCTGTAGGTGGGGGTCTTGCGAAGCTCCTCTATCATCTTGTGGGTCATATCCTTGGCGATAAGGTCTACTCTGTCGTCGTCGTTGCCGTACTTGGGGAAATTGCCCTCGGTCTTGAAGTCGACGATGAAGCCGTTCTGATCCTTTATGGGATGAACGCTTGCATACTTTATCGCGCTGAGGGAGTCGGCAACGACCGAGAGACCCGCGATACCGAATGCCATAAAGCGATCGACGTAGGTGTCGTGAAGTGCCATCTGGCTCTTCTCATATGCATATTTGTCGTGCATATAGTGAATGACGTTCATGGTGTTGACGTAGAGGTGAGCGAGCCAAGCCATATAGGTCTCCATTCTCGCCATAAGCTCGTCATAGTCGAGCTTGTCGCCATCCATAACGGGCATCTGAGGGCCGATGTGCATCTGGCTTGTGGTATCGTAACCGCCGTTGATAGCGAGAAGAAGAAGCTTAGCGAGGTTGCAGCGCGCTCCGAAGAACTGCATCTGCTTGCCCACCTTCATAGCCGAAACACAGCAGGCGATAGCGTAGTCGTCGCCGTAGTGGGGGCGCATAACGTCATCGTTTTCGTACTGAATAGAGTCGGTGTCGGCAGAGACCTTAGCACAGAACTTCTTGAAGTTTTCGGGCAGGGAGGTAGACCAGAGAACGGTCAGGTTAGGCTCGGGAGAGGAGCCAAGAGTGTAGAGGGTATTAAGAATACGGAAGCTGGACTTGGTAACCAGGGTTCTGCCGTCCTCGCCCATACCGCCGACCGCCTCGGTGATCCACATGGGGTCGCCGCCGAAGAGCTCGTTGTATTCGGGAGTACGGAGGTGACGAGCCATGCGGAGCTTCATAACGAAGTCGTCCATAAGCTCCTGCGCCTCGGTCTCGGTGAGAGTGCCGTTCTGAATATCTCTTTCGATGTAGATGTCGAAGAAGGTGCTGACGCGACCCAGCGACATTGCCGCGCCGTTCTGCTCCTTGATCGCCGCGAGGTAGGCGAAGTAGGTCCACTGGATTGCCTCGCGAGCGTTTGCCGCGGGCTGGCTGATGTCAAAGCCGTACATCGCCGCCATTTCCTTCATATATCCGAGAAAAGTGATCTGCTGGAAAAGCTCCTCGTTGAGTCTTATCTGGTCGGTGTTGAAG
Organism: Eubacteriales bacterium; assembly: GCA_045612105.1. GTDB lineage: Bacteria > Bacillota > Clostridia > Oscillospirales > CAG-272 > SVTX01. The sequence goes on from JAZKYL010000065.1 coordinate 12,289, forward strand.
TTTCCGAGGGCAAGTGCTGCCTTGTCCTTCTTCTTTTCGGCAATAAGCTTGTCGATACCGTAGAGAGCCACGCGGCGGTAGTCGCCGATGATGCGTCCTCTGCCGTAAGCGTCGGGAAGACCGGTGATGATGTGGCACTTGCGGGCGGCTCTCATCTCATCGGTGTATGCGCGAAAAACGCCGTCATTGTGAGTTGTACGGAAGCGGAATTCCTCCTGCACCTTTTCGCTGAGCTTATATCCGTATGCCTCGCATGCCTGCTTTACCATTCTCATGCCGCCAAAGGGGTTTACACCGCGCTTGAGGGGGCGGTTGGTCTGGAGACCTACGATTATCTCGTTTTCTTTGTCCAAATATCCGGGAGAGTAGCTGATGAGAGAGGAAACGGTTGCTGTGTCGATATCAAGCACGCCGCCGTACTGTCTTTCAAGGGCGAAAAGCTCGTTGAGCTTTTTCATAAGCTCGCACGTTCTCTCGGTGGGACCCGCCAAAAATTCGGCATCGCCGTCGTAAGCCTTATAGTTCTGCTGAATAAAGTCGCGGACGTTGATCTCATCCTGCCAAACGCCGCCGTTGAAGCCTTGCCAGTTTGTGTGTTTCATTTATATCCTCCTTGTGATGTATTATCATTTGTATATTGCCGAGGGTACAAAAAAAGCCGATTCAGTTTTTGAGAAAACTGATCAGCCCAGACGGTCGGCATAAACAGACCTCAAAATTGAGATCTACGCTTGCGATCCCCCGCGGTGCTCCGCGTTATCCGTCAGTTACGCAAACGTTATTCGATTGGGTAATTTTATTACCACATATATTATCTCATAAATATCGAATTTTGTCAAGAGGGTAATTTGTAACAATTTTTTCTTATGGAAGTTTATTTTTTGTCAAAGTCGGTTGATTTTTTTGTGAAAGTGTGATATACTTTTATGGTATTGAGAATTTTGCTTTTCAGGAGGCTTATTATGAAGATAAAGGGCGCTATCTTTGATATGGACGGCACGCTGATAAATTCGCTGATCGTCTGGAAGGATATTTGGGAGGCGATCGCAGATAAATATCTTGACGGAGAGGTTGGTTTCCCGGGCGAGGAGATCGACAGAAAGCTCCGCACTATGACCGTACTTGAGGGAATGGAGATGCTTCACGAGGTTAGAGGCATCGGCAAGGACGGTATTGAGCTTTGGGATTTCTGTAACTCTCTTATCGAGGATTTTTACAGAAACAAGGTGGAGATGAAGTCGGGTGCTATGGAATTCCTCAAATATCTGCACGAAAACGGGGTGAAGATGTGTATTGCCTCGGCATCGGCACTCGATATGGTTGAGATCGCCGTGGAAAGATGTGGAATTGGAAAATATATCCCCAAGCTGCTTTCAAGCTGTGATTTCGGCTGTGGAAAGGACAAGCCCGACGTTTATTTAGCCGCGCTTGAGTACCTTGGCACCTCGATCGAGGAAACTTGGGTATTTGAGGACTCTCTTGTTGCGCTGAAGACGGCAAAAAAGCTGGGTATGCCTGTGGTCGGCATTTACGACGCGTATAATTTCGGTCACGAGGAGATGCGCGAGATATCCGATCATTATATCGCCGACGGCGATGGGCTGGACAAGCTTATCGCGATGAGGATTTTTGAATAATTGAGTAATAGATAAATTGCGATTTAGCGGTGAGGATAAACAACATTTCAAACCGTAGGGCGGGGGCTTGTGTCTATTGACAGAGACCCCCGCCCTACGATTTTTAACAATCGCAAACCCACCGACAAATCAAAATTTGAAGTGCGGTCTGAATAGTTACGTTTATTTTAACATATTTTCAAGCAAAAGAAAAGTCTTTTTAGAGGAAAGACGATCAATTTCACTTTCGGTATAACAAAAAGCAAACCGACAAATGGAATTTAGAGAGGTTTTTGGCGTTTTTTTGTGAAAAGTTTTGTTTTTGGTTGACAAACGGGGTGTGGGATGTTATAATCTCGATAGTTGTTCCCATGTGGACATCTTTCGCAAAAATCTATATAGCAAAAGGACTTTTAATTATGGACAAGAATACGCGCCTTGTGCGCCTCGGCTGTTACGCATCGAATATTTCAATGAGCGTGGTGGGAAATCTTTCCCCGCTGCTTTTTCTGACCTTCCACGAGCTTTACGGCATTTCGTACTCGTTGCTCGGTCTGCTTGTGCTTATTAATTTCTGCACGCAGCTTGGAATTGACCTCGTTTTCTCGTTTTTCTCTCACAAATTCAATATTCCCATGGCGGTGAAGTGCGCGCCGTTCTTTACCATGGCGGGACTTGTTATTTATGGATTTGCTCCTGTGATTTTCCCGAATTCCGTTTACGTAGGTCTTTGTATCGGAACAGTGCTTTTCTCTATGGCAAGCGGCTTTTGCGAGGTGCTTATCAGCCCCGTCATAGCGGCTTTGCCCTCCGACGACCCCGACAGGGATATGAGCAAGCTTCATTCGATCTACGCATGGGGCGTGGTCGGTGTCGCGGTGATCTCAACCGTATTTCTTTATTTCTGCGGAAGAGATAATTGGCAGGTGTTGCCCTTTGTATTCTTGATAATTCCCGTAATGGCGGTGGTTTTCTTTTCAAGAGCGAAGCTGCCCGAGATGGAGACTCCCGAAAAGACCTCGAGCGCTATCAGATTTCTCAAGAACGGCGGCGTCTGGCTCTGCGTTCTTGGAATCTTCCTTGGCGGCGCGGCAGAGGTAACTATGGCGCAGTGGGCATCCAGCTATATCGAGCAGGCACTCTCGCTTCCTAAGATATGGGGAGATATTTTCGGTGTGGCGATATTTGCGGTCACTCTTGGTTTTGGTAGATCACTTTATGCCAAGATCGGTAAAAATATCTCGAGAGCTTTGTTTTTCGGCGCAATCGGCGCAACTATTTGCTATCTTATCGCGGCTATCTCGCCTTTCCCTGTGGTGGGGCTTATCGCTTGCGCCCTTACCGGCTTCTGCGTTTCTATGATGTGGCCCGGCAGCCTTATCGTGGCAAGCGATCGATATCCTCAAGGCGGCGTTATGATCTTTGCTCTTATGGCGGCGGGCGGTGACTTCGGCGCGTCTGTCGGTCCTCAGCTTGTAGGTGTTATTACCGATGCGGCTCTTGAAAATCAAGCGCTTTTGTCTATGGCGCAGTCTCTCAGCCTTTCGCCCGAGCAGCTTGGAATGAAGCTGGGTATGATCGTGGGAATGCTTTTCCCGCTGATCGCTATCGCAGTGTACGCGACGTATCTGAAGTCCTATTGCAATAAAAACAAGTAATAAGTATGGCTGAACCAAAGCGTTTTGAGCTTGGTTCAGCCACTTTTTTATTCCTCGTATTCGAGGAGGAGATTATGTTGAATCGCCATAGCGTCCCAGGTCTCACGGTCAACTTCTCCCGTGGGATTTATGAGGTTGCGACGTTGAAAATCACGGACGTAGGCTTCGGTCAGGTCGTCAAAGGTGCCCGAGGCTTGGTAATTTGGAAAGAAATACAGTCTTTCAAGCTGTTCAAGGAGATATTGCACGGTGTCTGTAAGGAAGCCGCGATCTCCTTTTTTTATCTTGAAGCCAATTGGGTATCTTGGAAAAAGGGCGAGCATAGCGGGAGGAGAATTCTCGGCAACCGACGCGTCGTATTCGGCTTTCAAAACGTCCCAGGTGTTGCGGTCTACGGTTCCGGTCACGGGTAGATTTCGGCTTCGCTGAAAATTTATAAGTGCGCCTCGCGTGTCGCTTCCCCAGATGCCGTCCAGAGGGATCGAGCCGCCCTCGCCTATGCTGTCGTCGTGGAAGGAAAGGTGGCGCAGGTAGCGTTGAATATTCAGAATTGCGTCGCGTTCAAAGTCGTTTGGTGTCATTATTTGATTTCCTTTCTGCCGCCTTGGCGGCACAAATAATAATCGATGAATTTTGCCGTAAGCTAAAATTCGCGCGTGAAACAGTTTATTTTACTATTGATTGGGAAGTATTTTCACGCTATCCTCCTACGTTGAATCCGGGAAATTGACCGTCGCCCAGACGGTTGCCATTGTAAAGATCGCTATAAAGGCTCGTGATGCCGCCCCAGGCGACGGGACCGACAACTCCCGTGGCAGGGATGCCGTAGTAGTTCTGAAAAGCCACCACAGCCTCCCCGGTACGTGTGCCGAAATAGCCCGTGGGGTTGACCGAGGGGATCTCGGTGATGTAATTCGAAATATAATTCAGATATTCCTGAAGAACCCGAACCGAATCATCTTCCACCCCTATGCGAAGGAAAATGCCCGGGAAGGGGATCACGTTGCCTTCCACGTATTGCAAGGGAATTGTAGAGACTATACCAATATAGGCATTGTAAATGGCGCGCCAGGTATCGTCACCTACCACACCGTCGGGGGTGAGTCCGAATTCTCTCTGCGCCGCCCTTACTGCCTCTGTCGTACTGCTGCCGAAGATGCCATCCACCGAAACGCGGGGGATCACGTTATAAAACTCCGAAAGATAACTCAAGTAATACTGAAGACTGCTGACACCGATATTGTTGTCTCCCTCTTGCAGTACTCCGGGGAATTGCTGTGTGACCTCTTCGAGAGAAATGCCTTCGGAATTTAGGTCATTCAGTCTTTTTACGCTGTTGTATATCTGTTGGATGGTGTACCAGGTGGAGCGTCCGACTATGCCGTCGGGGGTAAGTCCAAAGGCGCGTTGGAATTCCTTCACCGCTTCGTCTGTGTCGAATGAAAAGACTCCAAAGGGCGGATTTATCTTGGGGATGGCGGAGAAGTTGTCGGATATGCGGTTCAGCCGTATCTGTATCGTTCTTACGTCGTCTCCCGTGCTGCCTAGCTGCAAAGGGTACGGCGGCAGGCTTGCCGTTTGTCCTTCGACGGGTGCGTTTGTTACTATGTCGATGTTGTTGCCGTAGTAATAAGTCAATATTTCGTATGGAGTGTAGCCTTGGTTCGCCAGCTCCACGGAGCCCCATTGGGAAAGCCCCGAGCACTGTATTTCTACGCCGTCACAATATTGAGCATATAGAGGCTCGACGAAGCCCTGCCGTCTTATGTAGTTTGTGAAAAGCTCTCTTGCGATCTCTTGGATATTGTCGAAAAGGTCGCGGCCGTTGACGAAGGACTGGTCGATGGCGATGCTGTTGGTAATGTCAAAATCATAGCCCCGCGTGCGGTAATATTCTGTATAGATCCTGTTCAACGCAAAGGAAATCTGCGCGTACATATTGGCGCGGATCGCGCTTTCGGGCCAGGTGGGGTAGATCTCGCTTGAGGCGACGTTGGCGATATAGTCCACGAAAGGAACTGTAACGTTGGGCGCACTTGAGTCGGGAGAGCCGAGATGGACGGTGATAAATTCGGGAATTGTGGGAATGTTTACCTGATTATTCATCCAGTCTGCCTCCGTTTCCGTCAAGTTTGTTTGATTCCAGGGCGGGGTTTTCTGTTTCGAAAAAGATGTTGTCTTCAACCGTGAAGTTGTCTGTCTGTCCGTTGTCGGAAAGGGGGATCATATCGGCATTCTGAATGGCGGTTATGCCCTCAAATATCGGTGCGTTGGTGTAATATTGCTGATAATAGCCCTCTTTTGTGACACTGAGATTGTAGGTCTCATAGCTTTTGCCGTTGCCGGGCGACATTGATAGATCGCGAGGCGGGGCAGGGAGGGCAAATCTTTCGGTCAAACCCGAAGAGTTTGTTGTATAGACTGCGATAATATCTCCTCTGCCGCTTTCAAATTCGGGGTCATAGTTGTGGATGGTTACGGTTGCGTTTTCAAGCGGAATAGCGCCACGCGCCGTGGTAACGCGGACTATCATATATCCGTATCCCGTGCCTGTTTCATTGTTCATAATATACCTCCGTTTGGTGGTGTTTCTGATATAAAAGTATGCTTAAAAGCCCTTTTTGGTGAATAAATGAGAGAAGATTTTGCTTTTTTTGGCATTTTGTGTTGACAATGAGGCGATTTTGTGATAACATAAGTATATATATGTGGTGTTTTGCCCGCGTTGAATTATGCAAAAGACAGGTGATATGTTTTGCGGTGTTTTGATGCCACAAATGACACAGCTTTTTTAGCGGAAAGGATATAAAAATGTCATTGTTTAAGAGAAAAAAGTCAGGTGTAGTTGAGCTCAAGCTTCGCGAAGATCAGTTTTGTGTTGTTCTTGAGGAAAAAGCCGATGAAGTAAAGAAAAAGTATTGCTTTTTGGCAAATAGCGACAACTATAACCTTCTTTACAGAGACGGTAAGTTCCTTGGTATGCCTCAGCCTTATGGAGGTCCCATATATCCCTTTTCTAAAGATCCAACCAGAAGAGGTTCCAATCATCAGAAGAAGAAATTCCATTCTGCAAAGATAGTTTGCCTTTCCAAGGATTTTAACTTAAAGGTGAATTGGGGAACAAAAGTGCCCTTCATTTTTGAAGACAGTAAGACTCATAATGCTTTCAAGATCGGTGCGCGCGGTACTTTTTACGTAAATATTAATCCTAACGATGCTGCACGCAATGCGGACCAGTTCTACAGCAAGTGTCTGACACAGAGAAATGCCGAGCTCTTTAACACCGAAGCTCTCCGCGACTTCCTTTGTGAAGCCTTTATTATGCAGATCGGCGCAAAGATTCAGGAATATATTGAAGAGAAGGATCGTTCTCTTGAAAATTACGTAGGTCTTATGCCTGCCGAGATACTCAAGATCAGTGAAGAGCTTTGCCCCAAAATGAGAGATATTTTCAGCAAATACGGTTTGACTATAGTCAGTGAGGCAAGCGCAAACTCTATTCTTCTGGGACTTGACGTTTCTATAATCGAAAGATAATTTTAGCATGCTTAATAAGGTAAAAGAGAAAGGAGAGAGATTATGGGACTGTTTAAGAATAGATATGAAAAAAACGTTTCTCGTGACGATGAGTTCTTAAAAAGTTATGCGGTCAAAGCGAATAGTCTTCTTATCTATACCGAAAAAAGTGAAAAGGTTACTGAGGAGCTTGGGGCTTTGATGAACGATTTTCGTTATACCATCGCAAGCTCAAAACCTGAAGCAAAGAAGATAGAAAAGAACATTGCTAAAGAATTCGACGGTCTTAATCAAAAGCTTCAACAGCTCGACTGGGCGGAGGATGAAGTTATTCTTATAGTCAGAACTCTTCGCAGATACATAATTGAAATAGGATCTCTTAGATAATAAACCGATATTTTTGAGGTGTTTTATGAACAATACAACTACACTTTGCCCTCGTTGCGGAGCTGAAATGACGCAGAGCGGTGCCGATCGCGATCAGGTGCACTATCATTGCTCTTTCTGCGGAAACAATATTCACGTTGAGATGTCTTCTGAGGAAAATGCCGATTATTGGCAGCAGAGAAGCACCCTGCTTCAGAGAGTTTATGCCGCTGTTCTTGACTGGAAGACTGCAGGATGGGACTATCTTGCCAAGGACGTCGTTAGCTTTATCGGTAGATATGAGGATGCGAGATATGACGTTTGCCTGAAGACGGCAACAATTGCGTGTCTTACTAAGGGCTTCCATGATATGGACGATGAAAAATACAAGGAAAGTAAGATGACGTTCAAGGTGACTGAAAAAATATACAAAAAGCATATCAAGGCACTTGCGAGTACTGTTAAGGAGTTCCCACAGCCCGATGACGTTGCTATGTATCAGGAATACCGTGTGCTTTATAAGAAGCTTCGTGATGAATACAGAAACACTAAGATTCTTTGGAAGGTCGGATTTACTGTCGGTAAAAAACTGTTTTTCTGGTGGATGCCTACGTAATAACTTTTGTAATTTAATACACTTAAACACCGTGAAGCCAGTTGTTTCACGGTGTTTTTGATGCTTGCGATTGACTTGGACTTCTTTTTGTGATAAAATGAAAATAGATTATTATTGTAGCATTTGAAAGGAATTTTTATGTATATAAAATCACAAATTTTGCGTTCTCCTCATGCCTTTGCTACACGGAGAGGCGGTGTCAGCGAGAACGAACACACAAAATCTTTAAATCTTGCCTTTGGAAGGGGAGATCACGATGAGACGGTCCTCGAAAATCTTGAGCTTTTTGCCTCTTCGGTGGGATTTCGCGCAAAAAACGTAATTTCGGTGCCGCAGATACATTCCGATAAGATATTTAAGGTTGGAAAATCCGATTGCGGAAAAGGGTATTTTATTCGTGACGGTATAGAGAGCGGTGACGGCTATATTACCGACGAAAGGGGTGTGGTTCTCGGTGTCAAGGCGGCGGATTGTGTTCCGATCTTATTTGAAGCCGAAAAGAATGGCGAGGTCGTTGCGGTGGGTGCCGTTCACGCGGGATGGCGAGGCACTGTTGCCGGAATCACGCCCAAATGCGTTGAGATGCTTTGCTCGGAGTACGGAGTTGTTCCGAAACAGATAAGGGCGGCGATCGGTCCTTGTATTCATAAGTGTTGTTATGAGGTTGGCGAGGATTTCCTTACGGAAGTGGAGAGTGCGCTGGGAAAAGCACTTGCCGAGAGGTTTGTAATGCCTGCAAACGGCAAAAAAGACAAGTATTTTTGTGATCTTGTCGGTATGAATAAACACCTGCTTTCAAATGTTGGGATTTTGCCTGAAAACCTTGATATTATTGACTTTTGCACCTGCTGTCACCCCGAGCTTTTCTTCTCGCACAGATATTCAAAAGGTCTTCGGGGAACAATGCTGAACGTAATGTTTGTGCAAGATTGACAAAATTAAAGGCAAAAAGCACAAATATATATAAAAATATGTTGACTTTTATTTGTAATAATGTTATACTAATTTTGTATGATTAAAAATCTGCAATTTTATTGAGTTAAGGTGTAGTTATGCTATTTAGTTCAATGGTCTTTATGTGGGTTTTCCTGCCCTTGGTAATAGCGGTAAACTTCTTGTTTAACGTCTTGCCTTTTAAACAGGAAAGAACCCGAATACGGGTAAAAAATTTGTTTTTGCTGATATCCAGCTTGATATTCTACGCTTGGGGAGGAATTTATTATCTTTTGATAATGATCTCGTCCATTCTGTTGAATTATGCGGGCGGATACGTGCTTGAAAAGGGAGTACAGACGAAGAGAGCGAGAAAGATAGCTTTTGTTGTCGTAGTCATATTGAATATGGCGATACTCTTCTTCTTCAAGTACTTCAATATGCTTATTGCCATAATCGAATCCTTGATCCAGCCCGGCGCGGGTATCGGCGAGGTGTTCGGTACTATGCTGAGCATGAAGGGAACAGGCTCTTTGGGGCTTGCGCAGATAGTGCTTCCCATCGGTATCTCCTTCTTTACCTTCCAGGCGATGTCCTACGTTATGGATATTTATATGGGCAAGGCAAGGCTTCAGGAGCATATCGTTGATTTCGCACTCTACGTTTCGCTTTTCCCTCAGCTTATCGCCGGTCCTATCGTACAGTATAGCGACGTTGATCTTCAGCTGCAGACGAGAAAAGAGACTCTCGATATGTTTTTCTCGGGACAGAGAAGATTCTGCTACGGACTTGGCAAAAAGGTGCTTGTGTCAAACGTAGTCGCGGAGATCGCCGACGATATCTGGGCTCTTGATACGGCTACCCTCGGTGCTCCCGTAGCTTGGCTCGGTATTATAGCGTACACTTTGCAGATCTATTACGATTTCTCGGGTTACTCCGATATGGCGATCGGTCTTGGACGTATGCTGGGATTCCAGTTCAAGGAGAACTTCGACTATCCTTACACGTCTCTGTCAGTTCAGGAATTCTGGCAGAGATGGCATATTTCCCTTGGATCGTGGTTCAGAGAATACATTTACATACCGCTTGGCGGAAACAGACACGGTCTCTTCCGCACCTGTCTCAACGTGTTTATCGTATTTGCTTTGACGGGAATCTGGCACGGCGCGAACTTCACTTTTATTGCATGGGGATTGTTCTACGCGATACTTCAGATCATCGAAAGACTGTTCCTTGGAAAGCTGTTGAAGAAGAATCCCGTAAAGATCATAAACTGGATCTATACTATGGCGGCGGTAATGCTTGGATGGGTTTATTTCCGTTCTACCGATATTTTCCAGGCAACCGAATACGTCCGTCAGCTCTTTAACTTCACTCCTACCGACAATTCAATAGTAACGCATCTTTCTATGATGGGAATAGTTGTTATAATTTTCGGTATTCTGTTCTCGGGATTCGTTCAGAGACCTGTCAAGGCGCTTTTCAAAAAGCTTAACGAAAAGGGTGTATTCTCCGATACACTTGTCAAGGTGGGTACGAATTCCACTATGGTAATTGACGTTTGCTTGCAGGTCGTTATCGTTATCGCATCCTGCGCGGCATTGGTAGGCGGAACCTACAATGCGTTTATTTACTTCCAGTTCTAAGCGTTTAACTTATCATACGAGGTCAGCGTGAAAGTTACTTCCTACTTAAAGTGAAATGATCTTTTTCACGCGCGAATTTTGCCTTGGCGTCAAAATTCATCGATTACTATTTTACCGCCGTCAAGCGGCGGAATGGAGATCAGCGTGAAAGT
>JAZKYL010000066.1:0-7563 GCA_045612105.1 Eubacteriales bacterium
TCCCATAAAACTTTTTCAAATCGTTTGCTCGCTTTTTCTTTTGGCAGAAGAAGCGCAAAAGAAAAAGCTTAGCAAAAAGAAAAGCGCGTGTAAGAAATTTCGCCGCGTGCGCGCGGCGACCAACGCTCCGCGCGTTGGATCGGCGGGCGCTTTTTGGAAAAAGCGACGTAAAAACTTTCAAACAGACAACGTTCAACAAACCGTTAAATCAAAATTTGAATATTCCGCGTTTATTCCGTATCGCTGTTGTTATCTGCTTTGGTATTCGTTATCCCAGCCAGGGGATTCTGTCCCATTGCGTTCATCATATTTCTGTCGCTGACGTGGGTGTAGATCTGTGTGGTGTTCAGTTGCTCGTGACCCAAAATGTCCTTGAGCACTCGGATATCCACGTTGCCGCTTTGGTACATCAAAGTCGCCGCGGTATGACGGAGCTTGTGGACCGAATAGTGCTTGGAGCCAAGACCTGACAGATCGAGATATTTGTAGACCATTGCCTGCACCATCTTGTCGCTGATGCGCTTTTCTCTGTTGCTGAGAAAGAGAGCCTTGTCGCCGATATTTCGGTTGCGCTCGATGAGACGGTAGTTGAGCAGATAGTCGGCAAGGACCACCTTGCAAGCCTCGTTGAGGTAGATTATGCGTTCCTTACTGCCCTTACCGAGAACGCGCACGTGATTAAGCTCGCGGTCAAGGTCGGTGGTGTTGATTCCCACAAGCTCGTTAAGACGCATTCCGCAGTTGAGAAACAAAGTGACGATACAAAGGTCTCTAAGTCTTGTTTTTGAGCTTACGTCGTTTCTGACGGTGTCGAGAAGTATCTTGGATTCCTCAAGAGAGAGAAATTTCGGCAAAGTTTTCTTCCTTTTGGGCGCTTCGATGTTGGCGGCGGGATTTTCCTCAAGATAACCGCGCTTGACGGTCATAAATTTGAAAAGACCCTTGATCGCAGAGAGCTTTCGCGCCTTGCTTGCCCACATGTTTTGCCTCACGTTGCCGGTGTAGAGCAGAAAATCGTATATTTTTTCGGGTGTGATGTCCTTTATGTATTCAACGTCGACGTTCAGAATGCTGATCTCGCAGAATTCATCGGAGTCGGGATCGATAGCGTGATCCTTGGCTATAAGATAGCGAAAAAAAGTGCGGAGGTCGAGCAGATATTCGTCAACCGTCTTTTTTGAACAGCCCTGAATAGCGGTTTTGTATGACGCAAACTCGCGGATCACGGGCGGAAATTCGTCAATGTTTACCTGATATGGCATGATAAAGCTCCTTTTGCCGGGAATATAATAATTATACCAAATTTTCCTGAGTTTTGCAATATATCAATAAATATTTGTATATTTGCCCAATTAAAAAGTTTTCGTTTTGTATAATTCGCTGACTGAACCTTGTCCGATCGCCAAAAATCTATTTTCTCTAAATCTTCACACTAATGTGTTGAAAAATACACAATTAAATTATATAATGATTATAATGAGTAATTATGCGGTTTTCACCGATAAGTATATGTGAGAGGGAAGATATGAAGGAATTTTTCAAAAGATATTCGTATGAAAGTGTGCATTTGTTTCTCAATCAGGTAGCAATAGGTCTTTTTGGACTTGTATTGGCTCTGGCGGCCGGAATGGCTGATAATGCTGCCTTGAAGATAGTTACAAGTGTGTTTTCTATTTTGTTTTTTTTGTTTTTGCAGTTTTCGTCCACTTGGAGAGTGGGTGCCGAGGACAGAGTAAGCGTGGATCTTGGCAAAAGAAAAAGAGATCTGTTGGTTCCCGTTAAAATGTGGCTGCTTGCCAATTCACTGAACCTGCTTTTGGCTCTGCTTATATCCCTTGGACTTTGGTTTTCGGACGTTGCCGCTTTTTCTTCAATAGGCGGTGTGGCTACGGTCATCAAGTATATAATCGAGGGAATGTATACGGGCGTACTTTCGATAAACGTAGGCGGCGCGCCTCTTAATACGCTGTGGTTTATGCATTTTCTGACCACTCTTCCCGCATTGATAGTCATTTATGCGTCTTATCTTTGCGGACTTAACAACGTAAATTTTGGCGGTCTGTTTTCGCCGAGCGCGGCAAACAAAAAGTAAAGCAAAAAGAAAACGTATTTCACGGCAGACGGCTTTGAATACGTTTTCTTTTTTCACTTGATTTCGTGGTGTTTCTCACTTTTTCTTAATTATTCTTAAAAATTTTTCATCCGCTTGTTTTAATTGGTAAAGTATGCTATAATCAATCAAATAAGCGGAGAAAGGAGATAGCGTGAAAGTTGCTTTCTTCTTGCAGTGAAACGATCTTTTTCACGCGCGAATTTTGCTAAGGCAAAATTCATTGATTACTATTTGTGCTGCCGCGAAGCGGCGGAATGGAGATTAGTATGGATAGGTCTGAAATAAAGATACTCGTTGTCGACGACGAGGCTGATATACGTAAGATAGTCAGACTTCTGTTGCAGAAAAAGGGTTTTTCGGTGATCGAAGCCGCAAACGGAGTGTCTGCGGTTGAAGCCGCCGCGGCAAATGACGTGGATATTATAATAATGGATATTATGATGCCTAAAATGTCGGGTGTCGAGGCAACGGTAGAAATAAGAAAGATATCAACGGCTCCTATACTCTTTTTGACCGCTAAATCGCTTGATGCGGATAAAGAAAGCGCGTATCTCAGCGGAGGAGACGACTATCTGGTCAAACCCTTTTCCGCGGCTGAGCTTGTTTTGCGCGTCGAGTCTCTTTTGAGAAGATATATGGTCTATAAGGGCAAGAAGGAGGCTGAAAAAATCGTAAGCCTTCCTTGCGGTATAGAGGTCAACCTGGATCAGCGCACGGTTATGAAAAACGGCGAGACTGTGAATCTTCGCGATAAAGAGTGCGATATTTTCTTCTTTTTGCTCTCTCATAAAGGCGAAATTCTTGAATCGAGCGAAATATACGAGGCTGTGTGGCAGGAGCAGGCGCTCCCGTCAAGCGCAAATAACGTAATGGTAAATATGCTCGGACTTCGAAAGAAGCTTGAGGACGATCCCTCCAATCCGCGAATTATTCGTACAGTTTGGGGAAGGGGGTATCAGCTTGGCTAAATTTTTTAAGTTTGTATCCTTGAGAACAAAGCTTATTATCGTCATGCTGGTAGCTCTGATCTTCGCCGCGGCGGTTTTTGCGGGGGTCAGAGAGCTTGGAAACTTCCTTGTCTGGCGATATTACCTTGACGAAGAGGACAGACAGGAGAGAGCCGACGGATACGTTAAGGATTTTCAGCAGTACGTAACCGATAATAAGCTTTCTGTAAAGGAAGCCTCAAAGATCTCGTCGTGGGATGCGGGAAGCTACGTGGATATGATAATTTATAAGGATTCCACACTTTTTTACGCTCCCGATTGGTTCAAGGATTTCAATGGTGACGGCGAGGACGACAGCTCAGATAGCGAGCAGACCGAGACCGAAGGTGTGACTTCGGATAATAACGGTCTGAAAGACGTCGAAACCGAAAGCGGAGATTTGGACTCTGCCGAACAAATTACAGATACGACCGAAGCTTTGTCGGTGACAGGGGAGAGCGATAGATTTGAAGATGAAAGCGACTCGGCAGTGACGGAAGGTTCTTTTGTTGAAGGCGCGGAAAGCGGCAGTGTAGCCGACTCTGACATGACCTCATCTTCTACCGAAACATCGGTTTCTACGGAAACATCGGTTTCTACGGAAACCCAGGAATTTGTCGATAAAGGCTGGTTTTCGGGCGACAGAGGATTTGTTCAGTACCTCACCGAGGAAGCAAGAGCGACCTATCTTAACAGAGTTGACGATATCCTTGCGGGAAACCAAGCCCTGACTCCGATATATTTTGTGGACGGTACGCTTTTCGTAATGGTCGTCGACTATACCGAGGAGTTTCTTAACAGCTTGGTTTTCGTTGTTTCAATAATTGCGGCTCTTGTAGTTCTTGTGGTGATAATGCTTATCAATTTCACCAATACAACGCTACGCATCAAGCGTCTTGCGCATAACGTAAAGCTTGTTGAGAGCGGAGATATGGACAGACCTATAAAGGCTGAAGGAAACGACGAGATAACCGCCCTTGCCAAGGACGTTAACAGTATGAGAAACTCGGTGGTCGATAATATGACGAAGGAGCGACAGGCTTGGGAGGCAAACGCGGGACTGATCACCGCTATGTCACACGACATAAGAACACCTCTCACAGTCCTTCTCGGATATCTTGACCTTGCCGAGCTTCAGAACGAGGACCCCGCAAATGCCGAATACCTTGCGGCTTGTAAGGAAAACGCTTTGAGGCTGAAGAGCCTTTCAGACGATATGTTTTCTTACTTTTTGGTCTTCGGTCAGAAGGATATTCTTCCCGAATCACTTGAGGCTCAGGATACAGAGCCCTTTGAGCATATGATCTCGGAGCATAAGATATTGCTTGAGGAAAAGGGATATACCTTTGTGTTTGAGGGAGATATTCCCAAGGCTAAGATCGTGGTAGATACTGTATTTTTGGGAAGAGTTATTGATAACGTTTTCTCAAATATTGCAAAATATGCCGACCCGTCGTCTCCCGTGGTTATGCGTGCGGAGACCGACGGTAAATATCTTAAGGTTTCTATTGAAAATAAGATCAAGAGGGACGACACTCGTCCCGAAAGTAATCATATCGGTATTAAGACCTGTATGAGAATAATGGAAAAGATGAACGGAGGGTTTGAAACGGTTTCGGATGAAGATACCTTCACTGCTATCGTAACGATACTCGCCACGACTGATTAATGTAACAACTTTGGGTGTGTTTGAAAGGAAAGAAAATGGAATTTTGGAAAAGCGTTTTGGCTTTTTTGGATGCAGAAATGGAAACTCCGCAGTCTTACGGATGGTTTCACTTGCTGTTTATTGCTCTTACAATAGGCGGAGCGGTCCTTCTTTGCGTGCTTCATAAAAAGGATGACCCCGACAGGGTGAGAAAAATAATTCTTATAACCGCGATCGTGGTTATTGTCATTGAAATATATAAGCAAATAAATTACAGCTTTTCTTACAGCGGAGAGGTTGTCGAATTTGATTATCAATGGTACGCTTTTCCTTTCCAATTCTGCTCAACGCCTATGTATGTCGGCCTTTTGGCGGGAATTATTAAAAAAGGCAAGGTGCATGACGCTCTTTGTGCGTATCTCGCCACCTACGTGCTTTTCGCGGGGATATGCGTAATGGTCTCCCCGGCGACGTGTTTATCGGTACTATCGGAATAAATATACAGACAATGATCTGCCACGGTTCGATGATATCTATCGGAGCTTATCTGCTTTATTCGGGTCACGTTAAGCTCGAACACAAGACAATGCTTGGCGCAGTGGCGGTATTTGCCGTGTGCGTCAGCCTGGCGGCGGTTATGAACGAGATAGCATACTTCTCGGGATTGTTGGAAAACAACACCTTCAATATGTTCTTTATCAGCCCCCATTGTGAGGGAACGCTTCCAGTATATTCGCTGGTTCAGAAGGTTGTGCCTTTCCCGTTGTGCCTGATAATTTATATCGTAATATTCAGCCTTGCGGCGTACGTCATCCTTCTTGCGGCAATGGGAATAAAGAAGCTTTCCGAGACTTTTCACGCAAAACGGAGCGTAAAAACAGAATTAAAAGAAGTAAAAGTAACACACTAAATAAGAAAAAGCTCTTGAAGTCGTTGGCTTCAAGAGCTTTTTTGTTGTATAGCTTATAAATTGTAATTTATCGGTGTATAGTTATTGAAAAGGTGCATCCTCATCCACCGCTTCGCGGTCCCCCTTCCCCTGCCTTGGGGAAGGCTTCAGTTTAACTGCGGCGCATCCTTATCTGAAGCCGAAAAGTCTTTTCACGGCTACAAAATTGCTTCAAATTACGCTTTGCGTTAGCCTTCCCCAAGGTAGGGGAAGGGGGACCACGAAGTGGTGGATGAGGATGCACCATTCAGGTTTACAACAGTTCGATAAATCAAAATTTGAAATCAGAACTTCTTTTCAAGTCTCTCTCTTATAGCCTTAATAAATCCTGCGGTATTGACGGCGGTGGCAGGGAAGCCTTCGCTGACAAGACCGACCAGGTCTTTAGTCATAATTCCGTCGCTCAGTGTGTCGATGCAGGCTTCTTCAAGCTTATCGGCAAATGCCACAAGCTCGGGAAGATTGTCAAGCTCGCCGCGCTTTCTGAGAGCACCCGACCAAGCGTAGATAGTCGCCATAGGATTGGTGGAGGTGTCCTCGCCCTTGAGGTAGCGGTAATAGTGACGGGTCACAGTGCCGTGAGCCGCCTCGTATTCGTAATTTCCGTCGGGGGAAACCAGAACCGAGGTCATCATAGCAAGAGAACCGAATGCGGTGGAGACCATGTCGGACATTACGTCGCCGTCGTAGTTCTTGCAAGCCCAGATGTAGCCGCCCTCACTACGGATAACGCGGGCAACAGCGTCGTCGATGAGGGTGTAGAAATACTCGATGCCGAGTTCCTCGAACTGTTCCTTGTAATCTCGGTTGTAGATCTCCTCAAAGATCAGCTTGAAGGTCTGGTCGTACTGCTTGGAGATAGTGTCCTTGGTGGAGAACCAAAGATCCTGCTTTGTGTCGATTGCAAACTTGAAGCAGGAGTGAGCGAAGCTTACGATCGAAGAGTCCTTGTTGTACTGACCCTGAAGCACACCCGCGCACTCAAAGTCGTAGATCGTCTTGGAAAATTCTGTTCCGTCCTTGCCCTTGAAGGAAAGGGTTGCCGTGCCCTCGCAAGGTACGCGGTATTCGGTAGCCTTGTAAACGTCGCCGTATGCGTGACGGGCGATGGTGATCGGCTTCTTCCAGTTGCGGACTACGGGCTTTATGGAGTCGATAATGATAGGCGCGCGGAAAACCGTGCCGTCAAGAATAGCGCGGATAGTGCCGTTAGGTGACTTCCACATCTCGCTAAGGTTGTATTCCTCAACTCTCTGCTTGTTGGGAGTGATAGTCGCGCACTTGACCGCAACGCCGTACTTCTGTGTCGCGTAAGCCGAGTCGAAGGTTACTTTATCCTTGGTTTTTTCTCTCTCGGGGAGACCGAGGTCGTAATATTCGGTTTTCAGGTCGACGAAGGGGAGCAAAAGCTCGTCCTTTATCATCTTCCATATAATTCTTGTCATCTCGTCGCCGTCCATCTCGACCAACGGCGTTGTCATTTTGATCTTGTTCATAATATGCCTTTCTCTGCAGGGCTTTGCCCCTGCACCCCACCAAACCCCTTTTGCAAAAGGGGTTTGGATTCCGAAAACTCTTCGGAAAAGGGTTAATTTGTTAAAATTTCTGTGTCTTGAAGATTTAGATGTAACTATTCATCCGAAGTAGAAATTGCAATTTAGCGGTGGGACGCGGGGGAGACGGTTTTCCACCTTTTTTGAAAAAAAGGTGGAGCCAAAAAACTTCCCTAAAAAGGATAAAAATTTCACCAATGTTGTCCTTTGAAACCATATTGATTTGAATCAAAGTTCATCTTCTATCGGGTTTCGGGTGTATAGGAAACTCTTTTGATTAAAGAGTTTCCAACTAAACTTGCAACACGATAGCA
>JAZKYL010000067.1:0-8218 GCA_045612105.1 Eubacteriales bacterium
CAAAATCCTCACTGTTTCACAAGATGAAATGGCTACATTGTAATCCTTTTTGCGGGGAAGTTTTTGAAGAGCTCGAGAAACTTTTTTCAAAAAGTTTCTCGAACGCGCCTCCCCCGCGTCCCCGACAAATCAAAATTTGAAGTTCTTGATTTATCTAAATCTCACACTGATCTCTCCGGAGCGAATTGTTTCGGTTTTATCTCCGCCGTCGGGAACAAACAAAAGTCCGCCGTCATCGTCAACGCCTCCGACTCTGCCCGAGCAGACAAGCTCGCCCGCTTGCAAAAGGTTAACTTTTTCGTTCATAAGCATAAATCTCTTTCGGTATTCGTCCATATAGGATCTATCCTCGGGATGATCGGCATGAGCCAAAAGTCCCTTGACAATTTCCGATATTAGCACATTCTCTTTTCCGCTGATATCACCCACAGAGGATGCTATATTTTTTAGATCATCGGGAAAATCAACGTCTCCCGTATTGATCCCAACACCAACAACCACCGCAACATTGCCGTCGCGGACAGGAAGCGTCTCCGCAAGTATTCCGCAGACCTTACCTCGGTCGTTATATATATCGTTGACCCATTTGATCTTCATTTCACTGCCCGTCGCCCTCTCGATAGCAAGAGCGACTACAGTTGCCGCGGCAGTGGTGACCGAAACCGCATCCGACAAAGGCTTGCTTGTGAAATAAAGCAGAGACATATATATTCCGCTATCGGCGCGACTGAGAAATGTTCTGCCCATGCGTCCTCTTCCCATAGTCTGCTCACGGGCTATGAAGAGCTTTGGACGAATATTTTCGGATGCCAAGCATTCATTTGCATACCGCTTTGCTTCGGCATTGGTGGAGTCTGTTACTTCGAATATCGCTACGTCAATCTTGCCGTCTGACAGATCAATTATCGCATTTTTGTCAAGCATACGTCTCTCCTTTGGTTTACTTTAAATCAACATTAAATATTATATCACTTTTAACTATATGTGTCAACCGAGAAGCAAAAATGCGAGAAAGTTTTCAAATTATACTTGATTTTTGATATAAAATCGGTTATTATTTATAATGGAAATAAATTTGCACAAGAAAGGCAACAAAATGAAGATCAAAAAACTATTTGCAATTTTGCTTACAGCTATCCTCTGTATAGGAATCTTTGCCGCATGCGACAATGGCGAGGCTTTTGACGAGGACGGCAGATTCGACTATATTAACTCAAATATGTCGAAATTTATCGCCATTGACGAAAAGGATTATAAAAACACTACGGCAACGGTAGATAAAATGCTTAAGGGTGACGACGAAAGCGTTAAAGCATATATCGATATGCTCCGCGAGGAAAACGCCACCAGCACAGGCAACAAGATAGTTGACCGCGCGGTCGTTAAGGGTGACACCGTTATGCTCTATTACGAAGGCTATCTTAACGGCGAGAAATTCCAGGGTGGTTCCAATATGGACGATAAGACTCCTCACGCTCTCGAAATAGGCTCGAACAGCTTTATTCCCGGATTTGAGGACGCGCTCATCGGCATCATTCCCTCGGAAACAAGCAGAGACAAGCTTGTTGACATTCCCCTCACCTTCCCCAAGGACTACCACAGTGCCGATATGGCGGGCAAGTCGGTAGTGTTCAAGGTATATATTGAATATATCGACGAGATCAAGCCTGCAGAATACACCGAAGATTTTATTACCAAGACTCTTAAATACACCACCGCCGACAAGGACATCAAGGCAAGCTTTGAAAAATACATCAGAGACGAGGTAATTCCCTCCGTGCGCGACGGCGAGATCCTTAATCAGGTCTGGGAAAAGCTTTTTGACGACGCGGTTGTCAAGAAATATCCCGAGACCGAGGTGAAGCACTATTACGATCAGTACGTTGAAGAATATGAGTATTACAAAAAGATGTATACCACTTACTACGGTATGAGCTTCAAGTCCCTTGACGAGTTCGTAATAGCATATCTTGGACTTGAGGACGGCGCTGATTGGAAAGCGGTCACCACCGAGAACGCGCAAACCGACGTTTCTCAGAACCTCATTTTCCACTATATCGCGCAGCAAGAGAACATAATCATCACTGATACCGATTATCAGAACAGCATCCAATACTATGTAAACTATTACAACAGCCAGGGCAACGGCACTACTACCTATACCGCCAAGGAGATCGAAGAGGGTCTTGGCGCAAGATTCCTCAAGGAACACGCGCTCTTCGAAAAGGTTCAGGATCTTCTGGTTGAGCACTGCACCGTCACTTATAAGTAAAATTTTATCCGCTGTGCGGAGAAAGGAAATAACATTATGAGAATCACAAAAATTTTAACCGCGATTCTATCTCTCGCTCTTATGCTCTCGCTTTTTGCTTGCGGAGACAAGCCCGAAGAGACCACCACCAAAACCCCCGAGAACACCACCAACACCGAATCGGCTACCACTCTTCCCGAGACCGACAAGACCACGGAGCCTATCACAACCGATGAAACTACCGAGGCTGTCACTACCGAGAAGATCACTGTTGCGGAAACCACCGAAGCAACCACAGAAAAGGTCACCGTTATCGAAACCGAAGCTACTGAAAAAGAGACCGAAGTAGTTACGACCGAGACCGAAACAGAAACAGAAACAGAGACCGTTACCACTGAAACAGAAACTGTAACCGAAACTGTTACTACAGAAACAGAAACTATAACCGAGACCGTTACCACCGAAACAGAAACTGTTTCTACAGAAATCGAAACAGAATCCGAAACCGAGTCCGAGGATGTTACCACAGAAACCGAGATTGAAGAGACAACTCGCTTCGACTACTTCGGCGCGGATATGGACGAATATGTTTCGCTGGAAAGCGGCGCGCTTGAGTCTATCGAGCTTGAGATCAGCTCCGAATACCTCATTGACGAAAATGACGTTAAGGAGTACGTAGATGAGATGAGACTTGACTTCAGAAGTCCTCTCAACAACGGCGCACAGGTAACCGACCAGGCTATCAAATACGGCGATTCTGCATACATCTACTACCACGGTACGATAGGCGGCGAAGCGTTTGATGGAGGCTCTAACTGGGATGAAAGCATGCCCGAGGAATTAGTTATAGGTATGGGCTACTTCATCGAAGAGCTTGAAAATCAGCTCATCGGTATCGTTCCCTCCTCCACAAGCAAGGAAGCTCCCGCAAAGATCAACGTAACATTCCCCGAGGATTATTGGGAAGAATCCTTCGCAGGAGCTGAGGCTGTATTTGACGTATGGGTAGTTTATATAGTTCAGTATGAACTTCCCGAATACAACGCGGATTTCATTCTCGGCGAGCTTGAGTACGAGACCGAGGAGGGCTGCACCGACGTAGTCTCTGAATTTGAAGCATCAGTGCTTGAAGAGCTTAAGGCTTATGCGGCAGAAATGGAAGAGCTCGAAAAGGAATCCGCTCTTTGGGATTATTTGTTTGACGCTATCACCGTTATCAACTACCCCGAAAGCGAAGTTGATTACTACTACGATCAGCTGATTTTACAGCTTGAAGATTACAGGGTTTATTACGAAGAATTCGGTATGGCCTTTGAATCCTTTGACGAATTCGCAATAGCGTTCTTGGGTCTTGAGGAAGGTGCCGATTGGCAAGCTTTTCTGATGGAAGAATCCGTTTATCCTTCGGTAAAACAGCATCTTGTGATTCATAAAGTAGCCGAAGAGCTTAATATTGTTATCACCGATGATGATTATCAGGCAACGATCGATTACTTCGTTGAAAACTCCGGCTTGTCCTCAGATGAGGTCGTGTCAGAGTTTGGCGAGTATATGATATGGGAAAACGCTCTCTATTTTAAGGTTTCAGAGCTTCTCCTTGAGATCGCTACCGTATCCTACGTATAACATATAACAAAAATCGCACCCCGGATCGGGGTGCGATTTTTGTTTCATTGATTATCAAGGCTTCTTCGTATCTCGCCGTACATATAAAGCGAGCCCAAGCAGACCACGGGCTTATTATTTTCCCGAGCCCAGCAGAGCGCGGCAGAAACCGCCTCGTCTACCGTACCGTAAGCCGATGAAGCAACGCCAAGCTCTTCAAAAACGCGGGCATAATCGGCAGACGGGAGCGCACGTGGGTTATCGGGTGTGAGACAGAAAACGGTATCGGAAACCTCGGAAATCCTTCCCGCCATATACCTGTAATCCTTATCTGCCATAACACCGGTAACGATTCCCACCTTTTCGTCAAAATACTGCTTGACGCTCTCCACCGCTCCGTCAATTCCCTCAGGATTATGTCCTCCGTCGGCAATAACCAGGGGGTTTTTATTTATGATCTCGAATCTTGCATGCCAGACGACGCTTGCAAAACCTTTTTTAATTGCAGTCTCGCTTATTTCTATGCCAATTTTACGCAAAATATCGATAGCAAACAGCACGTTTGTAGCATTTTGAGGCTGATAGGAGCCGAGAAGCGGAATATGGATATTTTTATGATCTCCAAGATCGAAATCGGTGCCTTCAAGGGTCATTTTTTTAATTTTCTGCGCAGAACGGTCAACCTTGATAAATTCTGAGCCCATTTGTTCGCATTTCTCGTGAATTACGCGCTCCGCTCCATTGTGTGAACCGCACCAAAGAGTGGGAACACCGTTCTTGATAATTCCCGCCTTCTCGGCGGCGATCTTTTCCTCGGTATCGCCAAGGATCGCCGTATGGTCGAGGGCAATTCCCGTGATCACCGAAAGAATAGGGGTTTTTATGATATTGGTAGCGTCAAGTCTGCCTCCAAGACCGCATTCAAGAACTACATAGTCGCACCTCTTTTCCGCAAAATACAGAAAAGCAAGGGCGGTGATAAGCTCGAATTCGGTGGGCTTATCCTCCATTTTGTCGGCAATAGGCTTTACTCTCTCCACAAGGTCGCAAAGCTCACTTTCGGATATGTTCTCTCCGTCGACTCTCATTCTCTCACCAAACTCCATAATATAAGGCGAGGTGAAGAGTCCTACCTTATATCCCTCCGCGCGCAGAACGCTGTCCAGCATAGAGCAGAAGGAGCCCTTGCCGTTAGTTCCCGCTACGTGGATAAACTTCAAGGAGTCCTGAGGATCACCGAGAGCGTGGCAAAGCTCTTTTACACGTTCTAACCCGGGATTGCAAAACATCCAGTTGACCGAGTGTATATATTCAATAGCTTCGCTATAATTCATACTCATTCTCCAAATCCTCCGTCGATCATTTTACGCACCGTATGATTGTGATACATCAGACACATTACCGTTATTTCAAGGGACGCGATAGCGATATACAACGGTACTCGCCAGAACACCGCTCCACCGTATATAGAATAAAGAGCGATAGTTTTGATCGTCATCGAGCCTATGGTATGTGCTGCCAGAGACGAGACAACGATACGCAAATATCCGTGCTTTTTTACAACGTATTTTGAAAATATGCCCGCAATCAATCCAACCGAAGCCGCGCCCAAAGTCACCAAAGGGTTTATCGGATAGACCTGATTTGAAAAGAGATAGCTGAGTATATCGGTCGCCGCTCCGACAGCACCGCCAACAGCGGGACCAAACATCACACCCGCAAGAATTATGGGCAGATTTTCAAAGGTTATTCTGAAAAGACCTGCGCCAAAATTGAGAAAATTCTTGCAGAAAATACCGATAACTACGCTCATAGCGCAGAGCATTGCCGACATAGTCATTATCCTGACACTGCCGAAAAACGTAAGCTTTTTGTTCTTGTGCATAAAAAAATCTCCTTTCCTCACAGCATAAGGCAGGAAAGAAGATAAAAATATCTTTTATGCCATTATGAAGCGGGATGCAAAACTCTGACCGCAACTCAAGCACCGTAAAATATACGGTTTTTGGTCGGTTTGTATCCAAACCGACGCTTTCATTCCTTTCCGTGAAAGGATGAAAACAATTTTCGTCCCGCAGGCAACTCCCCGTCCCACAGGCACTTTACGCCAAAGCCTTTACTCTTCTTTATTCTCGGGTTTCCCCGATGTAATCATTATATTACTGTTTTTACGTTTTGTCAAGGGCTCTGTCAAAATTCACAAAAATTCGTCCTAATATTCGTATTTTTCACTATTGCTAAAGTTAAATATAAATGTTATAATTATATATAACGCTAAAATTTGTCATTTCTTAAATCAAAGGATGTAAATATATGGTATTTTCAAGTCTTTTCTTCGTATTTTTCTTTCTCGCGCTGAGTTACGGAATATATTTCTTCGCCAAAACGATGAAATCCCGAAATATAATACTTCTCGTCTCCTCGCTGATCTTCTATGCCTGGGGCGGTCCTGTATTGGTGCTGCTACTCTGCCTTATGACCTTTATCTGCTGGGGCGGTGCCATAATCATCCAGGGCGCGCGTAAGGACAGCGAGAAAAACGCTCTCTGCTGGGCGACCAACCTGACCTGCCTCGCGATATTGGTGGTATTTAAATATACAGGCTTTTTGACCTCCACTTTTTATTCAATATTCGGCATTGACGGCATAGTTCCCACAATAGCTTTGCCCATCGGCATCTCATTCTATACCTTCCAGCTGATCTCCTACGTTATCGACGTGCGCCGAGGCGAGGTTGCGGCTCAGGGGAAATATTGGATGCTTCTGCTTTACGCATCGCTTTTTCACCAATGTATTGCAGGTCCTATCGTCCGCTACGCAGACGTCAATTTTGACATAGAAAACCGTATTATCAAGCAGGAAGAAGTCAGCCGCGGAATCACTCGTTTTACCGTAGGTCTTGCCAAAAAAGCAATACTTGCCAACGGCTGCGGAGCCATCTGCGACGGGATCTTCAATAACGCAAGCGGACTTCCTATCGGGGCTGACAATATTGCAAACCTTTCAAGCGCGGCGATCCTTCTCGGTTGCTTCGCATATATGCTTCAGATATACCTCGATTTTTCGGCATACTCCGATATGGCAATCGGTATGGGACTTATGGTTGGATTCCATTACAAGGAAAACTTCAACTATCCCTATATTGCCGATTCGGTAACCGACTTCTGGAGAAGATGGCACATTTCTCTCTCCAGCTTCTTCCGCGATTACGTTTACATCCCGCTTGGAGGCAATCGCGTATCTGTCCCCCGTCACATTCTCAATATGTTCACGGTCTGGGCTCTGACCGGCTTCTGGCACGGAGCAAACTGGAACTTCATTTTGTGGGGACTCTTTTTCTTCGTGTTCCTGATTATAGAAAAATATCTTATCAAACCGAAAAAGGACCCCAAAATATGGTGGAGAATACCTCGCGTAATTATAACGCAAATAATAGTATTCGTCAGCTTTATGCTCTTTAAGTTTACGGACCTCGCAAGCTTTGGCGAAGCTTTCATCGGCATCTTCAACGGAGGTGGGCAGGGTTTTGGCGACGTGCAGACTGCTATGACCTTCAAGAATAATATTTTCTTTATTATAGTAAGCGTGCTTGCATGCACTCCCGTAATTCCCGCAATCTCGAAGCTTCTTGATAAAACCGAATTCACCTCAAAGGCAAAAGCGGTTGTCGGTACGGTCATTCCCGTGATCCTTCTCGTACTTTCTTCCTTCGCTTTGGCGGGCGACAGCTACAATCCCTTCCTTTATTTCCAATTCTGATCCGGAGGTCTTAATATGAATAACAGTTTCAACAAAAAGACCGATTCGGTCAAAATAATAATTTTCATCGTGGCTATGGCAATATTTTTCGTCATAGGTTTGGCGTTCTTTCTTCGCCCCACGGTCAGCGATACCGAAAAGCGCGAGCTTACTAAATTCCCCGAGTTTACTATGGAAAGCTTCCTTTCAGGCGAGTGGACGAGTCAGGTCAGCCTATGGTTTGCCGACACCTATCCTATGCGCGAGGGAATGATCTGCGCAAACCAAGCCATTGAGGAGATATACGGCATCAAGGGCGAGCAGGTGATATCGGGCGGTGATGCCGACGATATCCCCGATAAGCCCGTGGGCGGCGACGTTGTCTTTAATCCAACTGATGACGGAGGCGGTGAAAAGGTGCAGGGTATGTACGTCAACGGTGACGTTGCATATCAGCTCTATGCCTTCAATCAGCAGAACAGCGACAGCTACGTTTCCCTGATCAATAAATTTGCGTCACAGATTGAGGGCAAGGCGACGGTTTACGATATGATCGTTCCTCTCCATTATCAGATAGCACTCTCAAAAGATACCGCAAAGAAGTACGGCGCGTCTGACTGCGAG
>JAZKYL010000068.1:0-20618 GCA_045612105.1 Eubacteriales bacterium
AATAATTGCTCCCATTTTGCCATTCAAAATCTGTTTGATTTTAATCGAAATATATCTTCTATCGTGTTGCAAGTTTATTTGAAACCTTTTAAACAAAAGAGCTTGCAAAAAACTCGAAACACGATAGCAATGAGGCTTTGAGCAAAATTCTCATGGTTTTATAAAACGAAATGGCTACATTTTAATTCTTTTTGCTGGGAAGCTTTTTGGCTCCACCTTTTTCTCGAAAAAGGTGGAACGCGCCTCCCCCGCGTCCCCGACAAATCAAAATTTGAAATTTATATACTCTGTTTTCTTAATTTTTCGAGCAATTCCTCGAAATAATCGGGGAGATTACTTTCAAATTGCATTTTTTTGCCTGATTTCGGGTGAGTCAGTTCCAAGACTCTTGCGTGGAGGCACTGACCACTGATAAGTGACTTATTTGTCGCCTCGAATTTGGTATTTCCACCGCCGTAGACAAGGTCGCCCACAAGCGGATGCCCGATGGATGCCATATGGACACGGATCTGATGAGTCCTGCCCGTCTCCAGCTTGCATTTAACGTAAGTAAAGCGTCCCGTGGGCAACTGAAAGCGCTCCATGACCTCAAAGTGAGTTATAGCCTCCCTCGCCTGCCTTGTGGGATCGGTAATAACCGCCATTTTCTTGCGATCCTGGGGATGTCTGCCTATGGGGCGGTCAACAGTGCCGTTATCTTCCTTAATATTGCCTATCACGATAGCGTGATATATGCGGCTGACGTCGTGGGTCTTCAACTGATCGGACAGCGACAGGTGGGATTCGTCGTTTTTAGCAACAACCAAAAGTCCCGAGGTGTCCTTGTCGATTCTGTGGACGATTCCCGGGCGGATAACACCGCCGATGCCCGACAGTGAGTCTCCGCAATGATAAAGCAGAGCGTTGACTAAGGTGCCCGTGTAAATTCCCGTGGCGGGGTGAACAATCATTCCCTTGGGCTTGTTTATGACGATTATATCCTTGTCCTCAAAGACAACGTCAAGGGGTATATTCTCGGCTACGGCTTCGTCTGCAACCGGTTCCGGAAACTCGATCTCAACAAGATCTCCCAACCGCAGCTTGTAGTTTTTCTCGGTTTTCTTGCCGTTTACCGTGACCGCGCCACCCTCGATGAGCTTTGCCACACCCGACCTGGTCTGACCCGTGGCATTGGAAATAAAACGGTCTATTCTCTCGCCAACGTCGCCTTGCTCTGCGGTAAATGACGCAATTTCGCCTCCGTCAGCCTCACAATCGTCGGCAAGCAACACTTTATTCTCCTGCATCTTGGTCTCCTTCGGGAGCGTCGCAAGTCTCACTTGAAGCGTCGTCGGAAGCCTCGCTTGAAACATCGCTTGAAGCATCGCTTGAAGCATCGCTTGAAGCCTCATTTTGAACATCCGTCTCGGCAGCTTCAACCTTCGCCGCCTTTTCCGCCTTGTATTCCCTGACAGTATCAAGTATCATCCAAAGGGCAAGCAGTCCCGCGCCTATGCAAACGCAGCAATCGGCAACGTTAAACACCCACATCCAGATCTTCGGAAAAGCGCAGAAATCGATAAAATCAATAACGTAACCCAATCTCACGCGGTCGATCATATTTCCGATGCCGCCGCCCGTGATCAGTATCAGCGCAGACAAGAGTAACTTATTTTGAGGCTTTTTCCAGAACATATAGCCCAGTATTCCAACGATAGCAACGGTGGACAGTATCATAAAGACCCATCTTGCATCGTCAAGAGAGCCGAATGCCGCGCCGTCGTTCTGGATATAGGTAAATCTGAGCACACCGGGAATCAGATCCACCGACTCCCTAAGCCCGATATTTGCAACAACGGCATACTTGGTCACCTGATCAAGCACTACCGCCACTATCATCAATACAACCGATATAATTATCGCTGTCATTGGCAAAATTCCTTTCGCATTATAATTCCCCTCAAAAGCCTTCGCCGCCAAATCAACTTCACGCATTGAAGTTAAACAAACAATTAAATCTCGTCTGTTTTTTGAAAGTTCTTGAAAGGGTTGGGGGTACGGGGGAAGGGAGAAACTTCTTTCAAGAAGTTTTCCCTTCCCCCGTAGTACCAAACATTTAAATCAATAATTTTCTGCAGCGTTCGCAGAGGAAGCCGCCCTCGTCATCGGTTACACCCTCGGTGGAGTAAGACCAGCATCTGCCGCACTTGCAGCCGTCTGCATTCTCTACCTTAACGGCGATAGTTCCCGATTCGGAAACGAACGTGCCCTCGGGAGCCTCTCCCTTGACAACGGTTGCCTGGGAGGTGATATATACCTCGGCAAGCTTGTCGGCAAACGCGGAAAGAGTTGCGTAAGCCTCCTCGTCGGCGGTATAAACCGTAACCTTAGCATCGAGAGACTTACCGATCATCTTGTCGGCACGCGCGATCTCGAGCGCCTTCATAACGTCGTCTCTGTACTCGAAAAGCTTAACCCATTTTTCGGTGAGAGTAGCGGTCTTCTCTGCAAGAGCTACGTCGTATGCGGGCATATCGTTGAGGAATACACTCTCTGCCTTGTCGCTCTCTGCGTGAGGCATATGCTTCCAGATTTCTTCTGCCGTAAAGGAAATTACGGGAGCCAGAAGTCTTGTGATAGCCGAAAGAACAAGGTAGAGCGCACTCTGACCGCTTCTTCTTGCGGCAGAGTCTGCCTTTTCAACGTAAAGGCGATCCTTGGTGATATCAATGTAAAGCTTGGAAAGCTCGATTGTACAGAACTTGTTGATAGCGTGGTAAACGATATGGAATTCGTACTCATCGTACGCGTCGAGACACTGCTTTACAAGGTTGTTGGTCTCGGCAACGATCCACTTATCGATCTCAAGCATATCGTCGAATGCCACCATATCGGTATCGGGATTGAAATCTCCCAGGTTAGCCATCATAATTCTTGCAGTGTTACGGATCTTTCTGTAAGTCTCGGAGAGCTGCTTGAAGATGTTGTCGGAGCAACGAACGTCTGCGTGGTAGTCGCTTGATGCCGCCCAGAGACGAACAAGCTCGGCGCCGTACTTCTTAACGATCTCGTCGGGGCTGATGGAGTTACCGAGAGACTTGTGCATCGCCTTGCCCTCGCCGTCAACTACCCAACCGTGGGTAAGAACAGCCTTAAAGGGAGCCTCTGCCTTGCCCGTCGCGCCAACGGCGGTGAGAAGCGAAGACTGGAACCAACCTCTGTACTGGTCGCCGCCCTCAAGATAGATATCGGAGGGCCAGCTGAGGTTCTCTCTTGCCTTAAGAACGGCAAAGTGAGAGGAGCCTGAGTCAAACCAACCGTCAAGTGTGTTGGTCTCCTTAGAAAATCCGTGAGCCTTGCCGCAGTGAGGACATACGAAGCCCTCGGGAAGAATTTCAGCCGCCTCCATCTGGAACCAAGCGTTGGAGCCCTTTTCACCGAAGAGCTTTGCGACCGCGTCAATGGTCTCGTCGTTGCAGATAGGCTTCTTGCACTCGTCGCAGTAGAATACGGGAATAGGAAGACCCCAATGACGCTGACGGGAGATACACCAGTCTGCTCTCTCGCGGATCATCTGGATCATTCTCTCCTCGCCCCATGCGGGAAGCCACTTAACGGGCTTGCAAGCTTCAACAGCCGCGTCCTTGAAGGACTCAACCGAGCAGAACCACTGAGGAGTAGCTCTGAAGATAATGGGAGACTTACATCTCCAGCAGTGGGGATACTCGTGAGAGATCTCCTCAGCAGCCAGAAGCGCGCCGGTCTCCTTCATATCCTCAAGTATTGCCTCATTTGAAGCCGCGTAATACATACCCGCAAATTTACCCGCGTCCTCGGTCTGATAACCGCGGTCGTCAACGGGAACGATAATGTCGATATTGTAACGGCGGCAGGTCTGATAGTCGTCAGCACCAAAGCCGGGAGCAGTGTGAACGCAACCCGTACCGCTGTCCATAGTAACGTAATCTGCATTTACAACAACGCTCTTTCTGTCAAGGAAAGGATGCTGCGCGGTCATGTACTCGAACTCCTTACCTGCGAAGGTAGCGAGAATCTCATAGGACTCGATACCTGCCGCCTTGAGGGTCTTCTCGGTAAGAGCCTTTGCGAGAACGTAAACCTCACCGCTCTCGACCTTTACAAGATCATATTCCTCTACGGGATTGAGAGCGATAGCAAGGTTACCGGGAAGAGTCCAGGTAGTGGTAGTCCAAATAACGAAATATGTGTTATTAAGGTCGCAGACAGAAGCAAGCTTGCCCTTATCGTCAGCTACCTTAAACTTTACGTAAATAGAGGTACACTTATCGGTCTGATACTCGATCTCAGCCTCAGCCAGCGCGGTCTCATCCTTAGGGCACCAGTAAACGGGCTTCAGACCCTTGTAGATGTAGCCCTTTTTGAACATCTCGCCAAATACTCTGACCTCGGTTGCCTCGAACTCGGGGGACATGGTGGTATAGGGATGCTCCCAGTCACCGATAAGACCAAGACGCTTGAACTGATCCATCTGCGTGTCGATAAAGCCCTGAGCGAACTTTTCGCACTCCGAGCGGAAATCGGGGATAGACATCTTCTTGCGGTCGATCTTGTTCTTCTTGAGAATAGCCGACTCGATAGGCATACCGTGGTTATCCCAGCCGGGAACGTAAGAGATCTTGTGACCGGTCATCGCCTTGTACTTGTTGATAAAGTCCTTGATGGTCTTGTTAAGGGCATGACCCATATGAATGTTACCGTTTGAGAAGGGAGGGCCGTCGTGGAAGGAGAAAACCTTGCCGTCGGCTCTTACCTCGATCATCTTGTTATAGAGATCGATGCTTTCCCAATATTTGATAGTTTCAGGCTCTCTCTGAGGCAGGTTTGCCTTCATAGAAAACTCTGTTTTTGGTAAGTTCAGTGAACTTGTGTAATCCTTTGCCATTTTAATGTCTCCAAATTTTGATTTATATAGATTTTTTAATTGCTTTCAAACGTATTTTTGCGCAACGAGACGCAATCTTCCCCGTTTTGTCTCTCCGTCGAACTCAAGAACGTTGAATTTTCCATATCCTCGCAAGGTAACGGTGGCAGGCACCTTAATTTCAACGTCAACTCTCGTTTCCTGAAGATAATTGACCTCGCAAAGCCCGGAACGGATGAGGTTCTGCGCCTTTTCGCGTGAAAGATTGGTCAGGGCTCCCACCACACAGTCAAGTCTGTTTGACGCAACCGTGTCGCGCAGAGTCAGAAACTCTCTTTTTGCTCCGAAATCGCCGTTCGGAACAAACTCGGTAACAGTCACCTTGTCTGTGGCTATTCGGTCGATGCCATTCATAAGAAAATCAAACATCTTATCGGTACAGAACATCACCGCGCAGTGTCCGTCCTGAACCACAATATCGCCAATCGAGCATCTCTCGATACCAAGAGACAGCACAGACCCGAGATAATCTCTGTGAGAAAGCTCTCTGTATCCGCTCCCCTGTATCTTTATTGCCCTGACCGACGACGAAAATTCTTCGGGAAAATATTCTCTTGCCTTCTCCTCACCGTCTCCCTCAAAATCCGAGAGAAAGGACGGGAGAACAAAGACTCTTTTTCTCTCGGCTTCCCTGTATCCGCCGAAGAAAAAGACTCTGTCATACGCCCGCATCTCACGAAAGACGGTCTCGGTATAAGCCGCCTCCTCGGGCGTCAAAAAATTACCGCACACAAGCTCTCCCCGCTCCGAGAGCCGCAGATAATCCGAGGCTCTCGATGCGAGCAGCTTATGCGCTTCACTAACGCTTTGATTCATATAAACGAATTAAGTATCATCTGCAAAACGAACAGCACGATATACGTGAACATATAAGCCACGTCTATCGGAGTCCCTTGGAACCAATTCATCTTGTAAAACAGCTTTCGCAAAGGAATTATCGCCGGCTCTGTTATGACGAAAAGAAAATGAAAGATCCTTCCCTCAGGCTCCATAAACCAACCGAGGACCGCGCGAACACACATGGCGAGAGAGATCACGTCGATGAATATGATCACGAAATTAACCAATACGTATAAAGGCTCAGGCAATTTTCCGACCTCCGCAAACCATACCGAGCTTACTCGGCATCATCCTCGTCACGATCCCCCGCTGTCTCATCAATATCCTCTGCCTCTTCAAGCTCCTCAACACGAGTCTCGGGATCAACGCCATAAGGCAGAAGATGAACGGTATCTCTGTCAACACGGATAAGCTCACCGTCGAGAGCGTGGACCGCGCCCATAACGTAGTCGAAAAGTCTGAGGAAATTCTCACGGTTAAGCTCCTCAACGCAGATAACGATAGCTCTGCCGTCCTTGAAGGCATCAACTATAGCGGGGCTGTCCTGGCAGGTCTTGGGAGAGAACGACTTCTTCTTCAAGGGCTCGTTTGCCTTTGCTATCGCCTTTGCCTCTTCCTCTGACCAAGCAACGCCAACCTCGGATACGTCACCGTTGTCATAATCGTCGTAAGCGTTATCCGCGCCGTCATTCGCCTTCTTATCGTCACCGTAATAGGTTCCGGAAACGTCGAAGTCGTCATCGTAATCAGTAGCGGGTTCATTTTTCTTCAACCACCAAGGTTTTTCCATAACAATCTCCATTCCGCCGCTCACAGCGGCACAAATATTTTTTATTGAATAAATTTTGCCGTTAGGCGAAATTCGCGCGTGAAACAGTTAATTTTCCTATCAGGAGGAGCTAACTTTCACGCTATTTACCGTCCTTTTTCAAAATTGCGGCTTCCGCCTATATAAAGTCAATATTTTAATACTTTCTTGGGCTTTGTGTCACTTCACAAACATTCCTCTGCCTACTCTCACAATATTAGCACCGCAAGCTATTGCTTCACGGTAGCTCTCGCTCATTCCCATAGACAGAACAGGCTCGCCCTCAAGTCCCAACACCTCTCGCCAGATATGCCTGCCGAGCTCACGGGTCTTGTTGAAGTACGGGAAATAATCCTCACTCTTCTCGCACCTGGGTGCCATAGTCATAAATCCGCAGAGCTTGATATTTTCATATTTCGCAAGCCCCTGACAAAAGGCTTCGGCGTCCTCCGCCTCGATTCCGCCCTTGTTCTCCTCGTTACCCGAGTTGATCTCGACCAAAACTCCTACGACAAGTCCCTTTTTCTTCGCCTGCTTGTCTATCTCCGCGGCAAGACGCTCCGAGTCAAGAGAGTGGATCAGATGCACCTTGTCTATTATATACTTGACCTTGTTGGTCTGCAGAGAACCGATAAAATGAACTCTCAAGCCCTCGCGGTCAAGCTTATCCCAACGCTCAAGGAGCTGTTGAACTCGGTTTTCACCGATATCGTTTACACCAAGGTTGCGGTGAATGTAGTTTATTTCGTCTACGTCCGCGCTCTTAATGGCAGACATAAGTATTATTTCTCCCGCATCTCGCCCAACTGAAGCCGCGGCGGAAGCGATCTCGCTTCTTATAGACTCCAGGTTTCGGTCAAGATAGGAAAGATCAGTCATTTTTTCCATAATCAATCTATCAGCTTTCCGTCGTACAGATCGTTGCCCGACGTAATTATCAAATCGTTTACGTTAAGATAGGGATATTCCGAAGCCGCATCCGTGCCATCCTGATTTGCGGCATCCTTTTCATAGGTATCGACTACGTAATATCCGTTTCCCTCGCCA
This sequence comes from Eubacteriales bacterium, assembly GCA_045612105.1. Classification (GTDB taxonomy): domain Bacteria; phylum Bacillota; class Clostridia; order Oscillospirales; family CAG-272; genus SVTX01. The sequence goes on from JAZKYL010000068.1 coordinate 7,638, forward strand.
ATAACCGTAACTCGGCGAAATTCCACCACGGTTCCCACAAGGATATATACTCCGCTCTCGCCCTCGCGCTCTGTAAGCGACTCGGCAGGAATACGGTATCCCGTGACCGAGCTCATCTTTATCTTCACGCTCTGGGCTCTGGAAAAGCCGTATGCCTTCGCCATATCGAAGCAAGAGAGGATCATAAGGCAGTTCCCCTGCTCATCGGTGCGGATATCCTCAAGAGTCATTATGATCATCACATCGCCCTCGTCGGAAAACGTGACCTCATATCTCTCGCCAACCTTTACGTTGCCCTCGCCATCCATAAAGCGAAGCGCGTCTTTTTGCGAGATCGGTATCGCGAAAAACCACTCGGGGGAATGTATCTGCTTTCCAATAACCCGATCTCCGTAGACCTCGGGGGCTTTCTTCACAAGGCTTTCAAACTCAAGAGGGGTTATTTCCTCCAGCTTGTGGGAGGAAAACAGGCTTTCAAAGCCGTCGGTGGAGTAGGAAAGATAAAAGCTCTCTTCACTCACAAGAGTGCGGCCTGACGAGCCGAGGCTCTCTATGATCTCCTTTTTTTGCTTCAGCAGCGCGTCGGTAAGATCCTTTGCCGCTCCCTCGCGACCGGTTATGACGTTTCGGTCTACCAAAGCATCCAAAAGTCTGTCACCGCTGGCATCGGCTGAGGAGAAGTTTCCGTCAAGCACCGAATTTACGTAAGAATAATATGAGTTTTTCAAGGTTTCCTCAACACCGGGAAGCTCAGACACGTATCCCTCGGCGGAAAGCTTTGAGTTAAGCCTTCTGATTCTTTCGGAAATACCGTCAAGCAGAGCTTGCTTATCCTTCGCAGCCCCGGAATAGGGGTAAAACACGCCGTATTCCTTGCCCGTGCCTATCCTTGCGCCGTCTTCGGCAAGATAGTCGCAAACGCCGCCCTCACTCTGTGTAAGCGGTGTCTCGTTCCTGAAGATATATCCGTCGAAATACGAATATTCAACGTCGGTAAACGTCTGCGTGCGTTGAGTTGATACCGAATTTGAAAAATTTCGCGAAAACTGAATGCCGAGATAGAGAAACAGTCCGAGAATGAGCGCAAGTATAGCAACGTTTACCACAGCCTGCTTATAGGTTCTCTTCTCCTTTTTGATTCTCACGACCTCTGCCCTCTTAAAATTCGCTAAATTTTATAAACTCTTAAATATTATATCATAAAACAATCTTTATTAAAATAGTTTTATAGAAATATTTACAATATCTTCAAATGTTTTTAACTGTTTTCCGTCGTCAACGTAGACTTTGTGAGCATAATCCTTGCCCGAGAACCAGGTGACCTGCCTTTTAGCGTATCTTCTGGTTGCGGCTTTCAGCTCGTCAACACAGTATTCAAGGGTCGCTTCTCCGCGAAGATATGGGAACAATTCCTTGTAGCCTATCGCCTGAGCCGCCGTTTGGGAGCGTTCAAAAATGCCCTCTGCCATAAGTCTGCGGGTCTCGTCAAGCAAGCCCTCGTCTATCATTTGATCAACTCGCTTCTCTATTCGTCTGTACAAAAGCTCTCTGTTCTCAAAGGCGAGAGTGATGACCTTGTGGTCGTATCTGTCCACGATCTCGGCATTTTTCTTGTCAACGTCGCTCTTTTTCTCGCCGGTGACGAGGCATATTTCAATAGCTCTCATCACTCTTTTGACGTTGTTTTTATGTATCGTCTCAGCCGCAACGCTGTCAAGCTCCAAAAGCCTTTCATAGAGCGCATCAACGCCCTTTTCCTCATAAAATCGCTTTAATTCTTCACGCAAATGATCGTCGCAAGCCGCGCCGTCGTCGTTGCCGCCCTTCAGAAATCTGTCGAGATAAAGTCCCGTACCGCCGCAAAAGATCGGCAGCTTGCCGCGCGACACAATATCCTCAACCGCTCTCTCGGCATCCTTGACGTAGTCCGAGCAGGAATAGGGCGCGTCGGCAGGCAGAATGTCGATGAGGTGATGCGGCACTGCAGCAAGTTCTTCTTTTGTGGGCTTCGCAGTTCCAATATCCATACCGCGATAGATCTGCATCGAGTCGCAGGAGATTATCTCTCCGTCAAGCCTTTTGGCGAGCTCGATAGCAAGGGCGGTCTTGCCCGAGGCGGTAGGACCTGTGACCGCGGCAATTTTTATCTTTTCGCTCATCAAAGCACGTACTCCTGTGTTCCGTCCATATCGATGATATTTTTCTTAACAGTGCCGATTTCGTCCATCCACTGTCTCACCTCAACGGTTCTGAAGCAGTGGGTATTGAAGCCCTTACCGGCATCGTTATCCCAGAGCCACTTGGGAGCGCACCAGATGCAGACCTCGGGAGCGACCTCTGCGTAAAACTCCTTTGTAACGCCTGCCTGTCCGTGGTGAGCCATCTGGCAAATATCCGCCTTCAGAACATCGGTGCCCTTGTACTTTGCAAGAAGCTTATTGCCCGATTCAACGCCTGCATCGGCAAGCATAAGTATAGTCTTGCCGCCAAGAGTTACCTTGAAAACGATAGAAGAGTTATTTCCGACGTTGGCAACTATGTCGTAGTCGGGGGTGTAAAGAATATCGATCTTCGCCTCGCCGATCTCGTATTTGTCGCCGCCGAAAACAACCACGACCTTATCTGCAAAGCGAGGCAGAAGCTCATAAAACTTCGCCGCAGTGCGGACAGAATCACCGTCGGGGTGAGGAGCGTTAGCGAAAAACTGTGGCGAGGGGATATTGAAATAGACCTTGCCAAGCTCGATCTCGTCAAAATGATTCTCAATAACCTCGAAAAAGCAATCAAAATGGTCGTTGTGAGCGTGAGTCAGAAACCACGCATCAATGCGAGGCTTCTCCTGTCCCGTGATCTCTTTGAGATAATTTATAAAGTAGCAAGCATCCTGTCTGTGACCGCCGTCAACGGCAATGACCTTGCCGTCAGAGGTGGTAATAATATTGCTCTGCATCTGAATAGGTGTCTGTGTCTGAAGGTTGTAAATTGCGTTTTTCATAATAATCTCCATTCCGCCGCCCTACGTGAACTCCCAAAACTCACTTCGTTCGCTTTGGGGAACCCCTACATGGCGGCACAAATAATAATCGATGGATTTTGCCTTAGCAAAATTCGTGCGTGAAAAAGATCGTTTCACTAAAAGGAGGAAGCAACTTTCACGCTAATCTCCTTAAAACTTATTATTTAATCTTATTCGCGGTTATTGAATCAAGTCCAAGAGCTTTGAACGACGACGTGACCCGGTCGGCGCTCTCGCATACAAGAGCTTCGTTCAAAATCAGTCTGCCCGTAGCCACTACAGCTCCACCCTCATGGGGAACGATGGAAATAAGCATTGAGCATCCCGCTTCAAACGCGTACAACAGATACTTGCTCTCTCTGATATTTTTATCAACGAAAACCTTATTTGCAAAAAACACAGAGGATGCGACAATATTGTCGGAGTCCGCTTTGGAACTAACGTATCCCGCAATCGAGCTTCCGATTCCCGAAACAAACCTGTCCTTTAAGGGACCCGAAAGATTATCTATGCTTCCGTTTTTGGCAACTAACTTTTTAAGCAGCTCTTTCTCTGAAAATTCCAGCTCATATATTGCGGAAATTTTTGTGAAATCAATATTCTTGACTTTTTCTAAAACTTCACCGTATAAGCCGGTATTTCCCAGCACAGCTTTAGCGTAATCTTCATTTTTCACCATTTCCGAAACGATTTCAACGATTTCGCCGCCTCTCTCAAGCTCGGATCTTGAAGTATCTCCGCAAGACACCATTCCAATGCAAATTGCCAGAATTGTCAGAATCAATAAAGCTCTTTTCATGCGTTACCTCCTGTTTTTGGGTGATTATTGAATAAACATTGCGTCGCCGAAACTGATGCTATGTAAGACGGGTATGCTGATTAGGAGAAATTGCGTGAGACGAGGCAAACCGAGCGAGTAATGCGACGGCATAGTTACCTATGTCGAGCGTTGCGAGTCGACGGTTTAACAAAGTATCACACAATTTATACAATCAGCATCGCATCTCCAAAGGAGAAAAATCTGTATTTTTCCTCAACCGCGCACTTATACGCTTCCATAACTTTTTCCTTGTCGTAGAGAGCAGATACAAGCATAATAAGTGTGCTTTGGGGCAGGTGGAAATTGGTAATAAGTGCGTCAACAGCCTTGAATTTGTATCCGGGATAGATGAAAATGCCCGTGTCGGCTGACATCGCGTGAACGATGCCCTGCTCGTCGGACGCGCTTTCAAGAGTACGGCAAGAGGTAGTTCCTACACAGATTACTCTGCCGCCTGCGGCGCGGCGCGAGTTGATCAGGTCTGCGCTCTCCTTTGAGACCGAGAAAAACTCGGTGTGCATAACGTGCTCGTCAAGTCTGTCTGCCTTTACGGGACGGAAGGTGCCAAGACCGACGTGAAGCATAACGGGAGCGATAGCCACACCCTTATCGCGGAGCTTTTGCAATATCTCCTCGGTAAAGTGAAGTCCCGCCGTGGGAGCCGCCGCCGAGCCGTTTTCGCGAGCGTAGACCGTCTGATATCGGCTCTTGTCGGTCAACTGCTCGGTAATATAGGGGGGCAGGGGCATAAGACCTATCTCGTGAAGCACGTTGTATATGTTTTCGTATTTTTCCTTGTCGTATTCAAAGCGGATGAGACGGTTGCCCTCCTCGCATATCTCCACGACCTCGCCCACAAGCGCGCCGTTTCCAAACACCTGTCGCATGCCGACTCTCGCCCTTTTACCGGGCTTAACAAGGCACTCCCAGGTATCAAGCTCGCCCTGACGGAGCAAAAGCAGCTCGGTCAGCGCCTCCTCTCTGCCCTCAACGTGACCGTAGATGCGGGCGGGGATGACCTTGGAATCATTAATAACCAGTACGTCCTCGGGATTTATGTAGTCAAGTATATCGTAAAAATGCTTATGCGTAATGCTGCCCTCGGCTCTGTCAAGCACCATAAGGCGCGAGTGGTCGCGCTTCTCCATGGGGTGCTGGGCGATCAACTCCTCGGGCAGATAATAGTCAAAGTCTGCCGTAAGAAGGTCGGTGGGCTTTTTTTCGTTTATAATTACCTTTTTTTCGTCCATTTTTTCTCCGTTTAACTGCCTTTTCGTGACAATACCGCCACAATAGACATATATTTTAATACATACTTTTTCAGTGTAATTATACCATAGAAAATCAGGCATTGCAATAGGTGAAAATACTTTTTTGGCACTAAAGGAGATATTATTTATGAGCAAAAGCAAAAAATCCATATTCAAGGGCGCGGCGACCGCCCTGATCACACCGTTTCGCGACGGCGAGGTGGACTACGTAGCGTTGGGCAGACTTATCGACCGCCAGATAGAGAGCGGAATCGACGCGCTGGTAATCTGCGGCACCACGGGCGAGAATGCCACCCTCTCGGACAAGGAGCACCGTGCCGTCCTTGAGTTTTCCCTGAATCAGGCAGGGGGCAGAGTGCCGATGATCGCGGGAACGGGATCAAACGACACCAATCATGCCGTTGAGATGTCAAAATTCGCCGCAGGGCTTGGCTACGACGGACTTTTGGTTGTTACCCCATACTATAACAAAGCCACCGAGAGGGGGCTTATTTCAAGCTTCACGGCGATCGCAGATTCGGTCGACCTGCCGATCATTCTCTATAACGTACCGACCCGCACCTGCTGTAACATAACTCTTCCCGTCTACCGTGAGCTTGCAAAACACGAAAACATAGTCGCGGTCAAGGAAGCCTCGGGCAATATCAGTGCCATAGCCGAGCTGATATGCGAATGCGGCGATAAATTCGACGTCTATTCGGGCAACGACGACCAGACTCTGCCGATTCTTGCCCTCGGTGGCGCGGGAGTGATTTCGGTGGTCTCGAATATCATTCCGCGCGAGATGAGCGATCTTTGCCGAAAATGGTTTGACGGCGACACCCTCGGATGCCGCCGTCTTCACGAAAAGTATTTAAAATTAATGAAAATGATGTTCTGTGAGGTCAATCCCATCCCCGTCAAGACCGCCGCAGAAATGATGAACCTCTGCTCCGCCGAAATGAGATTGCCGATGTGCCCGATGGGGGAGGAAAACCGACAGAAATTGGAGAAGATTTTAAAGGAATATGAGGTAATTTAAGCTCCAACATCAAGATATTCCTTGTAAGCCTGAATCTAATATCATTTAAAACAATTACCGCATTTCGTATAACCTTGTCTATATAAATCCTCTATCTCGCCCTCATAGACTCTGCGGTTTTCGGGCAACATCAAATCTCCCGTGCCGCAGCTTACCTTGTGTATCTTTTTGGAATTTATGTTCAAAATATAAGTGGCAAGCTCTTTTTCACTAACAACGCCTTCACTGCTCTGCGCCCAATCGCTTGTCTCCACAAATTCTTTACAATATAACGTCTCGTTCTCATCATAACACGCAACGAGAAAGATAACCAAAGCAACGAATAAAAAGCTCAAAGATAACCGTATTTTCATTTTTCCCTCAACATATTACTTATTTAAATACATTTTAACACCGCACGGTGTTATTTGTCAATACCGCACGGTGTTTTTTATATAATTGTTTTAAACAAGTATATAACTGGGGGGCTTATTAATTGTTAGTTTACAAGCGCGTTCGCGATCTGCGCGAGGATCACGATAAAACTCAAAAAGAAATTGCAGAATTGCTAAATATGCAGGTAACAGTCTATCAACGTTATGAACGAGGCGAGCGCGAGCTGCCTTTGTGGGCGGCGATTAAGCTTGCCGATTATTATCACGTTACACTCGACTATCTCGTAGGGCGAGAATAATCCCAATCCTTTTTCTGAAAGTTTTTGGAAGGAATGGGAGGTGCAGGAGGGGGAAGAAACCTTTTTTCAAAAAGGTTTCTTCCCCCTCCTGCAATCTATAATCACTTCTTCTGCTGCTTACACCAGATATTCATAACCAGCTTATGGGGCAATATCTTAGTGAGAAGCACCTGACCGCGGATAGATGCGCCGCAGACCGAGACGTCCTTGCCGCGGTACATATCGTAGATAGCGCGTCTTACCACCTCTGCGGAGGTAAAGAATTTATTGTAATATTTAATAGTATCGTCCTTGACCGCGCGGTTGAAGAACTCGGTACGTACCCAACCGGGGCAAACGGCGATCATCTTGATATTTCTCTTCTCAAGCTCCTTGTTGAGAGCGCGGGAGAAGGACAGCACGAATGCCTTGGTCGCGCCGTAGGTAGTGATATAAGGCACGGGCTGAAATGCCGACAGCGACCCAAGCTGATAAACACGGCTACCCTCGGGCATATAAGGCAGAGTGACGTAGGTCATCGCCATAAGTCCCTTGCAGTTGAGATCGATCATATTCATCTGCTCTTCCAGCGGGATCGAGTCAAAATTACCGAATTTACCAAAGCCTGCCGCGTTGACGAGGGCGCAGACCTGCACCTCGTTCTCTTTCAGCATCTTGGCATAAAGCTCGTAGCTCACCTCGTCGGAAAGATCGAGTTCGATGGGTAAAAGCTTCTTCTCGGTCTCACTTTTAAGCTCGGCAAGCTTGTCAACTCTGCGAGCAATGACCCATATTTCCTCACAATCTTCGATCTTGTCGATCATCTTAACGAAATCTCTTCCCATTCCCGAGGAAGCACCTGTAACTACAGCAATCTTTTTCATAATTTATATCCTTTCATTATTCATTTTTCATTCTTAATTATTCATTTTCCGTCAGGGACGGCAACAAGCACCGTATCCCAAGCAGGTATATACTCTCTGCGGCGGACATAAAATCTATAATCGGGGAATCTTTCGCGTATCATAAGCGGCAATTCAAACATATCTTCGCTTCTGTGATAGAGCGAGAGCATAAGCGCGGGGCGGCAGGCTTCGATGGTCTTGACCGATCCCAGAATCGCCTCTTTTTCCGAGCCCTCAACGTCGTATTTGATATAATCGACTCTCTGACCATCAAGAATATTGTCAAGAGAATCGGCTTCGACCTCCACTATCTTCTGAGGCTTATTTACCGCGATCCCGTCGGACACCAAGGTGGAATTTCGGTTTCCGCTGCCGTCGAATTGCAAAATTGCCCTCTCGCTCCAAGCCGCAAGCTTCAATGGCGTGATCTTAAAGGCTTCGACCGTCTCGGCGTACTCCGAAAGCTTTTTGTGGTTTCTTCTGTCGGGCTCAAACGCCACCGCCTGTTTTAGCTTTGGCGCAAAGGGCGCGATCTCGCGGAGCGTGTCGCCGTTGTATGCTCCGAGGTCGGCAATTTTTTCGAATTTTTCCGCGCCAAGCAGACGGTAGACCTCTGAAAAGTCGCAATAATTATTCTTCAAAAGTCTTATATCGCCGCTCAGCTTGTATTCTATGACGTTGCGGAACAAGGTCTTCGATTCGTCATCGGCAAGCAGACTCTCCACAAGCTCTATTTTTTCCCGATTTTCATCAAAAAACTCGCCGCAAAATAGCTGATCGCCGCAGACCGGCACGTCGGGAGCGTAAAGCTCACATTCTTCGGCGATTCTGTAAATATTAGCAAGCACGTCGGGCAAACTTGAGGCAAAGGACAGGAGAACTATCATATTCTCGCGTCCGTATTTTTCGCAAGCCTCGCTATAGGACAAGACCCGCTTGTCGTGAAAAAAATGACCTCTGACAAAGCCGTCGCTGGCGAAAAAGTCGCAGACCTCAATGCCGTACCTCTCGCAGATTGCAAGTATCTTGTCCGCGCCGTTGCCCATACCGTACATAAGTATTTTTTTGTCAGTGTTTTGTAAATATCTCCAAATATCTCTTGTTTTTGGCATAAGCACTCCCAAAAATCATTGACACTCTGCGGTTTTTGTGCTAAAATAACTTTATAAGACCGCTCTTTTCTTTATTATAACAAATAAAAGCGGCTTTGTAAAGATTTTTTATAAAAAAGGAGAATAAAAATGTCTTGCTTATTCTGTAAAATAATCGCGGGAGAGATCCCCTCCGCTAAGGTCTACGAGGATGAAAGAGTCTACGCCTTCAAGGACATCAATCCCCAGGCTCCCGTTCACGTGCTTATCGTTCCCAAGTGCCACATTGAGTCAGCCGACGCAATTGCCGCCGAAAACTCGGCTTGGGTCAGTGCTGTTTTTGAGGCAGTGCCCAAGGTTGCCGAAGCTTGCGGACTTACAAACGGCTACAGAGTTATCACAAATATCGGCGAGGACGGCTGTCAGTCGGTGAAGCACATCCACTTCCACCTGCTGGGCGGCAAGAAGCTTCCCGAGACTATGGGTTGATCTTCGACATATAAACTGTAACTTTTCGTCATTTCATAACGCTTTTTCGCAAAATTTACTCAAATATATACTCAATTTGGGAAATCTTATTGACTAAGGTGTATTTTTGTGGTAGAATAATTATTGATAAAATTTCTTTCAGAAAGGCGAACAACTATGGAAACTACTCTTATTATAATGGCTGCAGGTATCGGCTCCCGTTTCGGCGGCGGAATCAAGCAGTTAGCACCCGTTGGCCCCTCGGGCGAGATCATTATGGACTACTCTATCCACGACGCTCTCGAGGCAGGCTTTAACAAGGTCTGCTTTATCATCCGCAAGGATCTTGAGGCGGATTTCAGAGAGATCATCGGAAACCGCATTGAGAAGATCTGCCCCTGCTCTTATGCTTTCCAGGAGGTTGAAAATCTTCCCGGCGGCTTCAAGAATCCCGAAGGCAGAACCAAGCCTTGGGGTACGGGTCACGCGGTACTTGCTTGCAAGGGCATCGTTGACACCCCCGCGCTTGTTATCAACGCAGACGACTACTACGGCAAGGATGCTTACGTCAAGATGCACGACTATCTTGTAAATCATATGGATACCGAGAAGACCGACGTTCTTGACATAGCTATGCCCGGATTCATTCTCGGCAACACATTGTCCGACAACGGTGCTGTAACCCGCGGAATTTGTACCGTAGACGAAAACGGTGATCTCGCTTCTATCGTCGAGACCTCCAACATCTACAAGGGCGGTAACACCGGCGCGTACGTAGAGGAAAAGGACGGAACAAAGAGAGACGTTGACCCCGATAGTCTGGTTTCTATGAATATGTGGGCTTTCACTCCCGCTTTCATCGACCGTCTCGAGCAGGGCTTTATCGACTTCCTCGCGGCAGGCAACGCAAAGGAAATGAAATCCGAATATCTTCTTCCCACGGTTATCGGCGGTATGCTTTCTGACGGCACCGCTACCGTTAAGGTGCTGAAGACCACCGACAAGTGGTTCGGCGTAACCTATAAGGAAGACAAGGACTACGTTATCGAATCCTTCAAAAAGCTGATCGCTGACGGAGTTTATTCCGCAAAGCTTTTCGGTTAATAATTTAATAGGTTTTACGGGGGAGATTCTTTTTTAGCTGATCTTCCCCGTACCGTTTAAAATCTCTTACAAGGATTTTTTTCGGTTTCGTCGTATAATACGTGAAATACCGTTTAAAGGAGGATAAAAATGATCGGTTTCTTTAAAAGCAAAGGATTTATAATAACCTGCAAGGTGCTTTTAACTCTTCTGATTTTGCTCGCAAGCCTGATCACAGGTATCTCTGCCGCGCTCTATCTTTATAGCGAAATGTATTGGGGAATACTCTGCTTTGCGGTGTTGTTTATTCTGCCCGCTACCATACCGTTGATATGGAAGGCGCGGAAGAAAAAATATCTCATCGGATACGCAAGCTTCGTTCTCGCGTTTTTAATCGCCTTCGGAATAAATTTCGGCATAAAAAAATACGACGAGATGATAACCGTGGACGTTGCCCCCAACATCAACGTAGACGAATACCTTCCCTTCAAGGAGGATTCGAAGATCGTAAAGCTTGACAATGCGTCCCTGAAGCTTAAAAGCAGCCTGCCTATAATCGACGGAGCCGCGGCGGTCTTTCCCGTCTATTCCGCATTCGTTCACGCGGTATATCCCGATACCACCAAGCTTTATGACGGAGTTTTCGAATACAACAATACCTCTTATGGATATCAACTTCTCGCCAGACGCGAGACCGATATATTCTTCGGCGCGTATCCCTCAAAAAATCAGATAGAATATGCCAAGGAAAAACGGACTACGTTTAAATATACTCCTATCGGTAGCGAAGCCTTCGTTTTCTTCGTCCACAAGGACAATCCCATTGAAAGCCTGACCACCGAGCAGATAAAGGGTATTTACTCGGGCGAGATCACCAACTGGAAGGAGGTTGGCGGCAGGAACGAGAAAATCGTTGCCTTCCAGAGAAACGAGGGTAGCGGAAGCCAGAGTATGCTGAAGCGATTCATGGGCGACACACCGATTATGGAGGCTCCCACGGAGCAGGTCAACGACCTTATGTCGGGAATCATCGATCAGGTATCGAGCTACAAGAGCAAATCCAACTCCATCGGATTTTCCTTCAGATATTACGTTGAGGGAATAATTCAGAACCCCGATATAAAGATAGTTGCCGTCGACGGTGTCTACCCAAACGTTGAAAACATCAAAAACGGTTCGTATCCTATCACAACCCCGCTTTATGCCGTAACCTATTATGAAAACCGCAATCCCAACGTTGATGCTTTGATCGACTGGATCCTCTCCGACGAGGGACAGTACATAATCGAGAAGACCGGCTACGTGGGTGTTTCGGGCGAATTCGATTATACTGATACGGAAGAAACTACCACCGCTCCGGCGACCGAAGCGGAGGTCGAGTCGGTGTCAAGTGATAAATCTACCGAATAAAAAATTGAGCCTCCGATTTTCGGGGGCTCAATTTTTTACAAAAGATTTATCATTATCAGCGCAACAAAGGAAAGACAGATTCCGACGATGCACTTTGCGTTGATCTTTTCCTTGAACACGATCGCCGACATAAGCAGCGACAGCACCACAGCGCAGCCCTGATTCAAGGGATAGAGCTGTACGGCATCAAGATATTGCGCCGCCTGGGTCTTGAAAAATGAGTTGGCAAAGAGGCAGGCAGCCATTATCAGCACGTAAATCCATATGGGCTTAACCACCTGAAATGGCTTTCTCGGTTTGATCTCTCCCTTCTTGTCAGCCTGACGGAAAACAAGGTATGCCACAAGCAGCACCGCCGCGGCAAAAACGTAGGTATAAAAATTGAATACCGCCGCGCTTCCCTCGGGATCGGTTTTAACAAAAAGCTTTTGCGAAAAGTCCGCAAGACCGTTTGATATGCCGCAAAGAAGCAAAAGCAGGAATGAGCCTATCCTCATCTTTCCCTTTATTGACGCATTATAGGTGCACATAACGAAGACCGCCACAAGCAATATCGCAATTCCCACGATCTGCCAGACACCGATCGCCTCATCAAAAAGCACGCGACATAAGACGATTGGTATAATGACTCCGATAAGCAAAAACACCTCGACCATCATATAAGCTCCGCTTCTGACCGAAAGCAACCAGCTGACCACAAACGCCGCCGACGCAATACCCGACAGCGCGGCAATAAGAAGCAGATCGCCGTCCACCTGCAAAGCGTCGATGCTCTCGGTGAATAGAATCAGCACAAAGCCGATAACGATACACAAAAGCATACGAAGTACGTTCATTATCATAGAATCTGAACCTAAAACGATAGCAAAGCTGGTCTTTTTTCCGCAATATCCTTTTGTAATTCCCGCCGCAAGAGCAACGGCTAAAAATAAATATCCCATTATTTTCTCCGAAAACGTTCAATTTCCCCTTGATTATATACCTAAAGCGCAAAAAAATCAATGACTTTTTCAGCCGATTTTATGGACAAAATGGCTGTAAATTTTGATGTAACTATTCAGCCGATGTTTCAAATTTTGATTTGTCGGGGAGGCGGGGGAGACGCGTTCCACCTTTTTTGAAAAAAAGGTGGAGCCAAAAAACTTCCCCGCAAAAAGGATTAAAATGTAGCCATTTCGTTTTATAAAACCGTGAAGATTTTAATCTAAGCCTTACTGCTATCGTGTTGCAAGTTTAGTTGAAAA
>JAZKYL010000069.1:0-9857 GCA_045612105.1 Eubacteriales bacterium
AAAGAAAACGAACCAAAAGAACGCCGCATAGGGAAAAGAGGGTCTTGAAAAATCAAACGCAGGAAGCCGCGTTTGATTTTACTTCGACATCCTCTCTCCCCTATGAACCCCACTCACCTGTCGGCAAAGCCGACGAAGCGAGGCGTATTCTTACTTCAACTTAGTTGAATTTTGTTTTTAGATAAACGCTTTGGCTGGGTTTAACACCCTTTCAACCAAGATACGAGCGTGAGGGATTTTTTTAACGAGCCGAAGGCGAAGTGAAAAATCCTGCGCCACTACTAGAGCGCCCCAAAATTCGGGAAAGCTCTTTGCGGAGCTTTCTCTCGAGAAAGCGACCCGCATCCCTGCCGGAGGCACGCATCTCCCGTCTCACCGATAAATCAAGATTTGAAGATGTATCAGTATAATTTATATTTGAGTCTCAAATTATCTGCAATCATGGCGATAAACTCGCTATTCGTGGGTTTACCACGATTATTTTGGATTGTGTATCCAAAATAAGAATTGAGCGTATCCACGTCACCTCTATCCCACGCGACCTCGATTGCGTGGCGGATGGCGCGCTCGACGCGGCTTGTGGTTGTTTGATATTTCTTCGCAACGGAGGGGTAGAGAACTTTGGTAACGGAATTGATAATGTCACTGTCCTTGACTGTCAGGAGAATTGCGGTGCGGAGATATTGGTAGCCCTTGATGTGAGCAGGCACACCTATTTGGTGTATAATACGGGTGACCTGTGCTTCGATGTCGGGAGTATTATCTGTTTGTTCCTGTTTCGTCTGCTGTGCTTCCTCATTTTTCTTGTTACGGTTTTTCAGCATACTGTCAACGTATTCCAAAAGATTTGATTGGTTTATAGGCTTGATGAGACAAAGCTCGGCGCCCGCTTGCAAAGCCTGAACGAAGATATTCTGATTTGAGATCGGGGAGGTCATAATGATAATGGGTGGTTTATCGCTTCCGTAGGAAAGTGATCTTGCGCTTCTGACTACGCTGAGCCCGTCCACCTTTGACATCCAGATGTCGATTATCACCACGTCGGGATGTATCCGTCCGATCTTGGCAAGGGCATCCTCTCCGTTGACGGCTTCATCTATGTATCGGCAGCCCGCGCGCAAAAAACAGTCTTTTATGAGGGCGCGCCCGGACGAATTTTCGTCGGCAATAAGTATTTTTGTTGTGTATTCCACTTTCGTGTATCCTCCTTGACGGTATATTTTATTGATTACGGTTATATTTTACCATAATTTGGAAATTTTTGCAATACTTTTTCCAAAAATTACCAATGGTAATATTTACCAAATTTTTCCATAAAAATTTTGCCATATATAACGAAAAAGGAGAATAGGATGTAAAAAAGAGAATTTTGCAGTCGGATTTTGTCGTAGACAGCAAAAAATCGAAAAAAGCGACCCGAAAGATCGGGTCGCAGGTAAAAATATCAAATTTTTCGGATCTCGCTTTTTGAATAGTTGGGATGCACACGTATAACACCGTCCAGAATCCATCCGACACATTTGTTATCCTCGGTAAAGAGCAATTCCGCGGTATCTTTGGAATAGAGAAGCGCCTGTTCTAAAATTTTGCCGTTAATAGTGTGATCGAGCCCCATGCTCCACAAAGAGTATTTCAAGAGGCAATCGATCTCGTGTCGCCACTGGGCGGTTGCTTTACGGCAGAAAAGAGTAGCAGAGGGGCGATAATAATTATCGCAAAACTCTCTGAAATCGGTGGGACTGTCGCCAAGGGGCATAAAGAGGGGACCCCATTTCGCGCCCTTTTCAATGGTCCTGAACCCGTAAGGGAAATAGAGCTTTGCCGCGCGTCGCTCGCCCATACAAAGGAAGCAGAGAGGGAGATCGTCACGATTTTTAATGTCCTCATGCCATAATTCAAGCATTCTGTGCCCCAGTCCTTGACCGCGAACCTCTTCGAGTGTGACGAAGTTGCCAAAGTTGCCGATAGCTCCTTCGTGTCTGCCCCAGCCGTTCCAAAGGCGGGAATATGCTTTGCCGTTTTCGTACGCTACGTAATAGGTATCGAGACATTCGCTTGCGGCTTTGTTCGCCACGCGGTATCTCATCATATCGGCATATGACGCGCCGATATTTTCATTTTTTAGCATATCGGTAAGTGCGGTCTGCGCCTCGCTTTGGGGATTGCCGCAGATAAATTTATCGATTTTTAAGTTTTTTATATCCATATTTTACCTTGAAATCAGCAATTTTTTAGATATTCGACTTCGTTTTGAGTCAGCTTTCGCCACTTTCCTTCTGCGAGATCACCGAGTTTCAGTTTGCCGATGGCGACTCTTTGTAAACGCAGAATTCTGACACCGTGAAGCTCGCACATTCTGCGGATCTGACGGTTTCTGCCCTCAAAAAGCTCAAATTCGGCAATAGTTGTGTTCTCGTCGCCGCCAACGCGACGGACTCTGACCCTCATAGTAAGTCTGCCGTCGAGCTCTACGGGTTCGCCGAGAACAGTCAGACTTTCGGGTTCAAAGCTGCCTTTCAGGGTAACGTGATAAATTTTTGGGATCGAATGACGCGGGTGGGTCAGCTTGTTTGCGAGGCTGCCGTCGTTGGTGAGCAGCAAAAGACCGTCGGAGTCCATATCAAGTCTGCCAACGGGGTAGAGACGAAGGCTTTTTCCGTCGGGGCTCTTGACATCACGGCAGAGGTCGGTAACGTTGCGACGTCCCTTTTCGTCGCTTGCGGTGCAGACGATTCCACGGGGTTTATTGAGCATAATGCAGACCTTTTCATCTGCTTTTCTCTCGATCAGGTTGCCGCGCCAGGTGACCTCATCGACCTCGGGGTCAATTTTTTCGCCAAGCTCGGCGACCTGACCGTTGACGAACACTTTGCCTTGTTTAATTTCTTCCTCAGCCGCGCGGCGGGACATAACACCGCAATCGGTGAAATATTTTGAGATCCTGATTTTTTCCATTCTGAATACCAACTATTTATAAAAAAATGAAGTAATTTTATCGATAAGTGACCTTTTGTAGACTATTCTGTCAGACGAAAACTTTGCGTAAAGAGGCATTTCGGCGACGGTTTTGCCGCCTGATGAATAAATCACCCTGCCTATGATCTCTCCTTCGACTATGGGGGCATATTCAAAGGGGAAGAGTTCTACGGTCGATTTGATTTCGGGGGCATTTTTGGGTAGAGTTACTCTCAGCTCGCCTTTATTGGTGACGGTGACGAATTCCTTATCTCCGCCGACTATGGGCAGAGTATACTTGAAATCTCCGTCCTCACAAAGCAATCGGGATTCATAGGTTGAAAAACCGTAGTCGAGAAGGGTTTGATGATCTTTCCAGTCGTCGGGAGCGGAAAGTGTGACGCAGATAAGATTAACTCCGTCTCTTTCCGCGGCGCTGACCAGGCATCGTCCGCTTTTTTTAGTGTAACCGGTCTTGATTCCCACTGCTCCGTCGTAGTTTTTCAAAAGCTTATTGTGATTAATGAGTAATCTCACACCCTCGGTCTCATTTAACGGAATAGTTTTTTTGTATGTAGAGACGATACGGCGAAAGGTCTCGTTTTTCATAGCCTCGGAGGCGATTTTGGCAAGCTCACGCGCCGTGGTATAATGATTTTCGTTGTCAAGACCGTGGGGATTGGTAAAATGAGTGCATTCAAGCCCCATCGTAGTGGCTTTTTTATTCATTAATTCGGCAAAATCCTCAATACTGCCGCCAACCTCAATGGCGATAGCCGCCGCTGCATCGTTTGCCGATTCAAGAAGCATTGCGTAGAGCAGATCCTCAAGCGTCAGACGCTCGCCCTCGTAAAGATAGACCGACGACCCTTCCACACCTACGGCGCAAGGGGAGACCGATACTGTTTTAGTTATATCGGCATTCTCAATAGCGACAAGCGCGGTCATTATTTTTGTGGTTGATGCCATGCTCATTTTACTATCGGGATTCTTTGCTCCGATTACAGTCCCCGAGTCTGCGTCTATAAGTATTGCCGATTTTGCGGAGATCTCCGGGCAGGGGGCTCCATAGACCGCTGCGAGACGTGAGGTATCAAACAATACGGGCGATCCCTCCAAGCCTGAGTCTCCCAAAATGGGCGCAGAACTTTCGCCCGGGGAAGAGCAACCCGAAAAAACCGCCAAACATAACGATACAGCCGTCACGAATGAGGCGGCTTTGAACAATTTTTTGATTATTGAATTGATTTTGAAAAAAGACATAGATATTCCTCCGGACAAGTAAGGCTTTGTACCATTATATTTGTCCGGAGAAATATTTATTCTGCTGCGATCAAATATATCGCGGAGGGAAAGAGGTGTGAGCTAAAATTATTCCTCGTCGGAAGCCTCTGCTTCGTCTTCTGCCTTATCCTTTGCGAAGAGAGCCTTGATCTTTGCGATGATCTCGGGAGAGCGGTCGATAAGATCGGAGAGCTGCTCGATGGGATCGGAGGGGTTCTTGATGCCTATGTTGATGAGCTCAACGTCGCCGTCCTTGGAAACGCAGAGGATACCGATAGGCTGAACAGAGATACCGGTGCCGCCGCCTGCTCCAAAGTTCTGGGGTTTGCCCTGAGCACCGCCGTTCTTGTCGTTGAAGTCCATACCGCCGGTAGCGTAACCAACCGCTACCTTGGAGATCGGGATAAGAGTAGTTCCGGAGCTTGTCTCAACGGGTGTACCCATGACGGTGTCTGCGTCGATCATGTTGCGGATCTGTGCAAGAGTAGCCTGAACTACTCCCTGAAGCTTGTTTTCGGATGCCATAGTGAAATCTTCCTTTCATTATATAATACGTAATTGATTTATGCATAAGCTCCGCCTTTGCGGAATGTTGCCTTAATTATTTTTTAGAGCTCTTCTTGCTCTTCTTTTCTTTTTTGCTCTTTTCGGAGCTATCTTCTTTGATGCCATCATCTGTTTTGCCGTCGGTCTCTGTAGCAGAATCCTTGGGTTTTTCGGGCATAGGAGGGAGAGCGTGCTCGGAAACCGAGGGAACTATCTTCATCCAACCGAAGATAAATGAGAATCCGGTTCTGAAGAGCGCGCCCAAAAGTCCGCCAAGGCTGGTGGAAAATCCAAGCTTGATGTCGATCTTCAGCTCATCGGAGAGATAGTCGGGAGAGACGTCGATATCGGCGTTCTTTCTGCCGTGGAGATTTGAGTGCTTGGCAAGGAATTTCAGGACGGGATTTATTGACTGACAGATGGCGACGTACATCAAAGCGGTGGTTGCCGCATCGGATGAGCCTACCTTAATTCGAAGCCTTGCTACGTGGAAGTGGAACTTTGAGAAAAGTCCTGAGAAGAGCATCTTGATTACTCGCAGGAAGAGAGAAAGCATATCGGGAATAGGAGGCATTTTAGCCTTTTTTCTCGCCTTTATCGCTTTTTTTTCGGCTTTGGTCAGCTTGGCGGCTTCTTCCTTCTTCTGCTTTTTCTTAGCTTCCTTTTCGGTCTTTTTCTTTGCCGCTGCGATACGCTTTTTTTCAGCCTTTTCGGCAGCTTTTTTATCTCTCTTGGCTATTTTTTTCGGAGTGTAATTTTTGATATTGTATTTTTTCGGCTTTTTGGGAAGAATTTTGATATTTATTCCCAAAACCGTTACCGTCAGGGCAAGATCGCTGTCTTCCTTCATTTCAACGGTAACTCTTACTCTCATAGCGAATATCAGCACAAAAAATGCCAGAATACAGAGAAAAGGTATCGTAATTATCACTCCTTTCTTGAAAATTTGGTAAAAACGTGTTTATTCTTCGACGGTTTCGCCCTCGCCGCTTTCACTCTTAGCTTCGGTAACTGCTGCCATTCCTGCGGTGAAGCCTACTTCTTCCACAGCCATAGCCTCGGGGGCGGGCTCTGATGTGGGGGACAGCTCGGTTTCGGGCAGATCATCCAGAGAATTGAGCCCGAACACACGCAAGAATTTTGCGGTGGTGGTGTAAAGCATGGGACGACCGGGAGCGTCGAGACGCGAGAGCGACTCGATAAGTCCTTTATCGATAAGAGAGGTCATAGCGTATGATGAATCAACCCCTCGAACCGCGTCAACGTATGCTCTTGTTACGGGCTGGTTGTAGGCAACTACCGCAAGAGCCTCCATGGTGGAGTTGGAAAGGTTGCCTCCGCGCTTGATTCCAAGCGCCTCTCTTATGTAGGGAAGAAACTCTTCCTTGGTGGCAAATTGGCAGGAATCGGGGAACATAAGAAGCAGAATACCACGGGGAGATTTTTCACTGTTGTAATCTCTCGCCATAGCTTCAACCATATTTTTTACGTCCTTGACGGAGAGCCCCAGGACCTCGGAAAGCTTTGCGTATTCCACGGGATGTCCCGCGGCATAGAGGATAGCCTCGATAGCGGCGGTCACCTTTTCGAGAGTTATGCTCTCTTGCATATTATTATTTGTCTCGCTCATTGGTCGCTTCCTCCTTTATCGTCGTTATCTTCGTCAAAATTCATTCTGATCTCTTCGGCTTCACTATCACCGTTTGAGTATAGCTCTTTTCCGTTTGCGTCCTTTTCAACGTCGTCGGGATTGTCGTTGATCATAAATTCGGCGCTCATATCAAGAAGAGTGCCCTCGGTTTCATAGATCAGTATCTTTCTGATCTTGATCAGCTCCAATACTCCAAGGAATATGGCTATCAGATCGGGCAGAGACACCGAGTCCTCAAGCAGCTCCTTAAGGCTTGTTACCTTCTTTTTAGACATTCTGTTGAGTATTCCGGTGATCTTGACTTCGACGGGAACGATAGGTGAGCTTATCATCGGTGTGAATACCGAACGCTCTACCTTGGGACGGTTTTCATTGAAGGTGATAATACGACGGACGGCAAGACAGAGAGATTCGACCTCCTGATCAAGGACGAAGGTCTTGTCAATAGAGATCTCGTCTGTGTCCTTTTCAAGTCTGCTGCTAAAGCGTGGGTAGAGGAGAGCCATCTTCTTTGCCGCTTCCTTTGCCTGCTGGAATTTCTGCAGGGCATCGGCAAGTGCTGCTCTGGGGTCTTCCTCTTCCTCCTCGGGCTTGGGCAGAAGAAGCTTGGATTTTATCAGCATAAGCTCACTTGCCATAACGATAAATTCGCTGGCAAGATCCATGTCCAGGCTCTGTGCCGTTTCGATGTAATCAATATACTGCTCGCAGATAACGTTGATCTGAATATTGTCTATCGACATCTTGTTTTTCTGTATCAGCGAGAGCAGAAGATCGAGAGGTCCTTCAAACGTCTCGAGACGGTAATTTATAGCGTCCATAAGGACCTCCTTTCATAAAATGCAAAATTAACCGAATATCAAACTAATGACCTTCAAAACTCCGTCTGCCATAAAATTGAAAAGCTTTTCCGCTACCCAGAATGCAGGAGAGAAGCCAAAGAATCGTGAGCAGAGGAAAGATATAGCGAGAACCGCTATAAGGGTGTATTTTTCATATTTCATAATGGCAAAATAGGTCTTTGGGGGCAGAAAGAACCCGAAAAACCTTGAGCCGTCAAAGGGAGGGATCGGAATAAGATTAAATACCATCAGGGTCAGATTCATTATAGCCATAAGGTAGAAGAAATTCCAGAGTATGACTATGACCTTGAATAAAAATGCGTTTTCTCCTGCGGCAAAAAAAATGATATTGTCAGTCAGGATATAGGTGATCACCGAGTAAAATATTATACCGATGACAGCTAAAATAAGATTGGCGATAGGTCCCGCGATGGCGGTAAATGCCATACCCTTTTTAGGGTCTCTGAAATTTCTCGCGTTTATCGGTACAGGCTTCGCCCAACCGTATCCGAATATCAGCATCCAAAGGCTACCCATAAGGTCGAGATGCTTTAAGGGGTTCATTGTAACGCGCCCTAAATTATAAGCGGTGCGGTCTCCCATTTTATATGCGATAAATCCGTGAGCCGCTTCGTGAAAGGATAGCGCCATAAGGATCACGGGCAGAGTCAGCAGAAGACTTATAAGTATATCCTGCCAATCTCCTCCGCGAAGTATCGAAAATAGCATAAATTTTCTCCGTTAAACTTTTTTCAGAGTTTGATGTCCGCGCAATCTGCGATAGCGTACCAAAGCTCCTGCTTGCCCTCTCCCTTGAGGGACGAGAAGGGTATTATCGGTGTGCCCTCTGCAATCAGGGGATCGTTTGTGATTTTTTCTATGCAAGCGGCACGGTCGGTCTTGTTGAGCTTATCGATCTTGGTTATGACTATAATGTAAGGGATTTCCGCATTGTTCATATAGTCGATCATCATAGCGTCGTCTTTGGTGATACAAGCACGACTGTCGATAAGCTGAACCACACCTTTAACAAGGTCTATATTCTTGTTTTTGGTGAAATAACCGTCTGTCAGAGAAGACCACTGTTGCTTGTTATCGTGATTTCTTGCCGCAAAGCCGTAGCCGGGCAGGTCAACGAGAAAGAGCTTTTTGTCTACCTCATAGAAATTTACGGTAATGGTCTTACCGGGGGTTGCAGACACTCTTGCAAGGCTCTTTCTGCCAAGCAGAGTATTTATCAGCGAGCTTTTGCCCACATTGGAGCGACCCGAAAGGGCTACCTGTGGGATGGGGTCGGTGGGAAACTGACTTGCAAAGCCCGCAGTCATTTTAAGATTTACGTTTTGTGTATTGAGTCCCATAATTTACCTTTCAATAGTTTACAGTGGGATGATACCGACTTATTTTTCGGTCTTTGCTCTCCTTGCCACGGGGGCTTTTGCGGATCCCGCGTTTACGATCATTTCTTCTGCGGTCTCGCTCTTTGAGGAATTTTCTTTTTTCTCTGTCTCACTCATTACAAGCGCGTTTGTCAACACCTCAATGGCGCGGCGGCAGGGAATAAAGGTCACGTTTTCGCGAACCATAGGGTCGACTTCGTGAAGATCCTTCAGGTTGTCGGCGGGGATGATAATAGTACGAACTCCCGCACTGTAAGCCGCCATAGTCTTTTCGCGCAAGCCACCGATGGGAAGAACGTTTCCTCGGATCGTGATCTCACCGGTCATGGAAAGGTCGCGGCGAACGGGAATGCCCGAAAGCGCGCTGATAATTGCGGTGAGTGTGGTAATACCTGCGGAAGGACCGTCCTTGGGAACCGCTCCCTCGGGGAAGTGGATATGTATATCTTTTTTCTGGTAGAAATCGGGGCTGATGCCGTAATTTGCGGCAACCTGACGCGCGTAAGTAATAGCCGCGTGGGCAGATTCCTTCATAACGTCGCCCAAGGAGCCTGTGAGCTCAAGCTTACCTGTTCCGTCCATAACAGCCGCCTCGACCTTTAGAAGGTCGCCGCCTGACTGTGTGTATGCCATACCGTTGACAACTCCCACCTCATCGCACTGAGAGATCATTTCGGGAATTATCTTTTTAGGACCTAAAAATACCTTGAGATCGTCGGGAGATACGGTGACTTTTGTAACACCCTCTTCGATGATCTTCTTTGCCGCCTTTCGGCATACTGCCGCGATCTCACGCTCAAGATTACGAACTCCCGATTCGCGGGTGTAGCAATCGATAATATCCGAGAGAGCCGCGTCGGTGATCTTCAAGGTCCTCTTGTTAAGCCCGTGACGCTTCAGCTGCTTGGGGATAAGATGATTCTTTGCGATGCCGACCTTCTGACTCTTGGTGTAGGTGTGAAGCTCGATTATCTCCATACGGTCGATAAGAGGGCGGGGCACCGTGTCAAGAGTGTTGGCGGTGGCGATAAATACGCAATCGGACAGGTCGAAGGGAAGCTCAACAAAATGGTCGCGGAAAGTCTTGTTCTGCTCGCTGTCAAGCACCTCCAGCAGCGCCGATGCGGGATCACCGTGAGCACTGCTATGTCCTATCTTATCTATCTCATCAAGAAGGAT
>JAZKYL010000070.1:0-17674 GCA_045612105.1 Eubacteriales bacterium
ATACTCAAAAGAAGCATTACAACGGCTTTCACCTCATTTGACAAAACCAATTGAAAAGAAATACGTTGGAGATGATTTTACATACAGCGATGACGTTGCAACAGGAAAAGATGCAGAACACTATGTTTTGTGCATTCATCCTCATTTGCGTGACATCTCTCCTATTTGTTGTGGACATTGCAGAGGTAATATTCCTTATTATTTACTACCAACTCTATCGGTAGAAACTGTTACGGAGTTAACATCTTGGGAAACCAATTATGCTGCATATGATAAGCTATTCTATGTAACCGGCATAGGCGAAATCGGCGCGCATAAAATGCTCTCAAACATAAGTAGCCGTCTAAACCAAAAAGGATTATCTGTTTGCAGAAATCTTGAAAGCGAATTGAAAAAGCCTGTATATTATTATCTATACCGGTTCTACGGAAAACAACCCTCAAAATGCCCGATTTGCGGCGGCGATTGGAAACAAAACGAAGATGATTTATTTGACTACAAATGCGACAGATGTAAGATCGTCGCAGATAAAACTGTTAATGAATAATACATAGATTCGTTTGCAAGCATGGCATTAAAAGTCCGGTAGATCGCGGATACTTTTAACCCCCATCATCGCCAAGGGGCTAGTGTACCCTCGCGCAAAAAGTCGTGCATCTAAATTGGCCACTACGGTCGGTTGCATCTAAATCGGACACACATCACACAAATAGGGGGAGCTTACGTGCTCCCCCTTATTTGTGGTTAGATCGTTCAGTCGCTTGAAATAGACCACCAAACCGCTTGCGGTTTGTGTTAATGTTCTAAATCTGGCCATCCCAGCCACAAATAGGGGGGAGCGCACAAGCTTCCTCTTTTTTGTCCTTTCTTAATTATTCTTAAATTCCCGCCAAACCCTTTGACAAAGAGGAAAAAATGTAGTAGGATAATAACAGAACGACACAAAGATTAAGAAAGGAGCAAGAAAATGAAAGAATTCGTCAGGTGGTTGTTCAGCGAGAACAACTCAAGCCTTCAGATCGGTCTTTTTGACGTCTGGCACTTTTTATATCTCTTCGTCATCTTCGGCGGAGCAATATTGCTATCGTTTCTCTTCCACGGCAAGTCGAAGGAAAAGCGCGACAAGCTGCTCAAAATAATGGCATACTTAACCATCGGCTTCTATATCGCCGATTTCTTCATAATGCCGCTCTCCGACAGCTACAACGGCATCGGCATCGACAAGCTTCCCTTCCACATCTGCACACTTATGGGCGTTATGGTTCCCTTCGCTCAGTTCAATAAGAAATTCGCCCCCATAAAGAGCGTGATAGTCACCCTTTCAATAGCATCCTCTCTTATGTGGATGTGCTACCCCGGTTCGGCTCTCGGCGGCGAGCCACCGTTCAGCTACATAATCTTCCAGACCTTTATGTTCCACGGCTTCCTCTTCTCGTGGGGAGTTCTGAGCCTTACAATCGGCGAAGTCAAGCTTGAGATCGGCAAGATCTGGCAAGAGCTTTGCAATCATCGTAATCCTGCTCTGGTCGGGACTTGGCAACGCGATCTACGACAACCAGAACTGGTTCTTCACCAAGGAAAGCATCTTTGATTTCCTTCCCGACAACGTGATGCCCCCCGTGGTAGTCTTTTGTGTTTTCGGAGTCTGTCTCGTGATTTACGGAGCATACTACCTCATTCATGCTATCGCAAAGCACGCGGAAACCGCACATAAGACCAATCATGCCTTCGTTTTCGGAGGAAAATAACATACGGCCTTCTTAGGACACCCTCGGGTGTCCTTTGTCATTTAATTCTTAATTATTCTTAATTTTTTCAATATGCTTTGACTTTAATACTATAATATGATATTATTTAACTAATAATGACAAATTTTTACAAGGAGCTTTTATGAAAGAATTTTTCGGCTTCAACGAAGGAATGTATCTTCGCACCCCGGAAGGCTATCTTTCCTGGCAACACATACTCTTCGTGTCCTTTCTAATGGCGACTATGGTGGCTCTTGCGGTCTTCCTCGGTCTCCACTTCAAGAATAAAGAAGAAAAGTCCAAAAACAAAGTGCTTATCGGCGCGGCTATCGCAATCGACACGATCGAGCTTTTCAAGATCGTCCTCATATGCTTCAGAGACAACGATCCCTTAAACTGGCTTTACAATCTTCCCCTTTTCCTCTGCAGCATTCAGCTTATTACCATCCCCTTGGCGGCGTTTTCCAAGGGCAGGATCAAGGAGGCGGCTCTTGACTTCGTTATGATCTTCGGCATTCTCGGAGCAATTCTTGGAACTATTGGCGCAGGACAGAATTACTCCTGCTACCCCGTTCTCTCCTTTGACAACGTGGTTTCGGGTATAACCCACTCGATCTCGGGCTTTGCTTCTCTCTACATTATGTTCGCAGGCATGGCAAGTATGAAGAGAAAGAACATCGGCATCACCTTTGCGATTCTCTTCGGCTTCGGCATTGCCGCATATATCACAAATCATCTGATCGACTACAATTATATGTTCTTAGTCCGTGGCGACGGCACCCCCTACGACATTCTTTATAATCTTGTAGGCGGAAATCAGATCATTTACCCCATAAGCGTTATGGCACTCTTCGTTTTGTATATTTCGATATATTATCTCATATTCTATCTGATTCAAAAAAAGCACGAGACTGTACAAAAGCCCGTTCCCCATCGCGCATAAAGTAAAATACACTCACGACGTCTGCGGCAGAGCAGAAAATTAACATAAAAAAACCTTAACTTGCAATATATCTACAAAAACAAGAGAGAATTCGTGAATTCTCTCTTGTTTTTTATTTAATTAGTGATGATTATTATACCACTCGCTCACAGCGTCAACGAATTCCTTTTGCACCTGATAGTCATAGCAATCGGGGAGAAGCGACACGCAGGGATATCCGCCATCGAGGGCGAGGATCATATGGCTGTGCTCCAAAAACTTGTCTGCGGGTGGCACGGCGGTGTTTGTGCCGAGGTGATCAAGATTCAATATCTTGTGAGGCGAGGAATATCGGCAGACCTTAAAGTGCTCCTGAGTAAGTCCGCGCCATTTGCCTTCGGGATCAAGATTTACGTCATTGAGTCGAACCGTATCGCAATATTTCGATACGAAAATATCGGGAATATGGCTCTCCACCTCGCAGGAGGGCTCGATCTCCTTGATTATTCGGTACATTCGCTTCAAGAGGTCTCTCATATCCTGCTTATATCCGTAGGCAATATCAAGCTTGAATTTTCTGAATCCCATATCGATATATTTCTTGAAAATATCATAAAAATAACCGTCAAGCAGATCGGAATCAAGGAGATATTTCCAACGAAGCGGGAAATTCGGGTCGGCGTGATAGTTACTACCAACCACCTCGGGATGAGCCTTAGCTATCTCGCAATCGTCGGTGATGACGAAGGGACAGAGCCAGAGTCCGGGGATAAATCCGCGAGAGAGCATATCCCGGCAGAGCCTTTTCATATCGGGGAATTTTTCCGGATTTACAGTATAATTTCCGAAAATTCTCTGACCTTTATCATTAAGCTCCACGTCCCAGCCGTCGTCGATGGTCAGCTTGCCCTTGGGAAGTCCCAGAGCCTCAATTCTGTCCATGTAATCGTAGATAAGAGCCTCGTCAAGAGGTGCCTGAGTGCTTTCAAGTCCCCTCTCCTTCTGCCACCTTTTCTGCTCATTCCAAGTACAATACTCGATGCCACCCCAGAAGCCCTCGTTTTTAGGCTTTGACTGACCCTCCAAAACGATCTCGTTGTATTTTCCCCACTCAGCGAATGGGTCACAGCTCTCGTTGTAATAAAGCCGCTGTCCCGCGGGACAACTTACGGTTAGCGTTCCCTTTCCGTCGTGGGCGAATCTGCCGCCGAAATTATCGTCAAGAAAACCGAAAAAGGCGTTGGGAGTGATCAGAACGGGAGAACCCGAGGTGCTTGCCGCCTTCAGATTGAAGGGGTCAAGGTCGAAAGCCTCGTATTTATAATATACGTTAACGTTTCCCTGATTGTAAAAGGGCAGATACAAGGGCAAAAGCACCTTGAACTGCATTACGGTGTCTTTTTCAAATTGAACTATCATAGAAAATTCCTTTCTTGCGGCAAAAGGGCGGTAAAACCGCCCTTTTATCAATTCAGCTTATTCTCCTCAGCCTTGACCTCGCAGTAGATACAGCGGTAAATGCGCTTTTCTCTGTCGGTCAGCTTGAAGATGTGGGGCAATTCCTGCTCCGTCGTAGTGATACAACGGGGATTTTTACATTTAATAACATTAGTGAGCTTCTCGGGAAGTCCGATGCTCTTCTTTTCAACAAGCACGCTATCCTTGATAATATCAATGGTGATACCGGGATCAACGTAGCCGAGAATGTCCATATTAAGCTCGATATCCGCGTCGATCTTGATAATGTCCTTCCTACCCATCTTGCGGCTTGCAGCGTTCTTGATGATAGCAACGGCGCAATCAAGCTCGTCAAGCTTCAAAAGATGGTAGACCGTCATTCCAAGGCCTGCGGTGATATGGTCGATAACGATGCCGTTCTTAATCGAATCTATATTCATACCGTTACCTCCAAAAGCTTGAGAATGAGTGCCATTCTCATATATTTTCCGTTAAGCACCTGCTTGAAATAGCAGGCTCTGGGATCGTCGTCGATAGCAACGGCGATCTCATTGACTCTGGGCAGGGGATGAAGGATCGAAAGATCGCTCTTTGCGGTCTTCAGCTTGTCGGGAGTCAGAATGTAGCTGTCCTTGAGACGGAGATAATCTTCCTCGTTGAAGAATCTTTCTCTCTGAACTCTGGTCATATAAAGCACGTCAAGCTCGGGCATTACCTCAAGCAGATCTGTGGTCTGAACGTACTCAATGCCGTTAGGTCTCAAGTATTCTTCCTTGACGTAGCTTGGCAGCTTCAGCTCCTCGGGGGAGATCAGCACGATCTTGATGCCTGTGTATCTAGACAGTGCACTTATAAGCGAGTGAACGGTACGACCGAATTTAAGGTCGCCGCAGAATCCCACGGTCAGATTATCAAATCTTCCCTTTTCTCTCCAGATGGTGAGCAGGTCAGCAAGAGTCTGTGTGGGGTGATTGTGTCCGCCGTCGCCCGCGTTGATAACGGGGATAGAAGCATTCATCGAAGCCACCAGAGGCGCGCCCTCCTTGGGGTGGCGCATAGCGATAATGTCTGCATAGCAGGATACCGTCTTTGTGGTGTCGGCAACGCTCTCGCCCTTAGCCGCGCTGGAAGAGCCCGCGCTCGCCATAGACAAAACGTTTCCGCCAAGCTCGTACATAGCCGCCTCGAAGGAAAGTCTTGTTCTCGTCGAAGGCTCGAAGAAGAGAGTCGCAAGCTTCTTGTAGCGGCAAGAATCCGCATACTTGCGAGGATTTGCGATTATATCCTCTGCAACGTGAACAAGCTCCTCGATCTCAGCGGTGGACAGCTCTTGAATATCAATAAGATGTCTCATAAATTACCTTTCTGCCGTACAAACGGCATAAATCAATCTATAAATGAATTTTGCTTCTGCAAAATTCGCGCGTGAAGCAGTTTATTTCACTTTTAAAAGAGCGCAACCTTCACGCAGTTATGCCTTTGCGCCGTTGATTGCGAGATAGTTCTTTATTCTCTGAACGTTCTCGGCGTTCTTTTCGTCCTCTTCAAGATACTCGATGATGTCGTAAACGTCTACGATGGAGTATACGGGGAAGCCGAACTGCTCCTCGATCTCCTGCATAGCGCCCTTTTCGCCCTGCCCCTTTTCCTTGCGGTCTACCATAATGAAGGTAGCGGCAACCTTTGTGCCCTCAAGGTGAGAAAGGATCTCCATGCTCTCGCGTATAGCGGTGCCTGCGGTGATAACGTCCTCGATGATAACGATCTCCTCGCCGGGAGTGGGAACGTAGCCTACGAATGTTCCACCCTCGCCGTGGTCCTTAACTTCCTTTCTGTTGAAGAAGAAGGGTACGTTGAGACCGTTCTTGGAAAGAGCAACTGCCGCGGATACGGAGAGGGAGATTCCCTTGTATGCGGGGCCGTAAAGAACCGCCTGCTTCTTACCAAGCTTTTCAAAATATGCCTTTGCGTAGAACTCACCCAGGGTCGCGATGTCGCTACCGGTCTTGATCATTCCCGCATTGATGAAATAGGGGATCTTTCTGCCGCTCTTTGCGGTGAAGTCACCAAACTTGAGAACGCCAGCGTTCTCCAAAAACTGTATAAATTCTCTCTTGTATGCTTCCATTTTCAAATCTCCTTTTCTGCCTTCGGCGACCAACCCTTTTCGAGAAAAGGGTTGGATCCCAAAAGCTTTCCACAAATGATTAATTGTTTGCTTATTGGCATCCGCTAACTAATTTTACTAACGAATGCCGATTCATTTTTTCTATAGGCAAGGCGCACCGGAGAAAGCAAAGTGCAGGCGATGTTTGCCTTGGCAAACTCGCGTCAGCAAGCGAAACGCTTGCGTATGCGTAGATTACCTACGTCAAGCTGCTTTCGAGGAGCAACGAAGCATATAGGAAAAAGGGATTGGCAGAATTAGTCTACAAATTCCGCAATACAACGCTCATACGCCGCAACGGGATCCTCTGCTGCGGTAATAGGGCGTCCAACTACGATGTAGTCCGATCCGATCTTCTTCGCCTCAGCGGGAGTCATAACTCTCTTCTGGTCGCCGATGTCGCCGTCAGCAAATCTTACACCGGGGGTAACGGTAACGAATCCCGCGCCGCAAGTGTCGTGAACCTTGCCTGCCTCAAGAGGTGAGCAAACTACACCGTCAAGTCCTGCCTCCATAGCGTTGTGCGCGTAGTGCATAACTACCTTGTCGATAGGCTCGTGGATAAGCAGGTCGTTCTCCATAGCCTCCTGATCGGTGGAGGTAAGCTGAGTTACAGCGATAAGCATGGGGCGAGTGCCGTCGGGTCTGGTCAAGCCCTCGATAGCCGCCTCCATCATTCTCTTTGTGCCTGCCGCGTGAAGATTGGTCATATCAACGTCGAGGCGAGAAAGAACTGCCATAGACTTCTTTACGGTGTTGGGGATATCGTGAAGCTTGAGGTCGAGGAATATCTTGTGACCTCTCTTCTTAATTTCCTTTACTATGGAAGGGCCCTCCGCATAGTAAAGCTCCATACCGATCTTGACAAAGGGCTTTCTGCCGGTGAACTTGTCAAGAAAGGCAAATGTCTTTTCCGCGCTGTCAAAATCGCACGCGATAATTACGTCTTTTCCCATTTTTATATACTTCCTTTCAAATTATTTTTTCTGTCTTACTGCGGTCTTGTCGTTGGGGTTGAACGCGAAGTTTGTGTTTTCCGCGCCCTTTACGACTCTGCCGTGGATGAGAGAGGAAAGCCCCTCTTTGTCAATTTTTATCTTCGGAGCGAAATTATCGCTCAAAGCGTACTCTATGATCTGCTTTTTCAGCCAACGAGCCGCAATATTATCGTTAAACTTAAAGCCGCAAACAAGCATCCTGCCGTTCAAAGCCTCGTATTCAACGAGTGCCGCCTGACGGATAACGTTCTTGTGAGAGGAAACCACCTCAATTATGGGATCGAATTCCACCCTGTCGCTCTCAAGTATCACCGCGCGACCTCCCTCCATAAGACCCTCAAACTGCCATGAGCAGAAGCCGTCGTGGGGCAGGTCTCGTAGTATGGGGTGATCGTTGATGACCGTGGCAAGATTTCCCGAGGTTCTTCCCGCCAAAGCTATCTTGAATGACAGCGCGTTACTCTGGAAGGGCTCGGAGCCGAAGATAACTACGTCTCTACCCTCTTCAAGATGTCGGATAAGCTCGTCCTCGCCCATTCGGTTTGCAACCACAAGGTCACCAAAATCACATACGGCTTCGGTCTCGGGATAGAGATAAAGCTCCCATTCATTTTCAGCATAGCAATTAAGTGCGTCAAGAGTGACCGAAAGCTTCATTTCCGCAGGTCTTTCCACCGTGGGAAGCTCCGCTGAAAACTCGCAAAGCTCGCTTATCTTGCCGCCCTCTGTACCGCTGACGTCGATTCTCTCGCGCTTTATCACCTTGCCGTCCATTTCAAGACGGACGGTCAAAATCGCGTCTTCAAGGCTCATGACTCCGTAGCAGGAGGTCAAAATCTTGCAATTCAAGCTCTCGCCCGACTCAAAATTGGTCTTTTTACCGAGATCGGTAAGTAAAACCGTGGGGGAGTTATACATCCGCACGTTTCTGATGCTCTCCGAGGGCTTCAGCTCGTAAAACTCGTTCATCATACCCACATCGTAGCCAAAGGTGTGCCAATGGGTGTCGATGGGTCCTAAAAAGTCGTAGCCCGCGATGTTTTTGCCTCGTCTTACCGCCTCGAAGCAGTATTTTCTCACTCTTCTCTGCCACTCACAGGAGTTTTTAAAGTAGATGGGGGCTTTCGACAAAAGTCCTTTATCTTCAAGGTGTTTTTCAAGCGAAGAGAACATCTCGGTGTTACCTATCAGCGTTCCCTTGTATCTCTCCTTCAAGGAAAGATCGGTATAAGTTCCGTCGATACAAATTTCGTGGCTAAGCCTCGGCTTGCCGTAAATTTCGCTCCAGCTATCCACCTTTTCGATATTGCAATCGGTAGAAGCATAGCTGTGGTGACCTGAGGTATAGCTGTTATAAAGGTCGCAGAATTTGTTTGCGTACTCAAATCTGCGTGGGTTATGCGACATCGGCTCCTTCACCACCTCGCCCATTTTGTCGGGCTCGTTTGAGAAGGCATATTCAAGTCCGCGAAGGGCACTCATAGGCGAGAAGAGCGAGTCGGTCTTTTCATGCACCTCGTCGGCGCATTTATTTAAATGTTCAAGGAAATCGTCGTAAAGCTGAAGCTCGTTTCCGCAACAGTATATCACGGTTGACGTGTGCTTGCGGCAAAAATCAACGATATATTTCCACTCTTCAAATGTGGTATTGTTGGGGCTTTCAACGTGCATCAACATTCCAAGCTCGTCCGCCGCCTGCATATATTCCTTCGCAGGGATATGGGTGTGGAAGCGAATGTAGTTAAACCCAAGCTCCTTGAGCTTTTTGATAACGTTTCTGTAGAAATTCAGGTCGTGATTTGGGTGCACGGTCTCGGGGTAATAGCAATGCTCGCAGACTCCGCGCAGGTAATAGGGCTCGCCGTTAAGACGGAAATGAACACCGTCCACGGTAAGTCTTCTCACACCGAACTTTTTTTCAAGCGTCGCGTCACCGCAAGAAACACGCAAAGTATAAAGCTTCGGATTCTCGGGACTCCAATATTCAAGTCCGTCTGTATCAAAGGAGAAATTTCCGTCAGCCTCGCCGTTTTTCAGCACGTTCGCGCCGTCAAGCACCGCCCACTCAATGGAAACATTATCGGTTGCACTGATTTTGACCTCGGCACTTCTGCAATCCTCGGGAATGAGGACGGCAACGTCACGCAGAGGAGACGAATAAACGCGAAGCTCTATCAAATCGGTAACACCGCCGCTGTACTCGCTTGCGGCTCTCGAGGTAATGCCCGACACAGGCTGAGAGTCAAATCCCTCAAGTCGGTGATTTGAGACCGACAAAACGATAGTATTTTCGCCGTCATAGAGAAGTCCTTCGGGAATTTCAAGCTCAAAGGGCGCGCTGTATCCCTCGTGTCTGCCTAAAAATCTGCCGTTGAGCCAGACAGACGCCGCGTTCATAACGCCGCCGAAATAGAGCGTTGCACTCTTCTCTATTCCCTCGCAGACAAAAGTGCGCTTATAGAAGAAATTACCCATAATATTAGGGAGCGCCATATCGGGGCAGGTGTCGGCGATAGGATATCGCTGGATGCCGTATTCGGGATTTATGCGGAGATTTCTGAAAAAGGTCGTTTTCTGAAAGCTCTCGGTCATATCCTCCCAATATGCGGGAACGGCATTTTCAACTAAATTACCCTTAAACTCAGGAAGAGTCTCCGAGGTATATTTTTCCTCGGAATAATCCATTCTCCACGCGCCGTTAAGTGACAAAGCTGAATATAACATTGTGATGTCCTCCTGAAATGCTTTTCAGTCTATTTTCAAGCCTTCGAGAGACTCGATTCTGTATTTTTCCATAACTCTCGGAAGGTCCTCAATGATATTTTTGCAAGCGAAGGGATCAACGAGGTTAGCCGCGCCCACCTGAACAGCGGTAGCACCTGCCAGCATCATTTCGATCACGTCCTCTGCGCTTGAAACTCCGCCCATGCCGATAACGGGGATATTTACCGCGTGAGAGACCTGATACACCATTCTTACCGCTACGGGGAAAATGGCAGGACCCGAGAAACCGCCCATTTTGTTGGCGATGACGGGCTTCTTTGTGCGAAGATCTATTCTCATACCGAGAAGTGTGTTGATCAAGCTGATTCCGTCAGCACCTGCCGCCTCGCATGCCTTTGCAATAGAGACGATATCGGTGACGTTGGGCGAAAGCTTGACAATAATAGGCTTGGTCGTAACCGCCTTGACCGCTCTGACGACCTCAGCCGCGCCCTCGGCACTTGTACCGAATGCCATACCGCCGCCGTGTACGTTAGGACAGCTTACGTTGACCTCGATCCAGCCGACCTGGGGGCATTTATCGATTTTTTCGCAGGTATATACGTACTCTTCAATAGAAAATCCCGAAACGTTAGCCATAACGGGCTTCGAGAAGCACTTAGCAAGCTTGGGAAGCTCTTCGGAAATGACCTTTTCAACACCGGGGTTCTGAAGACCTACGGCATTGATCATTCCACAAGGTGTCTCGGCAATTCTGGGGGTAGGATTACCGAAACGGGGATCCTTGGTAGTTCCCTTGAAGGAGAAGGTACCAAGCATATTGATATCATAAAGCTCGGCGAACTCGTAACCGAATCCGAATGTGCCCGAAGCGGGGATTATGGGGTTAGAAAGCTCGATGCCGCAAAGATTTACACTCATTTTTCCCATAAGATCTCCTCCTTTCGCATAACGGGGCCTTCCTTACAAATTCTCTTATAACCGGTAATGGTCTTGCAGGAGCAGCCCATACAAGCTCCGAAACCGCAGCCCATTCTCTCTTCAAAGCTGAACTGACCGCTTGTGTTGCTTGTCTTATAGATCGCCTTGAGCATAGGCTCGGGACCGCAGGTGTAGAAGTAGCTATACTCGGCATCCTTCATAACGTCGGTAACAAAGCCCTTTACTCCGTAAGAGCCGTCAACGGTGGTGACAGTTACGTCAGCACCCAGAGCCTTGAACTCGTTTTCATAGAAGATCTCGTCCTTGGTGTTAAATCCAAGCACGACCGAAACCTTCTTGCCCTCAGCAATAAGCTTTTTGCAAAGCATATACATGGGAGGCACGCCAACGCCGCCGCCGAGAAGCATGGGACAGTCACCCGAAACGCTTGTATCGTAGCCGTTGCCAAGACCCGTCAGCACGTCGAGGGTCTCGCCGACTCCCATTTTGCTCATCTGCTCGGTTCCCTTTCCTACTACCTTATAGATAAGGGTGAGGATGCCGTTTTCACAGTCGCAGACCGAGATAGGGCGGCGAAGGAAAAGTCCTTCAAGCTTGATATTTACGAACTGACCGCAATTTGTAATATCACTTGTGTCGCCCTCAAGCAACATTCTGTAAACGTTACCGGTGAGAGCTACGTTTTCTTTTATAGTAAAAATCGTTTGTTTCATTATTTTTTCCTTATAATGTTTTATTGCTCAAAAACGTATTTATTGCTCAGTTGCCGGCTCAATTTTGCCGTAGGCAAGGCGCACCGGAAAAAGCAAAGCGAAGGCGTAGTTTTATCTACGTCGAGCTGCTTTCGAGGAGCAACGCCGCATACGGTGAAATTGAGTCGGCAATAAATTAAGCGTCGATAGTCGAAATAGTAAGAGTAGTCTCCTCAAGAACATCGAGAAGAACCTTTACGGTATCAAGAGAAGTGAACATAGTCACGTTGTTCTCGGTAGCGTACTTTCTGATCTCAAAGCCGTCGCGTGTAACGCCCGAAGACGAAGGATCACTGGTGTTGATAACGTACGCAATATGTCCCTGACGAAGCGAATCTGCGATCTCCTCGCTTCCGTCGGAAAGCTTCTTGAGCACGTGAGTTCTAATACCGTTCTCCTTGAGGAACTTTGCGGTTCCATCGGTTGCCTCGATATTAAAGCCTAGGTTATAGAAGCGGCGGATAAGAGGAAGCGCCTCTTCCTTATCGCAATCCGCGATAGTTGCGAATACGGTTCCGTAGTTCTGGAGGTGCATACCCGATGCCTGAAGAGCCTTGTAGAGTGCTCTGTAGAACTTATCGTCGTATCCGATCGCCTCACCGGTGGACTTCATCTCGGGAGAGAGGTAAGCGTCGAGACCGCGAAGCTTGTTGAAGGAGAATACGGGAACCTTAACGTACCATCTCTTCTTCTCCTCGGGATAGAGGGAGAAGATTCCCTGCTCCTTAAGCGACTTACCGAGAATACACTCGGTAGCGATGTCTGCAAGGGAGTAGCCGGTTGCCTTGGAGAGGAAGGGTACGGTTCTGGAGGAACGGGGGTTAACCTCGATGATAAACACCTCGTCGTTCTTGTCAACGATAAACTGAATATTATAAAGACCAACGATACCGATGCCGAGACCCAGCTTCTTCGCGTACTGAAGAATAGTTCCCTTTACCTTATCGGAGATTGAGAATGCGGGATAAACACTGATAGAGTCACCGGAGTGGACACCTGTTCTCTCAACAAGCTCCATAATACCGGGAACGAATACGTCGTGACCGTCGCAGATAGCGTCGACCTCGACCTCCTTACCGCTGATGTACTTGTCAACAAGAACGGGCTTGTCCTCGTCGATTTCAACGGCGGTCTTTAAGTAGTGACGGAGCTGCTCCTCGTTGGCAACGATCTGCATAGCACGACCGCCCAAGACGAAGGAGGGACGAACAAGCACGGGATAGCCGACCTTTGCCGCTGCGGCAACGCCGTCCTCGATCTTGGTTACCGCTCTACCCGCAGGCTGAGGAATACCAAGCTCCTTAAGCAGCTTTTCAAATGCGTCTCTGTTCTCTGCCTTATCGATCGCCGCGCAATCGGTACCAACGATCTTAACACCGAGATCGTGGAGAGGCTGAGCCAGGTTGATAGCGGTCTGACCGCCGAGAGAAGCAACGACCCCCTCGGGCTTTTCAAACTCGATAATATTCATAACGTCCTCGGGAGTGAGGGGCTCGAAGTAGAGCTTGTCAGCCGTTGTATAGTCGGTGGAAACGGTCTCGGGGTTATTGTTGATAATAATAGCCTCGTAACCGGATTTCTTAATGGTGGAAACCGCATGAACGGTGGAATAGTCGAACTCAACACCCTGACCGATACGGATAGGACCGGCTCCCAGAACTACGATCTTCTTCTTATCGGTGAGGACAGAGGTGTTCTCTCCGGTGTAAGAGGAATAGAAGTAAGGAATGTAAGCTCCCGTGTGGCAGGTGTCAACCATGCGGAATACGGGGAAGAGCTTGTGCTCCTTTCTGAACTTGAACACGTCAAGCTCGTTACACTTCCACATTCTTGCAACGTACTTGTCAGAAAAGCCCATCTTCTTAGCCACGGTAAGAGTCTCGATATCGAACACATGAGATTTGAGAGTCTCTTCCATATCCACGATATTCTTGATCGCCTCAAGGAAGAAAGGAGTGATCTTGGTGATCTCGTGGATCTCTGCAACCGTTGCGCCACGGTAGATAAGCTCTGCGATAGCGAAAATGTTATCGTCGCGGAAGTCGCTGATATAAGCGCGAAGCTCGTCGTCGGTCATATTGTCAAACTTGTGGTGATAGATGTGATTTACACCGATCTCAAGAGAACGAATACCCTTAAGCAGACACTCTTCAAGATTAGAACCGATACCCATAACCTCGCCTGTCGCCTTCATCTGGGTTCCAAGATAGTTGGAAGCAGTTGTAAACTTATCGAAGGGGAAACGGGGGAGCTTTGCGATAACGTAGTCAAGCTGAGGCTCGAATGCCGCGTTGGTGTTGGCGATCTTGATCTCCTCAAGAGTCATACCAACCGCGATCTTTGCGGTAACGCGAGCGATAGGATAACCCGAAGCCTTGGAAGCCAAAGCAGAGGAACGGGAAACGCGGGGGTTTACCTCAATGAGATAATACTCGCTGGAATGGGGGTTCAGGGCGAACTGAACGTTACAACCACCCTCGATCTTAAGCTCGCGGATGATCTTGATAGCCGAATCGTTGAGCATCTTCTTGTCATGGTCGGAAAGTGTCATAATAGGAGCGACAACGAGGGAGTCACCGGTGTGAACGCCCACGGGGTCGATGTTTTCCATACCGCAAATGGTAATAGCGTGATCGTTTGAGTCACGCATAACCTCAAACTCGATCTCCTTGTATCCCTTAACGCTCTTCTCGATAAGAACCTGATGAACGGGAGAGAGCTTGAACGCGTTAAGTCCTACCTCGATAAGCTCAGCTTCGTTGTTGGCAAAGCCGCCGCCGGTACCGCCGAGGGTAAATGCGGGACGAAGAACTACGGGATATCCGATGCGCTCAGCCGCAGCCTTTGCCTCTTCAAGATTGTAAGTGATCTCGGAGGGAATGGTGGGCTCGCCGATAGACTGGCAAAGCTCCTTGAAAAGCTCTCTGTCCTCTGCTCTCTCGATACTTTCGCTGGAAGTACCCAAAAGCTCGGTGTGGCACTCGCGAAGAACGCCCTTTTTCTCAAGCTGCATAGCCAGGTTAAGTCCTGTCTGTCCGCCGATACCGGGAACGATAGCGTCGGGACGCTCGTATCTCAGTATCTTTGCGATATATTCAAGTGTGAGAGGCTCCATGTAGACCTTGTCCGCAATAGAAGTGTCGGTCATGATCGTCGCGGGGTTAGAGTTTACGAGAACTACCTCATAGCCCTCCTCCTTCAGCGCGAGACACGCCTGTGTGCCTGCATAGTCGAACTCTGCCGCCTGACCGATAACGATAGGGCCTGAACCAATGATCAAAATTTTCTTCAAGTCTGTTCTCTTTGCCATAATATATACTTCCTTTCTAAATTTACACGTCTGCTATAAATTTTTCGTTTGTTTTCTTATTAATAACCTATATTAAGCCTTGTAAACTACCTTACCGTTCACCACGGTGCCGTAGCATTTTCCAAAGACCTTCGTTCCCTCGAAGGGAGTTGCTTTACCCTGAGAGATAAACTCTGCGGGGTCAACGGTATATTCCTCGTCAAGTCTCCAGACCGAGAATGAGTCTCCAATCGGCAGACCGAACCTCTCTCTGGGGTTGTAGACCAACAGATCCACAAGCTTATCAAGGGTAATTATACCGGATTTTACCATATATGTGTTCATCAGCGGCAGGCAGGTCTCAATTCCCGTGATGCCGAATGCGCTCTTTTCAAGTCCTCTTCCCTTTTCCTCGGCGGAATGAGGCGCGTGGTCGGTGGCGATCATATCGATAGTGCCGTCCACAATTCCCTCGATAAGCGCATTCTTATCAGCCTCGCTTCTGAGGGGAGGATTCATCTTGAAGCGTCCGTGCTCCTGCAGATCCATATCGGTAAGTATCAAATAATGAGGACCTGTCTCACAAGTAACGTTGACACCGCTCTTCTTCGCCTCGCGGATGATCTCAACACTCTCCTTTGTGGAAATGTGACAAACGTGATAAGCGCAACCGATCTCTTCGACCAATTTCAGATCTCTCTCGATCTGTCGCCATTCACTCTCGGAACAAATACCTCTATGACCGTGAAGTCTCGCATACTCTCCATCGTGGATGTATCCACCGCGAAGCAGGTCGTTGACCTCGCAGTGCGCCACGATCATCTTATGAAGTGCCTTGGCTCTCTGCATAGCAGAGCGCATCATAGCGTCGTCCTGAACACCTCTGCCGTCGTCGGAAAAAGCTATAACCTTATCTGCCATAGCCTCAAGGTCGGCTATCTTTTCGCCCTTCTCGCCTACCGTGATCGCGCCGTAGGGGTGAACTCCGATGACCGCGTCCCTTTCAATGATCTCCAGCTGTTTCTCCAAATTTTCCAAACTGTCGGGCACGGGATTCAGGTTCGGCATAGTACACACGTCGGTGTAGCCGCCGCGAGCCGATGCAAGGGATCCCGTAGCGATCGTTTCCTTATAAGAAAAACCCGGCTCGCGAAAATGCACGTGCACATCACAAAAACCGGGAAAAACAGTATATTCGGAAGAATTGAAAGAGGAAAAGCCGTCTGCAAAAAGGAAACAGTTACCCATCGACATGATTTCAGTCGATCTCATCTGCATTTTTGCCTTAACTTCTGCCATTTTTTCTCTCCGTTCTCAAAAAATTCCAGACCTTAAAATAGCCCTATTTATATTCGTATAATTATATCACAATTACGTTTCAAAGTCAATAGCAACAATGCATTTTTATCAAAAATGTCACAATTTACAGTTTTGTATCTTTTATGAAAACTTCTTTTGTCATTTTGCTTTAATCAACAAAAAAATCGAGCATCCTTCCGAAAGAAAGATGCCCGAAAATTATTATCTTCCGAACAAAAGCGAGATAAACCTGATAATAAGAGCCACCGCAAGCATAAACAAGCTGAAAACACCCGATATCATAAGAAAAGACACAAGCGCAATACCGCCCGCAGTCATAGCCGACGTGACTGAAGCAAGCGCAGAGGGGTAAATAAAATATATAGCAGCATCAACCAACAATAAAATACCCAAAAGCATTAAAAGTCCCTTAATACCGCCCTTAATATCGGCACCGCTCAGCTCCATATGGCTTGATATCATAAGCGCAAGAATAATAAATATCCACCACCAAACGTTGCTCGTGTTGGAAAAGTCCAAAACACTAACAACTACTCCCCATACCACCGCGAAAAACTCTCCGACAGCATATAAGTCGAGTCCGTTATCAAGCACCAAGCCGACCATCGAAAGCTCACTCCAAACAGAAGAGAACACGTCGGGGATCATAAGAAACATCATAAGCAAGAGAACACCGCTGCCGCCAAGGATCGGAGCTATACCGATAAAGAAATTTCCTATTTGATGATATATGTTTTTGGGATTATAGGTATGAGTCACGTATCCCAGAGCACCGTCATCGGCACCGGGACGGTAGAGCTTGATTTCGCGAATCTTGTGACCGAACAAAAGGCACATAAGCGCGTGGCTAAGCTCGTGAATAGGCGTACCAATAGCTCCGGTTATCAGCAAAATAACAGGTCCACCCCTGCCTACAAGCCGACAAAACCAATGTCTGCAAAGAGCTATAAGGAATCCGAAAATCACTATTACTCCAACGGTGAATAAAACCTGATATAAAAAATTCGTCAATAACTCCATAAGCAGCCTCCTCTCTTGATTGTTTTTATTATACTACAAGCCATAGCTTTTGCCAATATCTGTCTGTTTTTCAAATTTTGATTTGTCGGGGACGCGGGGGAGGCGCGTTCGAGAAACTTTTTGAAAAAAGTTTCTCGAGCTCTTCAAAAACTTCCAAAAAAAAATGGTTGGAAGTGTAGCCATTTCATCTTGTGAAATCGTGAGAATTTTTATCAAAGCCTCACTGCTATCGTGTTGCGAGTAAGTATCAAATTGCTTGTAAATAAATAGTTTATAATGCACTAGAAACACGATAGAAGATAAACTCTGATTAAAATATCCACGGTTTCAAAAG
>JAZKYL010000071.1:0-23750 GCA_045612105.1 Eubacteriales bacterium
ATTTCAAAAAAGCGACGAATCGCTTTTTTGAAATCTTCAACATCCTCTCCCTCTTAAGAATCACCCTCACCTGTCGGCAAAGCCGACTTTTTCTAGACATTTTCTTACTTCAACTTAGTTGAATTTTGCTTCAAAATAAACGCTTTGGCTGGGTTTAACACCCTTTCAACCAAAATGCGATAGTGAGGGATTTTTTTAACGAGCCGAAGGCGAAGTGAAAAATCCTGCGCCACTACTAGAGCGCCAAAAAATTCCGAAAGTTTTTGCGGAGCTTTTTTCTAAAAAGCGACCCGCCGGAGGCACGCATCCCCCGCGTCCCGACAAATCAAAATTTGAAAACAAAACATTCAAAAAAGACAATACGTATATGCCGCCGTGATGTATCGGGCGGCGGATTGGAGATCAATATGTCATGGTTCGATTCTGAGGGCAAGCAGCCCTATCACGTAATTTTTTCACAGACAAGCTACGTAAGAAATGCCGCAAATCTACCTTTTATCGGCAAATGCGACAAAAAAAGTCTTACCGCCATATCCGACAAGATCGATGTCCTGCTGCTTAAAAACGGCTTCAGGCGCGAAAACGTTCCCGAGGACGACAAGATCCGTCTCGGCGCGCTTTTCGAGAAGGGCTTTATCAGCTCCGATCTTCTCCGCGCCACCCCTCTGCGCGCTATCTATTTCAACGAGCCCTGCTCCCTTGCCGTTTCGGTTGGCGGAAGGGATCTGATAACCGTCCGCTCACTGCTTCCGGGGCTTTCGGTGACCGAAACCCGAAATATTGCCTCGGGTGCCGAAGAGCTGCTTGACAGTGAGATCGAATTTGCCTACAACGACGCGGCAGGATATCTCTCACCAATTCCCTCGCGTTGCGGCTCGGGAGCTGAATTCACCGCTCTTCTGTATCTGCCCTCTCTCAGACTTTGCGGCACGGAAGAGTCTTTACGTCAAAGGCTTTCGCGATCAAAAGCCGATCTCTTCCCATTCCTTAAGGATAAAAGTGCCTCCGACCTTTATATTTTGACACACACACCCAGCCACAACTGTGACGAACTGCTGTCGGCAGAGGCATTCGACGGAATACTTGCAAAGGTTGTCGAAGAAGAACTTGCCGCGGAACGCATTATTTTCTCAGGTTCGAGCAAAATAATGATAGATAAAGCCTGGCGCGCATACGGAACGTTACTGTACACCAGATGTCTCTCGGCACAGGATATGCTCTCGCTCTCCTCGTCGATCAGAATAGTCCTTGCCAACTGCGACAGTAAATCGGCAAAGCTTCCTCCCGTCTCCGCCACACTGCTCAATACGATAATCGGAAAAGGACTTGACTGCTCGGTCATCTCCGAAATGGGCAGTTGCCGCTCCTTTGAGGAATGTAACGAGCGCCGCGCGGAGCTTGTTTCGGGACTTATCAACAAATTCAGCACCTAAAAACAACAATTCCCCTTTAGCGAAAAATGCTTTTTAAAACAAAAAGAAAGGCAGAAAAATGGCAAATAAATTCACACCCAAAGCGCAATATGCCCTTAACGCGGCGCTGACTGTAGCAAGCGAGCTGGGACACTCCTATATCGGAAGCGAGCATCTGCTTTTAGGACTTCTTTCAACCCCCGACAGTGCCGCCGCCAAAATACTGACGGCAAGAGGAGCAGTTGCAGAAGGAATCAAGAACACGATTATTGAGATAACCGGTATAGGCACTCCCACCGGTGTCTCGCCCTCTGATATGACTCCCCGAACCAAAAAGATAATCGAGGGCTCGGCTTATGAATCCACGAAAAGTAACCATGCCTATATCGGCACCGAGCATCTTCTGCTCTCTATGCTTTCCGACCGAGACTGTGTCGCCGTCAGACTTCTCGAAACTCTCGGTCTCTCCGCAGACGAGCTTCGCGGAGACGTAGAATCATATATAGATTCAAGCCCGATGCGTACCGCACAGAAAAAAACACAAGAAATAACGCAGAACGACAAAACAAAAAAGCACTCTGTCAAAAGCTTCGGCAGAGACCTTTGCGAAATGGCGCGAAACGGGCGCATCGATCCCATAATCGGCAGAGATAAAGAAACCGAAAGAGTCATTCAGATACTTTCTCGCCGCACGAAAAATAATCCCTGCCTTATCGGTGAGCCGGGTGTGGGTAAGACCGCCGTGGTCGAGGGTCTCGCCTGCCGTATAGCCGACGGAGACGTACCCGAAATACTCCGCGACAAAAGCGTTATTTCTCTTGATCTTGCCAGTATGATCGCGGGCGCAAAATACCGTGGCGAATTCGAGGAAAGACTAAAAAGCATTCTCTCCGAGGTCGAGAAAAACCCCGACATCATCATTTTTATCGACGAGATACACACGATCATCGGCGCGGGAGCGGCAGAGGGCGCGGTAGATGCCGCAAATATCATAAAACCCGCCTTGGCTCGCGGTGAGCTTCAGGTCATCGGTGCGACAACTATTGTTGAATATAGGAAATATATTGAAAAGGATGCCGCACTCGAGCGCAGATTTCAATCGGTTTTAGTTGGTGAGCCTTCGGCAGAAGAAACAAAAAAGATACTATCGGGACTGCGTTCAAAATACGAATCTCACCACAAGCTGACGATCTCAGACGAGGCAATAGACGCGGCGATCAGTATGTCAGTGCGCTACATTCCCGACAGGTTTCTGCCCGACAAGGCGATAGACCTCCTTGACGAAGCGGCGGCAAGATTGCGCTTGAAGATCTTCACCTCTCCCCCCGAGCATCGAGAAATGGAAAACGAGCTCCGCCGCATCGAGAGCGAAAAAGCCGAGGCAATAACCGAGCAGAATTTTGAAGTGGCGGCAACTCTGCGCGACCGAGAGCTTGCTCTGCGTGAAAAGTACGACAAGGCAAAAGCAGAATGGGATAAACGCAAGACCGACGACGACCTGACCTTGCGGGAGAGCGACGTTGCCGATATCGTCACACAGTGGACGGGTATTCCGGTCACAAAGCTGATGGAAAGTGAAGGAGAGCGACTCGCATCTCTTGAAGAGCGGCTTTCGGAGCAGCTGATCGGTCAAGCCGACGCAATAAAAGCCGTGTCAAGTGCCATAAGGCGAGGCAGAATGGGATTGAAAGACCCAAACCGCCCTATTGGTTCATTTATTTTCGCGGGGCAGACGGGCGTGGGCAAGACCGAGCTCTGCCGCGCCCTCGCAACTCTGCTATTCGGCAGTCACGACGCGATGATACGTCTTGATATGTCGGAATATATGGAAAAGCACAGCGTCTCGAAGCTTATCGGCTCACCCC
The DNA here is from genome assembly GCA_045612105.1 of Eubacteriales bacterium. Lineage (GTDB taxonomy): Bacteria > Bacillota > Clostridia > Oscillospirales > CAG-272 > SVTX01. The sequence continues at coordinate 3,278 of JAZKYL010000071.1, forward strand.
CAGGCTACGTGGGCTACGACGAGGGCGGTTATCTCACCGAAAAGATCCGCAGACACCCTTATTCAATCGTCCTTTTCGACGAGATAGAAAAAGCCCACCCCGACGTTTTCGGTCTGCTTCTTCAGATACTTGACGATGGAATCCTCACCGATTCCCAGGGCAGACGGGTAGATTTCAAAAATTCTATCATCATTATGACCACCAATCTCGGTGCAAAATCCTTTGGCGAGACCGGAAGCCTCGGCTTTACCGCAAATACAGTACAGCGTGATGAAGAAAGATCGCGCCAAAAGGTAAATGAAGCATTAAAAAGCTATTTTCGTCCCGAATTTCTCAACCGTGTGGATGAAATAGTCTATTTTTCACCTCTCTCAAAAGACGATCTTAAAAAGATCGCCGCTCTGCTTCTCTCCTCCGTCGCCGATAGGATCGAGGAATCGGGCGTGTTCATCGAATTTGATGAAAGCGTGACCGAAGCCATCGTTTCCCACGAATATGCCCCCGAATACGGCGCGCGCCCTCTTCGCCGCGCAATCACAAGGCTAGTGGAGGATGCCTACTCCGAAGCCCTCCTCTCGGGCAGATTCTCAAAAGGCGACTTCATCCAAGCCTTCGCCGAGGACGGAAAGGTAAATTTTGAGAAAAAGAAAAGCTGATAAGTTTTCAAATTTTGATTTGTCGGGGACGCGGGGGAGCCGCGTTCGAGAAACTTTTTGAAAAAAGTTTCTCGAGCTCTTCAAAAACTTCCCCGCAAAAAGGATTAAAATGTAGCCATTTCATCTTGTAAAACAGTGAGGATTTTGATCAAAGCCTCACTTCTATCGTGTTTCGAGTTTTTTGCAAGCTCTTTTGTTTAAAAGGTTTCAAATAAACTTGCAACACGATAGAAGATATATTTCGATTAAAATCAAACAGATTTTGAATGGCAAAATGGGAGCAATTATTTCCTTTTTTCAGGAAGTTCTTTTGGTTACTTTTCTTTCAAGAAAAGTAACACACGTCTCCCCCGCGTCCCCGATAAATTGCAATTTAGCCAAAACACAAGGATCACACGAAAAACCGTGTGATCCTTGTGTTTTATTATTCTTCTGAATAAATTATCGTACAATCGGGATGAAGCTGGAGGATTGAGGCGGGAACGGAGGGAGTGATGGGGCCGAAGAAGGCTTTTTCGACGATCTCCTTCTTAGCTTTACCGTTTGCCACAAGGACGATCTTTTTAGCTCCCATTATCGCGCCTATTCCCATTGTGATCGCCTGTCTCGGAACGTCGTCGCGAGAAGCGAAGAAACGTGCGTTTGCGTCGATGGTAGAGGGATCGAGATCCACCACGCGAGTCGCTTTATCGAAGTGGTCGTCGGGCTCGTTGAAGCCGATATGACCGTCAAGTCCGATACCGAGAAGCTGAAGGTCTATGCCGCCGATGCTCTCGATATATGCGTCGTAATCGGCGCACTCTTTGGCGGTATCCTTCGCTGTTCCGCAGGGAACGCGGGTATTCTTTTTGTCGATATTTACGTGGTCAAACAGATTAGTATCCATAAAATAGCGGTAGCTCTGCTCGTGGCTTCCGTCAAGACCAACGTATTCGTCGAGATTTACGGTACGAACGCGAGAAAAATCAACCTCGCCCGTTTCGCACTTCTCTATCATCTTTTTGTAGGTTCCAACGGGAGAAGAACCGGTAGCGAGGCCCAGAATGCAATCGGACTTCAACACTATCTGCGCGCAGATAATGCTTGCAGCTTTTACGCTGAGCTCGTCGTAGCTATTGACTTTAATAAAATTCATAAAAACCTTCTTTCCGCCGCAAAATACGGCACAAAAATCAAATTATTACTCTGTAGCGTGACCGCCCTCTATTATTTTATCCACAACTATCTGCGCGTACTCAACGCATTTTTCCTGTGTCAGGCTTTCTACCATTACGCGGATAACCGGCTCGGTACCACTCTGACGGAGCAACACTCTGCCATCCTTGCCGATAAGCTTTTCAACGTCTGCTACCGCCTGAAGCACGTTTTTGTCCGCCATGACCGCGGGCTTATCCTTGACTCTGACGTTTTTCGTGTACTGAGGGTAGGTCTTTACGGGCTCTGCAAGCTTGGCAAGTGAAGACTTACTGTCGCAGATCTCCTCCGCGATCATAATAGCGGTCAGAAGTCCGTCGCCTGTGGTTGCGTATTTTTTTATAATAATATGTCCCGACTGCTCGCCGCCTATACTGTAATTGTTGTTTTGCATACATTCATATACAAAGCGGTCGCCGACGGTAGTCTGAACGCACTTGATACCCGCCTTTTCAAGACTTGCAACAAAGCCGCTGTTTGACATTACGGTTGTGACAACGGTATCCTCGTTAAGCATTCCTCGGCTCTTAAGTCTCTTGCCGAGAATGTATATGATAGCGTCGCCGTCGATTATCTTGCCTGTTTCGTCAACCGCCAGGCAACGGTCTGCGTCACCGTCGAAGGCAAAGCCGAGATCAAGGTGCTTTTCCTTAACAAGCTTAACAAGGTTATCCATATGAGTGGAGCCGCAGTCGGTATTGATATTAAGTCCGTCGGGCTCGGCGCCGATGGTATAGACCTGCGCGCCGAGGGCACTGAAAACAGAGCTTGCTATATTCCAGGAAGCACCGTTTGCGCAGTCGATACCGATTTTCAGATTCTTATAGGAATTGGATGCCACAGAAATAAGATAACCGATATAGCGGTTTCTGCCCGAAACGTAGTCGTGGATGCATCCGATCTTAGATTTCTGTGCCAAGGGCAGATCGTCGCCCATAACGCCGAGAGAGACCAGATCTCCGTCAAGATAAGCCTCGATAAGAGCCGTAGTCTCGTCATCAAGCTTTTCGCCGCGAGAATTGATCACCTTGATACCGTTATCGTAGTAAGGATTATGGGACGCGGTGATCATAATTCCACAATCGAATTCGTCCTGTCTTGTAACGTAAGAAACGCTGGGGGTGGTGGTAACGTGAAGCATATATGCATCGGCACCCGAGGCTGTAATTCCCGCAACGATGCTATATTCAAGCATATAGCTGGAGCGTCTCGTATCCTTACCTATAACTATTTTTGGTCTGTAGCCTGCCTTCTGGCATCCCGAAAGCTTGGATGAAAAATACCAGCCGAGAAATCTTCCGACTTTATATGCCTGAATCGACGTAAGGTTGATATTTGCCTCTCCTCTGAAGCCATCGGTTCCGAAATATTTATTATGAACCTTGACTCCCTTTTTTTGTATTTCTATCTTGTCGTGCAAAAGCTCGTCTGTGGATATCGAAAAGAGCTCGGACAGCTGCAGGACCTTATCTATCTGCGGCAGAGCCTGATCCATTTCCCATTTTGAGACCGACTGTCTCGAAACACCCAGGGTTTCGGCAAGCTGTTCTTGTGATATATTTGCGTCGCTTCTGAGCTGTAAAATCTTCTGACCTATCGTCATAAATACCTCCATTCGCCGCGCGCAGCGGCGTAAAAATTATCAACGAATTTTGCCTTAAGGCAAAATTCTTGCGTGAAAAAGTTTACTTGCACACCAAGCAGAAGTAGCTTTCACGCTGACCTCCATATTTTTGAACCCATTTTTTGAATTCACATTAAACCTATTATATTATAGCAGAATAATGCCGTCTTTGCAACCAACTTTCCATTGACTTTTTTCGCAACTTTCGGTTGCTGATTTATATTTTTGCCCGAATTTACGGTGTGAATGCGTTAGCGAACCGCTATTTTTGCCGTTTTTTGTCAATTTCGGTTTACAGGCAACTAAGTTGTCGAAATAGATAGTTTTGGTTGACGAGGACATTGAGGCATATATGAACGGAAGCCTGCAGTTTTACGATGCGGACGACGTTCCGACGACTGAATAGATTTTGAAAAAAAACGGTGCTGTCTCAAATGCTTTGAATTTTGCATTTGAGGCAGCACTATTTATATTTTATTTCATACACATAACCATAACGGCTTTTTGAGCGTGGAGGCGGTTCTCTGCCTCGTCGAAGATCTCGTCTGCGTGGGCTTCAAAGACCTTTGCGGTGATCTCCTCCTCGCGGTGCGCGGGGAGACAGTGAAGCACCATAGCGTCTTTCTTAGCCACAGACATAACGGCATCGTTGATCTGATAACCCTTGAATATCTTCTTTCTCTCCTCGGCTTCGCTTTCCTGACCCATTGACGCCCAGACGTCGGTATATAGCACGTCGGCATCCTTTGCGGCTTCGAGAACATCGGTCGTCCAGGTGAACTTGCCGTTCTCTGCCGCCCATTTCATAATTTCTGCATCGGGAGCATATCCCTCGGGGCAAGCCACGGCAACCTCCATACCGGTCTTGATACCGCCGACGATAAGCGAGTTCGCCATATTGTTGCCGTCGCCAATATATACCAGCTTATTGCCCTTCAGCACGCCTTTATGCTCGCGGATCGTCATAAGGTCGGCTAACACCTGGCAGGGGTGACAATAGTCGGTCAAACCGTTGATGATCGGGATACTACCGAGAGTTGCGAGGTTTTCGACCTCCTCCTGGGCAAAGGTTCTTATCATAATTCCGTCTATATAGCGGGAGAGCACGCGGGCGGTGTCGCCTACGGGCTCGCCTCTGCCTATCTGCAGGTCACGGGAGGAGAGAAAGAGGGCATATCCGCCCAGATCGTACATACCCACCTCAAAGGACACACGGGTACGGGTCGAGGACTTCTCAAATATCATTCCAAGAGTCTTGCCCTTTAAGTGGTGATGCTCTATTCCGTTCTTTTTCTCAAATTTTAACTGATCGGCAAGATTCAGGGTGTCAATTATCTCTTTTTCCGACCAATCGGATAATTTTAGCAAGTGTTTCATTATTATTTGTTCCTTTTCGTTTATTTCAACGCGTTTTTCAGTATATTAATTGCCTTTTCAAGGTCTTCCATAGGAATATTGAGCGCGGGAAGAAGTCTGACCTTGTTTTTCGCCTTGATAACAAGGACACCGTTTTCGCGGCAAGTGTTTATGACTTCACTTGCGTCCTTTTCGGTCTCAATTCCTATCATAAGACCCATTCCGCTGACGCTCTTTACTCCCTCGGCACCTTCAAGAGCCGAGAAGATATATTTGCTCTTCTCTTTTACCTCGGAGAGCAACTTTTCATCGATTCTCGAAAGAATGCTGATAGCTCCCGCGCAGGAGACGGGATTTCCGCCGAAGGTCGAGCCGTGCATTCCCGCACCAAGGACGTTCTGGACCTTTTCGCCAAGCATAGTCGCGCCGATGGGAAGACCACCGCCAAGACCCTTCGCTGTGCTGACGATATCGGGGGTAATACCGAAATTCATATATCCGTAAAGCTCGCCTGTGCGACCGTTGCCTGTCTGCACCTCATCGGCAATAAGGAGCAGATCTTTCTCTTTCGCGACCGTCACAAGACCCTCTACGAATTCCTTTTTAAGGGGGAGAACACCGCCCTCGCCCTGAACAGACTCGAACATTACGGCACAGCACTTGTTTTCATCGGCAAGTCTTATTACGTCGTCGATATTGTTGGCTTCTGCATAGACAAAGCCCGAAGTCAATGGCAAAAAGTCCTTATGGAACACGTCCTGACCCGTTGCCGCAAGGGTTGCCAAGGTTCTGCCGTGGAAGCTATCCTTGAGGGTGATTATAGTAGTATACTCCGCCCCCTTGGTCTGCTCTCCCCATTTTCTTGCCGTTTTGATAGCGCACTCGTTCGCCTCGGCTCCCGAGTTTGAGAAAAAGACCTTTTTCACTCCCGTTCTGTCGCAGAGCATTTCAGCCAAGGTTGCGCAGGGCTCACTATAGTAAAGGTTTGAGGTGTGCTGTATTCTTGACAGCTGGTCGGTGACCGCCGCTATCCACTCATCATCAGCGATGCCAAAGGTATTTACCGCGATTCCCGTACCGAGGTCTATATATTCCTTTCCCTCGTCGTCGAAAACGTGGGAGCCCTTTCCCGAAACAAGCGCTATGGGAAAGCGACCGTAGGTAGGCGCGACGAAGGCTTTATCAAGCTCTTTTATATTCATCATATCTTACTACCGCCAACGAACATAGTGCCGATACCCGCATCGGTAAGCACCTCGATAAGGATTGAGTGTGGGATTCTTCCGTCGATTATAAATACCTTATGAACTCCGCGACGGATCGCCTCGATGCAACAGTTGACCTTGGGGATCATACCGCCGCTGATAATACCCTCTCGCATAAGCTGAGGTGCCTCGCTGACGTTGATCTCGGGAATGAGGGTTGAGGGATCGTTCTTATCACGGAGAATTCCGTCAACGTCGGTCATAGAGATAAGGCTTTCTGCCTTTAATTCTCCCGCAATCCTTGCCACCGCGGTGTCAGCGTTGATATTGTATGTGTTGCCTTCGTCGTCGAATCCAACTGTAGAAATTACGGGGATATATCCCTTTTCGAGGCAATCGAGGATAGGGGTCACGTCAACGGAGGTTATTTCACCAACGTAGCCGTGAACGTCGTCAAGCTTCTCGCACTGCAGCATATGTCCGTCGATTCCCGAAAGTCCTATCGCCTTACCGCCTTTGTTCTGAAGCAGATTGACGAGATTTTTATTAATCTTGCCCGCAAGCACCATCTGAACCACGTCAACGGTCTCCTTGTCGGTGACTCTGAGTCCGTCTATAAACTCACTCTTTTTATTGATCTTGGTAAGCATTTCGGTGATCTCGGGACCGCCGCCGTGAACCAGCACGACTTTAATTCCGATAAGCGACAAAAGCACGATGTCACCCATAACCGCTTCTTTAAGCTCGTCGTTTATCATTGCGTTTCCACCGTATTTTACTACGATGATCTTGTTATTATATTTCTGAATGTAAGGGAGCGCCTCGGTAATGACCGCCGCTCTCTGCGCGTGTGTGATGTTCATAATTTACCTCTTCCGGATAGATTGCAGGGAGAACCTTTTCGAGAAAAGGGTTCTCCCTGCACCCTCTCCAAAAGCTTTCAATAAGGATAGTTAAATTTTGCTGACAGATTATTTATCTGAATGGATTTGCTTTTCGAGCAAAGCGAGAAAAGCTACCGAAACGGTTCACCCCACCGAAGGTGGATTTCACCCGCGCTTGCGCGGATTTCACTCGCACGAAGTGCGAATTTCACTGACATAATTCGCTTTGCGAATTATGTCCTATAGTCGCCGTTTATTTTAACGTAATCGTAGGTCAAGTCACAGCCCCAAGCGGTTGCCTTGCCGTCACCGTTTCCAACCGAAATAATTATCTGAATCTCGCTTTCAAGGAGTATCTCCTTTGCCTTTTCCTCTGAAAAGGGTACGCCCGAGCCATTTTTACAGACCTCGATCTCGCCCTTTGAGCTCTTGAAGGCAACGTCAACTTTGTTTACATCGATCTTCGCTCCGCTATAACCGACCGCGCAAAGCACTCTTCCCCAGTTTGCGTCAGCACCGAACATTGCCGCCTTGAGAAGTGAGGAACAGATGACACTCTTTGCCGCAATTGCCGCGTTTTCATAGTCACATGCACCGTTTACTGTACATTCAAGCAACTTGGTCGCTCCCTCGCCGTCCGCCGCAATAGAACGGCAGAGGTAAGAGGTCACGGCATGCAGAGCCTCGCAGAAAGCGTTATAATCATCGCCCTCAGAGCATATTTCGGCATTTTCCGCAAGTCCGTTTGCGATTACCGACACCATATCGTTAGTGGATGTGTCGCCATCGATACTGATCATATTAAATGACTTCTTGATATCCGCGCGGAGTGCCTTCCCGAGCATTTCCGCGGAAATTTTGCAATCGGTGGTGACGAAAACAAGCATGGTCGCCATATTGGGGTGGATCATTCCGCTTCCCTTGGCTATGCCGCCTATGTGGCAGGTCTTGCCGCCGACCTCGAAGGAGAATGCGATCTCCTTAGGCTTTGTATCGGTGGTCATAATACCCTCGGAGGCGAGGTGCGAGTGGTCGCCAAGACCCTCTACCAGCTCGGGGATACCGTTAGCAATAGGAGTCAGGTCAAGAGGCTGACCGATAACACCTGTGGATGCTACGATAACGTCATTTGCGTCGATTCCCAGCTCTTTTGCAAGAGTTTTGCATGTTTCCTCTGCCACTTCAACACCGTTTGCGTTGCAGGTGTTGGCATTTCCGCTATTACAGATCATCGCCTGAGCATATCCGTCGGAAATGTTAGCTTTCGTGACGACCAAAGGCGCGCCCTTAACAAGATTCTGCGTATATGTCGCCGCCGCCATGCCCTTGACCTCGCTAAAAATAAGTGCCAGGTCTCTTTTCGTTTTATTTTTTCTGATTCCGCAATGGATTCCGTTTGCTTTAAAGCCTTTTGCGGCGCATACGCCGCCTTGTATCTGTGTTATCATTTTGTTTTCCTTTACTATGGGATGCGCCCCCCTACTTTTCTTGAAAGAAAAGTAGACAAAAGAACTTTCACGAAATTAGTTTGGTTTTATGGGAGCGTTATCTTCTTCGCGTGTAATTTTTCTTATTTTTATATCTCAAGTCCTTGTGTTTTTTCAACGTCGAGGACGAAGTTGAGGCACTCGACTGCCGCGCCAGAGGCCCCTTTGCCGAGATTGTCGTACATTGCGATAAGCAAAATTCTGTCGGCATTGCCCGCAACGGTTATCTTCATTGAGTCCTTATGAGAGAGTTTTGCGCCCGAAATAAGACCGCCATCATCGGCATTTTCAAGATATTCAACGATCTCGGTGTTGTACTTTTCGGCGTAGAGCTGCTTTATATCGTCTGCGGTAAAGCCGTCGTTCAGCTGGCTTGCGAATATCGGCACGGTGACCGTCATTCCGCTGTAAAAATCTGAAACTATGGGGCAAAATATGGGTTCATTATATAGTCCCGTGATCGCCTTCATTTCCTTGAGATGCTTATGGGTCTGACCGAGAGCATACTGTCTTGGAGCATCGAAAAGCTCGCTTCTCTCTTCGCTCTCGTATTCTGCGATCATCTTCTTACCGCCGCCACTATAACCCGTGATCGAGTGGCAGGTAAGGAGAGCATCGGGGGAAATAATTCCCTTTTCGATTAGGGGATAGACCAAGGCGATAAATCCGCTAGCGTGGCAACCGGGAACGGCAATTCTCTTTGCCGTCTTCAGCTTTGCTTCGTGGTTTTCCGAAAGCTCGGGAAAACCGTAGCACCAGCCTTCAAGAGTTCTGTGGGCGGTGGAGGTGTCGATGACCACCGTGTTTTCGTTTTCTATAAAGGATACCGACTCTCTCGCCGCGTCGTCTGGGAGGCAAAGAAAAGCGACGTCGGCTTCGTTAAGCGCGCGCTTTCTCGCCTCGGGATCCTTTCTTTCGTCGTCGGAAAGGACGATAAGTTCTATATCTTCTCTCTCTTCAAGCCGCTCGTAGATGCGGAGACCCGTGGTTCCCGCGCGACCGTCTATAAAAATCTTTTTTTTCATATTTTCAACTGTTCTTTTACTGATTTTATCTGTTTTTCAACCGAGAAAATGCTTGTTCCACCTTCGGAAATACGCTTTGCAACGCAGGTTTCAAGAGAAATTTCATCGTAAAGGTCGTTTTCAAATATATCACTGTGCGCTTTGTATTCTTCAAGAGAAAGCGCATCGAGAACGGTATGCTTCGCGATACACTCGGCAACGATCTCGCCCGTGATTTTATAAGCGGAACGGAACGCCATTCCCTTTTTGGTGAGGTAATCAGCGAGGTCGGTGGCATTGATGAAGCCCTCCTGCGCCGCTTTATACATCTTTTCAGGCTTTACTCGCATAGTTGCAACCATAGGCGCAAATATCTCGAGACACATAATAACGGTTTCGAGGGAGTCGAACATTGCCTCTTTGTCCTCCTGCATATCTTTGTTATATGCAAGTGGGAGACCCTTGAGGGTGGTGAGAAGCGCCATAAGGTCGCCGTAGACTCGTCCGGTTTTACCTCTGACAAGCTCTGCCATGTCAGAGTTCTTCTTCTGCGGCATGATCGACGAGCCTGTGGTATAGGCATCGTCAAGCTCAATATATCCGAACTCCCAGCTGGACCAGAGAATGATCTCCTCGGAGAAGCGGGAGAGGTGCATCATAATGATAGCAAATGCGCTCATAAGCTCCACGCAGAAATCTCTGTCGGAGACTCCGTCAAGGCTGTTCTGCGCCACGCTGTCGAAATGAAGCAGCTCGGCTTCATAGCGTCGGTCGGTATTATAGGTAGTACCCGCCAAGGCACATGAGCCGATGGGAGAGACGTTCATTCTCTTCGTGGCATCCTCAACTCTCGAAATATCGCGGAGGAGCATCTGAGCGTATGCCATAAGGTGGTGACCGAAAACTATGGGCTGGGCTCTCTGAAGATGGGTGTATCCCGGCACGATGAAGGTCTTGGTCTCGTCCGCTTTGTCGCAGATCGCACCAATCAACTTCTTAAGAAGATCAACAACCTTTTCACTTTCGTCTCTGAGATACATTCTTATATCCAGCGCGACCTGGTCGTTTCGGCTTCTCGCCGTGTGAAGTCTCTTGCCCGCATCGCCTATTCTCTTTGTCAGCTCCGCCTCCACGAACATATGAATGTCCTCGGCGGCCATATCAAACTGAAGCTTTCCGCCTTCAATATCCTCAAGGATCGAAAGCAGCCCGTCGATTATTGTTTCGCTGTCCTCGCCGCTGATAATGCTCTGCTTTGAGAGCATCTTCGCGTGCGCCACAGAGCCCAATATATCTTGTTTATACATCTTGCAGTCGAAGCGGATCGACGAATTGAAATCGTCCGCAAGACTGTCCGTTACACCGGCATTTCTGCCTGCCCACATCTTTGCCATATTACCACTTTCTTGCAGGGCTCTGCCCTGCACCCGTTCAAGAAACTTTTGCAAAAGTTTCTTGAAAATCTTCAAAACTTTCAAAAAATCGGTTTAAATAGGATTTTTAGCGTTATTCTTCAACGCCGTATAAAAGTATAATATGGGATAGCATAAACTATCCCAATATTATCGCCTTCTCAAGCCGAGAAAAGCTTATTTCCGGTTTTTAGCATCTACCATAGCCTGAACCTTGATCGGCAGACCGTAAAGGTTGATGAAGCCTGCGCTGTCCTTCTGATCGTAGTCGGACTCGCCGAAGGTTGCGATCTCCTCGGAGTAGAGAGAATAGTCGCTCCATACACCCGCGTTGATCATATTGCCCTTGTAGAGCTTGAGGCGAACCTTACCAGTGACCTTCTCCTGAGTCTTGTCAACGAATGCCGCAAGAGCCTCGCGGAGGGGGGTAAACCACTGACCGTTGTAGACAAGCTCCGCATAGGTGATAGCGAGCTTCTGCTTTTCGTGGAGGGTCATCTTATCAAGGCAGATGCTTTCAAGCACGCTGTGAGCCTTGTAAAGAATGGTTCCGCCGGGAGTCTCGTAAACACCGCGACACTTCATACCCACAAGACGATTCTCAACGATGTCAAGCAGACCGATACCGTTCTTGCCGCCAAGCTCGTTGAGGTCAAGGATAATATCCTTTGCGCTCTTCTTCTCACCGTTGATAGCAACGGGAACACCTTGAACGAAATCAAGCTCAACATAAGTAGGGGTGTCAGGAGCCTGAATGGGAGAAACGCCCATCTCAAGGAATCCGGGCTTTTCGTACTGAGGCTCGTTGCCCGTATCCTCAAGGTCAAGTCCCTCATGGGAAAGATGCCAGAGGTTCTTATCCTTGGAGTAGTTGGTCTCACGGTTAATTTTCAGAGGAACGTTGTGCGCCTCGGCATAGTCGATCTCTTCCTCACGGGACTTGATATCCCACTCGCGCCAGGGAGCGATAATGGGCATATCGGGGCAGAAATGCTTGAGAGTCAGCTCGAAACGAACCTGGTCGTTACCCTTACCGGTACAGCCGTGGCAGATAGCGTCGGCATTTTCCTTGATGGCGATCTCCGCAAGACCCTTTGCGATACAAGGACGCGCGTGGCTGGTTCCGAGAAGATATTCTTCGTAGATAGCTCCCGCCTTCATGCAGGGGATGATGTATTCGTTAACGTACTCCTCGGTGAGATCGAGAACGTAAAGCTTGGACGCACCGGTCTTCAGTGCCTTCTCTTCAAGTCCCTCAAGCTCGTCTGCCTGACCTACGTTACCGCTGACTGCAACAACCTCGCAGTTGTTGTAGTTCTCTTTAAGCCACGGAATGATGATAGAGGTATCAAGTCCGCCAGAGTACGCAAGCACTACTTTTTTTATGTTTTTCTTGTCCATTTTTAACTTCCTTTCGCAAAATCCATAAATTTTGCAATTTTATTCATTATTTTTGCATAAAATTCATTTAAAAAGAATAGTTATGCTTCATTTTTGTATATTATACACCTTTTTTTGCATTTTGTCAACCTTTTATAAACAAATGTAATGACAAATTTTATTCTATTCCATGGGGCTTTTGTGGATATTTTGCACAAAAACGAATATTGTGTATTTTATGCAGTGTTTTAACGTGATTATTCTGTATATCGGATGTATTCGAATTTTGATGTAACTATTCAGCTTAAATGTCAAATTGCAATTTGAAAATAAATCCTTGGTTATCCTTTTTTGAAAAGTTTTTGGGTGGTGGGGGAGGGGCTGGAGGGGGGGGGGTACCCTTTTTCAAAAAGGTACTCCTCCCCCTCCTGCAAATAAACTGCAAATAAAGCCTTAAACCTTAACCGTCCAGCCGAATTTATCTTCGATCTTACCCCACTGGATGCTTGTGAGGGTATCGTAGAGCTTCTGCGCGACGGGGCCTATTTCGCCGTTATTAATAACCATCTTCTGGTCGCCCGTGTCGAGAAGTCCCATAGGAGATACGACCGCCGCCGTACCCGTACCGAACGCCTCGTCAAGCTTGCCGTTAGCATAAGCTTCCTCAACCTCGGCAAGAGAGAGCTTTCTCTCCTCTACCTTGTAGCCCATGGACTGAAGTAGCTGAATACAGGACTTCCTGGTAACGCCCGGAAGTATGCTTCCCTCCTCAAGGGCGGGAGTAACAACTGTGCCGTCGAGAACGAAAAATACGTTCATCGCGCCAACCTCGTCGATATATTTGTGCTCAATTCCGTCAAGCCAGAGGACCTGGGAATATCCCATCTTTTCTGCCTTTTCCTGACCGATAAGGGAGCAGGCGTAGTTACCGCCCACCTTCGCAAAGCCCGTACCGCCTCTTACCGCGCGGACATACTCTCTTTCAACGAAGATCTTAACGGGCTTGATTCCCTCGGCATAATACGCGCCGACGGGACAAGTAATTATCATAAACTTATAGCTCTTGGAGGGGTGAACTCCAAGCTGAACGTCGGTGGCGATTATGAAAGGACGGATGTAGAGCGAGGTACCCTCTTTATAAGGAACCCAATCCTCTTCGGTCTTGACGATCGCCTTGAGGGCATCGAGAACGTCATTCTTATCAAGCTGAGGGATGCAAAGGCGCTCGTTGGTGCGGTTCATTCTATCAATATTCTGATCGGGACGGAAGAGCTGAATGCTGCCGTTGGGAGTTCTGTACGCCTTGAGTCCCTCAAACATTTCCTGCGCGTAGTGGAATACCATACAAGCGGGGTCGAGAGAAAGATTCTGATAAGGAACTATTCTCGCGTCGTGCCAACCCTGACCCGCATCGTAGTCCATAATAAACATATGGTCGGTAAAGTGCTTTCCAAAGCCGAGGTTATCCCAATCGGGCTTTGCCTTTTTCTCTTTTACGAGTTCATATTTGATGTTAAGCATTTTTCTATACCTTCTTTTATATTAATTTCAAATATTTGCGGCAAGGATATCGCCCATCTCGGAGCATCCTACCTTGGTAAATCCATCCTTGTAGATGTCGGGGGTACGGTAGCCATCGTCAAGAGCCTTATTGACCGCCGCCTCGATAGCGTCTGCCTCTTCCATCATATTGAAGGAATAGCGGAGCAGCATAGCAGCCGACATAACCGTTCCTATGGGGTTTGCGATATTCATTCCCGCGATGTCGGGGGCAGAACCGTGGATAGGCTCGTACATACCGAGAGTTCCTTCCGAAAGCGATGCAGAGGGCATCATTCCGATAGAGCCCGTCAGCATACTTGCCTCGTCGGAGAGGATGTCACCGAACATATTCTCTGTTACGAGAACGTCGAACTGTGTAGGATTTTTGATAAGCTGCATTGCGGTGTTATCAACGAGTATATCGCTATACTCGACCTCGGGGTATTCCTCGGCAAGGCGGTGCATCGTCGCTCTCCAGAGTCTGGAGGAATCAAGAACGTTCGCCTTATCAACGCTTGCGAGCTTCTTACCTCTCTTGAGAGCCGCCTCGAATGCAACTCGACCGATTCTCTCGATTTCATGCTCGGAATAGGTCATATAGTCGGTTGCCACCTTTTCGCCGTTGACTATTTCGGTATATCTCTTGCCGAAGTAGATGCCGCCCGTCAGCTCTCTTACGATCATAAGGTCGATGCCGTTACCGACGATGCTCTGCTTCAAGGGAGAGGAGTCGGCAAGCTGAGGGAAAAGCTTGGTGGGACGGAGATTTGCGAAGAGACCAAGCTCGCGTCTGACCGCCAGAAGCGCTTTTTCAGGGCGAATAGAGGGGTCTACGTTATCCCACTTGGGTCCACCCACCGCGCCGAGAAGCACCGCGTCGGCATTTTTGCACTTTGCCATTCCCTCCTCGGTGATCGGCACACCGAATTTGTCGATGGAGCAGCCGCCGATATCGACCTCGGTGTAGTTAAATTTATGTCCGTATTTTTTTGCGACTGCATCAAGCACCTTGACCGCCTGATCGACGATCTCGGGACCTATTCCGTCGCCTTTGAGAAGTGTAATGTTCTTTTCCATTGTTTTATGCCTTCTTTAATGAATTCATCAAGCCGTCGGAGTTGATTATATCCTTAATAAACTCCGGGAACGGCTCTGCCTGATAGGTCTCGTTCTTGGTTACGTTGGTGATAACACCTGTGTCAAAGTCGATAGCGACGTTATCCCCTGCCTCTATTTTCTCGCTTGCCTCGGGGCATTCGAGGATCGCGAGACCGATGTTGATCGCGTTACGGTAGAATATTCTTGCGAAGGTCCTGGCAATTACGCAGGAAATTCCCGCTTTCTTGATGGCGATAGGCGCGTGCTCACGGGAAGAGCCGCAACCAAAGTTTGCTCCACCCACCATAATGTCGCCTTCATTTACCTTTTTTACAAAATCCTTGTCGATATCCTCCATGCAGTGCGCCGCCAGCTCCTTGTGGTCTGCGGTATTGAGGTATCTTGCGGGGATAATTACGTCGGTATCGACGTTATCGCCGTATTTATGTACGTATCCGTTTGCTTTCATTTTTCATTCCCTCCTTTTCATATCTCAGAGGGGTCAACGATATGACCCGCAACGGCGGTTGCCGCCGCTACCTCGGGGCTTGCGAGGTAAATTTTCGAGGTAATATGACCCATTCTGCCTACGAAGTTACGGTTGGTTGTCGCAACCGCGATCTCGTCCTCTGCAAGGATTCCCATATATCCGCCGAGGCAGGGTCCACAGGTAGGTGTGGAAACAACACAGCCTGCATCGATAAAGGTATCGATATAGCCTCTCTTGATGCACTCCTTGTAGATGCTCTGGGTTGCGGGGATGATGATACATCTGACACCCTTTGCTACATGCTTACCTACAAGGTATTTAGCCGCCGCTTCCATATCGGAAATGCGACCGTTGGTGCAAGAGCCGATGACCACCTGATCGGGAACTATATCGGTGAGTTCTTTCGCAAGCTTGGTATTTTCGGGGAGGTGGGGACAAGCCACGGTGGATTCGATCTCGGAGAGGTTGATAACATAGGTTTCATCGTACTCTGCGTCGGCATCAGCCTCGAATACAGTGTACTCCCTTGCAACTCTTTCGCCAACGTACGCGAGGGTTATCTCGTCAACGGCGAAAATGCCGTTCTTCGCACCTGCCTCGATAGCCATATTAGCCATACAAAGTCTATCGTCGATAGAAAGCGACTTGAGACCCTCTCCCGAGAACTCCATGGAGCGGTAGAGCGCGCCGTCAACACCGATCATGCCGATGATGTGAAGGATAACGTCCTTACCCGAAACGTGGGGCTTCAGCTCTCCCACAAGGTCGAACTTAATTGCCGAGGGAACCTTGAACCAGCCCTTTCCTGTTGCCATTCCTGCCGCCATATCGGTGCTTCCGACACCCGTCGAGAACGCGCCGAGCGCACCGTAGGTACAAGTATGAGAATCTGCGCCGATAACAAGCTCACCGGGAGCCACAAGTCCCTTTTCGGGAAGTAGCGCGTGTTCGATGCCCATGTCTCCCACGTCGAAATAGTTGGTCACGTCAAATCTCTTCGCGAAGGTTCTGCACTGCTTGCACTGCTGTGCCGCCTTGATGTCCTTATTAGGAACAAAGTGGTCCATTACAAGCGCAACCTTATTCTTATCGAAAATGCTCTCAAAGCCGTTTTTATTGAACTCATTGATCGCCACGGGCGACGTAATATCGTTACCCAGCACAAGATCAAGGTTCGCCATTATCAGCTGACCCGCCTTTACGGACTCAAGACCCGCATGCGCCGCCAGTATCTTCTGTGTCATCGTCATTGCCATTTTAATTCCTCCTTGCTTTCGCGGGGGAGGCGGGACCTTTTTAGACAAAAAGTTCCCCCCTCCCCCGAACCCCCTCCACCTTCAAAAACCTTTTTGAAAAAGGAGTTAGGGGGAAAATGTAGTTTATCTCTCTTATTTTTAGTATTTCAAAGGATGAAGCGTCTGTAATAACAACTATCCTTCGGGAAAGTTTTTGGGAGGTGCGGAACCACTTTTTTCAAAAAGGGTTCCGCATTCCTCACATCAACTTTTTATTAATTGCCGAAACGAGCGCGTGGATAGAGGAGGTAATGATATCCTCGTGGACACCTGCGCCCCAATGGGTCTTGCCGCTTTCGTCTGTAATTCCGACGTAGGTGACAGCCTTGGAGGTAGAGTCCGACTCAAGAGCGTGCTCGGTATAGGTGAGGTTATGATATACTATGTCAAGGCTACGCTTGAAGGCGTTGCTGACCGCGTCGAGACGACCGTTACCCTCTGCTGCGATGTCCTTTTCCTCGCCGTTCCAGACTACGGTAAGCATCGCCTTTATCTGATCGCCCTTTCTGACGAAGTGACAGTCGGTCACGTCTAAGGGAGCATTGATATTAACGTACTCGTTATTGAATATCTCAAGAACCTCTGCGGGAGAAAGCTCCTTATGGAGATGGTCGGAAACGCTCTTGACGGCATATCCCACGTGCTCTCGCATCTTGGAGGGGAGGATATAGCCGAAGTTATGCTCAAGCAAGTAACCGATACCGCCCTTGCCCGACTGAGAGTTGATGCGGATAACGTCGGTCTCGTATTCCCTGCCCACGTCCTTGGGATCGATGGGAAGATAGGGTACTGTCCAATAGCGGCAGGTGTGGTCCTCTCTCCACTTCATTCCCTTGGCGATAGCATCCTGGTGAGAGCCCGAGAATGCCGCAAAGACCAGCTTGCCCGCGTAAGGGCTTCTGTCATAGACCTGCATTCTTGTGACTCTCTCGTAAAGCTCGGTGATTTCGGGCATATTGGAAAAATCAAGTCCGGGATCGATACCCTGCGCGAACATATTCAGTGCCACGGTAACGAGGTCGGTATTACCCGTTCTCTCGCCGTTGCCAAACAGCGTTCCCTCAACTCTGTCTCCTCCCGCAAGCAGACCCATTTCGGTGTCTGCAACCGCGCATCCGCGGTCATTGTGGGGGTGGAGCGAAATTATCACGTTCTCGCGATATTTGAGGTTTTCGTGCATATATTCGATCTGATTCGCGTAAACGTGAGGCATTGAGACCTCAACGGTAACGGGCAGATTGATGATAACCTTTTTATCGGGGGTGGGCTTCCAGACATCAAGCACTGCGTTGCAAATTTCAAGGGCAAACTCGGGCTCGGTGCCGGTAAAGGACTCGGGAGAATATTCATAACGGTAGTTAACTCCCATCTCTTCACTGAGCTGATCGAAAAGCTCAGCACCCGCAACGGCGATATCGATTATCTCCTGCTTGGTCTTCTTGAACACCTGCTCTCTCTGCGCCACTGAGGTGGAATTGTAGAGGTGGACGATAGCGTTTTTTACACCCTTGAGGCTTTCAAAGGTCTTTTTGATTATATGCTCTCTCGACTGCGTCAAAACCTGCACGGTTACGTCGTCGGGAATGAGATTCTGCTCCACAAGGGTGCGAAGGAAGGTGTACTCGGTCTCGCTTGCCGCGGGAAATCCCACCTCGATCTCCTTAAAGCCGATCTTACAGAGCAATTTGAAAAATTCAAGCTTTTCCTCAAGGCTCATAGGAATCATAAGTGACTGATTACCGTCGCGGAGGTCTACAGAGCACCACACGGGCGGCTTTGCGAGATAATTCTTCTTTATCCACTTGGGCTCACTTACAGGAGCAGGAAAATACTGTCTTGTATACTTGTTTGCGTTCATATATTAACCTTTCTTATTTATTCGGGGCTTTGCCCCGTACCCCACTTAAGGAACTTTTGCAAAAGTTCCTTAAGAATCCTCAAAACCTTCAAAAAAAAGAATTTGGGATAGGTATTTCGGAAGGGATATTGTCAATTTTAATCTCACCATCTCCAAGGATAAGCCGTCTGTAAAAACGACTATCCTTCTTGAAAGTTTTTGGGAGAGCGCGAGAACCCTTTTTCCTTAAAAAGGGTTCTCGCACGCATCCCCGAAATCATTTCATAACCGCGCCCTGGTCTGCGCCGCTGACTAAGCGAGCGTAGCGAGCCAGCCAACCCGATTTGATATTGGGCTCGGGAGATACGTATTTTTCGCGTCTTTGTGCGAGTATTTCGTCGCTTACTTCAACATTTATTGATGCGTTAGGAATATCGATTGCGATAATGTCGCCTTCCTCGATAAGGGCGATATTGCCGCCGTCCGCCGCCTCGGGGGAGACGTGACCGATAGATGCGCCTCTCGATGCACCCGAGAAACGTCCGTCGGTGATAAGAGCAACGGTCTTATCAAGCTTCATGCCTGCCAAGGCAGAGGTGGGATTGAGCATTTCTCTCATTCCGGGACCGCCCTTGGGGCCTTCGTATCTGATAACGACTACGTCGCCGTCAACTATCTTACCTGCGTAAATTGCCGCGATAGCCTCGTCCTCGGAGTTGAACACTCTTGCGGGACCGCTGTGACAAAGCATTTCGGGAGCGACCGCGCTTCTCTTTACGACACATCCATTCTGTGCAATATTGCCCCAGAGGATCTGAATACCGCCGGTTGCGCTGTAAGGCTCGTCGATGGGACGAATTGCCTTGGTGGACTTTATGTATGCGCCCTGAACGTTCTCGCCCACGGTCTTGCCCGTAACGGTGAGAGCGTCCACGTCAAGCAGACCCTTCTTGACCAGCTCTGCCTGAACCGCGGGGATACCGCCTGCGGCATGGAGATCCTGCATATGGGTCGAGCCT
Organism: Eubacteriales bacterium; assembly: GCA_045612105.1. Taxonomy (GTDB): domain Bacteria; phylum Bacillota; class Clostridia; order Oscillospirales; family CAG-272; genus SVTX01. The sequence continues at coordinate 22,761 of JAZKYL010000071.1, forward strand.
GCGGGAGCTAAGTGGCAGAGGTTAGGCACCTTTGCCGACATCTGATTGAAGAGGTTGAGATCAAGAGGAACACCCGCCTCGTTAGCGATAGCGAGAAGGTGAAGCACGCTGTTTGAGGAGCAGCCAAGCGCCATATCGCAAGCAAGGGCGTTCTTGATCGATCTTTCATTTATAATATCGCGAGCGCAGATATTCTTTTCGACCATTTCCATAATAGCCATACCCGCTCTCTTTGCCAGCATAATTCTCTTATTGCTGACCGCAGGGATAGTTCCGTTACCTGGAAGAGCTATACCCATACTCTCGCAGAGACAGTTCATAGAGTTTGCGGTATACATACCCGCGCAGGAGCCGCAACCGGGGCACGCGCCGGTCTCGCACTCGCAGAGCTTATCAGCGTCGATAATACCTGCCTTATATGCTCCGACCGCCTCGAAAAGCTTGGAGAGGCTGACCTCTTCTCCGTCGTAAGTGCCCGCAAGCATAGGGCCGCCCGAGCAGACAACTGTGGGAACGTTCATTCTGACCGCTGCCATTACCATACCGGGAACGATCTTATCGCAGTTGGGAACGAGTACGAGACCGTCGAGCTGATGCGCCATAGTCATCGTCTCCACGCTGTCGGCAATAAGCTCGCGGCTTGCAAGCGAATATTTCATTCCGATGTGTCCCATCGCGATACCGTCGCAAACACCGATAGACGGAATAAGCACGGGAGTGCCGCCTGCCATTCTGATTCCTGCCTTGACCGCATCCGCGATTTTGTCAAGATGCGCGTGACCGGGAACTATCTCGCTATGCGCGCTGACTACACCGATAAGAGGTCTTTCAAGCTCCTCTTTAGTATATCCCATTGCAAAAAACAAGCTTCTGTTCGGCGCTCTCTCAGCACCTTTAGTTACGTTATCAGATCTCATTTTGATTCTCCTTTTAATTTACCGCACAGCTTACCTGTGCATCCCACCCTTTCCAAAAAACCTTCAGAAAATG
>JAZKYL010000072.1:0-6438 GCA_045612105.1 Eubacteriales bacterium
TTAGCTCCGCAGGAGCGAAAAATCCTGCTTCACTACTAGAGTGCCCAAAAAGCGGGCAAGTTCTTTGCCAAGCTTTCTTTCAAGAAAGCGACCCGCGTCTCCGCCGGAGGCACGCATCTCACCCATAAATTGCAATTTATCTGCACAGCAAAAAAAGAAAAAGCACGGAACGACCTCTAAACAAATTAGAGATATATCGTCTCCGCGCCTTTTCTCTGCACAGCTCGGTTATTATTCGTTAAACCCCGAATTGACAAGGGATACAAGACCGTTCAATGCCGCTTCTTCATCCTGACCCTCCGCGATAAGCTTAATGGTCATGCCCTTAGCTATACCGAGAGACAAAACTCCAAGAAGGCTCTTTGCGTTCACCTTACGGTCGTCCTTCTCAACGAGAATGGTACACTTGTAGCTGTTCGCCTTCTGAATGAAGAAAGTAGCAGGTCTTGCGTGGAGACCGCTTGCATTAGTAATCACAACATCACGAGTTTTCATCAGATTTTACTCCTATATATGTAGGTTATAATTATACTATTTCGAAATTTAGCAATACGAAACAAAACCGACAGATTCGGTTACCATTAGTATAACAAAAAACAAAAGTAAAATCAAGAGTAAATATTATATATTTTTCACACTATTTTGCACGATATTTTTTGCATTTTACACAACAAACACCGCTTTTGATCACAAAACGCATATTATTCCAAGGTATCAATACTAATTACCTTCAAAGTAAATACAGCTTTTTCAGTGTGCACTTCCACAACGCTTCCAACAGCAAAATTGCTCTCTCCAACCGAATAGTACCCACCGTTCTGAATCTTGACGGTTCCGCTGTTCAGCTTGATCTTTCCGCTGATCTTGACCTTTTCGTAAGCATAAGAAACGTCTGTCGCCCTGTTTTCAGCACCACCGGTCTCGGTAACGTCCTTGATCTCGGGCTCGGTCATTCTTTCAACAATACGCACAGGGTCAACTCCACCCTTTCCGGTATATACGTATCCCAAAAGCTCCCCGTCAGAAAGATAAACGGCAGTATTGCTCTTCAAATAACTGACCAAACTGCTGTAAACTCCCTCACATTCAAACGACATAACGTATTTTGAATCCTTTTTGGAATTCTTCACCGTCACACCGTCGTAAACTCTGTAAGCAAGAGTACCAATGAGACAAAGAATCAGCAAAACAATAATAACGTCAAATGGATTAACTCTCTTCTTTGCTTTCTTTGATTCCTTTTTTATCTTTTTTTCCTTTTTGTTCAGATCTTTAGCCACTGACCTCGCCTCCCTTCTCACTTTTTACCGTGAAGCTCAACTACAGTTCCGTCAAGACTCAAATTCTCGGTGTGAAGCGTATAGTTTTTACCTACCGCCAAAACAAGTCCGTCAATAAAATAGCCTTCTTCAGCCCTGTATTGCGAATTCACAACAACAGTAACGAGAAGCATTCCACTGTCTTGAGAGATCTCCGCATTGCTGATCTTGCCAAAACCGTAGGTGTTGCCGTCAACGTCACAAAACAAAAACTTGTTTTTCATGTTGGAATATGTGTTGCCCTCAATAAGCTTATCGCGCGGAACGGCAAAAACGTAAGTCACACCAACGTTCTCATAATCTACCGTAAAATATCTGAAAAGATAATAACAACCAAACACAGCACCGCCAATGATAGCCAACAGCAGCACCGCGATAATAATATCTACCACCACAGGTACCTTGGTCTTTTTTATCTTTTTTACGCTTTTGAATGCATCCGCAGAGGCTGACATAGAGAATTTGTTGTCGATACCCGGTATAGTCGAAAAAATATCGTTATTTTTTTCAGAATCGTGAAGCTTCAAGTCGTTTTCACCGTGAGCTCCACCGTTATTTCTGTTATCTGCCATATTATTTCGTTCCTTTCGCTTTATTCATAGAATCTCAGATCAACGTCCGAGCTGTAATTTTCTTGCATCATCTCAGCGGCAAGACTTCTCTCACGCCCTCTGCCCTCTCTGACGTATCCGACAAATAATCCCATAACCGTCCAGAACAGATAAAGCATCCTCATATCATTCCAGATACAGTTGACACCGCCGAAAACCAGAAGCGTCACAGCTCCGCAAAACAGAGCAAGAGCACCGATCCTCAGATTCTTATCTCTTGCCGAAGCAAGATAGCTGACTCCGTTTTTAAAAAGAAGAGCCAGGAAAATAACAAACGTAATGAATCCGCCAAGACCCGACCAGCAAACGATCTGAAGCCAAAACGTTGCAGGCGAAGCAGCACCGCTTGAAACCGCATCGGTATAGCCCTTCATCGCCGAGGTGTACGCATGCTCGCCGACACCAATACCGGCAAGATTCCCGTCTGTCAGCATATTTATCGTACTGCCTACTATTCCGTGATACCTGGGCGCGTCGGGGAAGCTCAAGGGTAAAAGACTTCTGATCTCTTCACCAATGCTGTAAATTCCAAAATAATTCGCAAAATACGGGTAAAGGACTGTAATAATACCTAACGGTATCAGCGATATCAGTACAACGTTCAGTGTTTTGTGACTGTACAATATCCAGAACAGACAAAACTCGATCATTATTGCAATGACAGTCTCATACGTGCCGTAAATAAATACCGCAGCCACAAGTAAGGCGAGTAATACTAACCACAAGATCGCCTTGGGAGCATTCTTGCACCTGGCAAGACAAGAAACAACAATAGGGAACGCAATAACCGCGAAGACACCGAACACCTCGGCGCTGTCTGCGATATAAAGGTTGTTACCTTCCAATATAGGCTGAACGTAATCACTCATAGAGTACTTGACTCCGTCCACTACCGCGTCGTATAAAACGTTCCATACACCAACCACAGCCAGAACGGAAAAGGTTACCGCAATTATGCCTGTGCAGGAGGACAGAAGCCTGTCACCTCTCATAAGATTATAAGTAGTAAAGAATCCGCCAAGAATAACAACAATAACCAGAACCGCCTCAAGCAGGCTTTTGGTTCCGCCGGGCGAAAACAGACTTGCGATAAGAATAAATCCGCAGAAGATCAGAACCATAATACTCTCGGCAGTAAAGGTAATGACTCTTCTGTGCCTTAAAAGCTTGGAAATATATGACAAGGCTGTCACAACCACCATGCATATCAATACGAAATCTCCAATATCGAAGTACTGTAAAAAAGGCACGGTAGCAACTGTCATAAGTACACCGGTCTCGGGATTGGCGGAGATCAGGCAGACCGTAACGATAATCAGTAAAACAACAGGCATGTAGGACGGGTGCCAGAAATAGGTCGATCCTCCGCAGACCAATCCCAAGCCCGCCGCAGAAAGCATATAACCGGTTCCACCCAGTCTCTTACCCGATTTCAGTTTTTCCTCGGGTATTCCTAAAAGTGATACCGCGATCTTGCGCAAGAAACCGCTCTCGGCAATATAGCTTGCCGCCGAACGCTGTGACACCATCATAGGTATCGAGCAAATAATTATAACCGCAGCGACAACCACCGAGGATATACCGTGAGCAGGAGTACCGCCCAATAGAAGCGTAGTGTAATAGGTAAATACCGTCGTCAGACCAAAAACACAGCAAAAAATACCGTAAACACTTAATTTAATTTGAGAGAGAAAGGCTCTTACGGCTCCTATAGCTTGTAAAGATACACTTTTTTCTATCAACCACTCAACAAATACCGCAAGTTTTCCCTTTTGAAATGATCGAGCGGTCTTGTCCAACGATTGATTGCAAACACTGCTTTCGTACAGACTGTTATCCCCAAAGCACTTGTCCATTACTCTGCCATGAGCGAAAAGCGAATAGATAAAAGTAGTGAACATATTCAAAGCCCAATATATACCTCTGAAATAGACCTTTTCTTTATTCTTTTTGGTCGCCATAAGTCCTCCTTTCCGAATTGATCAAATTCATTTTTAATTATTCCTTATCTTTAAGCAGATCGGGACGGTTGCGCTCGGTCAGCTCCAAGGCACTCTCGTCTCTCCACTTGTCTATGTTCGCGTGATGCCCCGAGATAAGCACGTCGGGCACCTTAACACCGTGAAATTCGTAGGGTCTGGTGTATTGGGGATATTCAAGCATTCCCGAAGAAATGCTCTCTTTCTCGTAACACTCGGGATCCGAAAGCACACCCGGCAAAAGCCTTGAGACCGCGTCAACAAGTATGGTCGCGGGTATCTCACCGCCCGTCAGCACGAAATCGCCGATCGAAACCTCTTCGTCCACGATCTCGTCGATAATACGGCGATCCACTCCCTCGTAATGACCGCAAAGTATAATGATGTTATCGTACTTTGACAGCTCCTCAGCCTTCTTTTGGTTCAGCACCTTGCCCGCAGGCGACATATAGATCACACGGCGGTTCTCGGATATAAACCCGACGCTCTTCTGCTTTTCAAGAATAGCGGAATAGCAGTTGTATATGGGGGGTGCCATCATAAGCATTCCCTTACCTCCACCGTAAGGAGTGTCGTCTACCCGACGGTGCTTGTCCTCGGAGTAGTCGCGAATGTTGTATGTGTTGATCTCAACGGCGCCGCTCTTCTGCGCCCTGCCGATTATGCTCTCACCCAAAACCGTGTTTACAAGATCGGGAAAAAGCGTCATTATATCAAATCTCATTCAGCCCACCCCATCAATCGTCACTGAGAAGCCCGGGAATTACCTCGACGTAAACACCGCTGTCAAGATCGACTCTCTTGACAAACTCATCCACAACAGGCATCATTCTCTCGCCCGCGGGAGTGTTGACAACGTAAATATCGGACGCGCCGCGATTAATAACGTCCTTTATTTTGCCGTAAACCTTACCGTCAACGTTGTCGATAACAGGCAGACCAATAAGATCTACGATAAAATAATCGCCCTCGTCAAGAATAAAATCGTCACGGGAAGCAAAAAGAGTAGTTCCCTTCATAGCAGCCGCCTTGTCCATATCGTCAATACCCTCCAGGGTCGCCAAGACAAACTGCTTAAAAACCGATGCGTGAAGCACCTCGATCTCACGGTAGCTTCCGTTCTCAAGCACAAAAACACGCTCAAGAGATGCCAAAACCTCGGGAGAATCGCAAAGTGACTCTATCTTCACGTCGCCTCTCACACCGTGAGTATTTATAATTATACCACATTCAAGATATTGCTTTTTTGCCATAATATTAAATCCAATTCTAAATTTTTATCAAAATATACTACTTCAATTTATAATTATACCACATATTGGCGAAAATTGCAATACGTCCCGTAAATTTTTTAATTTATCGTAAATATTCAATTTGTCGCCCCAAACTCTTTGCAAAAATCAAAAAATTTACAAATACCCTATTGACATTATAAGCAAATGCAAGTAAAATAAAAAAGATGTATAAATTCACCCCACAGAAAGGAAAATCAAAAATGCTTAATAACGCACTTATGCTCACCGCGGGCGGCGACGGCGGTACAATGATAATAACCATCGTAATGATAGTTATCCTCGCCGCAGTTATGTTCTTCAGCTTCCGCAAGCAGAAAAAGCAGGACCAGGAGACCGCAAATATGCGCAACAATCTCCAGGTTGGCGACGAGATCACCACTATCGGCGGTATCATCGGCAAGGTAGTCAGCATCAAGGAAGAGACCTGTGTGATCGAGACCAGCCGCGACGGCACAAAGATCCGTATCCTCAAGACCTCTATCGCTCGCGTAGACGTCAAGGCAGAGGACTCTATCGATTGACAAATTCTTGTAATAAAAACGCCTTCTTTAACATATATTTTAGCAAAAATATGTGTTTTGGAGGCGTTTTTTATTATGATTCAAAACAAAAAACATCAAAAAGGATTAGTTCCCTCACGCCCGTCAGCTCTCGCAAGAAGGAACGAAAACACCGAAGAAGGCTCGCTCTTTGGCGCGGCACTTAAAGGCTCGCTTTGGGGGCTTCTGACATCGGGCATCTGCGGAATTATTCTTATCACTCTTGCAACAGCGGCGGCATACGCAAATCCCGACTCCGCCGCCCTGGTCTCGCCACTCGGACTTGTATCGCTTATGCCGTCAATGTTCGCAGGCGGATTCGTTACGTCAAAAAGAGTCAAGGAAGCCCCCCTTCTCTGCGGAATTATGTCGGGCGGAATGATGACACTCGTAACAATGCTCTTGGGAATGATCCTCCGAGGACTTCCCACGTCAAGCTATGAATTCTGGCAGTCTGCCGCCCTCCATGGTGCGGCGATTCTGTTCTCGATCCTCGGAGCCCTCGCCGGTAATATAAAAAAACACCCAAAACCCGGCAAAAAACGCTTTGGATGATAAATTGCAATTTAGCGGGGAGATGCGATGCCTCCGGCGGCACACTTTTTTGAAAAAAAGTGTGTCAAAAAACTTCCCTGAAAAAAGGTTTAAATTACACCAATGTTGTCCTTTGAACCCGTATTGATTTGAATCAAAGT
>JAZKYL010000073.1:0-1830 GCA_045612105.1 Eubacteriales bacterium
CCAGTACACCGACGGTGTAACCGAGGCAACAAATGTAAATAATGAGTTATACGGTATGGAAAGACTTGGTGCGATTTTGAACAAAGTGAAGAACGGAACACCCCACGATATCCTTCCCGCAGTTAAGAAGGATATTGACGATTTTGTAGGCGAAGCACCGCAGTTTGACGATATTACAATGCTTTGTTTGGAATACAAAACCAAAATGGAAATAAAAGAGGAGGATGCACAATGAAAGAACTAACCGTTGCCGCGACAGTAGAAAACATTGAAGCTGTAACGAACTTTGTGGACGAGCAGCTTGAAGCACTTGATTGCCCGATGAAAGTGCAGATGCAGATTGATATTGCCATCGACGAGCTTTTCGGCAATATCGCCCACTACGCATACAATCCCGAGGTGGGAGATGCGACCGTTCGCGTGGAGGTTACCGAAGATCCTCTTGCCGTGGTAATCACCTTTATTGATAACGGTGTACCTTATGATCCCCTTGCAAAAGCCGATCCCGACACAACCCTTTCCGCAGAGGAAAGAGAGATCGGTGGCTTAGGTATTTATATGGTGAAGAAGTCAATGGACGATATCACTTACGAATACAGGGACGGACAGAATATCCTCGCAATCAAGAAAAATTTGCAATAAAAGATCTTGCATCTAACCTTTTGCACTTTGCGGTGTATCAACAAATGCAGAATGCAAAGTGCAAAATTAAAAAGGAGATTTAATTATGAAAAACTTTAACGCAGAAATGATCGAAAAGGCAAAAGTCGCAAAATCCGCAGAGGAACTGCTTGAAATCGCAAAGGCAAACAATATTGAAATGACCGCTGACGAGGCGGCTACCTACTTCGCACAGCTCAACCCCAAATCGGGCGAGCTTTCCGATGACGACCTCGACGCCGTTGCAGGTGGCGGCTGCGGTAATAGTAAAGAACTTAAAAATCGTCCTACTCTTCACGCAAGGGTTCGTATACTTACCGGTCAAAGTTGTCCCAATTGCGGATCAAAAGAAGGTAAATATAAGCCTCCCTTTTTCTTGGCAGGAGAACACATTTGGTGCGATTGTGATACGCACTATTCCATTGACAATTGCGAAATCGGCATCGGCGTCGAGCTTATCTAATTAAAAATTTTGCACTTTACATTTGAATAAATTTTCCGGAGGAATAATTTATGAATGTACAATTATTCAGAAAAAAGAGCGTGGACAAGGTATCTTCGCCCGAACAGCTCAACGAATACATACGAGTAGCCAATCCCGGCGTGTGGATGGTGCTTGCGGCAATCGTAATTCTGCTTGCAGGCGTGGTGGTTTGGGGCTTTATTGGTCACCTCGATACCACACTTCCTACCGCTGTCGTTTGTGAGAACGGCGAAGCTGTGATATACGTGAAGGAAGCCGATGCAGAGAAAATTGCTGTCGGCATGACCGTTCGTGTGGACGATAAGGAATACACGGTAAGTGAAATTCCCACCGAGCCGAAGCGTGTGGACGATACAATCTCCGAATACGCTATCCACGCAAGCGGACTTACCGCAGGCGAATGGGTATATGCCGTAAAGGTGAATGGCGACTTTGCCGATGGCGTACATAAAGCCGAGATCGTAATAGAGCGCATCTCTCCCATTTCCTTTATTCTAAACTGAGGTGAAGAATATGGGAAAGACCAAAGACACAATAAAAACACCCATAGAGAAGGGTGTTGCCAAGGTTCCTGTCGTGATGCAGATGGAAGCGCTCGAATGTGGCGCGGCATCGCTTACGATGATCTTGGCGTATTACGGAAAATGGATACCGCTTGAGCAGGTACGCGCGGATTGCGGCGTTTC